>NZ_JAUSYY010000001.1:3344085-4012902 GCF_030817175.1 Agromyces ramosus | reverse complement strand
CGCACCGCCGACTGGATCGTCGACATCGGCCCCGGGGCGGGCGTGAACGGCGGCACCGTGGTGCACTCGGGCAGCTACGCCGACCTGGTGAAGAACACCCGATCGCTCACCGGCGACTACCTCGCCGGGCGCAAGGAGATCCCGACCCCCACCCATCGGCGGCCCATCGACCGAGACCGCATCATCACGGTGCACGGGGCGGAGGCGAACAACCTCCGTGGCGTCGACGTGGAGTTCCCGCTCGGCACCTTCACGGCCGTCACCGGGGTGAGCGGCTCCGGTAAGTCCTCGCTCGTGAACGACATCCTCTACCGCGTGCTCGCCAACCGGCTGAACGGGGCACGCAAAGTGCCCGGCAAGCATCGCCGTGTCACAGGCCTCGACCAGCTCGACAAGGTCGTGCACGTCGACCAGGCCCCGATCGGCCGCACCCCCCGTTCCAATCCGGCGACCTACACCGGCGTCTTCGACCGCATTCGCACGCTCTTCTCCGAGACGAACGAGGCGAAGGCGCGCGGGTACCTCCCTGGCCGCTTCAGCTTCAACGTCAAGGGCGGCCGGTGCGAGGCCTGCTCGGGCGACGGCACGATCAAGATCGAGATGAACTTCCTGCCCGACGTGTACGTCGCGTGCGAGGTCTGCGGCGGCAAGCGATACAACCGCGAGACCCTGCAGGTGCACTACAAGGGCAAGAACATCTCCGAGGTGCTCGAGATGCCGATCAGCGAGGCGGCCGAGTTCTTCGAGCCGATCTCCGCGATCCATCGCTACCTGAAGACGCTCGTCGACGTCGGACTCGGCTACGTGCAGCTCGGCCAGAGCGCCACCACCCTCTCCGGAGGCGAGGCCCAGCGCGTGAAGCTCGCCACCGAGCTGCAGCGCCGGTCCAACGGCCGCAGCGTGTACGTGCTCGACGAGCCCACCACCGGCCTGCACTTCGAAGACGTCCGCAAGCTCCTCAAGGTGCTCGGCAAGCTCGTCGAGAAGGGCAACACCGTCATCGTGATCGAGCACAGCCTCGACGTCATCAAATCAGCCGACTGGGTCATCGACCTCGGCCCCGAGGGCGGTTCGGGGGGCGGGCAGGTCATCGCCACCGGAACGCCCGAGCAGGTCGCCGCGGTATCGGCGAGCCACACGGGGTATTTCCTGCGCGAGATCTTCGACGCGGCATCCGTGCGCACCGAGGTCGCCAGCTGAATCGATGAGCGACACTGTCCCGTATCGCCCCAAGGCGGGGGAGATCCCGACCTCGCCGGGCGTCTACCGATTCCGAGACGCCGATCGGCGCGTGCTCTACGTGGGCAAAGCGAAGAACCTGCGCGCCCGGCTCTCGAACTACTTCGCGCCGCTCCGCACCCTGCACGAGCGCACGCGCCGAATGGTCACCACCGCGGCATCCGTCGAGTGGACCGTCGTCGCGAACGACGTCGAGGCGCTGCAACTCGAGATCACCCTCATCAACGAGTTCCATCCGCCGTTCAATGTGCGCTTCAAAGACGACAAGTCCTACCCCTACCTCGTCGTCACGCTCGCCGACGAGGCACCTCGGGCGATGGTGTCGCGTCGCCGCGGCATCCCCGGTGCACGGTACTTCGGTCCGTATCCGAAGGTCTGGGCGGTCAACGAGACGCTCGAGGTGCTGCTCAAGCTGTTCCCGATCCGCACCTGCAAGGACTCCGACTACAAGCGCGCCATGGCGAGTGGCCGGCCCTGCTTCGCGGGGCAGATCGGGCGCTGCTTCGGTCCGTGCTCGATGCAGGTCACGATCGAAGAGCACCGAGAGAACGTCGAGCGGTTCGTCGCCTTCATGCAGAATCAGGACCGCCGCATCATCGGCGAGCTGACGCAGCAGATGCGGGCGGCAGCGGTCGTGCAGGACTACGAGACCGCGGCGCGCCGGCGCGACCAGATCCAGGCGGCCGAGTCCTTCTTCGAGAAGAGCGCGGTGGTGCTCGGCGACGCGGTCGACATCGACGTGTTCGGCATCGACCACGACGAACTGTCGGCTGCGGTGCAACTGTTCATCGTGCGCTCTGGCCGGGTGCGCGGCGTGCGCTCCTGGACCGTCGACAAAGAACTCGACGTGCCGCTCGGCGAACTCGTCGACTCGGTCGTGCAGAACGCGTACCTCGACGACATCCGTCCGCCCGCAGAGGTTGTAGTGCCCGAACTGCCCGACGACGCCCCGGCACTCGAGACCTGGCTCGGCACGCTCGCGGGTCGCAAGGTGCGGCTCCGGGCCGCCCAACGGGGCGACAAGGCGGCACTGCTCGAGACGGCGACGCAGAACGCGAAGCAGTCCCTCATGCTCTACAAGACCCGTCGCAGCGCCGACTTCACCACCCGCTCGCGTGCGCTCGAAGACATCCAAGAGGCGCTCGGCATGTCCGATGCCCCGCTGCGCATCGAGTGTTACGACGTCTCACACCTGAGCGGCACGAACATCGTCGCCTCGATGGTCGTCTTCGAAGACGGACTGCCCCGCAAAGACGAGTACCGCCGGTTCACCATCCCGCAGTCGAGTGATGACACCGACTCCATCCACCAGGTGCTCACGCGACGGCTCGCGTACCTCGTGCGCCCCGAAGCGCCGCCGGTGCCCATCAGCGCCGATGCCGACGCCGACGCCGATGCGCTGAGCCTGGCCGAGGCCGCGGCATCCGAACGGCGCAAGAAGTTCGCCTATCGTCCGAATCTCCTCGTCGTCGACGGCGGGCAGCCGCAGGTCGCGGCCGCTGCGCGCGCCCTCGCCGAGTCGGGCGTCGAGGGAATCTACCTCTGCGGCATCGCGAAGCGGCTCGAAGAGATCTGGACCCCTGACGCCGACTTCCCCGTCATCCTCCCGCGCAACAGCGATGCACTGTTCCTGTTCCAGCGGGTGCGCGACGAGGCACACCGTTTCGCGATCACCCACCAGCGACAGCGCCGCAAGCGCGACATCGGCTCGGTGCTGTCGGAGATCCCCGGACTGGGGCCGGCGCGCGTGAAGGAGCTGCTGAAGCACTTCGGTTCGGTTGCGAGGCTCCGGCAGGCCGATCAATCGGCCATCGCCGAGGTCAAGGGTGTCGGACCCACGCTCGCAGCGACGGTGCATCGCCATCTCCGGGCCGATGGTGCTCCGGCGCCCCGATAGGCTGGGGTGTCGGCACGCGGAAGGGGGCTTCGAGACGATGACGGTTGAAGACGAGCAGGAGATGCTCATCGTGACGGGCATGTCCGGCGCAGGGCGCTCGACCGTCGGCAACGCACTCGAAGACCTCGGCTGGTACGTCGTCGACAACCTGCCCCCGCAGATGCTCCGCCCGCTGGTCGAACTCGTCGAGCGTGCCGGTGCCTCGCTGCCGCGCATCGCCGCGGTCGTCGACATCCGAGGCCGCGACTTCTTCTCCGAGCTCCGTGACATCATCCAAGCGCTCCGTACGGGCGTGAACGTGCGGGTCGTGTTCCTCGATGCGACCGACGCGGTGCTCGTCCGCCGCTTCGAGTCCGTGCGCCGTCCCCATCCGCTGCAGGGCAACGGCACCCTCCTCGACGGCATCGGCGCCGAGCGAACCCGCCTCGCCGAGCTTCGCGAGGCGAGCGACATCGTCGTCGACACGTCCGACCTCAACATCCACCAGCTCGCGACCCTCGTGACCGACACCTTCGCCGAGGCCGGGCGCGCGGGTCTCCGCGTCACGCTGCAGAGCTTCGGCTTCAAGTACGGCCTGCCGACCGACTCCGACCTCGTCGCCGACACGCGGTTCCTGCCGAACCCCTTCTGGATCCCCGAACTGCGACACCTCACCGGCGAGGACGCCGCGGTGTCCGAGTACGTGCTCGACCAGCCCGGCGCGCGCGACTTCATCGACTCCTACGCCAAAGCGCTCGAACCGGTGCTCGCCGGCTACCAGCGCGAGAACAAGCGGCACGCGACGATCGCGATCGGATGCACCGGCGGCAAGCACCGCTCGGTCGCGATGGCCCGCGAGCTCGGCGAACGCATCGCGGCCATGCCCGGTGTCGTCGTGAGCGTGAAGCACCGCGATCTCGGCCGCGAATGACGCGGCACCGCAACATGATGATGAGAGATGGGACTTGAGGTGGCATTGACCGCGGACGTGAAAGAAGAGCTGGCGCGGATCGAGGTCTCGAAGACGAGTGTGCGCATCGCCGAGCTCGCCTCCGTGCTTCGATTCGCCGGCGGCCTCCATATCATCTCCAATCGCATCGCCATAGAGGCTGAGGTGGACTCGCCGACGATCGCACGACGCGTGACACGCGACCTCGGTGAGATCTACGGCGTGCGACCCGATGTCTCCGTCGTCTCCCCGTCGGGGGCGCGTCGCGCCAACCAGTACCTCGTGCGCATCCTCGACGGCGGCGAGACGCTCGCGCGGCAGACCGGACTCCTCGACGCCCGTCGACGACCGGTGCGCGGCCTCCCCAACAAGCTGACCACGGGCTCTCGCGACGAGGTGGCCGCCATCTGGCGGGGGGCGTTCCTCGCGCAGGGGAGCCTCACCGATCCCGGACGATCGGCCGCCCTCGAGGTCACGTGCCCCGGCAACGAGACCGCGATGGCGCTCGTCGGCGCGGCTGGCAGGCTCGGCATCTCGGCGAAGGCCCGCGAGGTGCGAGGCGTGCACCGCGTCGTGATCCGCGACGGAGAGGCCATCAGCGCGATGCTGGCCGCGATGGGCGCGACCGGCACCGTGCGCAACTGGGAAGAGCTGCGGCAACGGCGCGAGGTGCGCGCGACCGCGAACCGCCTCGTGAACTTCGACGACGCGAACCTCCGGCGTTCCGCCCAGGCCGCGGTCGCGGCGTGCGCCCGCGTCGAGCGCGCGATGGAGCTGCTCGGGGACGACATCCCCGACCACCTCAAGTACGCCGGTCAACTCCGCCTCGCGCACCGTGAGGCGAGCCTCGATGAGCTCGGCCACTACGCCGACCCGCCGATGACGAAAGACGCCGTGGCCGGGCGAATTCGGCGCCTGCTCGCCATGGCCGACAAGCGCGCCGGCGACCTCGGCGTTCCGGGCACCGAGGCGAGCCTGCCGGCCGATCTCGACGACGTCTGAGCCGCTGCAGGCGGCCTCCGTGTTGCAGCATCCGTCACACGGCGTCAACCCCGCGACCGCCAGCCGTACCGATGTCGCGCCGGGCATAGACTCGAACGGCAGCCGCGGAACTCCGGGCAGACACCCGGACGCCCCGGCGCATCTGACAAGGAGAAGCAATGGCTGACTACACCCTCCCCGACCTGCCGTACGACTACTCGGCGCTCGAGCCGTCGATCAGCGGCACCATCATGGAGCTGCACCACTCGAAGCATCACCAGGCCTACGTCACGGGTGCGAACACCGCGCTCGCGCAGCTCGCCGAGGCCCGCGATTCCGGCAACCTCGCCAACGTCAACAAGCTCGAGAAGGACCTCGCGTTCAACCTCGGCGGCCACGTCAACCACTCGATCTTCTGGACGAACCTGTCGCCCGACGGCGGCGACAAGCCGACCGGCGAACTGGCCTCGGCGATCGACGACCACTTCGGCTCCTTCGACAAGTTCCAGGCGCACTTCACCGCCACGGCACTCGGCGTGCAGGGCTCCGGATGGGCCGTGCTGGCCTGGGATTCGATCGGCCAGCGCCTGATCATCGCCCAGTTCTTCGACCAGCAGGGCAACCTGCCCGCAGGCATCGTGCCGCTCCTCATGCTCGACGTGTGGGAGCACGCCTACTACCTCGACTACAAGAATGTGCGCGCCGATTATGTCAAGGCGTTCTGGAACATTGCGAATTGGGGCAACGTGCAGAAGCGCTTCACGGCCGCACGCGAGAAGACCTCAGGGCTGCTGCTACTGTCATAGCGGATGGTGTCCCCGGACCCGTCCGGGGACACCGCCGTCCGATCAGTTCACCTTGAAACCGCGCACTCGCGCACCGTCAAACAGGAGACATCCGTGTCTGTAAAGATCGGCATCAACGGCTTCGGCCGCATCGGCCGCAACTACTTCCGTGCCGCCCTTGCGCAGGGCGCAGACCTCGAGATCGTCGCGGTCAACGACCTCACCGACAACAAGACGCTCGCCCACCTCCTGAAGTACGACTCGATCGCGGGCCGACTCGATGCGACCGTCGAGTACGACGACGACCACATCATCGTCGACGGCAAGGCCATCAAGGCGTTCGCCGAGCGCGACCCCGCGAACCTCCCGTGGGGCGACCTCGGTGTCGACATCGTCATCGAGTCGACGGGCTTCTTCACGAAGGCGGGCGACGCCCGCAAGCACCTCGACGCCGGCGCGAAGAAGGTGCTGATCTCGGCACCCGCGACCGACGAAGACGCCACCTTCGTCATGGGCGTCAACGAGCAGGACTACGACACCGAGCGTCACCACATCATCTCGAACGCCTCGTGCACGACGAACTGCCTCGCGCCGCTGGCCAAGGTCTTCAACGACGCGTTCGGCATCGAGCGCGGCCTCATGACGACCGTGCACGCATACACGGCCGACCAGAACCTGCAGGACGGCCCCCATAAAGACCTCCGACGCGCGCGCGCCGCAGCGGTCAACATCGTTCCCACCTCGACGGGTGCCGCGAAGGCCATCGGCCTCGTACTGCCCGAGCTCGTCGGCAAGCTCGACGGCTTCGCGCTCCGCGTTCCCGTGCCCACCGGCTCGATCACCGACCTCACGGTCACCTCCTCGCGCCCGGTCACGGTCGACGAGGTCAAGGCGGCGTACAAGGCCGCTGCCGAGGGTCCCATGAAGGGCATCCTCAAGTACACCGAAGACGAGATCGTCTCGAGCGACATCGTCGGCGACGCGCACTCGTCGATCTTCGACGCGGGCCTCCTGCGCGTGCTCGGCGACCAGGTGAAGCTCTCGAGCTGGTACGACAACGAGTGGGGCTACTCCAACCGTCTCGTCGACCTCACCGTCTACGTCGCCGATCGTCTCTGAGCCGAGCTGACGTGACCCTGCGAACGATCGATTCCCTCGGTCCGCTCGCCGGCAAGCGCGTCGTCGTCCGGTGCGACCTGAACGTCCCCCTACGGGACGGGGTCATCACCGACGACGGCCGCGTGCGGGCGTCGGTCCCCACGCTCGACGCACTCGTGCGTCAAGGGGCCCGCGTGATCGTGGTCTCCCACCTCGGCCGTCCCGAGGGCGCGCCCGAGCCGAAGTACAGCCTCGCCCCCGTCGCGGCACGCCTCGGCGAGCTCATCGACGCTCCCGTCGCATTCGCCACCGACACGGTGGGTCCCGATGCCGCGGCGAAGGTCGGAGCCCTCGGCGACGGCGAGGTGCTCGTCCTCGAGAACCTCCGGTTCAACCCGGGCGAGACCTCGAAGAACGAGGCCGAGCGCACGGCGTTCGCCGGCGAGCTCGCCGAATTCGCAGACGCGGTCGTCTCCGACGGCTTCGGCGTCGTGCACCGCAAGCAGGCGAGCGTCTATGAGCTCGAACAGCTGCGCCCGAGCGCCGCAGGCGTCCTCATCGCCGCTGAGCTCGAAGTGCTCGACCGCCTGACCGAGACACCCGAGCGGCCCTACGCGGTGGTGCTCGGCGGGTCGAAGGTCTCCGACAAGCTCGGCGTCATCGCGCACCTGCTGCCTCGTGTCGACTCGCTCCTCATCGGCGGCGGCATGCTCTTCACCTTCCTCGCGGCACAGGGCCACAAGGTCGGCTCGAGCCTGCTCGAGGCGGACCAGATCGAGACGGTGCGCGGATACCTCGACGAGGCCGCCGAGCGCGGCGTCGAGATCGTGCTTCCGACCGACGTCGTCGTGGCCGCGTCGTTCTCAGCCGACGCCGAGCACGTCGTGACGGCCGCCGACTCGATCGAGGAGACGCCCTTCGGGGCATCCGGCCTCGGCCTCGACATCGGACCCGAGACCGCAGCCGAGTTCGCACGCCGTGTTCGCGAGTCGCGCACGGTGTTCTGGAATGGCCCCATGGGCGTGTTCGAACTCGCCCCGTTCGCCGCCGGCACCCTCGCGGTCGCCGAGGCGCTCACCGAGGTCGAGGGCCTGAGCGTCGTCGGCGGCGGCGACTCCGCCGCTGCGGTTCGCCAGCTCGGATTCCCAGACGACCGATTCGGTCACATCTCGACGGGCGGCGGCGCGAGCCTCGAGTTCCTCGAGGGCAAGAAGCTCCCCGGACTGGAGGTCCTCGGATGGCAGTGAAGCGCACCCCGTTCATCGCAGGCAACTGGAAGATGAACCTCGACCACCTGCAGGCGATCGCATTCGTGCAGAAGCTGGCCTGGAGCCTCGCCGACGCGAAGCACGACTTCGCCGAGGCCGAGGTCGCGGTGTTCCCGCCGTTCACCGACCTCCGCTCGGTGCAGACGCTCGTGTCGGCCGACTCCCTGCCGATCGGCTACGGAGCCCAAGACGTCTCTGCGCACGACTCCGGCGCGTTCACGGGCGAGATCTCCGGTGCGTTCCTCGCGAAGCTCGACTGCCGGTACGCGATCATCGGACACTCCGAACGTCGCACGCTGCACGGCGAGTCCGACACCGAGGTCAACGCCAAGGTCAAGGCGGCGCATCGCCACGGCATCGTGCCGGTGGTCTGCGTCGGCGAGACCGCCGACGACCTCGAGGCGCACGGTCCGAGCGCCGTGCCCGTCGCTCAGCTCCGGGCCGCGCTCGACGGTGTCGACGGTTCGAGGGGCATCGTCGTCGCGTACGAGCCGGTGTGGGCCATCGGGTCGGGCCAGGCGGCGACGCCGGCGCAGGCCGAGCAAGTTGCCGCCGCGTTGCGTTCGGTCATCGCCGAACTGCTCGGCGATGACGTGGCCGAAGCCACCCGGGTGCTCTACGGCGGATCGGTCAAGGCAGCGAACATCGCGTCGTTCCTCCGGGAACCGAATGTCGACGGCGCGCTCGTCGGCGGCGCGAGTCTCGACATCGACGAGTTCTCGAGCATCGTGCGGTTCAAGAAGCACGTCGGCGCCTGACCCGGCTCTATACGCCGCTGTCTCCGGCCAGTGTGCCGTTATACTGATTGTCGGCCCGACCCCCTGCGTCGTGCCCGGAAAGGTTCACCGTGGAGATTCTCCAGGTCGTCCTGCAGGTGCTGCTCGGTCTCACGAGCCTCCTGCTGACGCTGCTCATCCTGCTGCACAAGGGCCGCGGTGGCGGTCTGTCCGACATGTTCGGCGGTGGCGTCACGTCGAGCCTCGGTGCGTCGGGCGTCGCTGAGCGCAACCTGAACCGCATCACGATCATCCTCGCGCTCGTGTGGATCACCTGCATCGTGGTGCTCGGCCTCATCACCAAGTTCGACGTCGGAATCTGACAGGGGAACGACGATGGCATCAGGAAACAGCGCCATTCGCGGGTCGCGCGTCGGCGCAGGCCCCATGGGCGAGCAGGATCGCGGCTTCCACGCCGATCGTGTCGCAGTGAGCTACTGGGACGCGCAGGGCAACGAGACCGTGCGCTACTTCGCGGCGAGCCTGCCCGACGACGAGATCCCCGACATCATCGACAGCCCCTCCACGGGGCTGCCGGCGGGCCGCGACCGCGAGAACCCGCCGTCGGTCTCGAAGCTCGAGCCGTACAAGACGCACCTCGCGTACGTCAAGGAGCGCCGCACCGACGAAGAGGCAGCAGCCCTGCTCGACGATGCGCTCACGCAGTTGCGCACCCGACGCGGACAGCTGAAGAAGGACTGAGGCTCGTTCGCATGTGAAAAGGGACGGCCCGAGGGCCGTCCCTTTTCGCGTACCCGGGTCAGTAGTCGCGGGCGATGAGGGTCTCAGGTACTTCGGCAGCCGCGTCGCCGTCGACGAAGAACACGGTGCGCTTGCGGCCCTTGATGCCGGCGACGGGTACTTCGTCACGGCTCGCGCCCGCGAGGGCGAGGCCCAGCGCCGAGGCCTTGTCGGCACCGGCGAGGACGAGCCAGATGCGCTGCGAGGCGTTGATGACCGGTCGCGTGAGGCTCAGGCGCTCTGGGGGCGGCTTCGGCGAGTTGCGTACTGGGATCACCGTGCGGTCGGTGACCTGGATGCCGGAGCGGTGCGGGAACAGTGAGGCGATGTGCCCGTCGGGGCCCACGCCCAGGAAGGTGATGTCGAAGATGGGGTGGGGGAGCCCGTCGACGCCGTGCTGCGCGAGCTCTGCGGCGTACGCCTCAGCCGCTTCGTCGAGCTCGAGCCCGCCGTCGGAGGCCGGGAACGGGTGGACATTGCCGGCCGGCAGCTCGAGCGAATCGAGCAGCGCCGTGCGCGCCTGCTCGTCGTTGCGTTCCGAGTCACGGGCTGGCACCCAGCGTTCGTCACCCCACCAGAAGTGCACACGCGACCAGTCGATGGTCGTGCGGGCGGGGGAGGCGCCGACGGCCTCGAGCACGGCCGCGCCCATGCTGCCGCCGGTGAGCACGACGTGAGCGACGGCCTGCGTGTCGAGGATGTCGAGCATCTTCGTGATGAACCGTGCGGCCACCGACCCGGAGAGTGCGCCCTTGTCGGGGTGGACGAGCACTCGGCGTTCATTCGTCATGCGTGACCTCGCCATCATGGCCTGCGTCGAGCAGGGCGCGCAGCCCGCTCGTGATGACTTCACCGTACAACTCATCGGGGTCGAGGCGCCGAAGTTCGTCGGCGAGGCAGTCACGCAGGTTGCGGCGTGGCAGGGCGAGGTCGTGCACGGGCTGCCCGGGCTGTCGGAGCGTCGCGACACCGGGGACGTCGCGCACGAGCTCGACAGCACCGCTCGCACGTTCCAGGCGAACGCCATGGATCCCGTGGGACCCAGCCTCGACGCTCGTGAGCTCGTACTCGGTCGGAGCGGAAAGCTGGAGGTGGAGCCACGCGGCGAGCAGCGTCGTCGAGGGTGAGTCGATCGCGCCGGTGACCCGCACTCCGGTGACCGACTCGTAGGGCGGCTGATCGAGCACTGCAGCCAGTTGGGCGCGCCAGAGGGTGAGACGCGTCCACGCGAAGTCGGCGTCACCGGGCGTGTAGCTCGTCGCGAGCGCCTCGAGGGCCGCTTGCGGATCGGGCTGGGTCGAGGCGTCGGTGATGCGCCGGTGCGCGATGCGCCCGAGCGCCGACCGGCCGGGCACCTCCGGCGCGGCGCCGGGCCACCACGTGACCACGGGCGCATCGGGCAGCAGCAGCCCCATCACGAGGCTCTCCTCGTCGAGGGCGGCATCGCCCGAAGCGCGGAGTACGATGACCTCGCTCGCGCCGGCATCACCGCCGACGCGGATCTCCGCGTCGAGTCGGGGCGGCGCGGCCGAGCGCTCGGCTCCGGATTCGGTGGAGACGACGATCACGCGCATCGGATGCTCGCGCGAAGCGTCGTTCGCGGCCTCGATCGCCTCCTCTTCAGCGCCGGGAGTGGTGGCGATCACGAGCGTCAGCACACGCCCGAGGGCGACCACGCCGCCCTCTTCGCGAATCTTGACGAGGCTCTTCGAGACCTGGCTCGTCGTCGTGTCGGGCAGGTCGACGATCATGGCCGCCTCCAGCTTCGTCCGTCGCGTTGCAGGAGCTCATCGGCGGATGCCGGCCCCCAGGTGCCGGGGCGGTACTGCTCGGGCTGCCCCTGGGTCGCCCAGAACTCCTCGATCGGGTCGAGGATCTTCCACGAGAGCTCGACCTCCTCCTGGCGGGGGAACAGCGGCGGGTCGCCGAGCAGCACGTCGAGAATGAGGCGCTCATACGCCTCGGGGCTCGCTTCGGTGAAGGCGTGCCCGTAGCCGAAGTCCATCGTGACGTCACGCACCTGCATGCCGGCACCCGGCACCTTGGACCCGAAGCGGATGGTCACGCCCTCGTCGGGCTGCACCCGGATGACGAGCGCGTTCTGCCCGAGCTGCGAGGTCTGGCTGTCGGCGAACACCTGCTGGGGCGCGCGCTTGAATACCACGGCGATCTCGGTGACTCGGCGGCCGAGCCGCTTTCCGGCCCGGAGGTAGAACGGCACACCCGCCCATCGGCGTGTGCCGATGGTCAGCCTCATCGCAGCGTACGTCTCGGTTGTCGACTCGGGGTTCATGCCGTCTTCGTCGAGGAAGCCGATGACCTCTTCGCCACCCTGCCAGCCGCCCGCATACTGTCCGCGGGCGGTGCCCGTCGCGAGGTCGTCGGGCAGGCGCACCGCGGCGAGGATCTTCTCCTTCTCGGCACGGAGGTCGCTCGCCTCGAAGGAGATGGGCTCCTCCATGGCGGTGAGCGCGAGCAGCTGAAGCAAGTGGTTCTGGATGACGTCGCGTGCCGCGCCGATACCGTCGTAGTAGCCGGCGCGTCCGCCGACGCCGATGTCCTCGGCCATCGTGATCTGCACGTGGTCGACGTAGTTGGCGTTCCAGATCGGCTCGTACAACTGGTTGGCGAAGCGCAGCGCCAGGATGTTCTGGACCGTCTCCTTGCCGAGGTAGTGATCGATGCGGAACACCGCGTCGGGCGGGAACACCGAGGCCACGACGTCGTTCAGCTCGCGCGCGGTCTGCAGGTCGGACCCGAACGGCTTCTCGATGACGACACGGCGCCACTGGCCGTTGCGCTGTTCGGTCAGGCCCGATCGCTTCAACTGCTCGGTGACCACCGGGAACGACTTCGGCGGAATCGAGAGGTAGAACGCATGGTTGCCCATGGTGCCGCGCTTCTGGTCGAGCTCGGCGACCACCGTGCGCAGGCGATCGAACGCGTCGTCGTCGTCGAAGTCGCCGGGAACGAAGCGGATGCCCCGGGCCAGCTGCTTCCAGACGTCTTCACGGAACTCGGTGCGGGCGTACTGCCGCACCGAGTCGTGCACGACCTTCTCGAAGTCCTGGTCGGCCCACTCGCGTCGGGCGAAGCCGACGAGGGCGAAGCCGGGCGGGAGCAGCCCACGATTGGCGAGATCGTACACGGCGGGCATCAGCTTCTTGCGTGACAGGTCGCCTGTGACGCCGAAGATGATCAGGCTCGACGGGCCCGCGATGCGGTTCAGTCGATAGTCCTTCGGAGAACGGAGGGGGTTGTGCTGCGCGGTGATCGCGGCGGGGTGCATGCGATTCCTTCCGGCGTCAGCCGACGGCGTCGAAGAGGGTTGCGATGTTCGACGCGGGGTCGGTGAGCGTGAGCGTGAGTACCGGACGCCCGTGCTCGGCGAGCACCGCCGAGTCACCGGATGCCTGCGCGGCGATCAGTTCACCGAACGTGAACGGCCGGTCGGGGATCGCGAGGTCTTCGGCCGGCGTCTGGAGGACCTGCAGGAACACGCCCACCGCCGGCCCGCCCTTGTGGAACTGGCCGGTCGAGTGCAGGAACCGCGGACCCCAGCCGAACGTCACGGGACGACCTGCGCGGGCCGCGAGCAGGTCGCGGATGCGCTCGAGTTCGGGGTGCGCGACCCGATCGACGTAGGCGTGCACCGAGAGGTAGCCGTCGGCGGGCAGCTCTTCGAGCAGCACCTCGATGGCGGAGGCGAGGTCGCTTGAGGCGCCGATCACCTCGGGCGTGCCGCGCACCTCGATGCCGTCGGACACGAACGCGGCCGGAGCCGGTTCGGGACGAGCATCGAGGAGGCCCCGCGCCGCGATCTTCGCGGACTCGACATCGGGCTGGTCGAAGGGATTGATGCCGAGGATGCGACCGGCGACGACGGTGGCGTACTCCCAGACGAGCAGCTGCGCGCCGAGGGTGCCGGACACCCGGATCTCGCCGGAGTCGTCGTCGCCGAAGATCTCGTCGCCGGCGTCGTCGACGAGCCGCACGACCTGGAGGTCGGGCAGGTTCTCGTCGAGCTCGGGCGAGTCGACGTCGAGCACGACGGGCAGGATGCCGGTGCCCTCCTTGCCGGTGGACTCGGCGATGAGCTGCTCGGCCCAGTCGGCGAAGCCGACGATGTGCGTGCCGTCGGCGATGATGCCGAGCTTGTCGCGGCGAGGTGCCGTGGCGGCGATCGCGGCCCCGAGCACGAGGCCGGGGTTCTCCTCGGTGTCGATCGCGAGGGTGAGCTCGATCGTCTCGGCCTCGTCGAGCATCTCGGAGATGTCGACGCCGGCGAGGCCCGATGGCACCAGCCCGAAGGCCGTGAGCGCCGAGTAGCGGCCGCCGACGTTCGGGTCGGCGTTGAACACCCGGTAGCCGGCGGCGCGCGCCGACTCGTCGAGCGGCGACCCGGGGTCGGTGACGACGATGATGCGCGTCGTGGGGTCGATGCCGGCCTCACGGAACGCCTGCTCGTAGATGCGGCGCTGGCTGTCGGTCTCGACGGTCGAGCCGGACTTCGACGAGACGACGAGGGCGGATGCCTCGAGGCGGTCATCGAGGGCGGCCCGGACCTGCCCGGGCTCGGTGGAGTCGAGCACGGTGAGCCGGACGCCGGTGGTGCGGGTGATGACCTCGGGCGCGAGCGACGAGCCGCCCATGCCCGCGAGCACGATGTGCGAGACTCCGTCGGCCTCGAGCTGCTCGCGGAGCGCCTCGATCTCGGCGACGAGGGGACGGGAGATGGCGACCGCCTCGGTCCAGCCGAGGCGCTTCGCCGACTCGGCCTCGGCCTCGGGGCCCCACAGCGCGGCATCCTGCGCGGTGATGCCGCTCGCGACGAGGTCGGCGACGAGGCCGGGAACGGTGCGGCGCACGGCGTCGGCGGCGTCCCCGCTGACCGAGATGCGGAAGCTCATCGGGCCGCCTCCAGGGCGCCGCGCACGGTCTCGAGCAGTTCGTTCCAGGACACGAGGAACTTCTCGACGCCTTCGCGCTCGAGCACGGCGGTGACGTCGTCGTAGTCGACGCCCACCCGGGCGAGCGAGTCGAGCACCTTGCCGGCGTCGCCGTAGGCGCCCGTCACGGTGTCACCTCCGACCTGGCCGTGGTCGAACGTCGCCTCGAGCGTCTTCTCCGGCATGGTGTTCACCACGCCGGGCGCGACGAGCTCGGTGACGTACAGGGTATCGGGCAGTGACGGGTCCTTCACGCCGGTCGACGCCCACAGGGGGCGCTGGCGGTTGGCTCCGGCCTCGAGCAGCGCGGTGGCGCGCTCACTGCCGAAGACCTGCTCGTAGAGCTCGTAGGCGAGCCGCGCGTTCGCGATGCCCGCCTTGCTCTTCAGCGCGAGGGCCTCATCGGTGCCGATCGCCGTGAGCCGCTTGTCGATCTCGGTGTCGACGCGCGACACGAAGAACGAGGCGACCGAGTGGATCGTGCCGAGGTCGATGCCGGCCGCCTTCGCCTGCTCGAGCCCCGTGAGATAGGCCTCGATCACCTCGCGGTAGCGGTCGAGGCTGAAGATCAGGGTGACGTTGACGCTGATTCCGGCGGCGGTGGCCGCGGTGATGGCGTCGAGGCCCTCGATGGTCGCCGGGATCTTGATCATGGCGTTCGGACGGTCGACCGTCGCCCAGAGGGTCTTCGCCTGCGCGATCGTCCCCTCGGCGTCGTGGGCGAGTCCCGGTTCGACCTCGATCGAGACGCGGCCGTCGTGGCCGGTCGCGTCGTAGGTGGGACGGAGCACGTCGGCGGCGGTGCGCACGTCGTCGGTGATGATCTCGAAGACCGCGGTGTCGATGTCCGCGCCCGATGCCGCGAGCGTGTGGAGGTGCTCGGCGTACTCCTCGGCCCCGTTGGCCAGGGCGTTCGCGAAGATGGTCGGGTTCGTGGTGACGCCGACGACGTTGCGCTCGGTGATGAGCCGCTCGAGGCCGCCCGAGACGAGGCGCTCGCGTGAGAGGTCGTCGAGCCAGATGCTGACGCCGGCCTCGGAGAGGGCGGCGGTGGGGGAGTTGCTGGTCATGAGGTGTGTCTCCTTCGTGCGCGCGTCAAGCCGACGCGAGCGTTTCCTTCGCGGCGGCGACGACGGCTTCCGTCGTGATGCCGAACTCGCGGAACAGGGTCTTGTAGTCGGCGGAGGCGCCGAAGTGCTCGATCGACACGCTTCGGCCGCGGTCGCCGACGTAGGGGCGCCACGAGAGCGAGATGCCCGCCTCGACGGACACGCGTGCCGTGACCGAGGCGGGCAGGACGGACTCGCGGTAGGCGGCATCCTGCTCCTCGAACCATTCGAGGCTCGGAGCCGAGACGACACGAGCCTCGATGCCCTCTGCGGCGAGCACCTTGCGCGCGGCCACGGCGAGCTGCACCTCGGAGCCGGTCGCGATGAGGATGACGTCGGGTGTGCCCGAGGGGGCATCGGCGAGCACGTAGGCGCCCTTCGCGAGGCCGGCCGCCGAGGCGAGCGTGTCACCGGATGCCTCGCCCTCACCGCGCTCGAACACCTGGATGTTCTGGCGGGTCAGGGCGATGCCGACCGGAGCGTCGCGTCGCTTCAGGATCTCGAGCCATGCGACGGCGACCTCGTTCGCGTCGGCCGGCCGCACGATGGTGAAGCCGGGGATGGCGCGGAGCGTCGCGAGCTGCTCGATCGGCTGGTGCGTGGGGCCGTCTTCGCCGAGCGCCACGGAGTCGTGCGTCCAGACGAAGATCGAGGGCACCTTCATGAGCGCGGCGAGCCGCACGGCGGGCCGCATGTAGTCGCTGAAGATGAGGAAGGTGCCGCCGAACGCACGGGTCTTGCCGTGCAGCACGATGCCGTTCACGATCGCGCCCATGGCGTGCTCGCGGATGCCGAAGTGCAGCACCCGGCCGTAGGGGTTTCCGGCGAACTCGTGCGTCGACCACTCGGTCGGGATGAACGAGGACGCTCCGTTGATGGTGGTGAGGTTCGACTCCGCGAGGTCGGCGGAGCCGCCCCAGAATTCGGGCAGCGCGCCGGCGAGGGCGTTGATGACCTTGCCGGATGCCGCTCGGGTCGAGACCTCTGTGCCGCCCTCGAACACTGGGAGCACCTCGCCGATGCCATCGGGCAGCTCGCCCGCCTCGAGGCGGTCGAGCAGCTGCTTGCGCTCCGGATTCGCCTCGGCCCACGCATCGAACGCGAGCTGCCACTCGGCGTGCGCGGCCGCGCCGCGCTCGATGGCCTCTCGGGTGTGCTCGAGGATGTCGTCGGCGACCACGAAGTTCTGCTCGGGGTCGAAGCCGAGCACCTCCTTCGTGGCGGCGAGCTCGGCGGCGCCGAGGGCGGACCCGTGGATCTTGCCCGTGTTCTGCTTGCCGGGGCTCGGCCAGCCGATGATCGTCTTCAGGATGATGATCGACGGCTTCGACGTCTCGCCCTTGGCCGCCTCGAGCGCCCGGTGGAGCTCGGCGACGTCTTCGACGTACTGGCCCGTCTTCTTCCAGTCGACGGTCTGCACGTGCCATCCGTACGCCGCATAGCGCTCGGCGACATTCTCGGTGAAGGCGATGTTGGTGTCGTCTTCGATGGAGATCTGGTTCGAGTCGTAGATCACGACGAGGTTGCCCAGCTGCTGGTGGCCGGCGAGCGAGGATGCCTCGCTCGTGATGCCCTCCTGCAGGTCGCCGTCGCCGGCGATGACGTACACGAAGTGGTCGAACGGGCTCTCGCCCGCTGCGGCGTCGGGATCGAAGAGACCGCGCTCGAAGCGTGAGGCGTAGGCGAAGCCGACGGCCGAGGCGAGGCCCTGCCCGAGCGGGCCGGTGGTGATCTCGACGCCGTCGGTGTGGCCGTACTCGGGGTGGCCGGGGGTCTTGGAGCCCCAGGTGCGCAGCGACTCGAGGTCGTGCAGCTCGAGGCCGTCGCCGGCGAGGTAGAGCTGCACGTACTGCGTGAGCGAGCTGTGACCCGCCGAGAGGACGAACCGGTCACGACCGAGCCACGCGTGGTCGGCGGGGTCGCGCCGCATGACCTTCTGGAAGAGCAGGTAGGCGGCGGGCGCCAGGCTCATCGCCGTGCCGGGATGGCCGTTGCCGACCTTCTCGACGGCGTCGGCGGCGAGGACGCGGGCGGTGTCCACCGCGCGATCGTCGATGGGGTCCCACTGCAGAGTTGCCACGAGGTGCTGTTCCTTCCGATCGTGACGGCGACGGGGAACCGACCGGTCCCCGACCCGCCGAGGACGTTGCGGCGCGGTTCCGCCGGGCGGGCGGACTCATGGGCGTGTCCTGCTGGACCGCACTCGTGAGTCACGCCACCGGGCGCGCTTTCCTCAGTATATGGACTCGGCGAGGCTCTGTGACGGGGGATGACTCACAGGTCGATCCTTGATATGTGAGGTGGAAAGCGCATTCCGCAATGTTGACCGCGAGCATGGCCTAGAATCGTGTGGGGCCGCGCGGGGAGTGCTCGAAACGTGTCCGCGCCCGGAAGAGGAACGATGCAGGCAGCCGTACACACTCGCGAGTCGCGACCGGCGATGACGGCACGGCGAAAGCTCTCCGCGTACCTCGCGCTCACCAAGCCGCGGGTCATCGAGTTGCTGCTGGTCGTCACCGCACCGACGATGATCCTCGCCGAACAGGGCCTGCCGAACCTCTGGCTGCTCGTCGCCACCCTCATCGGCGGGGCGATGAGCGCCGGCTCCGCCGGAGCGTTCAACTGCTACATCGACCGCGACATCGACCGGGTCATGAAGCGCACTCGAGGTCGCCCGCTGGTCACCGGAGAGCTCAGCGACCGAGAGGCGCTCGTCTTCGCCTACGCGCTGGGTGCGGCATCCATCGCCTGGCTCTGGCTCTTCACCAACTGGCTGGCCGCGGCGCTCTCGCTCGCCGCGATCCTGCTCTACGTCGTGTTCTACAGCCTCATCCTGAAGCGCCGCACCTCGCAGAACATCGTGTGGGGCGGCGTGGCGGGCTGCATGCCCGTGCTCATCGGCTGGGCCGCGGTGACCGGCAGCCTCGACTGGGCGCCGTTCATCCTCTTCCTGATCATCTTCCTGTGGACGCCGCCGCACTACTGGCCGCTCTCGATGAAGTACAAAGACGACTACGCCGCCGCGGGCGTTCCCATGCTCGCCGTGGTGCGGGGCCGGGCGCAGGTCGGCCTGCAGGTCATCCTCTATGCCTGGGCGACCGTCGCGTGCTCGCTGCTGCTCATCCCCATCGCGGGCATGGGTCTCGTCTACTCCACGGTCGCGCTCGTCACGGGCATCTGGTTCATCTCCGAGACGCACCGCCTCTACAACCTCGCGATCCGTCATGAGAAGGTCTCGCCGATGCGGGTCTTCCACGGCTCCATCGCGTACCTCTCGCTGCTGTTCCTCGCGATCGGCATCGATCCGCTCCTGCCGTTCTGAGCTCAGGGGCCGGATGACCCGTCGGCACCCTCGGCGACGATCGTGTCGTCGTCGTGCGCGGCGTAGAACGCCGACTGGCGGGCCATGATCTCGCGCATGCCATCGCCCGGCGCCACGCCGTAGACGGTGCCGGTGAAGTCGAGCTCGCGTTGGATCGCCCAGATCTCGTCGTGCCGGTCGTGCGACAGGATGACCGCGGGATCGCCGACGGCGACCCATCCGATGGGCACGACGGCTCCCGGCTCGAGCCGGGTGTTCACCTGCACGACGCCGTTGATCCGCACCTCGGCGCCGATGCCGATGACGGCCCCCGGGAACACCGAGGCGCCAGTGGCGATGAATGCCTCGGCTTCGATGACGGCACCGTTCACGTGCGCGTGCGGACCGACGAGCACGTGGTCGCCGACTCGGGCGGGATGGCCTGCGCGGCCGCGCACGAGTGCGTGCTCCATCACGACGCTCTCCGCGCCGATCGACACCTCGCCGTCTTCAGCCGTGAGCACCGCGCCGAACAGCACGCGCGCTCCGGCGGCGATCGTGACCGCACCGCAGATGACGGCGTTCGGCGCCACCGACGCCGAGGGATGCACGACCGGGCGGCGTCCGCGGTGCTCGATCAGCATGGGGAACTCCTCAGTGAACGGATGCCTCGGTGGGCACATGCGGCCGGAGGCGCAGCGCATCGTCGACCGGCCGCTTCAACCGCAGCACCACGAGTGTCATCGCCGCGGCCGTGAGGGCTGCGAGCACCATGTGGATGCCGACCAGGATCGGCGGGAGGCCGTTGCGGGCCTGGTAGAGGCCGACCGCGACCTGGACGAGCTCGGCGACGAGGAGCGCGACGCTCCAGCCGAGAGTCGGGAGCCGGAGGCGCCACGCCGCGCCGACGAGCACGAGGGTGAGCACGAGGAGCAGGTACCCGGGCCACGCGTGGACGTGCTCGAGCACCTCCGAGTCGAATCCGGTGCGCCCCGCGGCGGCGTCGCCCGAGTGCGGGCCGGAGCCGGTGGTGAGCACGCCGAAGATGATCGTCAGGGCGAGCACGGCGCTCGTGGCGTGGCTGAGCGCCGAGTACCACCCGGGCACGGCGCGCTCGCGCAGGCCGACGGGCTCCCGCATGCGGGCGAGGAAGGCCGCGGACACGCAGACGAGGACGAGCGATGAGACGTAGTGGAACCCGACGATGAACGGGTTCAGGCCCGTCCAGACGGTGACGCCGCCGACGACGGCCTGCGCGACGACGCCCGCACCGACGATGAACGAGAGGGTGAAGAGATCGCGCCGCTCTGCGCGGATGCGCCAGACGAGCACGAAGAGCACGAGCGCGAGGATGCCGACGACCCCGGTCATCATGCGGTTCCCGAACTCGATGAGGCTGTGGTAGCTGAGCTCCTCGGTGGGAATGAGCGAGTCGGCCGTGCACGTCGGCCAGGTGGGGCATCCGAGGCCCGAACCGGTCAGTCGCACGGCGCCGCCGGTCGCGATGATCGTCACCTGCGCCACGAACGACGCCCAGGCGAAGAATCGGATGCGGCCGTCGACGCGTTCGGGCAGCCACTCGGAGACGGGATTCACGGGCGGTATTCCTGCTCCGGATCGCGCTGGGCAGGCGCTGGGAGTCCTGTCCCGGCGCCGCGCGACCCTATAGACTTGATTGGTTGGCGAACCTGCCGAACGCTCGGGAACGCGCGTGACAGGCCAATGCCATCTTAGGTTCGCACTGGAGCCACCCGCACATCATCGCCCACTCAATGAGCGCCTCGACTCGCGAGGGGAATGAGCCGGACTGATATCCGGTTACACGGGAGGAGAAGAGGGAGAGCATGACGGATGTACTGATCGACCGCCCAGAACTCGCCGGACTCGGAGTCTACGAGTTCGGTTGGGCCGATTCCGATGCCGCAGGGGCATCCGCCCGCCGCGGCATCTCGCCTGAGGTGGTCGCCGACATCTCGGCCCTGAAGCAGGAGCCCGAATGGATGCTCCAGCGTCGCCAGCGCGCGCTGCAGCTCTTCGAGCGCAAGCCGATGCCGACGTGGGGCGCCGATCTCTCCGAGATCGACTTCGACAACATCAAGTACTTCGTCCGCTCCACCGAGAAGCAGGCCCAGACCTGGGAAGACCTGCCCGACGACATCAAGAACACCTACGAGAAGCTCGGAATCCCCGAGGCCGAGCGCCAGCGCCTCGTCTCCGGCGTCGCCGCGCAGTACGAGTCCGAAGTGGTCTACCACCAGATCAACGAAGACCTCGAGCGCCAGGGCGTCATCTTCATGGACACCGACACCGCGCTGAAGGAGCACCCCGAGTTCTTCGAGGAGTACTTCGGCACCGTCATCCCCGCCGGCGACAACAAGTTCGCCGCGCTGAACACGGCCGTGTGGTCGGGCGGGTCGTTCGTCTACGTGCCGCCCGGCGTGCACGTCGAGATCCCGCTGCAGGCCTACTTCCGCATCAACACCGAGAACATGGGCCAGTTCGAGCGCACGCTCATCATCGCCGACGAGGGCAGCTACGTGCACTACATCGAGGGCTGCACCGCCCCGATCTACAAGTCCGACTCGCTGCACTCGGCCGTCGTCGAGATCATCGTGAAGAAGAACGCACGCGTTCGGTACACGACGATCCAGAACTGGTCGAACAACGTCTACAACCTCGTCACCAAGCGGGCCACCGCTGCCGAAGGCGCCACCATGGAGTGGATCGACGGCAACATCGGCTCGAAGGTCACCATGAAGTACCCGTCGATCTTCCTCATGGGCGAGCACGCCAAGGGCGAGACGCTCTCGGTCGCGTTCGCCGGCCCCGGCCAGCATCAAGACGCCGGCGCCAAGATGATCCACATGGCGCCGTACACGCAGTCGTCGATCGTCTCGAAGTCGATCGCACGCGGCGGCGGCCGCGCCGGCTACCGCGGCGAGGTGCGCATCGATGCGAACGCGCACCACTCCGCGAACACGGTGCGCTGCGACGCCCTGCTCGTCGACACGATCTCCCGCTCCGACACCTACCCGGCGATCGACATCCGCGTCGACGACGTGAAGCTCGGCCATGAGGCCACGGTCTCGAAGGTGAGCGAAGAGCAGCTCTTCTACCTGATGAGCCGCGGCCTTCCCGAAGACGAGGCCATGGCCATGATCGTGCGCGGCTTCATCGAGCCGATCGCCCGTGAACTGCCCATGGAGTACGCGATGGAACTCAACAAGCTCATCGAAATGGGCATGGAAGGATCGGTGGGCTGAGCGTGACCGCCCAGATGACCAGCACAGCCATGCCCACCGCTGAACAGCACGGCCTCGTCGCGCACTCCGACGGCGCATTCGTGCCCGTGCAGACGCGCTCCGAGCGGTTCCGGTCAGCGAACGTCGAGGACTTCGCCCCGGTGAACGGACGCGAGCTCGAATGGAAGCTCTCTCCGGTCGCGGCCTTCGCCGACCTCACGGGTGGCGAGCTCGACGGCTCGCGACTGCCGATCGAGACGACGGATGCCTCGGGCATCGCGGTCTCGTCGATCGCCCGTGACGACGCCCGCATCGGCACCGCAGGCACGCCCGAGGAGCGAGCGAGCGCGAACGCGTGGTCGTCGTTCGGCGAGGCCCTCCTCATCTCGATCACCGGCGAAGACGAGAAGGTCGCCGCGATCACCCGAACCGGTCTCGGCAACGAGCCTCGCGCGGCGCACACGGTCGTCGAGATCGCGCCGAACAGCCGCGGGCTCGTCGTCCTCCGCGGCACCGGCGATGCACGCCTCAGCGAGAACGTCGAGATCCTCGTCGGCGACGGGGCATCCCTCACGGTCGTCTCGCTCCAGGAATGGAACGACGACGCCGTGCACCTCTCGAGCCACTTCGCCCGGCTCGGCCGCGACTCGTTCCTCAAGCACATCGTCGTCTCGCTCGGCGGCAAGGTCGTGCGGGTCAACCCCTCGACCCACCTCGCCGAGCAGGGCGCCGACATCGAGGCGCTCGGCCTCTACTTCGCCGACGCCGGCCAGCACCTCGAGCAGCACGTGTACGTGCACCACGACGCCCCCCACACCAAGAGCCGCGTGACCTACAAGGGTGCCCTGCAGGGCGCGGGCGCTCGCACCGTCTGGATCGGCGACGTGCTCATCGGCAACGCCGCGACCGGCACCGACAGCTACGAGCAGAACCGCAACCTCGTGCTCACCGACGGCACCCGGGCCGACTCCGTGCCGAACCTCGAGATCGAGACGGGCGACATCGAGGGGGCGGGTCACGCGAGCGCGACCGGCCGCTTCGACGACGAGCAGCTCTTCTACCTGATGTCCCGCGGCATCCGTGAAGACGAGGCCCGACGCCTGGTCGTGCGCGGCTTCCTCACCGAGATCGTGCAGAAGATCGGCTCGCCCGACCTCGAGCAGCGGCTGACCGCCGCCATCGAGGCTGAGCTGCAGGGGAGCTGACGTGGCATCCGTTCGCGTGTGCGAGGTCGACGACCTCGCCCCCAACCAGGCGGCCCGATTCGTCGTCGAGGGCGTGCCCATCGCCGTGGTGAAGGACTCCGCGGGCGAGATCTTCGCGATCGGCGACACCTGCACGCACGGCGACATCTCGCTGGCCGAGGGGTTCGTCGAAGGCGACACGCTCGAGTGCTGGGCGCATGGCTCGCAGTTCTCGCTCCTGACCGGCAAGCCCCTCTCCCTGCCCGCCTACGAGCCCGTCCCGGTCTACCGGGTCGAGCTGCTCGACGGCGGCGTCCACATCGATCCCTCGGTCACGCTGACCGTCTGAACCTCCTCCGGCCGCGCACGGCCGGCTACCGAAAGAGACCACACACGAACATGTCCGTTCTCGAGATCAAGAACCTCCACGTCAACGTCGAGACCGACCAGGGCACGCGCGAGATCCTTCGCGGCGTCGACCTCGTCATCAACGAGGGCGAGATCCACGCCGTCATGGGTCCCAACGGTTCCGGCAAGTCCACCCTGGCCTACACGATCGCGGGCCACCCGAAGTACCAGGTCGTGCAGGGCGAGATCCTCCTCGACGGCGAGAACGTGCTCGAGATGTCGGTCGACGCGCGTGCTCGTGCCGGCCTCTTCCTCGCCATGCAGTACCCGGTCGAGATCCCGGGCGTCACCGTCACGAACTTCCTCCGCACCGCGAAGACCGCGATCGACGGCGAGGCGCCGCCTATCCGCGGCTGGGTGAAGGACGTGCGCGAGTCGATGTCGAACCTCAAGATGGACTCGGCCTTCGCCGAGCGCAACGTCAACGAGGGCTTCTCCGGCGGTGAGAAGAAGCGCAACGAGATCCTCCAGCTCGAGCTCCTCAAGCCGCGCTTCGCCGTGCTCGATGAGACTGACTCCGGCCTCGACGTCGACGCGCTGAAGATCGTCTCCGAGGGCGTGAACCGCGCCGCGGAGAACACCGGCCTCGGCATCCTCCTCATCACGCACTACACGCGCATCCTCCGCTACATCAAGCCCGACTTCGTGCACGTGTTCGTCGCCGGACGCATCGCCGAGCAGGGCGGCCCCGAGCTCGCCGACCGGCTCGAAGACGAGGGCTACGACCGCTACCTCGAGCCCGTGGCGAAGTAGACTGCCAGCATGGTCACCTCACTCGCGCCCGAGCGCTTCGATCAGGTCACCGAGGCGCTCAAAGACGTCATGGACCCCGAGCTCGGCGTGAACATCGTCGACCTGGGGCTCATCTACGACCTCGGATGGGATGAGGAGAACGACGCCCTCGTCATCCACATGACGCTCACGAGCGCCGGATGCCCGCTCACCGACGTCATCGAAGAGCAGACCGCCGAGGCACTCGACGGCACCGTCGACGCGTTCCGCATCAACTGGGTGTGGATGCCGCCGTGGGGCCCCGAGCGCATCACCGACGACGGCCGCGACATGATGCGAGCCCTCGGCTTCGCCATCTGAGCCCACGCTCCGAGCTCACGCCTCCCGAGCTGACTCCCACCGCCCAGGCTCGCCCGACGTCGCTCAGGCGAGCCCACGCCGCCGCAACAGCGGCTCGATCGACGGCTCACGGCCGAGCAGCGCCGTGATCGATGTCCGTGGATCCCGGGAGCCGCCCGGCGCGAGGATCTCGCGGCGGAAGCGGTCGCCGTTCTCGGGGGTCGCACCGCCGTTCGCCTCGAACCACGACATGATGTCGGCTCCGGGGACCTCGCTCCAGATGTACGAGTAGTAGCCGGCGTCGTAACCGCCGGCGAACACGTGCGCGAAGTACGTGCTCGAGTAGCGCGGCGGAACGAGCGGGTCGTCGAGCCCGGCGGCCGCGAGCGCAGCGTGCTCGAAGCCCGAGACATCGGTGACGGCCGCAGCCTGCTCGACGGTGAGCCGGTGCCACGCCTGGTCGAGCACGGCCGCTGCGAGGTACTCGGTCGTGGCGAAGCCCTCGTTGAAGGTGCGCGACGCCAGCAGGCGCTCGATGAGGGCCTGCGGCATCCGCTCACCGGTCTCGTGGTGCACCGCGTACTCGGCGAGCACCTCGGGGCGGAGGATCCACAACTCGTTGACCTGGCTCGGGAGCTCGACGAAGTCGCGGTAGACGTTCGTGCCCGCGAACGACGGGTACGAGACACGCGCGAACAGCCCGTGCAGCGCATGCCCGAACTCGTGGAACAGCGTCTCCGTCTCGTCGAAGGTGAGCAGCGTCGGCTCGCCGGCAGCGGGCTTCGGCACGTTGAGGTTGTTCACGACGACGGGCAGCTGACCGCCGAGCGCCGACTGCTCGACGAGCGAGCTCATCCACGCGCCGCCCCGCTTCGAGTCGCGGGCGTAGAGGTCGAGGAGGTACAGTCCGACCGGCTCGCCGTCGGCCTCGGCGACCTCGAACACCCGGGCGTCGGGATGGTGGGCGACGAGGTCGGTGCGCTCCGTGAAGCGGACGCCGTAGAGCAGCGTCGCCGCCCGGAACACGCCGTCGGCGAGCACGTGTTCGAACTCGAGGTACGGCCGCATGGCCTGCAGGTCGACGTCGTAGCGCTCGGCCCGCACCTGCTCGGTGAGCGAGGCCCAGTCGGATGCCACGGGCGGGCGTTCGCCGAGGCGAGCCGCTCGCTCGGCGAGCGCTTCGGCCTCCCGTCGAGCGTTTCGGGTCGCCGCCGACACCAGCCGGAGCAGGAGTTGGGAGATGGCCTCGGGAGTGCCGGCCGTCTCGTCGATCGCCACCGCAGCCGCGTGGTCGGAGAAGCCCAGGAGGCGTGCCCGCTCGGCGCGCAGCCGAACGAGCTCGAGCAGCGTCTCGCGGGTGTCATGCGCGCCGCCGCGGCATCCGCGGGATCGTGACGCGGCGAGCAGCCGGTCGCGCACCGCCGGGTCTTCGAGCTGGGCGAGCGCGGGCTGTCCGGTGGGAAGCACGAGGGTGATGAGCCAGCCGTCGAGGCCTCTCGCGAGCGCCGACTCGCGGGCGGCCGAGCGGCGGCCCTCGTCGAGCCCGGCGAGCTCGCGCTCATCGACGATGTGCAGCGCGAGGTCGTTGGTGTCGGCCAGCAGGCGGTGCTGGAACTCCGTTGTGAGTTCGGAGATGCGTTCGTTCATGGCGGTCAGCCGCGCGCGCTCGGCAGCGTCGAGCGCGGCTCCCGCGAGTGTCGCCTCACGGTGGTACTGCTCGAGGAGGTAGACGGCCTCCTCGTCGAGGCCGAGTTCGTCGCGGGCAGCGTGCAGCGTGCCGACGCGGGCGTACAGGCGGGGGTCGAGCCGAATCGCGTCCCGGTGCGCAGCGAGGAGCGGCGCGAACTCGGACTCGATCGCGTCGATCGCATCATCGGCATCGGCGGAGCTGGCATTCTGGAAGACCGGCAGCGTACGCCGCAGCGCGGCGCCCGAACGCTCGAGCGCCACGATGGTGTTGGCGAACGTCGGCGCCTCGGCGGAGGCGGCGATTGCCTCGACCTCGGCCCGTTGCTCGCGCATGCCGATCTCGAGCGCCTCACGGTAGTGCTCGGGGCGGATGAGGGCGAACAGGGGGAGCCGGTACGCGAGCGGGCTCGGCTCGAGGAACGGGTTCGACTGGTCGCTCATCCGTCCACCCTATTTCGTGCCGACGGATGCCCCGCGGCATAGGCTCGGAGCATGCACATGGAGCACCCGGCCACGTCCCACCGCGATGAATACACGCACGGTCACCACGCGAGCGTCCTCCGCATCCACGCCTGGCGCACGGTCGAGAATTCCGCGGCGTACCTCATTCCACATCTGCAGGTCGGTGCGGCCGTGCTCGATGTCGGCAGCGGCCCGGGTACCATCACGATCGACCTCGCCAGGCGGGTGCGACCGGGGCGGGTGATCGGCGTCGATGCGTCGGCCGACGTCGTCGCGAGCGCCACCGGTCTCGCGGCGAGCGACGGCATGCAGAACGTCGAGTTCCGAGTCGGCGATGCCTACACGCTCGACTTCGACGACGCGACCTTCGACGTCGTGCACGCGCACCAGGTGCTGCAGCACGTCGGACGCCCGGTCGATGCGCTTCGCGAGTTCCGACGGGTGCTGAAGCCCGGCGGCATCGTCGCCGTTCGTGACGTCGACTATGGCGGCATCATCTGGAGCCCGCCCTCAGCCGGACTCGCCAGGTGGCTCGAGTTGTACCGCGACGTGCACGCTTGGAACGGCGGGGAGGCCGACGCCGGCCGTCACATCAAGAGATGGGCACGGGAGGCCGGATTCACCGACCTGCAGTCGAGCGGATCGACGTGGGTCTTCTCCACCGCGCTCGAACGCGAATGGTGGGGCGGCTCGTGGGCTGAACGGGCGACCGAGTCGCAGTTCGCCGCACACGCCATCGAGTCGGGTCACTCCAGTCCAGAGGAGCTGCGGCGCATCGCGACCGCGTGGCGTGAGTGGGCCGCCGACGACGACGGCTGGTTGCTCATGCCGCATGCCGAGATCATCGGCCGCGCCTGAGCGGCAGGGCGCTACCAGTCCTCGTCAGAGTCGTGCACGTCGATGACCGTGTCGCGCACGACGGTGCCGTCGTCGAGCTCGGCGATGGGCCGCCCCTCGAGCCAGGTGAGCGTCCAATGCCGGCTCGCGGCGGGCCCGGGGTGAGCCGCCTCGGCGGCGGCGATGCGGTCGCGAAGGTCGGCGGGCACGGATGCCGGCGGCTCGGCGCCGAACGGCCAGCGGGTGCCGAGCTGCATCAGGCGTCCATCTCGTAGAGGACCCAGCTCGTGCGGCGGGCCACCTGGTCGTACAGGCGCTGCGCCTCGGCATTGTCGGCGGCAGTGATCCACGTGACGCCGCCGCTTCCGATCTCGGCGGCGCGGGCGTGCACGAAGTCGATGAGTGCACGGCCGACGCCCCCGCCACGGTGCTCATCGTCGACGTAGAGGTCATCGAGGTGCATGCCGCGAGTCGCCGTGAGCGTGTCGGGTACGGCGCGGTACTGCGCGAGTCCGACCGGTCGACCCTCGTCGTCGACGGCGAGCGCCGCCTCGAGCGGGTCGGACTCGTCGCGGATCCAGTTCCAGACGATGAGTGCCTTGGCATCATCGAGCTCGGTGTCGTAGAAGCGGCAGTACGCCTCGAACAGGGGCAGCCAGCCGAAGAAGTCCACATCGCCGGCCATGCGGATCTCGTAGGTCATGCTGTCTCCTCTTTCGGCGTCGCTTCGAAGACGATGTCGCGGACCTCGAACTCCTCGGCTTCGACGAACGCGAGCGTGGCGATGCGCCCCACCGCGCGCAGGTCGGGTGCGACCGATTCGAGCAAGCTGACGGCGGCCGCGGGCGCCGCGACCACGGCACTCGCGACGGGCGTCTTCTGCGAGACCTTCGCGTCGGTCTTCGCGCGACGGATGCCGGTGAGCGCGAAGCCTGCGAGCGTCGAGGAGCTCGACTCCCGCCTCGCCGCGGGCGGCGAGGTCGTCGCGGGTCGGCCAGGCGGCGCGGTGCACCGAGTTGTCGTGCGACCAGCGCCACGCCTCCTCGGTCGCGAACGGGATGACGGGTGCGAAGAGCCGCAGGAGCACGTCGAGCGCGGTCTTCAGCGCCGCGACGGCGGACGCCTGCTCGGGGCTGGGCTCGCCATAGGCGCGCTCCTTGACGAGCTCGAGGTAGTCGTCGCAGAAGGTCCAGAAGAACGTCTCGGATGCCTCGAGCGCGCGCGCATGGTCGTAGCCGTCGAGTGCGCGCGTGGCGCGGTCGACGACGTCGGCGAGCTCGGCGAGCATGCTGCGGTCGACCGGCACGGTGACCGGGGCATCCGCTCGCCCTTCGAAGCCGAGGATGAACTTCGCCGCGTTCAGCACCTTGATGGCCAGGCGGCGGCCGATCTTCACCTGCGTGGGGCTCTGCGGGTCGAACGCGGCGTCGGTGCCGAGGCGTGACGAGGCCGCCCAGTAGCGCACGGCGTCGGAGCCGTGCTGCTCGAGCAGGCCCGACGGCGTGACCACGTTGCCCTTGGACTTCGACATCTTCTTGCGGTCGGGGTCGACGATGAACCCTGAGATGGCGGCGTTCGACCAGGGCGCCACGCCGTGCTCGAGCTCGGCGCGCAGCGTCGTCGAGAAGAGCCACGTGCGGATGATGTCCTGACCCTGCGGGCGGAGCGAGTAGGGGAAGACGAGCTCGAACAACTCGGGGTCGCGCTCCCAGCCGCCCGCGAGCTGCGGGGTGAGGGAAGAGGTCGCCCAGGTGTCCATGACGTCGTGCTCGCCGATGAAGCCGCCGGCGACACCGCGCTGCGTCTCGTCGAAGCCGGGTGCGGCCGCCGACGACGGGTCGACGGGCAGCATCTCGCGGGTGGCGACGATCGGCTCGTCGAACACCGGGTCGCCGGCCGCGTCGAGCGGGTACCAGACCGGGATCGGCACGCCGAAGAAGCGCTGGCGGGAGACCAGCCAGTCGCCCGAGAGGCCACCCACCCAGTTCTCGTATCGCACGCGCATGAAGTCGGGGTGCCAGTCGATCTCACGGCCGTGGCCGAGGAGCCGCTCGCGGAGCGCCTCGTCGCGTGCGCCGTTGCGGATGTACCACTGGCGCGTCGACACGATCTCGAGGGGCTTGTCGCCCTTCTCGAAGAACTTCACGGGGTGCGTGATCGACTTCGGGTCGGCGAGGAGGTCGTCGGAATCGCGCAGCAGCTGCACGACCGCCTGCTTCGCCGAGAACGTCGTCTTGCCAGCCAGTTCCGCGAACGCGGCACGCCCGGCGTCGGACGTGATCGCCTCTGGGGCATCGGCCACGACGCGCCCGTCGAAGCCAATGATCGCGCGGTTCGGCAGGTCGAGCTCGCGCCACCACACGACGTCGGTGATGTCACCGAAGGTGCAGATCATCGCGATGCCGGTGCCCTTGTCCTTCTGGGCGAGGTGGTGCGCGAGCACCGGCACCTCGACGCCGAAGAGCGGAGTCGTGACGGTGGTGCCGAACAGCGGCTGGTAGCGCTCGTCGTCGGGGTGCGCGACGAGCGCAACGCACGCTGGGATCAGCTCGGGACGGCTCGTCTCGATCTCGACCGTGCCGCCATCGGGCCGGTGGAACCCGACCCGGTGGTAGTGGCCGGGCTGCTCACGGTCTTCGAGCTCGGCCTGCGCGACCGCCGTGCGGAACGTGACGTCCCACAGGGTGGGCGCGAGGGCCTGGTAGGCCTCGCCGCGCTCGACGTTGCGCAGGAACGCGAGCTGCGAGGTGAAGATCGACTCGTCGCCGATCGTGCGATAGCTCTGCGTCCAGTCGACGGACAGGCCGAGCATGCGCCAGAGCGCCTCGAACTGCTGCTCGTCTTCGACGGTGAGGCGCTCGCAGAGCTCGATGAAGTTGCGCCGGCTGATCGGCACCTGGTCGGCGGCTTTCGTCGACTTGCCGTCGCCGCCTTCGAAGGGCGGCACGAATGCCTCAACGTAGGGGAGCGTCGGGTCGCAGCGCACCCCGTAGTAGTTCTGCACCCGGCGCTCGGTGGGCAGGCCGTTGTCGTCCCAGCCCATGGGGTAGAACACGCACTTGCCCCGCATGCGCTGGAAGCGCGCGACCACGTCGGTGTGTGTGTACGAGAACACGTGGCCGATGTGCAGCGAACCGGAGGCCGTGGGCGGGGGAGTGTCGATCGAGTAGATGCACTTGCGATCGGCGCCGGCGCGATCGAACCGGTAGGTGCCCTCGCGCTCCCACGCGGCACCCCAGACGGCTTCGAGACCTTCGAGGGCGGGCTTGTCGGGAATGCGCGCGATGTCGGTCATGATGCTCCGGTTCGATATCGACGGCACCGTGTCGGTGGTGAGGTGCCTGAATGTGTGACGTTCCAGCGTACCGGAGGACGCCGCGCGCGCCGAAGCGCCCGGATACGCCGAACCGCCCGGCACGCCGAAGCGGGCCGGGCGGTTCGACGGGGGACGCTAGACCGCGGAGCCTGCCGGGGCGGTCACGACCTGCTCGGGGTCGCCGACCTCCGGCACCGGACGCATGCGCGCGGCGGCGACTGAGGCGACGAGGGTCGCGAGCGACAGGATGGCGAGGACGATGCCCGGGTGCCACCACGCGTAGCCGCTGGCCTCGCCGAGCGCGACCGTCACGAGCGGCACGAAGCCGCCCACGGTTGCGGCGATCGCGTACGACACCGACAGCGCGGAGTAGCGGAAGTGGTCGGGGAAGAGGTCGTTCATGAGACCGCCGAGCGCCGCCCACGACATGGTCGGCAGGATGCCGCCGATGATCATCGTGCCGACGAGGATGGGGAAGGTCGCGAACTGCAGCACGAAGTACATCGGGAACGTGATGAGCAGCGTGCCGAGCGCGCCCCACGCCACGACGCGCGCCGAGCCGACCCGCGCCGCCCATGACCCGAACAGCGGGATGGTGATGAGCTGGAGCAGCCCGCCGATGGTCGTGGCAATGAGCAGGTCCTGGAAGCTGAAGCCGAGCTGCGTCGCGCCGTAGTTGATCGTGTACGTGTTCATGAGCGAGTACGAGCCGATGCCGAGCAGCGCCGCGCCGATGGCGACGAGGACCGCGACCGGTCGCCGCGCGAACATGGTCGCGAAGGGGAGTCGGTCGCGGCGTCCCTCGGCGACGACCTCGCGGAACACGGGCGTCTCGTCGATCGACCAGCGCAGGTAGAGCGAGACGAGCAGCAGGGGCAACGCGAGGAGGAACGGGATGCGCCAGCCCCATGCGGCGAGCTCTTCAGGGGGAAGCGCGATCGTCATGCCGATGAAGAGCGCGGCCGAGAGGATCGACCCGACCGGCGAGCCGAGCTGGGGGATGGCCGCGTAGAACGCCCGCTTCACCGGGCCCGAGTGCTCGGTCGCGAGCAGGATCGAGCCGCCCCACTCGCCGCCGAGCGAGAGCCCCTGCACGACGCGGAGGATGACAAGCAGCAGGGCGCCGAGCCACCCCGCCTGCGCGTAGGTCGGCAACAGGCCGATGAGGCCGGTGGCGACGCCCATGATGCCGACCGTCCACAGCAGGGTCGTGCGACGTCCGAGGCGATCGCCCATGTGGCCGAAGAGCGCCGCGCCGAGGGGCCGCACGATGAACGCGACGGCGACCGTCGAGAACGCGGCGAGCGTGGCCCCGAACTCGCCCAGCGGGTCGAAGAAGAGCGGGCCGATGAAGAACGCGGAGAAGTAGGCGAAGACGTAGAAGTCGAACGACTCCAGCGAGGTGCCGACCATCGAGGCCCAGGCGACTCGGCGAACCGGTGCGGCGTCAGCGGCGGGAAGGGGAATGGAGGCGGTCACAGTCAGATCCTTGAGGGCACGTCGCGCGCAGGCACGAGCAGGGGTGGCAGGTCGCGAGGACCGCATTCATCCTGACAGCGCCCGAACGGCAGGACAAGCAACTTGTGTGAGCTGCACTAGAACTATACGATCATGGCGTGCTCATTCGCGTCGACCCGGCCCTTCCCGAGCCACTCTACGAGCAACTCGCCTCCGGCATCCGCGCCTCGATCGTCGACGGCCGCATCGCCTACGGCGAACGACTGCCGTCCGCACGCGCGCTGGCGGAGTCCCTCGACCTCAACCTGCACACGGTGCTCCGCGCGTACCGGATGCTCCGTGACGAGCGCATGATCGAACTGCACCCCGGCCGGGGCGCCGTCGTCGCAGTGCGGCTCGGCCACCACACGGCGCTCGCCGGCGCCATCCACGACCTCGTCGACGAGGCGCGGCTCAACGGCATCGGCGAATCCGCGCTCCTCGCCCTCGTGAAGGCCGCATATCGCTAGCCGGGCGACGGCGAGCGCGAACCTCGCACGCCCGGTACGCTAGAGGGCAACGACATCGATCCGGCCATCACCGGGGAGTCTTCGGAAGAACGCGAACAGATGCCACCCGGCATCCGCTCGTCACTAGAACCGAACGGGCCGGCCCGTCATCGCCGACAATGAGGGGTCACGGGCCGCAGGGTCCGGGGCAAGCGAGGTGGTACCGCGGCGGAGCTCGATCGAGCGTCCGGCGTCCTCGTGAGAACATCCGTCCCGCAAGGAGCGAGCGTGTACCCCCGTACCCCAGACGACCACGGCGTCGCCCCCTCACCCGACTTCCCCGCCGTCGAACGCGAGGTGCTGGCCTTCTGGAAGGCCGACGGCACCTTCCAGGCGTCGATCGACCAGCGCGAGGGCGCTCCCGAGTGGGTCTTCTACGACGGCCCGCCGTTCGCGAACGGCCTGCCGCACTACGGGCACCTGCTCACCGGGTACGCGAAAGACCTCTTCCCGCGCTTCCAGACGATGCGCGGTCACCAGGTGCATCGCCGCTTCGGCTGGGACACGCACGGCCTGCCCGCCGAGCTCGAAGCCGAACGCCAGCTCGGCATCACCGACAAGAGCGAGATCGAGGAGATGGGCATCGCGGCCTTCAACCAGGCCGCCCGCGACGCCGTGCTCCGCTACACCAAGGAGTGGGAGGAGTACGTCACGCGCCAGGCGCGCTGGGTCGACTTCGAGCACGACTACAAGACCCTCGACGTGAGCTTCATGGAGTCGGTCATCTGGGCGTTCAAGACGCTGCACGAACAGGGCCTCGCCTACGAGGGCTACCGGGTGCTGCCGTACTGCTGGCGCGACCAGACCCCGCTGTCGAACCACGAGCTTCGCATGGACGACGACGTCTACAAGATGCGCCAGGACCAGACGGTCACGGTCACCTTCCCACTCGTCGGGCCGAAGGCCGAGTCGCTCGGCCTCACCGCGGTGCGCGCGCTCGCCTGGACGACCACTCCGTGGACCCTTCCGACGAACTTCGCGCTCGCCGTGGGTCCCGACATCGAGTACGCCGTCGTGCCCGCCGGGCCGAACGGCACGCCCGACGCGACCGTGCTCAGGGAGCGCGCCGGGGCATCCGATACCGAAGTGCTCGGCGGCGAGTACCTGCTCGCGATCGACCTCGTCGGAAGCTACGCGAAAGAGCTCGGCTACGACTCGGCCGACGACGCGCGCGCGGCAGTGTCGCGCACGGTTCGCGGCGCCCAGCTCGACGGCGTCAGCTACGACCGCCTCTTCGACTACTACGCCGACATCGAGCAGTACGGTCTCGAGAACGCGTGGCGGATCCTCGTCGCCGACTACGTCACCACCGAAGACGGCACCGGCATCGTGCACCAGGCGCCCGCCTACGGCGAGGAGGACCAGAGGATCGGCGAAGCCGCAGGCATCCCCGTCGTCATCTCGCTCGATGAGGGCGGCCGGTTCCTCCCTGCGGTGACGGATGTCGCGGGGCTGCTCTGGAGTGACGCGAACAAGCCGCTCACGCAGCTGCTGAAGGCCGAGGGGCGCCTGCTCCGCCAGGCGAGCTACGAGCACTCCTACCCGCACTGCTGGCGCTGCCGCAATCCGCTCATCTACCGGGCGGTCTCGAGCTGGTTCATCCGCGTGCCCGAGTTCCGCGACCGCATGGGCGAGCTCAACCAGGAGATCAATTGGGTTCCCGACAACGTCAAAGACGGGCAGTTCGGCAAGTGGGTCGCCGGCGCGCGCGACTGGTCGATCAGCCGCAACCGCTACTGGGGCTCGCCGATCCCGGTGTGGAAGAGCGATGACCCCGAGTTCCCGCGCATCGACGTCTACGGTTCGCTCGAGGAGCTCGAGCGCGACTTCGGCCGCCTGCCGGTCAACGGCGCGGGCGAACCCGACCTGCACCGCCCGTTCATCGACGATCTCACTCGTCCGAACCCCGACGACCCGAGCGGCCGCGCCACGATGCGCCGCATCCCCGACGTGCTCGACGTGTGGTTCGACTCGGGATCGATGCCGTTCGCCCAGGTGCACTACCCGTTCGAGAATCGCGAGTTCTTCGAGGCGCACAACCCCGCCGACTTCATCGTCGAGTACATCGGCCAGACACGCGGATGGTTCTACACGCTGCACGTGCTGTCGACGGCGCTCTTCGACCGGCCCGCGTTCAAGAACGTCGTGAGCCACGGCATCGTGCTGGGCAGCGACGGCCAGAAGATGTCGAAGTCGCTGCGCAACTACCCCGACGTCAACGAGGTCTTCGACCGCGACGGCTCCGACGCGATGCGATGGTTCCTGATGTCGAGCTCGGTGCTGCGCGGCGGCAACCTCGTCGTCACCGAGGAGGGCATCCGCGAGGGCGTGCGGCAGCTCATGCTGCCGCTCTGGAGCACCTGGTACTTCTTCTCGCTCTACGCCAACACGGCGCGCGAGGGCGGCTACGAGGCATCCCGACGCACCGACTCCGCCGACGTGCTCGATCGGTACCTGCTCGCGAAGCTCGGGGAGCTCGTGACGGCGGTCACCGCCGACCTCGACGACTTCGACTCGCCGCTCGCCGCGGCGAAGCTCCGCGACTTCGGCGACGTGCTGACGAACTGGTACGTGCGTCGCTCGCGCGACCGGTTCTGGGCCGGCGTCGCCGACGACGGCACGGGCCGTGAGGCGTTCGACACGCTCTTCACCGTCCTCGAGACGCTCACGCGGCTCGCCGCGCCCCTGCTGCCGCTCGTCAGCGAGAAGATCTGGCGCGGCCTCACCGGCGGCCGCAGCGTGCACCTCGCCGACTGGCCCACCGCATCCGAGTTCCCGGTCGACCACGAGCTCGTCGCCGCCATGGACGCCGTGCGCGAGATCAGCTCGGCGGCGCTGTCGCTGCGCAAGCAATCGGGCCGGCGGGTGCGGCTTCCGCTCGCGCGCCTCACGGTCGTGGCGACGGATGCCGCGGCGCTCGCGCCGTTCGAGTCGATCCTGCGCGACGAGCTGAACGTGAAGGCCGTCGACCTCGTCACCCTCGACGGGTCGAGCGCTGAGGCCTACGGCGTGACGAAGCGACTCACCGTCAACGCACGTGCCGCTGGTCCGCGACTCGGCAAGACCGTGCAGCACGCCATCCAGGGTGCTCGCAGCGGCGAGTGGACGCTCGACGGCGACACGGTCGTCGCGGGCGGCATCGCCCTCGAGCCCGGAGAGTACGAGCTCGTCCTCGAGGCGAGCGGTTCGGGTGACGGCTCGAGCGCCCTCGCACTGCTCGGCGACGGCGGATTCGTGATCCTCGACACCGCGACGACGCCCGAGCTCGAGGCTGAAGGACTCGCACGCGACCTCGTGCGCGCCGTGCAGGAGGCGCGCAAGGCGGCCGGGCTCGAGGTCGGCGACCGCATCCGCCTCGCGCTCACGCTCGACACCGCCTCCGCCGAGGCGGCGGAGTTCCATCGCGACCTCATCATGGGCGAGACCCTCGCCGTCGACCTGGTACTCGCGAACCTCGACGAGAACGCCATCGAGGCGACGCAGGCGCTCGCGGGGGGCACTCGGGTGCACGTGGGATTGGAGAAGGCATGACCGACAGAACCGACGGCTTCGACGACATGGAGCTGCGCGAGGCGGCCGACGCCGTCTACGCGTCGCTCATCGGCCGGGTGGGCGAGGGCTCGCCGCGACCCCGCCTCGAACCCACGCGACGTGCCGTCGAGCTCCTCGGCGACCCGCATCGCGCGGCGCCCGTCATCCACATCACCGGCACCAACGGCAAGACCTCCACGAGCCGCATGATCGAGAGTCTGCTCCGCGCCTCCGGCCTGCGCACCGGGCTGCTCACGAGCCCGCACCTCGAGCGGTTCACCGAGCGCATCCGCGTCGACGGCGAGCCCGTCTCCGACGAGGCCATCGTGCGCAACTGGGAGGACATCCTCCCGTTCATCGCGATGGTCGACGCCGAGCTCGAGGCCGCCGGGGAATCGACGCTCACGTTCTTCGAGGTGCTCACGGTGCTCGCCTTCGCATGCTTCGCAGACGCGCCCGTCGACGTCGTCGTGCTCGAGGTGGGCATGGGCGGCGAGTGGGACTCCACGAACGTCGCCGACGGGCAGGTGGCCGTGTTCACGCCGATCGCCCTCGATCACCAGAACCGCCTCGGCTCGACCATCGAGGCGATCGCACGCACGAAGTCGGGCATCATCAAGCCCGCGGCATCCGTCGTCTCGGCCGCACAGGACGACGTCGCGCTCGGGGTGCTGCGCGAGGCCGCCGAGCTGACCGAATCGTCCTTCGCCCTCGAGGGTGAGGCCTTCGAAGTGCTCGAGTCCCGCGTGGCCGTCGGCGGACAGCTGGTCTCCGTCCGCGGCCTCGCGGGCGAGTATCGCGATCTCGTGCTGCCGCTGTTCGGGCGCCACCAGGCCCAGAACGCGGCCGTCGCCGTCGCCGCGGTCGAGGCATTCATCGGCGGAGGAACCGTGCGGCTCGCCGACGCGGTGGTCCAGGAGGGGCTCGCGACCGCCATGTCACCCGGCCGCTTGCAGCGGGTCGGCGCCGAACCCGCCGTGATCGTCGACGCGGCGCACAACCCGCACAGCGCCGGGGCGCTCGTCGCGGCGCTCGATGAGTACTTCGACTTCGACGAGATCGGGTTCGTGTTCGGCGTGCTCGGCGACAAGGACGCCGCCGCCATCGTCGACGTGCTGGCGCGCCGGCCCGGCCAGTTCTTCGTGACCGCGCCCGACTCCGACCGTGCCGTGCCGCCCGGCGAGCTCGCCGCGGTCGTGGCATCCGGTGCCGGCGCCGACCGTGTCGTCGTCGCCGAGCGGCTCGACGACGCCCTCGACGACGCCCGCGCATGGGCCGAAGAGGGAGCCAAGCGTGCCGTCGTCGTCACCGGCTCGATCGCCCTCGTCGGCGAGGCCATGGCGATCGCCGACGACCGGGGCTGGAGCCGCGCATGAGCGACCTCGATCCCGAGGGGACCCCGGCTCCGCCCCGGGCCTCGCCCGGCAGGCCACCGCGCTCGGCGCGCCAGACCCTCGCGACGATGGTGCTCGCGTTGGAAGTCATCGTCGTGTTCCTCGCCGCCCTCGTCATCTGGGGGCTCTCGCGGGGTGTCGAGCCCGAGCCCGACGGCGGACTGCCCTCGTGGTTCGCCTTTGTCGTCGGCGGCGTCATCATCCTCGGCCTGATCGTCACGATCGGGCTCCTGCGGTACCGCTGGGCCTACGTGCTCGGCTGGGTGCTGCAGGTGCTCATCGTGGCATCGGGCTTCCTGAACCCGGCGATGTTCGTCGTCGGGGCGCTCTTCGGCGGCATGTGGTGGTACTGCATGGTCGCGGGGAGTCGAATCGACCGAGAACGCGCGGCAGCGACCGCGCCAGGGAAGGAACAGCAATGACCACTGCGATCGAAGAGACCCTCGTGCTCGTGAAGCCCGACGGCGTCGCCCGCAACCTCACCGGCGAGATCCTGCGCCGCATCGAGGCGAAGGGGTACTCGCTCGTCGACATCCGGCTCGTGCAGCCTGACCGTACGATCCTCGCCAAGCACTACGCCGAGCACGAGGGCAAGCCGTTCTACGAGCCGCTCGTAGAGTTCATGCAGTCGGGCCCGGTCGTCGCGATGCGCGTCGCCGGCAACCGCGTGATCGAGGGATTCCGCGTGCTCGCCGGCACGACCGACCCCACGACCGCCGCGCCCGGTACGATCCGCGGTGACTTCGGTCGCGACTGGGGCCTCAAGGTCCAGCAGAACCTCGTGCACGGTTCCGATTCCGTCGAATCGGCCGAGCGCGAGCTCGACCTCTGGTTCGACTGAGCGGATGTCGCGCCGGCGGGTGTTCTCGGCCGGCGCGCGCCGTTCAGCGCGACGCGCCCGACCGCGCCGGGCTCAGAAGAGGTTCTGCAGGTCGATCATCACGAGCGGGATCGCGTTGATCTGCACCTGTGCGAGCACGACGACGATGACGTAGCAGACCACCGTGATGAGCGGGATCCACTTGAACCAGATGCCCGCGAGCCGGCGAATGCGTGCCGGCACCGGAATATGCCCCTCGCGCAGGTTGTAGAGCGTGACCGCCCAGAAGACCGGGATCGTCACCGCCCAGGTGAGCATGCACCACGGGCACAGCACCGCGAGCACGTAGATGCTCTGGGCGATGAGCCACGCGACGAACACCAGCGCGCCCGCGACGCCGACGTTGAACAGCACCCAGAACCAGCGGGCGAATGTCGCCCCGGCCAGCAGCGCCATGCCGACGACGATCACGGCGGGCCAGGCCATGAGCCCGAGGAACGGGTTCGGGAAGCCGAATACCGCACCCTGCCACGACTCGAGGTTCACGCTGCAGCCCACGAGCACGCCGACGTTGCACGCCGGAACGTGGTCGGGATCGCTGAGCGTCAGCACCTTCTCGATCGAGAGCTCGTAGGCCGCCAAGAGCCCCAGGACCCCTGCGATGACGAGGAAGATCGCGAAGGCGACGGGTCTGGACCGTCGGGAGGAGTCCGCCATGCTCGTATTGTGGCATGCCGTTTCCACACCGCGCTGTGAGACCGTGCGATAATCGAATGAGTCGCCCGGGCCGCGCCCGGCGCGACGCCAATGAAGGCTTTGAGGATGCACCGCATCCACCGCGCGGTCGAACGCACCGCGAGACGTGGCGACACAGGCAACCTGCCGGTCGCAGCAGTGAAGGATTGGCGGTTCGGCGCATGGCGCAGAATCGCTCGAGACGAGTAGGGTACGACGGCGCGGCCGTCGGAACCGGCGTAGGAGTGCACCAGAGATGGTGGAAGGCAACGAGAACCACACGAACGAACCTGAATCCGGCAGCGGTACGCCGAAGCGACGCGGGGGACTGTTCGGCGCGAGGCGCGGCAGCCGCGGCAAGGCGACAGAAGAGCGTCGCAACGCCGGCGGCGTCGAGCCCGAGGCGAAGCCCGCGGTGACGGATGCCCCTTCGGGGGTCTCCGGCGCCGGTGACGTGCCGGCCGCTGCCGACGAGGCCGCCGCTCCTGTTGCGTCGGTCGAGGCCGACGCCGGCACCACGGTCGAGCCTGACGACACGGTCGACGGCGGGGGAGCGGCATCCGCGCCCGAGCCCGAGCCCGCGTCGCCGATTCCGGCGACCCTCACGACGACGTCGCTGATCTTCCACGCGCCGCCGGTGCTCGTCCAGGTCGAGCGGCCCGAAGGCGACGAACGCGAGACGCCCGCCGAAGCCGACGAGGCGTCGACCCTCCGTCGCCGCACCCGCCGCCGCAGCGGCGAGGAGAACCGCGTCAACGGCGACGAGCCGGTGAACACGGTCGTCAAGGTGCGCAAGCCCCGCGAGCCCGAGCTCATCACCGAGCCGCAGAAGGTCAAGGGCTCCACGCGACTCGAGGCGAAGAAGCAGCGCCGCCGCGACGGGCGCGACGCCGGCCGCCGTCGTGCGGTGATCACCGAGTCCGAGTTCCTCGCCCGACGCGAGTCCGTCGACCGTTCCATGGTCGTGCGCGAGAAGGGCGGGCGCATCCAGATCGGCGTACTCGAAGACGGCGTGCTCGTCGAGCACTACGTCGCCCGCAATCAAGAGGCGTCGCTCATCGGCAACGTCTACCTCGGCCGCGTCCAGAACGTGCTGCCGAGCATGGAGGCGGCGTTCGTCGACATCGGCCGTGGTCGCAACGCCGTGCTCTACTCCGGTGAGGTCGATTGGGAGGCCGCTGCCGAGAACGGCGAGAAGAACCAGCCGCGCCGCATCGAGCTCGCCCTCAAGCCGGGCGATCGTGTGCTCGTGCAGGTCACGAAGGACCCGGTCGGCCACAAGGGCGCCCGGCTCACGAGCCAGGTCTCGCTGCCCGGTCGCTACCTGGTGTACGTGCCGAACGGGTCGATGAACGGCATCAGCCGCAAGCTCCCCGACACCGAGCGCGCGCGCCTGAAGAAGATCCTGAAAGACGTGCTGCCCGACAACGTGGGCGTCATCGTGCGCACCGCCGCCGAGGGCGCCACCGAGGAGCAGCTCACGCTCGACGTGAACCGGCTCATCGCCCAGTGGGCTGACATCTCGACCCAGCTCGAGAAGGTGCAGGCACCAGCGCTCCTGCACTCCGAGCCCGACCTGCTGATCAAGATCGTGCGCGACGTCTTCAACGAGGACTTCCAGAAGATGGTCATCGAGGGCGATGAGGCGCGCCAGACCATCGAGCGCTACCTTCGCGCCGTCGCCCCCGACCTCCTCGAGCGCGTCGAGGCCTACACGGGCGAGCGCGACTCGTTCGACGAGTTCCGCATCTCCGAGCAGATCGAGAAGGCGCTCGAGCGCAAGGTCTGGCTGCCGTCGGGCGGCTCGCTCGTCATCGACCGCACCGAGGCGATGACCGTCGTCGACGTCAACACCGGCAAGTTCGTCGGCTCGGGCGGCAACCTCGAAGAGACGGTCACGAAGAACAACCTCGAGGCGGCCGAAGAGATCGTCCGCCAGCTCCGGCTGCGCGACATCGGCGGCATCATCGTCGTCGACTTCATCGACATGGTGCTCGAGACGAACCGCGATCTCGTACTTCGCCGGCTCGTCGAGTGCCTCTCACGCGACCGCACGAAGCACCAGGTCGCCGAGGTCACCTCGCTCGGCCTCATCCAGATGACCCGCAAGAAGCTCGGCCTCGGCCTCCTCGAGTCGTTCAGCGAGCCCTGCGAGGTCTGTGCCGGCCGCGGCATCGTCGTGCACCATGAGCCGATCATGAAGCACCGCGCACCGCAGCAGCAGCCCGAGCGCCGGCGCGGTCGCGGCGCACAGCAGCAGCCCGCGCAGGCTCCCGCCGAGCCGAAGGCCCACACCGGAACGCACGCCATCACCGAAGACGTGAAGCACGCGCTCGCGCAGATCGCGGCCTCGACGATCCCGCACTCCGAGCAGAAGCCGGCCGCCGAGGTCCCCGACGTCGAGCCCAAGGCAGCGGCCAGCCGCAACTCGGCGCAGTCCGAGAACGGGCGCAGCGAGCGCCGTCGCGGGCGTCACCGCCGGGTGATCCAAGAGCAGGGCGCAGCAGAGTCCACGCCGTCGCGCGAGGCCGAGGAGCCCGCGCAGGCCCCTGAACCGGCGTTGCCGCTGGCGCTGCTCGACCTGCCCGTGCCTGCGGCTGAGCGCCCGGCTCCGGCGCGCGTGCCCGAGGCTGAGGTGCTCCTCGACTCGGTGCTCGATGCGCTTCCCGCTCCGAAGAAGGCGGGCGAGGGCCGGTCGCGCAGTCGTCGGGTTTCCACCGCCGCGCTCAGCACCGCCGGCGCGGCACCGGTCATCACCAGGGCCGACGACGCCGATGCCACTGCGGCATCCGGGTCATCCGACTGATCAGTCGCTCAGGTTGCGGGCACGTCGTTCACGCGGCGTGACCCGCAGCCCGCTGCGGCGCAGCCGCTCGACGAGCTCGCGCGGCGTGACGGCCTCGGCGCCGGCGGCGACGAGCTCGTCGTACCGTTCGACCGGCACGTCGTAATGGTCGAGGTCGAACGACCGCGGCGGCAACCCGGCGCGATCGGCGAACGCGCGCAGCTCCTCGATCGATTCGTCGCTCACGAGGTGCGCCCAGACGGTGCCGTGCTTCGGCCAGAGCGGCGTGTCGATGAGCACGGTCATTCCGTGATCCTACGCGGGCGCCGGCGGCGGCGGGGGCGTGCGCGACTCGCCGGGCGCCGCGCGTTTGACCGACCCCCTGTCGTCGGGTAAACTCGACCGTTGGTGCCACCGCTTATCCCGGTGTGCCCACTGCAGTTCATCTGCACCGCGTTTTCTGGCAGTGACGACCCTCTCCTTCCCGCTGGGGTCCCGCGCAGTGACACCCCATCAGACAGTCGGAGCCTTCGGGGCTCCCCAGAGATAGGTACGAGTAGTGGTTTACGCAGTAGTGCGCGCCGGCGGCCGGCAGGAGAAGGTCGAAGTCGGCACCATCGTGACGATGGACCGTATCAAGGCAGACAAGGACGGCAACGTCAAGCTCGCCGCGGTCCTCCTCGTCGATGGAGAGAAGATCACCTCCGACGCCGAGTCGCTCGCAAAGATCACGGTCACGGCTGAGGTTCTCAACGACCTCCGTGGCCCCAAGATCGTGATCCAGAAGTTCAAGAACAAGACCGGCTACAAGAAGCGCCAGGGGCACCGTCAGGACCTCACGCGCGTCAAGGTCACCGGAATCAAGTAGAGCCTGAGGAGAGCAGCTAATGGCACACAAAAAGGGAGCGAGCTCTACTCGCAACGGTCGTGACTCCAACGCCCAGCGCCTCGGCGTGAAGCGGTTCGGTGGCCAGGTCGTCGGCGCGGGCGAGATCATCGTCCGCCAGCGCGGCACCCACTTCCACCCGGGCGCGGGCGTCGGTCGCGGTGGCGACGACACGCTGTTCGCGCTCGAGGCGGGCGCAGTGCAGTTCGGTCACAAGGGCGGCCGCAAGGTCATCAACATCGTGGCGGTCGGCGAATAGTCGATCGACGGTTTTCGTGAGGGCGGGCTTCGGCTCGCCCTCACGTGTTTTCATCGGTTTGGAGAGTGCAGCATGGTCAGCTTCGTCGACGAGGTGACGCTGTTCCTGCGTGCCGGTCATGGCGGGAACGGCTGCGTCTCGGTGCGCCGTGAGAAGTTCAAGCCCCTCGCGGGCCCCGACGGCGGCAATGGCGGACACGGTGGCGACATCGAGCTCCTCGCCGACCCCAACACCACGACGCTCCTCGCGTACCACGGACGCCCGCACCGCACCTCCTCGAACGGCCAGCCCGGCATGGGCGACCACCGCTCCGGCGCAGCCGGGGAGCCGCTCGAACTGCCGGTTCCCATCGGCACCGTCGTCAAAGACGAAGACGGCAACGAGCTCGCCGACCTCACGGCTCCCGGCATGCGATTCCTCGCCGCCGCCGGTGGTCAGGGCGGCCTCGGCAATGCGGCGCTCGCCTCCACGAAGCGCAAGGCGCCCGGCTTCGCGCTGCTCGGCACGCTCGGCGAAGAGCGCGAGATCACCCTCGAGCTGAAGACCATCGCGGATGTCGCGCTCGTCGGCTACCCATCGGCCGGCAAGTCGAGCCTCATCGCCGCACTCTCCTCGGCCCGCCCGAAGATCGCCGAGTACCCGTTCACCACGCTGCACCCGAATCTCGGCGTCGTACAGGCCGGCGATCACCGGTTCACCGTCGCCGACGTACCCGGCCTCATCGAGGGCGCGAGCGAGGGCAAGGGCCTCGGCCTCGAGTTCCTCCGTCATGTCGAGCGCTGCTCGGCGCTCCTGCACGTCGTCGACTGCGCGACACTCGAGCCCGGGCGCGACCCGGTCACCGACCTCGACATCATCCTGCGCGAGCTCGCCGCCTACCCGGTGCCCGAGGGCCAGGTGCCGCTCCTCGAGCGCCCCCAGCTCGTCGCACTGAACAAGATCGACGTGCCCGAGGGGCGCGAGCTCGCCGAGTTCGTGAAGCCCGAGTTCGAAGCGCGGGGCTACCGTGTCTTCGAGATCTCCACCGTCAGCCATGAGGGTCTCCGCCAGCTCGGCTTCGCGCTCGGAGAACTCGTCGACGAGACGAGGGCGGCAGCAGTGGCGGCCCTCGCCGCGACGCCTGAGCGCATCGTCATCCGTCCGAAGAACAGCGACGAAGGCGGCTTCACCGTGCGCGCCGAGGGTGGCAGCTACGGCACGCTCTACCGCGTGCTCGGACGCAAGCCCGAGCGATGGGTGCAGCAGACCGACTTCACGAACGACGAGGCCGTCGGCTACCTCGCCGACCGGCTCGCGCGACTCGGCGTCGAAGACGAGCTCGTTCGCGCCGGCGCGGTCGCCGGCTCGACGGTCGTCATCGGCAAGGGCTCCGGCGTCGTCTTCGACTGGGAGCCCACCCTCACGTCCACGGCCGAACTCATCACCGCCCCCCGAGGCGCCGACCTCCGTCTCGACGAGAACCGGCGTGCCACGCGCAACGAGCGTCGCACCGACTACCACGAGCGCATGGACGCGAAGGCCGAGGCACGAGCCGAGCTCGAGCGCGAGCGCGCGGCCGGCATGTGGCCCGATGACGACGATGCCGAGCCGCAGCTCGACGCCGAAGCGACCGCGACCGCAACCGCCGTGGAGGGTTCGGGCGACGAGGGCGAGCGATGATCCCGCGCAGTCGCGCCGAGATCCCGGCCGCGACCCGCATCGTCGTGAAGGTCGGCTCCTCGTCGATCAGCGGCGAGAACGCCGGGCAGATCGGCCCGCTCGTCGACGCGCTCGCGACGGCGCACGGACGCGGCGCCGAGGTGGTGCTCGTCTCCTCGGGCGCGATCGCGACCGGCATGCCGTACCTGAAGCTCGATGAGCGCCCCACCGACCTCGCAACGCAGCAGGCCGCGGCATCCGTCGGGCAGAACCTGCTCGTGTTCCGGTACCAGGACGCGCTCGACCGGTACGACATCGTCGCCGGGCAGGTGCTCCTCACGGCCGGCGACCTCGAGCATTCGACGCCGCGCTCCAACGCCCAGCGTGCGATGGACCGGCTCCTCGCGCTGCGGATCCTGCCGATCGTGAACGAGAACGACACGGTCGCGACGCACGAGATCCGGTTCGGAGACAACGACCGGCTCGCGGCCCTCGTCGCCGAGCTCATCGGCGCCGAGTTGCTCGTGCTGCTCTCCGACGTCGACGCGCTCTACACGAAACCGCCGCACCTTCCGGGGGCGGAGCGCATCGCCCACGTGCCCTTCGGCGACGCCCTCGCCGGGGTCGAGATCGGTTCGGTCGGCCGAGCGGGCGTCGGCACCGGGGGAGCGGAGACGAAGGTCTCGGCCGCGCGCATCGCAGCCGAGTCCGGCGCCGCGGTGCTCATCACCGCCACGCCGCTCGTGGCCGAGGCACTCGCGGGGCGAGAGGTCGGCACGTGGTTCGACGCCGCACCCGAAGGCCGTCGAGCCGAGCGTCGTGAAGCAGGTCGTCACGAAGCTGCCGGAGAATCCGCGCTCACCTAGGCTGGTTTCCATGCTGCAGACCGAACTCGACACCGCTGTGCTCGACGAGCGTCTCGCCGCGGCGAAGGAGGCCTCCTACCGCCTTGCACGCGCGACGACGGCTGAGAAGAACGCTGCCCTCGAGCAGGTCTCGACGCTGCTGCGCGCCGCCGCCGCCGACATCATCGCCGCGAATGCCCTCGACCTCCAAGCTGGCCGCGACGCCGGCCTCGCGACCGGGCTCCTCGACCGGCTCGCGCTCGATGAGCGCCGCGTGGAGGCGCTCGCCGATGCCGTGCTCGAGGTCATCGGGCTGAGCGATCCCGTCGGCGAGACGGTGAGCGGCAGGTCGCTGCCGAATGGGGTGCGCATCGACCAGGTGCGAGTGCCCCTCGGCGTCATCGGCGCCATCTACGAGGCCCGGCCCAACGTGACGATCGACATCGCCGTGCTCGCGATCAAGAGCGGCAACGCGGCCGTGCTCCGTGGCGGCACCGCCGCCGAGCAGACGAACCGCGTCCTCGTCGAGGTACTTCGCGATGCCCTCGAAGCAGTCGGCCTGCCAGGTGCCGCCGTGCAGACGGTCGACGACTTCGGACGCGCCGGCGCGCGCCACCTCATGCAGGCCCGCGACTACGTCGACGTCCTGATCCCGCGCGGAAGCGCCGCGCTGATCCGCGCCGTGGTCGAGGAGGCGCGTGTTCCGGTCATCGAGACGGGCGCCGGCGTCGTGCACATGTTCCTCGACGAGAGCGCCCGCGAAGACTGGGCGGTCGAACTCGTGCACAACGCCAAGGTGCAGCGTCCGAGCGTCTGCAACGCACTCGAGACGCTGCTCGTGCACCGTGACGCCGCCCAGCGCCTGCTGCCCGCGGTGCTCGATCGGCTCGAGGCATCCGGTGTCACCGTGCACGCCGACGAGCGGGTACGGGCGTTGCGGCCCGAAGCCGCGCCGATCACCGACGACGAGTGGGCCACCGAGCACATGAGCCTCGACCTCTCGGTCGGCATCGTCGACTCCCTCGACGACGCGCTTGCGCACATCCGCCGGTATTCGACGAAGCACACGGAGTCGATCGTCACGAACGACCTCGCCAACGCCGAGCGGTTCCTGAACGAGGTGGATGCCGCAGCCGTCATGGTCAATGCCTCGACCCGCTTCACCGACGGGGCGGAGTTCGGGTTCGGCGCCGAGGTGGGAATCTCAACGCAGAAACTGCATGCTCGCGGCCCGATGGGCTTGCCCGAGCTCACGAGCACGAAGTGGATCGTGCGCGGCGCCGGACACGTGCGCGCCTGACCTCGCTAGACTGTCCGGAGCGTTACCCCGCAGGATTCGAAAGGAACGGCGAATGAGCCTCACCACCGCAGCGTTGACCGGAACGGTGCTCACCGAGACGGTGCACGCCCGGGAGCTGCCGATGGAGGCCTGGATGTACGGCCTCATCGCGCTCATCATCTTCGCCGCGCTCGGCTTCATCGCCGCGTCCTACCGTGACGTCGCGAACCGTCACCGAGGCAAGGCAGCCGCCTACGCGGCCCGACACACCGGAGACGGGCACGTCGGCCACTGAGGCTGGCGACCGACCGATGACGGTCGAGGTTCGCCGGCCGAGACTCGGGGTCATGGGCGGCACGTTCGACCCCATCCACCACGGTCACCTCGTCGCCGCGAGCGAGGTGGCGCAGTCGCTCGACCTCGACGAGGTCATCTTCGTGCCCACCGGCGAGCCGAGCTACAAGACGGATGTCACGCCCGCTGAGCATCGCTACCTGATGACCGTCATCGCGACGGCCTCGAACCCGCGCTTCACCGTGAGTCGCGTCGACATCGACCGCTCGAAGCCGACGTTCACGATCGACACCCTGCGGGACATCCGGCGCGAACGCCGCGATGCCGACCTCTACTTCATCACCGGTGCCGACGCCATCGCCCAGATCCTCTCCTGGAAAGACGTCGACGAGCTGTGGGAACTCGCCCACTTCGTGGCTGTGAGTCGGCCGGGACATGTGCTGTCCGTTTCGGGTTTGCCCGAGCAAGACGTAAGCTTGTTGGAGGTTCCGGCACTTGCGATCTCGTCGACCGACTGCCGGGACAGGGTGCGCCGGGGATTCCCGGTGTGGTACTTGGTGCCCGATGGGGTCGTCCAGTACATCTCCAAGCACCACCTCTATCGGAGTGTCGAATGACGTCGTCGCAGGAACCGCCGCTGACGCGCCGCGAGGCGCGAGAGCGCGAACGCCTGCTGCACGAGCAGCAGGCGCCATCGCCGACCCCCGAGCCAGCGCCTGCGGCCTACGCAGCGCCGCAGCAGGCTCATCAGCCGGTGCCACCCATGCCGACCCCGCGCCCGCAGTCGCCCGCGCCATCGGCGCAGCCCGTCCCGGCAGCCGCCCCCGCCGCGTACGCCACGCCGCAGTCGGCTGGCGTCTACGGCCAGCAGCCTTCGTCGTTCGGAGCGGCCCCGCCCGCCCCGGCGCCCGTCCAGACCCCATTCGCTCCCAGGGCGGTTCAGCCCCCGCCTCCGCAGCCTCCCGCCCCGGCGCGTGCCGCGGAGCGCGTCGAGACGACGGCACCCGAACGAACGCTCACGCGCCGAGAGCTGCGCGCCATGCTCGACGCCAGCCAGCTCGGCGAGCTCGACGTCGACTTCGACGATGTCGACGATGTCGACGATCCTGCCTCAGTCACGCCGCCCACGCCCGCGTCATCGACGCCGATGCCCGCATCGGCGAATCCCGAGTCCTCGGCGCAGCCCGTGCCGGCGCCCACGCCGGTATACCGGCCGGCCCCCGCCCAGCAGCCCGTGTTCGCCCAGCCCGGGCAGGCGCAGCCGGGTGTGCCCGACGTCGCGGAGCCGAAGCCGGTCGGGCACTGGACCGCGCAGCTCAACGCCCCGATCGAACGCGCCGAGCCGTTCGACCAGATGCTCTCGCGCGGCGGACTCAGCCACGGCGTTCCCACGACCACGAACGCGCTGATCCTGCCGTCGCTGCCCGACCACGGACCGATGGGCAACCCGCTCGCCTCCGCCGGTGAGATCATCGCCACCGGTTCCATCGACCTCCCTCGCAGCTACGGGGCGACCGGCGTGCACCCGAGCCAGATCGACTCCTCCGAGGTCGATCGTCTCTTCGACCGGGTCGAAGACGTCGGCACGGGCGTCGCACCCGTCGCCGCGACTCGTGCGATCAGCACGCAGGGCGCGTCACGGGCCATGATGTCCGCTCCGAAGAAGGAGGGCATGAACGTTCCGCTCGTGCTCGCGGTCACCGCCGGTGTACTCGCACTCGGGGTCGTCGCCACGCTCGTCATCGGCGCGATCGCCGGTCTCTTCTAGTCGTGGCATCCCAGAACCGCGGCACCCACCGATCCCAATATCCGGAAGTGAGCGCATGACCGCATCCGACCAGGCACTCGACTCCCTCGCGCTTGCCGCGAGGGCGGCCGATTCCAAGGGCGGCGAAGATCTCGTCGCCCTCGACGTTTCCGTGCCCCTGCCCTTCGCCGATGTCTTCCTCCTCGTCACCGGCAACTCCGAGCGCAATGTCATCGCGATCGCCGACGAGATCGAGTCGGTGCTCGGCAAGGCGGGCACGCCGACTCGTCGCCGTGAGGGACACCACACCGGCCGGTGGATCCTCCTCGATTTCGGCGACCTCGTGGTGCACGTGTTCCACCGTGAAGAGCGCCTCTACTACGGACTCGAGCGGCTCTGGGCCGACTGCCCGGCGCTGCCGGTGGCGCCGCTCCTCGCCGCGAAGAGCTGACCGGCGGAGCATCCGCTCTGCGAGGGCCCCTCGATTTCTTTCGCAGGCGGAGGCTGGTGTAAGCTCAATTCGTTGCCCGGAACAGGGCGTACGGGTCTGTGGCGCAGCTGGTAGCGCACCTGCATGGCATGCAGGGGGTCAGGGGTTCGAGTCCCCTCAGATCCACCAAAACCCCTGATGAACGCGAAGTTCTCAGGAGTTCTTTTCGTTAAGTTGAGCCCGCGGGGCCTTTGGGGCCTTCTTGAAGATCGCCCCAGGTTCGCGACGATCCACAACGGATCACGTCAGACAGCGAACAAACAGGATCTGTGCCGCACTCATAAGGAATCGAAAAGCTCGTCGTCGGCGGACGGGACTCCACGAAACTCGTCCACGGGATGCTGAGACAGCTCGGCGTCGTTCGAGGCATCCTTGGCGATGATGTACCCGTTTCTGGTGCTCTCTGCTTCATTGACGCGGACTGGCCACTGGTCGGCGGCGCGTTCACGACGCGCGACATCACGTGTTGTGGCCGAAGCGTCTTGCGAAACTACTCACTGACCGCGAAGCAGTCGGAGTGAACGTGGCGCTGGTCCGCGATCAGCTTGCATGTGCCCTTCACTGAATGAGTCTTGCCATGCGGAACACCGCAGCACCTGGAACGGTCCCACGGCAACTCGCCGAAGACCGGCTCACGCGGGTGCGAGAAGACGTCGCCATGAACGAGCGGGCTCCTCGCGACGTGCTCGACATGCTTTCGCGCGATCGCAGCATCGGCGTCCGGCGGGCGGTCGCCGCGAACCGGGGCGCGCCACGGGCAAGCAGATCGAGCGCGACGGTCAATGACCGAGGGCGGGTCACGGCCCGGCCGTGGCGCTTCCATCCATGGGAAGGGCTATGGCCGCGCCGACGCGCGGAGGGAGGCGGCGTCTTCGCTGGGCGAAGCGCCGAACTCACGCCTGTACTCCCGACTGAACTGCGAGGGGCTCTCGTAACCGACCGCATAGGCGGTTGCGCCGATGTCGCCGGGCTTGGCGAGGAGTCGCAGTCGTGCCTCCTGCAATCGGATGCTCTTCTGATACTGGATTGGGCTCATCGACGTCACCGCATGGAACGCTCGGTGGAACGCTGAGGGACTCATCCGGGCGAGCTCTGCGAGGTCGTCGACGCGGAGAGATTCGGCGAAGTGTTCGCGCATCCAGCGGACGACGTGGCGGACCCGGCTGAGGCTGCTGTCGGCTAGGCCGAGCTGGCGCACGGTGGCGCCCTGCTCATCGGACATGATCAGCCAGAGGATCTCCCGTTCGATCATCGGAGCGAGAATCGGGATGTCGCGCGGGTGATCGAGCAACCTGAGCATTCGGAGGGTGGCGTCGAGTAGTCGCGCCGAGGTCGCGCCGACCGCGATCGCAGGCGGGGAAGATTCCCCGCGGGCGGGCCGATTGAACTCTGCCGCAGCGGCAGTGAGCATCATCTCCGCAATGACCTCCGGACGCAGTTCGAGACCGAACCCCAACGCGGGATGGTCCGGGGTGGCGTCGATGAAGTGACCGGACACCGGGAGGTCCACGGAAGCGACCAAGTATTGGCCGACCCCGTAGTCGTGAATCGTTCCGCCCACGGAGAGCCGCTTGGTGCCCTGCGCGACGACCGCCAGGACCGTGCCCGTGGTCGACTCGTCCTGCGAGCCACCGTCATTCATCCGTGAAACGAGGACTCCGGGGATCGCCGTCGAACTGATACCGCTAGGGGCGTGTCGTGCGACCAAGGCGCGGAACTCATCGAAGGACATACAGAGAGTGAAACAGCATCCTTCGACGAAGGCACCGATTTCTGGCGACGTTGGCGGGATTGTGCAAGGAGTCGCTTGGATTCCCCTACCTCCCCATGTTGCTGTGACGATTGTCTTGATGCATGAGCGAACAGACAGCTGACCAGAAGATCGTCGTCATTACCGGAGCGAGCTCCGGCATCGGACGCGGCGCCGCCATCGAGATCGCCGCGCGCGGCATGGGCGTCATCGCCACCTACAACGCACGCCCCGAGGGCGCTGAAAGGACCGTCGCGGACATCCTGGAGAACGGTGGCACCGCCGTCGCACTCCCGCTCGATATCGGCCGCACTGACACCTTCCCGGACTTCACGGACGCTCTCACCGGCGTGCTGAAAAGCGAGTGGAACAAAGGCCGAATCCATGCCTTGGTGAACAATGCTGGCTTCGGCGGCGGCATGGGCTTCGAGGAGATGACGGAGGAGGCCTTCGACGCCTACTACCGAGTGCTTCTCCGCGGACCGTACTTCCTCACTCAGGCGCTCCTGCCCTTGATCGAGACCGGCGGCTCGATCGTCAACACCTCCAGCAGCGCCGTGCGCCCCGGAGACACGGAACCGGGCTACTCCGGCTACGCGGCGATGAAGGCCGGCCTGGTCACAGCCACCCGCTTCCTTGCCAAAGAACTCAGCAGCCGCTCGATCCGCGTCAACTCGATCGCCCCCGGCCCGACCCGTACCCGCCTGGCCGACAACGCCTTCGAGCGATTCCCGCAGGTGATCGACGGTATCGCGGCCAAGACCGCATTCGGGCGGATCGGCGAACCTGCAGATGTCGGAAAGGTCATTGCCTTCCTCGTCTCCGACGACTCCGCGTGGATCACCGGCCAGGACATCCAGGCAGCCGGAGGATACGCGCTGTGAGCGTCCGATACGGGACAGTCGTCCTTACCGGCGCAACCAGCGGAATCGGTGAGGCGACGGCCCTCCGTCTTGTCGGCAGGGCAACGACGCTGATCGCGCTTGGCGTCGAATCGGATCAGGATGCCGCTAGCGTGATCGATGGACTCCGGCGAGTGGGCAGCGCTGAGGTTCACTACATCGCGGCGGACTTCACGCAGCTATCCGAGGTCGTCGCTGCCGTGCAGCGAGTCAAGTCGCTGGCGACCCCGATCGATCTGCTCATCAACGACGCAGGCGTCCCCGGCTCGCCGGAGCGGATCGTCACCCCCGATGGGTTCGAGCGCACCCTGCAGGTCAACGCGCTGGCGCCGGCGCTGCTCACCCGCCTTCTGGTTCCGACGCTCGCCGAGGGTGCTCGGATCGTCAACGTCGGATCATCGGCCCACCGTGTCGAGCACTTCGACTTCGATGACATCGACTTGCAGCGTGAGTATTCACCGGTCATGGCCTACGCCCGCGCCAAACTCGCGATGTTGACGTGGTCCTCGCTGCTTGCCGAGGAGGAGGCATCCTCGTCCCTCACGGTTGTCGCTCTCTGTCCCGGACTCAATAACACGCCGCTCAGTGCCGCGATGATAGGGAAGATCGGCGGGCCGCCCGCCCATGGCGCAGACCGGGTGCTGAACGCGAGCGTGGTCCCGCTTGCCTCAGGCTCCTACCTCGAGAACGATCGGGTGGTCAGCCCCAGCGCGGATGGCCTCGACCCGGATAACCGCGCTCGCCTAGTCGCGCTGTTCTGGGAGCGCCTCGCCCCATTCGCCGGCTCACCATCGCGCACGCCGTGAAGCGCCGCAGCAGCGGGGAGCCGCGGGCTCGTCGAGCGGTGAGCAGCCGTGAAGGCGACCGGGTGACTACCCTTGAGCTCTTCTTCGACCTGGCCTTCGTCTTCGCTTTCACCCAGCTGAGTCGGCTGATGGCCCAGCAGCACGATGCTCTTGGTATCGTCCAGGCGCTCGTCATCCTCGCGTTGCTGTGGTGGGCCTGGACCTCCTACGGCTGGCTCACCAACATTGCGCACGCCGACCAAGGGGTTGTGGGCGTTGCGATGATCATTGGGATGACGGCGATGTTCGTAGCCGGTCTCGTGGTGCTCGAGGCCTACGATGACCTGCCTGGCGGCCTGTTCGCACCCATGGTGTTCGTCGGTGCCTACTTGGTCGCTCGGGTCACCCACGCGATTGTCTTCGTATGGCTCACCGAGCGCGAACTACGTCGACGCACCCTGGTCACCGTCGGACTCTCCATCATTCCCTCCGGCGCGCTTCTCGTCTCCGGCGCCGTGCTAGGTGCCCCGTGGCAGATCTGGTGCACCATCGCGGCGGTCGCGATCGAGCCGATCGTCTCCTACCGAACCAGCGTCGGCATCGCCTGGCCAGTGCGCTCCACCGCTCACTTCACGGAGCGACACGGGCTGATCGTGATTCTCGCGCTAGGCGAGTCCATTCTCGCCATCGGCGCCGGCGCCGCAGCTGAACCGATCAGTCTCGGAATCCTTCTGGGGGTGGTCCTGTCGATGCTGATCTGCATCGGCCTGTGGTGGGGCTACTTCAGCCGCCTCGCCGGTGACGCCGAGCGCGCTCTCAAGGCAATCCCCGCCGGCGGTCGCGGGCGAGCGGCGACTGGTGCATACACCTATCTCCATCTGGCGTTGGTCAGCGGGATCGTGCTGGCGGCGCTCGGCCTCGAGGTCGCAATGGCTCACGTCGAGTCGACCGACGCCCTCGGGCTCTTTGGTGCAGCCGCGCTCAGCGGTGGAGTTGCCTGCTATCTCGCAGGAACCGCAGCCTTCGCGCGGCGGCTGCTCGGCCGGTGGAGTGTTGTGCGGCTCGCGATCGCGACCATCTTCGTCGTCCTGACACCTGGGATTGGCATGCTTTCCCCTCTGGCCGCGCTTGCGAGCGTGGTGGGCATCCTCACCGCGCTGTTCATCGCGGAGCGGAAACCACCAACCAGCGTGGCTCCGATTCGCGAAGACTAGGCGCGGCGGCCATCAGCGGTTGGTGAGCACAGCGAAGAGCTCTCTCGCTGAGCGGACGAGTCGCTCGTGTGCCGGCAGACGGGGCCGCTTGCCTCAGTGGGGAGTGGCTGCTGTCTGGTCCCACCACTGCAGCACCCGGGTGCCGATGAGAGTGAGCCAGCGCGATGGCTGGCTGCCCTTGGGAGCGTCGACGTCGAACCAAGTCCGGCCGGGAGTCTCTGATATGTGGTCCGACGGCGAGCCGATGACCTCTTGGCAGCGACATGACGCCGCCGAAGTGAACATCGCGATGTCGGCGGTCGTCACCGCCGAAATTTGTGCGTCGCGCGCGCAGGTCCGTACGCCTGGGCGACTCCGATTCGCGCAGTCGTGGAGCCGGACCTCTTGTGCGGCGAACCGGTTCGATGCTTTAATGCGTCGAACCGGTTCGACAAGCGTTCGGATCGGACTACATCAGGTTCGACCGAGAACGGCTCGATCAATGGAGACGAAGCAGATGAGTATTTTTACGTTCGGGCGGCCGATATGGCGCGCCGAAGCCCGTGACGGCGAGCAGCACTCCTCCCTCGGGCTGAGGTCCCGGGGTCGACGAGCTGTCGCGACGCTGACGACGACCGCCATCGTTGCCGCTGGCGGCCTTATAGCGGTGGCTGGCCCCGCCGACGCTGCACCTGGTCCGGCAAGCACGCTCGTCGTTCAGGCCGATCAGCCGTTCCGTCCGGTGACCCATATGGCGAGCGGGTCGCTCTATGGGCTGGCCAGCGCGAACGTGCCGACCCTGGATAAGATCCTCCCGATCAAGCCGCACACCTTCGTGCAGAAGCCGGAAGGTGGCACACAGCAGCCCACGGGCGACGCGCTCTCTGTCGCTGACACAGCCAAAGCTGCGGGCGCCGGGGTGGTGATCAGGCTCGTCGATTATCTTCCGGGGTGGCCGTACCGCTACAACAAGGCCGAATGGCTCCCCGCCGTCGAGAAGATGGTCAATGACACCAAGGCTGCCGGCAAGACGAACATCGTGGCTTATGCCATTTGGAACGAACCCGACATCACGTGGCAGACGGTTAACGGATCGTTCTTCGACATGTGGACGGACACGTACCGGCTGGTGCGCACCCTCGACCCGACGATGCCTATCCAGGGACCGGCCTACTCCGACAACATCACGAGCATGCGCGCGTTCTACGAGCACGCGAAGGCGACGAACACTCTCCCGGATGTCCTGGAATGGCACGAGCTGATCCGCTCGTCGAAGATCAAGGGCGACGTAGAGAATGTCCGCAAGATTCTGTCTGACCTGAACATCCCAGAGCCGCCGATCGACATAACCGAGTACGCCGCCCCCGCGGAAGTCGGCCTCTCCGGTCCGCTGGTGGGCTATATCGCGAAGCTGGAGCGCTACGGAATCACCCGAGCCGAGCTTCCGTTCTGGAACCAGTCGGGCGCCCTCGGCGACCTTCTCACCGGGCGCAACGGTGACCCCAACGGGGCATATTGGCTGTACACCTGGTACGCGCAAATGAGCGGCCAGATGGTTACCACGACACCGCCGTCGAATGAGAGCCCGCTGGATGGGGCCGCATCCGTCAGTGACGCCGGGGATGAAGTAAGAATCATCACCGGCGGAAACACCGGACCGACCTCGGTGAAGATCAATGGACTCGACAAGCTGTCGCTCGGCTCCAAGGTGAACGTGCAGCTCGACTTCACGGCCTCGTATGGTCGCACGGTGAAAACGGATGGTCCGATCAACATCTCCAACACCACGTACGAGATCTCGGCGGACGGCTCTATCTCCGTGCCGATCGTGATGAACCCGATGTACGGCTATCAGGTCGTCGTGACGCCGGCAGGGGATCCGACGGATCTGTCGGGGACCTACTCCCTGACCAACGTCAACTCCGCGCTCCAGCTCGCCACTCTTGGGGGTGCCACGGCGAACGGAAACCCCGTCGTCCAGGCCGATCCGACTGCAACGTCGGGCCAGGTGTGGAAGGTCGTTGCCGCTGGGCAGGGTCTGTACAAGGTCGTCCACACTCCAAGCGGTCGCGTGCTCGCGATCGCTGACGCCGCCACTTCGAATGGCGCGCCGGCAGTGATTGCGGATGAGAGCAATGCAGAGGAGCAGCTGTGGCAGCTCGTCCCCGACGGCAAGGGCAGCGTACGTCTGGCCAACTATGCGACGGGAAAGACCCTCGGAGTCATGAGCCTGAGCAAGAACGACGGCGCGGCGGTCGTCCAGTGGACCGACGGTTCGCCGACGTCCAACTGTCAGCCCAACGGCCCTCGCCAGCCGGGCAAGATCGGGTCAGCGCTGGACTTCTGCAAGACGTCTTCGTACGGCTCGCTGCCGAGCGGGATCGTGAGCAACCTGAACGGCGACTGGTCGATCTCGACATGGATCAAGCCAGCCGCGCTGACGAACTGGTCACGCGTGTTCGACTTCGGCACCGGCCAGACCGTCAACATGTTCCTCACGATGAACGCCGGTGGCGCGGGGCCGAGATTCGCCATCACCAATAGCGGTGCCGGCGCAGAGCAGCGACTGACGTATGGCGGGCAGAACTTCCCGTTGAACCAGTGGTCGAACGTCGTCGTGACCGTCTCAGGCACGCAGGGCACCATGTATCTCAATGGCAGCGTGGTCGCGACGAACAGCAACATGACGCTGAAGCCGTCGGCTCTGGGCAACACGACCCGCAACTATCTCGGGAAGTCCCAGTACAACGACCCGGCATACGACGGAGCGATTGATGACTTCGCGATCTACAACCGGGCCCTGTCGGCCACAGAAGTGGCCGCGTTGGCCGGCGGCCAGGCCGCGGCGGGCAATGTCGCTCAATACAAGTTCGATGAAGCTGGGGGAAATGCCCTGCAGGATTCGTCGGGTAACAACCGAAACGGAACGATCGTTGTCGGCACCGGCGGATCCACCAGCAGCACGGCAACAGACGCCCAGACGGCAGACCGCTTCTGGAAGCTGACTCGCGTGGACATCACGGCCCCAGTGGTGAGCGTTACGTGCCCGCCCGAGGCCGTGGTGCTCGGCTCCACAGCCACCGCGACGTGGAGCGCGACCGACGAGGCGAATGGTTCCGGACTCGCCACCGCCGGTGAGGGCTCAATCGGGCTCGACACGTCGACTGTGGGCGCGAGGACAGTCACGGTGCCGGCCGGCACGGCGACAGATGTCGCGGGCAATCCCTCCGCAGAAGTGAGCTGTGACTATGCGGTCATCTACGACTGGGAGGGCTTCGCGGAACCTGTTGATATGGGAGACGTCGTCAACTCGGTCAAGGCGGGAGGCGCAGTTCCGATCAAGTTCACACTGAATGGCGATCAGGGTACCGACGTGCTGGCGGCGGGCTCACCCATCGTTCAGTTCGGAACGTGCTCGTCCTCGGCGGCGGTCGACGAGATCGAGCAGACGGTGACGGCGGGCGCCAGCGGCCTCAAGTATGACGCAGCTGCCGACCAGTACGTCTACGTGTGGAAGACGGAAAAGTCCTGGGCCGGAAAGTGCGCCACCTTCGTGTTGCAACTCAACGACGGGACGACGCATACCGCACTGTTCGCATTCAACAAGTAGTGCGGCGTCGGATGTGAGGTGTGCGGCCTGGACCGGCCGTGCGCCTCACATCCGCGCTGGTAGTTGACGAATGACTTGATGGGCCACCGCGGGGTGGCCCATCAAGTCCGGGTCGGCGAGCCCCGTCGGCTACTTGGGTGGAGCCGCAAGGCTTCCCCGATCTTGGATCATGGGGCGAATCAGCTCGATGTGCACGGGTGACGTCGAGTGACGTTGTTCGATGCGCTGCACGAGCGCTTCCACGGCGCGTCGGCCCAACTCATCGGCGGCGCTGTCCACGGCGGAGTAAGGCAGCGAGAACATCCGCGCGAAGTCGTCGGAATAGCGGCCGACCACGGAAATGTCCTCCGGGCACTTCAACCCCCGTGACGCGAGCACGTTCGGAAGCGCGGCGGCGGCGGCCTCATTGTTCAAAAGCAAACCTGTTGCCGACGGGTGGGCGTCCAGGAATCTGTTCAGATCACGCCCGACTTCCGGCTGGCTGGCGGCACCGAAGTAGCTATGCAGCGTCACACCCAATTCGGCGGCGCGCTCTCGCGCACTATCGGCCAGCCGCCAGACGTATGCGCCGCCGCGTTCGATCACATGCAGAGGCTGCGAGACGAGGATCAACTCGCGATGTCCGTGGGTGTGCATGGTTTCCACCATCAGGGCCCCGGCGGCCGGGAAATCGAGGTCAAAGACATCGATTCCGTCCGGATCCCCGGGAAGACCCAGGAGGGCGCCCGGCTGCGGGGCGTTGCGCAGAACCGGCAGCCTGTCGTCATTCTCGGCGACGTTCAAGAGCACGAAGCCGTCGACCATGCGCGAAGAAGAAATCCGCTGAAGGGCGGCCACGCCGTCATCCTCCGACACCAGAAGGGTGTCGTATCCCAGTTCACGCGCACGGTTCGTCACTCCGAGGATGTACTGCAGCATCGCTGGCGCGAACTCATCAGCGAGGAATCGGCCCAGCAGTGCGATGACGCTCGTCCGGGCTGTTGCGAGAGCACGTGCGCCGGCATTCGGGGTGTAGTTGAGGTCGCGGACAGCTTCAGCAACCTTGGCGCGGACTTCGGGTGAGATCGTCCGCTTGCCTGACAGAGCGTACGACGCTGTGCTCCGCGAAACGCCAGCTGCAGCAGCTACATCGCCGATGGTAACCACGCCGCGTCACCTCCCAGCGAACCGCTTCGACTGTAGGACATTCCCAAAGTCCTCGCAAGCTGTAGGAAGGGGGTGAACTCCGCGTCTCCCCGTTGGAGTCGATGTCGGTGGCAGGGGCGGCATGGGCGGCGGGCGCAGGTGAGGCGTGCGGTCGACTCCGTGCTCAAGGCGTCAGCGACACGGTCGCATCGGGGAGATCACAGGCTGGTCGCCAGACGACCGTCAAGAAGCTCCGCAACTCTCCGCCACCACAGCGGTGTTGCATCGAAGAGGTTGCTGGGCGTGACCCTCCCGCACCGCAACGACGGTGCAGATAGAGGCGCCGGAGCATCCTGCGGTGGAACACGTGCTGTGCGGTGCTCGTGGCGATCCCGAAGTGCAACTGCAGTCGCACGGTCCCGAGCGTGTTCGCGAACCTTGACGAGAATGACGGCTTCGTCAGCGTTCTCGACGAGAACCCACCGCAGTCGGAGTGGGCCATGGTGCGGGAAGCCGAAGACCTGTGCCCATCAGCGACGATCCATATCGAGAAGGACGACGACAGCAGCGGTAGCTAGTCATGCCACCTCCCGGTCGCACCCTGCATCGGCGAGACCTAGGCTCGAGGGGTGGACATCAGAGACATCCCCTTCACGACGATCGATGGCGATGCCGCCTCGCTCGCCGAATACGCCGACCAGGTCGTCCTGATCGTCAACGTCGCCTCGCGGTGCGGGCTCACGCCGCAGTACGAGCAGCTCGAGGCGCTCCAGCGCGAGTACGGGCCGCGCGGGTTCACGGTGTTGGGCTTCCCGTGCAACCAGTTCGCGGGGCAGGAGCCCGGCGATGGCGACGACATCAAGGCGTTCTGCTCGATGACGTACGGCGTCACCTTCCCGCTCATGGAGAAGGTCAAGGTCAACGGTCGCCACCGGCATCCGCTCTACGTGGAGCTGACGAAGGTGACCGACCGCCGCGGCAGGGCGGGCCGGGTGAAGTGGAACTTCGAGAAGTTCGTCGTGCAGCCGAACGGCGAGGTGCAGCGCTTCCGCCCCGAAACGCTGCCCGACGACCCGTCGGTGATCGCCGCGATCGAGCGCGGCCTCGAGCTCGCGGCCGCCGCCTGAGTCACGGTCGCCGACCACAGTCGTCGAGCCGGCGCGGCGCGCTTCCTTGACCGTCGGTGTCACGCGGCCCAGAATTGGCGGGGACCTATCCGAATGCAGGGGAGCGTGAGAAACGGATGTCAGACGCCTACACTCGTCCGATCATCGATGACCCGGCGGGCGCGAGTGCTGCGTCGGCGCCGACCGTGAGCCCACAGCATGGGGTCGCCGAGCCGGCCTCCGACGCACAGCCGCTGTGGGGTCACGATCTCCGGTTCATGCTCGTGGTGCTCGCGGCGATCGTCGCGCTGTTCCTCGCGTTCGCGTTGCTCATCGCGTTCAGCCCGACCGGTCCTGCCATCAGCGCGCTCGCCATCATCGCGGCACCGATCGCCACGATGGTCGCTGCGTACTACGGCATCTCGCTCGCATTGCGCCAGGTGAAGGATGCGCGGGATTCCGCCGACGCCGCCGACGCGCGAGCTCGCGCCGCTGAGGCGAGCGCCCGCGAGTCCGACGCGTGGGCCGCGCAGATGGAGTCGGGCCTCAGGGTGGCAGTGGCGAAGCTCAAGGCGGCAGGCCAGGACACGCGCGACGTCGAGCGCGCAGCGGGCACGCCCGACGAGTTCTTCTGATCTCTCGGCCGGCGAGAGCTCGCCGAGCATTCGGGCTAGAGCTCGGCGAGCACTGAGATCGGCCGCTCGATGCATCGCGCCACGAAGGTCAGGAACGCAGCGGCCTCGGCGCCATCGCACACGCGGTGATCGAATGAGATCGTGAGCTCGGTGACGGTGCGCACGGCGAGCTGCCCGTCGACGACCCACGGCCGCTCGATGAGCCGGCCGATGCCGAGCATGGCCGCCTCTGGATGGTTGATGATCGCCGCCGAGCCGTCGACGCCGAGGGTGCCGTAGTTGTTGACGGTGAACGTGCCGCCCGTGAGGGCGGCGGGCGGGAACGCACCGGTCGCGGCCGCTTCGGTGCGTGCGGCGATCGCGTCGCGCAGGGCGCGCAGCGACATCCGGTCGGCGCCGTGAACCACGGGAACGAGCAGGCCGCGCGGCGTCTGCGCCGCGAACCCGAGGTTCACGGCCGAGTGGTACACGAGCTCCTCGCGCTCGGCATCGAAGCTCGCGTTGAGTGCGGGGTGGCGGGCCAGGCCCGCGACGACGAAGCGTGCGAGCAGCGCGGTGAGCCCGAAGCGTTCGCCGGTGGCCTCGAAGAGCTGGGCACGAGCGGCGAGCAGTTGCGTGGCGTCGACGTCCATCCAGACCGTGGCCTCGGGAATCTCGCGCCGCGAGCGCGAGAAGTGCGCTGCGGCGGCCCGTGCCATCCGGTCGAGCGGCACCCGGCGATCGCCTTCGGGGTGGGCGATGGCCGGCGCGGGTCGCGCTGTTTCAGGCGTGCTCGGCGCCCGCAGGTCGACGGATGCCGCGGCCGGCTGCTCTCCGTGCTCGGAGATGTAGGCCTCGACGTCGTGCCGCGTGACGAGGTGGTCGGGACCGGAGCCGAGCAGCTGGCTCGCGTCGAACCCGTGCTCGCGGGCGATGCGACGCACGATCGGCGAGACCACGGGGGAGCGGCGACCGCTCTCGAGCCGGGCGCCGCCGGCGCCGCCACTGCCGCCGCCGCGTGAACCGCCACCGGACGCAGGGGTCGTCGCGGGCCCGCGCCGTCCGAAGCGGGTGGGTGCCGACGACGCGCGCTTCGTGACGGTCGACTGGCGGGTGCCGTAGCCGATCAGCACGGCACCGGATTCTTCGGGCGATGAAGCTGCCGGGGCGGCATCCGACGATGCAGCCGACACCGCACCCGAACCGGCGTGCGCTGTGGCGTCGGACTCGCCCACCGGTTCAGGCGTCGTGCCCCCTGCATCGCCCAGCGTCAGCAGCACGGTGCCGGCATGCAGCACCTGGCCGACCTCGCCGCCGAGCGTTTCGACGACACCCGCGAACGGGCTCGGCAGCTGCACGACCGACTTCGCGGATTCGAGCTCGACAACGGGCTGGTCGATGGCGACCTCGTCGCCGGGGGCCACGAGCCACGCGACGATCTCGGCCTCGGTGAGGCCCTCGCCGAGGTCGGGCAGGATGAACGACCGGCTCATGCGAGGTCCCATTCCCAGGTGTCGAGGGCGGCGAGCACCCGGTCGGCAGTGGGCAGGTGGTACTCCTCGAGCTTCGGCGACGGATATGGGATGTCGAAGCCGGCGATGCGCAGCACGGGGGCGGCGAGGTGGTGGAAGTTGCGTTCGGTGACCCGGGCGGCGACCTCGGCGCCGTAGCCGCCGAACTGCGCGGCCTCATGGATCACGGCGGCGCGCGAGGTCTTGCGCACGGATGCCCCGACGGTCGCGTCGTCGAACGGCGAGAGGCTCCGCAGGTCGATGACCTCGATCGAGAGCCCCTCGGCTGCGCCCGCCTCGGCCGCCTCAAGCGCGGTGCGCACGGTCGGCCCGTAGCCGATGAGCGTCACGTCGGTGCCCTCGCGCACGACTTCGGCACGGTCCATCGGGGCGGTCGTGACGGGCAGGGCGAGCGGCGCCTTCGACCAGTAGCGGCTCTTCGGCTCCATGAACACGACCGGGTCGTCGCTGTCGATCGCCTCGCGGAGCATCGAGTAGGCGTCGGCGGGGTTCGAGGGCATCACGACGGTGAGGCCGGGCGTGGAGGCCCAGTACGACTCCGAGGAGTCGGAGTGGTGCTCGACGCCGCCGATCGCACCGGCGCACGGAATGCGCACGACGAGCGGCAACGTCACCCGTCCCTTCGTGCGGTTGCGCATCTTGGCGACGTGCGACACCATCTGCTCGAACGCGGGGTAGCTGAAGGCGTCGAACTGCATCTCGACGACGGGCCGCATGCCGTACATGGCCATGCCCACCGCGGTGCCGATGATGCCCGACTCGGCGAGCGGCGAGTCCCAGATGCGGTCGTCGCCGAACTGCTGCTGCAGCCCGTCGGTGACGCGGAACACGCCGCCGAGGGGGCCAACGTCTTCGCCGTAGACGATGACGCGGTCGTCGGCGGCCATGGCGTCGCGGAGCGCGGCGTTCAGCGCACCGCCCATCGTGAGCTGCGTGGGGGCGGATGCCTCGGCGGGGGTCGTACTCGTCGCGGTCGCGGTCATCGTGCGTCTCCTGCGTGCGCGGCGAAGGCGCCGGCGGCGAGCTCGGCTTCGAGGGACGCGCGCTGCTCGAGCAGGGCGCTGCGGGGGCGCGAGTACACGTGGTCGAACAGTTCGAGCGGATCGAGCTCGGCCTCGGTCGTCATGACGTCGCGCGTGCGGGCCGCGAGCTGCTCGGCGGCATCCGTGATCTCTGCGCGCACCGCCTCGGTCAGCGCGCCCTCGGACACGAGGTACTTCTCGAGTCGCTCGATCGGGTCGCGGCGCTTCCAGTGCTCGACGTCGCGCGCCTGGCGGTAGCGGGTCGGGTCGTCGGAGTTCGTGTGGGCCTCGATGCGATAGGTGACGCCCTCGATGAGGGTCGGTCCGCCGCCCGAACGGGCGCGATCGACGGCGGCGCGGGTCACGGCGTACACGGCCGCGACGTCGTTGCCGTCGACGTGGTAGCCCGGCATGCCGTAGCCGACCGCCTTGTCGGCGAGGGTGGCCGCCCGGGTCTGCCGGGCGAGCGGCACGCTGATCGCGAACTGGTTGTTCTGCACGACGAAGACGGTGGGGGTCTGCCAGACCGCGGCGAAGTTGAACGCCTCGTGCGCATCGCCCTCGCTCGTGGCGCCGTCGCCGAGGAACGTGAGGGCGACGATGGGGTCGTGGCGCAACCGGGCGGCGTGCGAGAGGCCCACGGCGTGCAGGGCCTGAGTCGCGAGCGGCGTCGCCTGAGCCGAGGTGCGGTGGGCGTGCTGGTCGTAGCCGTTGTGCCAGTCGCCGCGGAACGACTGCAGGATGTCACCCGGCTCGATGCCACGGGTGAGCAGCGCCACGCTGTCGCGATAGGTCGGGAAGAGCCAGTCGTCGCTCGTGAGTGCGGCGACCGCACCGATCTCGCAGCCCTCCTGGCCGTAGGCGGAGGGATAGGTGGCGAGTCGCCCCTGCTTCGTGAGGGCGGTCACCTGCACGTCGAAGCGGCGGGCGACGACCATCTTGCGATACAGGTCGAGGAGCGTCTCGGCGTCGGGGAGGCTGAACCCCCCGGTGGCCGCGCCGCCGACCGCGTGGCCCGCATTGTCGAGGAGCCGGAGCGGCTTCTCCGACGGGAGGGTTCGAACGGCGGCATGCTCGACATTGAGGCTCATAGAGCCATGGTGCGCCACTCTCGCGGGCCGCGAATGGGCTTGCGAGCAAGCGTGAACGATCGGCACGGCGAACGCCGAACAGTTGCCATTCGTCCGCCGCGGGTGGCTCAGGTGCGCCAGATGTCCAGGGTCTGAGCGGGCGGATGACCCTCCAACTCGGCGAGGATCAGGTGCGACCTCGTCGACACCACGCCGGGCATGTCGTGGATGTCGCGCAGGATCGCCTGGCTCAACTGCTCATGGTCGGGCGCGCTCACCGTGAGGATGATGTCGATGTCGCCCGAGACGGCCTGCACCTTCTCGACGAACGGGAGCGTGGCGAGCTTCGCCGCGATCGACTCCCACGAGACCTCGCCGATGCGCACGACCACCAGGGCTGAGATGTTGAGGCCGATCGCCTTGCGATCGATCTGGGCGCCGAACCCCGTGATCACCCCGCGCTGCTGCAATTGCTGCAACCGGTTGTGCGCTGCCGTGCGCGAGATGTGCACCCGCTCCGCGAGCGTGCGGACCGAGAGGCGACCGTCGCGGCTCAACTCGGCGACGATGCGCCGGTCGATGCTGTCGAGCGCTTCGTTGCGGTGGCCTGGTTGCTGGGTCAAGTCGTCCTCATAGCTCATGCCCAGCGTACCGGCTGCGGCGCTCCGCGCGCCGGAGTGATGCGAGCATCGGGGCATGCCGGATGCCTCGGGGCAGCCGTGGCCAGAGCACGGCGACCGAGCGCAGCCAGGCGTGGGCGACGCGCGCCGCACGCGGCGTCCACCAGAACCCGTACGCCTCGCGAAGCTGGGGCGGCAGGAGCGCGGCGGTGATGAGCCGCACGGCGGGGAGCGCGACGCTCGCGCCGAACGGGAGTGCGGGCGAGCTCGACAGCAGTGCTCGGGCGACGCCGCGCGCCTCGTCGGTCACCTCGAGGCTCGTGAGCCGGTCACGCCACCACGCGTCGAACTCGGCGCGCGAGTCGGGCCAGCCCGAGGCATCCGCCTGCAGGCGGGAGCCGAGCGGCGCGTACCCGCGCACGATCGCGTCGGCGGTGCGGGGGTCGAGCGGGCCCCACAGGCGCTCCTCGAGGCTCAGGGCGACCCAGAGCAGTGTCGACGCGACCCAGCGCTGGGCATCGGCGTCGAATGCGCTGTAGGCGGGCTCGTCTCCGGATCCCGCACCGCGAACCGGTGCGTGACGCGAGTTCACGGTGCGCACCGCCTCGCGGGCCACTGCGTCATCGCCGAATCCCACGGCGTAGACGTAGTCGAGTGTGCCGATCAGGCGATCGAGCGGCCGATCGCGGAACCCGCTGTGCCGGGCGACGCCGCGAGCGACCCGCGGATCGGCGAGCTGCAGGAGGATCGCGGCACCGCCGCCGAGGAGCAGCACACCCTCGGCGGCGTGACGGCGGAAGAGTTCATGGTCATCGTGGCTGCGCATCAATACCAGTTGTACCGCTCGGAGTGCGCCCAGGCGCCGCACGGCGAGCCGTAGCGGGCGGAGATGTACGCCAGGCCCCAGTCGATCTGGGTGGCCGCGTTGGTGCGCCAGTCGGCGCCGGCGACCGCCATCTTGCTGCCCGGCAGCGACTGCGGGATGCCGTAGGCGCCGCTCGAGGCGTTGTACGCGTCGGCGCGCCAGCTCGACTCACGCGTCCAGAGCTGCACGAGGCACTGGTATTCGCCGCCGCCCCAGCCGTACCGGCCGATCGCGCCGGCGGCGTAGGCCTTCGCGCCCGCGGGGTCGACGACGACGCCTGGCGGCGGGGCGGTCGAGTCGCCAACGTCGTTCGCTGCCGCAGCGGCCGCAGCAGCAGCGCGGGCCCGCTCCTCCTCCTGCCGCTTCTGGTCGCCCACGCGCGCGAGTCGCTCGAGTTGGACCGTGCGATCCCTGAGACTCGCCAATTGTGCGTACAGCGTCTCGAGCGCCGATCGCTGCTCGCTGAGTCGAGCCTCGGCGGCCTCGTGTGCCGTCAGGGCATCGTCGGCGGCATCCGCTGCCTCGCGCGCGAGCCGCGCCCGCTCGGACTCGGCGACCTCGGCCTGGGCGCTCAGCGATGCTGAGGCGGCTTCGGCGACCTCGGCGCGATCGGCGATGGCGCCGAACACGTTGGTGAGCTGCGCCGCACGCGAGAGCCCTTCGAGCAGGTCCACGTCGTTCTCGGGGCCGAAGAGCAACCGGAGGGGAACATCCGCCCCACCGGATCGCGCGAGCATCGCCCCGACCCGGCCGAGGCGGGCAGCGGATGCCTCGGCCTCGACGGTCGCGGCATCCGCCGACGCACGCAGCGTCGCCGCACGGTCGGAAGCCGCTCGATGCGCGGTCTCCGCTGCGGCGGAGGCCGCCGCCGCCGTGACGGCGGCATCACCGAGCCGACCTGCCTCGGCCTCGAGGCCGTCGACGAACGCCGTGATGCGGGCCGCTTCGGTCTCGCGGGCGGCGACGTCGGACTTGGCGGCCTCGACCTCGCTCCACGTGGGGTATTCCTCGCCGAACGCGGCGGCGGCGGGCATCGCGGCGATCACCGCCAGCACGGCTGCTGCTGCGGCGGCGACCCTGAATCTGCCTCGCACGCGTCCATCCCCTCGAGCCCCGCGAGTCTACCCATGGCTTCGTCCAGCGACCGTTCGGACACGCAGCGTAAACTCGCCCGGATGCGAGTGAAGCGAGCGGCTGCACTGCCGTTCCTGGTTTCGGCAGTGCTCGTTGCGCTCTCCGGATGTGCGGCCGGTTCCGGCGGGACCGCCGCACCGGAGAGCCGCACCGCGACGGCGCATGCGACGCCGACGCCCACTCCCACGCCGGAGCCGGTCGACCCGATCGCTGCCTGGGTCGACGAGCGGATGGCGGCGATGACCCTCGAGCAGAAGGCCGCCGCGCTGCTCATGCTGCACGCACCGGGCACCGACCCGGCGCCGTTGCGAGCACTCGTCGATGCGGGCGTCTCCGGTCTCATCCTGATGGGCGACAACATCCCCGGCGATCCGGCGGCCGTCGCCGCCCTGGCGGGAGCAGCGACCGCCGATCCCGCCTGCCCGCCGCTCATCGGCATCGACCAGGAGGGCGGCGAGGTGCAGCGTCTCCCGTGGGATGACGCGGCGAGTGCCGAGACGTTGCGCGCGGCACCGTCGAGCGCGACGCACGACGCCTTCGCCAGCCGCGCGGCCGCGGTTGCCGGCAGTGGCGCGACCGTCAACTTCGGCATCGTCGCCGACGTGACGGCGGATCCGGGGTCCTTCATCTTCGGTCGTGTGCTCGGCACCGATCCGGCCGGGGCCGCGGAGCGCGTCGCTGCCGCGGTCGCGGGGGAGCGTGGCATCGTGGCGAGCACCCTCAAGCATTTCCCCGGGCACGGTGCCGCCCCTGGCGACTCGCACTCGAGCATCCCGAGCGCGCCGCTCTCGCTCGACGAGTGGCGCGCGGGTCCCGCAGTTCCGTTCGCCGCCGGCATCGACGCGGGGGCCGAGCTCGTGATGACGGGTCACCTCGCCTACCCCGCGGTCGATCCGGCCCCGGCGTCCCTCTCGCCGGTCTGGCATCAGCTGCTGCGCGACGAACTGGGATTCGACGGCGTCGTCGTGACCGACGACATGCTGATGCTCCAGCACAACGAGCTCCCCGAGTTCGCCGATCCCGGCGAGAACGCGGTGCGTGCGATCGCCGCCGGGGCCGACCTCCTCCTCTACGTGCTGCCCGCCGACCCGAGCGAGTTCGGCATCTCCGTGCCGGGGCTCGTCGGGTCGATCACGACTGCGGTGCAGAGCGGACGAATCCCCATGGCCAGGGTCGACGAGGCCGTCGCCCGCATCCTCACGCTCCGCCGGTCGCTCGCGGTCTGAATCCCCGGCGGCGAGACGCGCCGGAATAGATCCCGCGTCCATGCGTTTGCATACGTGTGGCCGACCGGCTGCACGAGATGACCCTTTGGAGACAACCGAACCATGACGACCACCGCCTCGACGATCGAGATCCCCGGCTACCGCGCCGGCACCTGGAAGATCGACACCGCCCACAGCGAGATCGGCTTCAGCATCCGGCACATCATGATCAGCAAGGTCAAGGGCAAGTTCGAGCGCTTCGACGCCACGTTCGTCACGGCTGAGAACCCGCTCGACTCGAGCGTCACGGCATCGGCCGAGGTCGCGTCGATCACCACGAACGAGCCGAACCGCGACGCGCACCTGCGTACCGGCGACTTCTTCGAGGCCGAGACGTACCCCACGATCGACTTCGTCTCGACCGGCATCCGCGTCGAGGACGGCGACTTCAAGGTCGACGGCGACCTCACGATCCGGGGCATCACGAAGCGCGTCACCTTCGACTTCGACTTCGGCGGCTTCGGCGGCGACCCCTACGGCAACTACAAGGGCGGCGCCACGGCGAAGACCGTCATCAACCGCGAGGACTTCGGCCTCACCTACAATGCGGCGCTCGAGACCGGCGGCGTGCTGCTCGGCGAGAAGGTCACCATCACCCTCGAGCTGCAGGCCTCGCTCGAGCAGTAGTCACTCGACGTTCACGAACGGGCGATCGCGCGGGGCGCGGTCGCCCGTTCGCTGTTGGCGACCGGTCGGCCAGCTGGACCTCGCCCGGCTGGTCTCCCCAGAACCGCGCCCATTCGGCGAACGCCGCTTCGAAGTCGGCGGTGTTCGCGGTGGTGAACGGATCGATGATCACGGATGCCCCTCCGCCGGCCTTGCCGCCGGGCTTGCGCTTCCACGTGCCGACCACCCTTCCACGTGACACGAGCACGGGCTGGAACACCCCGTTGCCTCCGGGGATGACTCGGCCGGCGAACTCGGGATCGCAGACCACCGTGCGGTCGGTGTAGCCGAGGAAGTACTCGTCGAAGGCGGCGAGCGCGAACGCGCCGGTCGGACGTCGCGTTACGGCCGAGGGGTCGGCGGGCCACCCGGCGTCGGCCACGACGAGCCGCTCGTCGTCGAAGGCCGTGACCGCATCGCCGACCGCCGCGTGCGCGAGCCGGGCGTCGGTGAGGGTGAGGCCGCTCCACCAGGCGAAGTCGCGAACGGTGGCTGGGCCGTGTCCGCGCACGTAGGCGAGGAACAGCGCCGCGAGGGTCGCCTCGCGATCGGACGGCGCCGCCGATCCGGCGGGCCCGGGCGACCATTCGTCGAGGAGCACGAGGCGTTGGCCACGGCCTTCGATCGGGCCCCAGCACACCACGGCGTCGTTCGCGAGCCACCAGATCAGGTGGTAGCCGCGCTGTCCGGTGGTGACGATGCCCGCCGCCTCCCAGGCCTCTTGCAGCTCCGCCCGCGAGCGGGAGCCGCCGGCGAGCTCGCGTTCGGCGATCGAGCGCGCCTTGCGGTAGACGGCGGCGTCGAGCTCGAGGTCCGCATGACGCAGGGCGGCCCGATGCACCTCGCGAGGACCGGTGATCGCGAGGATCGAACGGAGTGTTGCCGGTGGCAGCAGGTGCAGGGTGCCACGGAGCGGCCACGACCGCACGATCTCGCGAGCCTCGATCGCCGAGTCGACATCGGCCGCCGTCGAACCGCGCACGCGAGACCCCAGCACCCATTTCGACGCGGTGAAGTCTTGCGCCTGCACGGCGCCCAGGCGCTCGACGGCGGCGGCGATCGAGGGGAGGCCGCGCTTGAAGCCGTGCGATTCGAGGCGGGCGGCGCGCACGCGGGCGTCGCTGGCGAGCTTCGGCATGCTCCGAGTCTGCCGGATGCCGGTGACATCCGTCGCCCGCCGTACAGCTGCCGTCGATGTTCGGCGGCCCCGGAACGATAGACTGGGAGGCTGTGCCGCTCGGCACGCCATCCCACACCCGTCGCTCCGGAGGATTCCCGTGCTCGCCGTCCATGATCTCGAGATCCGAATCGGCGCACGAGTGCTCATGGAGCATGTCGACTTCCGCATCTCCCCGGGGGACAAGGTGGGTCTCGTCGGCCGCAACGGCGCCGGTAAGACCACGCTGACGAAGACACTGGCCGGGGAAACCCTGCCGACCGGCGGCCGCATCGATCGCGGCGGCGAGATCGGCTATCTCCCGCAGGATCCGCGCTCCGGCGATCCCGAGATGCTCGCCCGCACGCGCATCCTCGACGCGCGCGGGCTCGGCTCGCTCGTGCTCGGCATGCACGAGGCCTCGATGCAGATGGGCAGCGACGACTCGGCCGTGGCCGAACGCGCGATGAAGAAGTACGGCAACCTCACCGACCGCTTCACGGCGCTCGGCGGCTACGCGGCCGAGGCCGAGGCCGCCTCGATCGCCTCCAACCTGAACCTGCCCGATCGCATCCTCGACCAGCCGCTGAAGACGCTCTCGGGCGGCCAACGCCGGCGCATCGAGCTCGCCCGCATCCTCTTCTCCGATGCCGAGACGATGATCCTCGACGAGCCGACGAACCACCTCGACGCGGACTCCGTGGTCTGGCTCCGCGAGTTCCTCAAGGGCTACCGCGGCGGCGTCATCGTCATCAGCCACGATGTCGAGCTCGTCGGCGAGGTCGTGAACCGGGTGTTCTACCTCGACGCGAACCGCTCGATGATCGACGTCTACAACATGGGTTGGAAGCACTACCAGCGCCAGCGCGCCGCTGACGAGGAACGGCGCAAGAAGGAGCGCGCGAACGCCGAGAAGAAAGCCGGTGTCCTGCAGCTGCAGGCCGCGAAGTTCGGCGCGAAGGCCTCGAAGGCCGCCGCGGCGCACCAGATGGTCGCTCGTGCCGAGAAGCTCCTCGCCGGGCTCGACGAGGTGCGCGCCGTCGACCGCGTCGCGAAGCTGCGCTTCCCGACGCCCGCCCCGTGCGGACGCACCCCGATCACGGCGAGCGACCTCTCGAAGAGCTACGGCTCGCTCGAGATCTTCACCGCCGTCGACCTCGCGATCGACCGTGGCTCGAAGGTCGTCATCATCGGCCTGAACGGTGCCGGCAAGACGACGCTCCTCCGCATCCTGGCAGGCGTCGACCAGCCCGACACCGGCGTCGTGGAGCCCGGCCATGGCCTGCGCGTCGGCTACTACGCACAGGAGCACGAGACGCTCGACGTGAAGCGCAGCGTGCTGCAGAACATGGTGAGCGCCTCCCCGAACCTCACCGAGACCGAGGCGCGCAAGGTGCTCGGGTCATTCCTCTTCACGGGCGACGACGTGCACAAGCCCGCCGGAGTGCTCTCGGGCGGTGAGAAGACCCGTCTCGCCCTCGCGATGATCGTCGTCTCAGGGGCCAACGTGCTGCTGCTCGACGAGCCGACGAACAACCTCGACCCCGCGAGCCGCGCCGAGATCCTCGATGCCCTTGCGCACTACGAGGGCTCGGTCGTCCTGGTCTCGCACGACCCCGGCGCCGTCGAGGCACTGAACCCCGAGCGCGTGCTCATCATGCCCGACGGCACCGAAGACCACTGGAGCCGCGAGTACCAGGAGCTCATCGAGCTCTCGTAGGGGGTGCACCGTCAGCGGCGGTCGAGGATCTCGTCTTCGACGTCGGCGTCGGCGCGGTCACGAGGCGCGCGCTTCGGCTCGCGTGGCACCTTCGGCGCATCGACGGCACCGGATGCCTCGGCGAGCCCCTTGCGCTCCTGGTTCGCCGCCCACCCGAGTCCGATGAACGCGAGCAGCGCGAACACGAACCACTGCAGGGCGTACGAGAGGTGCGGACCTTCGTCGCGCACGGGCCGTGCCGCCGCGAGCGGCGGCTCTGCGGCATCCGACCTCGACTGCACGAGGACCCCATAGGCGCCCGTGTAGCTCGGCTCGCCGACGCGCTCGGCGAGCTCGTCGAGGTCGATCGTCGCGAACTCGACGCCCGTGGAGGTGCGACCCGCGATGCGGTCTTCACCGGCCTTGAGCCGGGCCTCGACCTCGACGTGCCCTGACGGCGGAGCGTCGTACTCGCTCGGCCGGCCGTCGGACGCCTGCGCGATCCAGCCGCGGTCGACCATGAAGACCCCACCGGAGTCGAGCAGGAACGGGGTGACGACCTCGAACCCCGAGCTGCCCTCGAAGGGGCGGTTGCGGACGACGATCTCCTCGTCGGCGAGGTACTCACCCGACAGTGCGACGACCTGCCAGCGCTGGTCGACGTCGAATGCCGCCGGATCGGGCAGCGCCTCGGCGACCGGCACGGCGGCCGCGTCGTAGTTGGCGTCGATGCGTGCGACCTCGGCGAGCGCTTCGGCGCGCCGGTTCAGTTGCCACGTTCCGAGCGCCGAGCAGGCGATCGCGAACACGATCGTGAGGGCGAGATAGCCGGCCCATCGCCGCGCGAACAGGAAGCGCCAGTCGTTCACGGGCGGCCTCCGGTCGCGGTGCCGGCGTCGCCAACGGGCTCGTCATCGTCGGATGCCGCGAACGGGGCGACCTCCACCGGGAACGAGCGCGCCTCGAGGAAGCCGCTGAGGTACTCGACGTGCTCGTCGCACGCGAGCCAGGTCTTGCCACGGTCGCCGGTGTGGATGCGCGGGTTGCGCCAGTCGATGCGCCAGGTTGCGACCTCGCGGCACTCAGCCCGCGAGCAGACGCCCTGCAGGGGCGCGTCGAGCCCGCCGATCACGCGGCACCACGCTCGTCGCGGTCTGCTTCAGGAGTGGCATCCGCCTGGCGTGGTGCATCTGCCTGGTGCGGTGCGTCCGTCGGCCCGTCGTTCGCCGGGGGAGTGCGGAGCACGAGGCCACCCGGCCGGAGCACGGTCGATTGCCGGTTGGGGCTCCCGACGTTCGCGAGCACCACCGCGATATAGGGCAGGAAGATCGCGCCGGCCGCGCACACCGCCAGCCACCATCCCTGGACGAAGAGCATGGCGAAGATGCAGAGCACGCGGATCGACATCGCGATCGTGTACTTGATCATGCGCGACCGCCGCTCCGCTTCGGGGGAGGGCGGCAGCGAGGTGATCGACTGCTGCTTCATAGTGGGTCGCCGTTGGTCTCACGGCACTCCTCTTGGGTTAAGCCTACGTCCGTCCGGGCGCCGCGGATGCCCCAATCGACGAGCCTCTATGCTGGGACGGGCCGAACGGCCAGACGCACAGAACGGAGTCCAGCATGACGACGAGCCGTACCGTCCTCGTGACCGGTGGCAATCGGGGCATCGGGTTCGCCATCGCGAGCGAGTTCCTCGCACAGGGCCACCGTGTCGCGGTCACGGCGCGCTCCGGCGAGGGGCCGGAGGGCTCGCTCACGGTCCGGGCGGATGTCACGGATGCCGCTTCCATCGACCAGGCGTTCGCCGACGTCGAGGCGGCGCTCGGTCCCGTCGAGGTCGTCGTGGCGAACGCCGGCATCACGCGCGACACGCTGCTGCTCCGCATGAGCGAAGACGAGTTCACGAGCGTCATCGACACGAACCTCACGGGGGCGTTCAGGGTCGTCAAGCGCGCCTCGAAGGGCATGCTGAAGGCACGATTCGGCCGCATCGTGCTCATCTCGAGCGTCGTGGGGCTCTACGGGTCTGCCGGCCAGGTCAACTACTCCGCCTCGAAGGCGGGACTCGTGGGCATGGCGCGCTCGCTGACGCGCGAGCTCGGCGCCCGCAACATCACGACCAACGTCGTCGCGCCCGGCTTCATCGAGACCGACATGACCGACCAGCTGCCCGAGGCCCAGCAGGCCGACTACAAGAAGAGCATCCCGCTCGGTCGCTTCGCGTCGCCGGGCGAGGTCGCGAAGGCCGTGGCGTGGGTCGCCGGCGACGACGCAGGCTACATCTCGGGCGCCGTCATCCCCGTCGATGGCGGCCTCGGCATGGGGCACTGACCCGTCAGCTCAGCGACCGATGCGCGTCACCTGATAGGTGGTGTCGGGCGTCGGCGGCGTGCCGAAGCGGGCATTGGGCAGGAAGAGGCTGTTCGCGTAGGCGGCCACCGTGGTCGGCACCTGGAACTCGGGACTCGTGAGCAGGTCGACGACCTCGCCGCTCGTGCCGGCCGGATCGAGGCGCACGACGGCGACGGTGTCGAGCTGGTTCTGCACGACGTAGAGGGTGCGCCCGACGACCAGCAGTCCGTCGCCGTTGTTCAGGGCGACCCCGCCGAGGTCGACGGCCGTCGCCTCGCCGGTCGCGGGGTCGACACGGAAGAGCGTTCCAGTCACCGACTGGATGACGAGGAGCGCCTGCCGGTCGGGCGTCTGTGCGATGCCGTTGGCGTTGAACCCCGGCTGCTGCTCCCATTCGCCGGTCAGGGGGAGCGTCTCGACCTCGTCGGCATCGGGCAGCTCGCCCGAGGGACTGAGCGGAAGTCTGTACAGCTGGGCCTGCTGGCTGTCGGTGAACCAGGCGGCCGACCGCGTCACGACGACGTCGTTCACGAACGTCGGGCCGGTCGTCAGCTGATAGCTCGCGAGGAGTTCGCCGGTCTCGGTGTCGACCACGCGGGCCGTGCCGGTCGGGCCGCCCGCGACGAACAAGCGGCCCCGCTGGTCGACCTTCAGTCCGACGGACGGAGTTCCCGGCCCGGGGATGATCGCCTCCTGCTCCCCGGAGCGCACGTCACCGACGTAGATGTCACCGTCGGCGAGCGACCCGACATACACGGTGCCCTGCGAGTCGATCGCGATCCCCTCGGGCTGGAAGCCGTTCGGCAGCGGAATGCGATCGGCGAGCGAGCCGGTCGACCCGGGCGGTGACATCGTCACGGCGCCGGCGGCCTGCGAGGCAGTGGCTACGAGGAGGGCGCTGAGAGCTGCGGTCGCGAACAGGCGCGCGACGTTGCGACTGGTCATGCGGTCATCGTACGTCCGCGTCGTCGCCGCCTCACGGGTTCGGAGCGTACTCCCAGACCGGCAACGGGTCCGGCCTAACCCCGGAGCCCGGCGAGTGCGAGCACGCCGCTGAGGTCGGGCCGGTCGATCGCGACATCCGCGTGCCGGCGCACGACGGGCTTCGCGCAGAACGCGACGCCGAGCGCCGCCCGGTCGAGCATCAGCAGGTCGTTCGCGCCGTCGCCCACGGCCACGGTGCGGGAGAGGGGCGTGCCGGATGCCGCAGCCCATTCCTCGAGCGCGGCCGCCTTCGCGGAGGCGTCGACGATGGCTCCGTCGACGCGCCCGGTGAGCCGGCCCCCGTCGACGGCGAGCCGGTTCGCCCGGCAGAAGTCGAGTCCGAGGCGTTCGGCGAGCGGATCGAGCAACTCGTGGAATCCGCCCGAGACGACGCCCACCAGACCTCCGGCGGCGTGCACGCCGTCGATGAGCTCGCGCACGCCGTCGGTGGGGGTCATCCGGTCGCGTGCAGTCGCGAGCACCTCGACGTCGAGCCCTTCGAGCGTGGCGACGCGTTCACGCAGGCTCGCCGCGAAGTCGAGCTCGCCCCGCATCGCGCGTTCGGTGACCGCGGCGACGTGCGCGAGGCTGCCCGCCGCCTCGGCGAGCAGCTCGATGGCCTCTTCACGGATCAGCGTCGAGTCGGCGTCGAGCACGACGAGCAGGCCGCCTCGGCGGCCGGTGACCTCACCGCTCACGCCGCGGACCGAACCCGCGAGCCCTTGCCGACCACGGTGATGCCGCTGTCGGTCACGATGAAGCCGCGCGCCACGTCTTCGGCGCGGTCGACCCCGATGCGTGCGCCCGCCTCGACGACGACCTCCTTGTCGAGGATCGCCCGTTGCACCGTGGCCCCGGCGTCGATGCGGGCCCGGTCGAAGAGGATCGAATCGGCCACGTGAGCGCCCGACCCGACGATCGCCCAGGGTCCGAGCACGCTTCGTTCGACGTGCGCACCCGAGATCACCGAGCCGAGCGAGACGATCGAGTCGATGACGGTGCCGAGCGAGCCGCGCGCGTCGCGCGTGAACTTCGCGGGCGGCGAGTTGAGCTGCTGGCTGAAGATCGGCCACTCGCGGTTGTAGAGGTTGAAGACCGGCAGCACCGAGATGAGGTCCTGGTGCGCCTCGAAGAACGAGTCGATGGTTCCGACGTCGCGCCAGTAGTAGCGGTCGCGATCGGTCGAGCCCGGCACTTCGTTGCGCTGCAGGTCGTAGACGCCCGCGCGGCCCTGCTCGACGAAGGCCGGGATGATGTCGCCGCCCATGTCATGGCTCGAGTCGGTGCGTTCGCCATCGCGGAGGACCGCGTCGATGAGGGCGTCGGCATCGAAGACGTAGTTGCCCATCGACGCGAGCACCTCGTGCGGGGCATCGGGAAGCCCGACCGGATCGCTCGGCTTCTCGAGGAACCGGTGGATGCGACCCGAGTCATTCGGGTCGACCTCGATGACCCCGAACTGGTCGGCGAGCGAGATCGGCTGGCGGATCGCCGCGACGGTCGCCGCCGCACCGGATTCGACGTGCGCGTCGATCATCTGGCTGAAGTCCATGCGGTACACGTGGTCGGCGCCGACGACGGCGATGATGTCGGGCTGCTCGTCGTAGATGAGGTTGAGGCTCTGCAGGATCGCGTCGGCCGAACCCGAGAACCAGCGCTTGCCGAGTCGCTGCTGCGCGGGCACCGAGGCCACGTAGGAGTTCAGCAGTCCGCTCATGCGCCAGGTCTGCGAGATGTGGCGGTCGAGGCTGTGCGACTTGTACTGGGTGAGCACGACGATCTGCCTCAGCCCCGAGTTCAGGAGATTCGACAGGGCGAAGTCGATCAGGCGGTACTGGCCGCCGAACGGCACCGCGGGCTTTGCGCGGTCTTCTGTCAGGGGCATGAGTCGCTTGCCCTCGCCGCCGGCGAGCACGATGCCGAATACCTTGCGCGTGGCCATGCTCCCCAGCGTAGCCAGCGCGAGCGACCCGTGGGTCGCGAAGTCGGGACGTGACGGATGCCGCTGCGCTACGTTTGCTGCATGCGCGTCGACCTGCTCACCCGCGAGTACCCGCCCGAGGTCTACGGAGGGGCCGGCGTGCACGTCGCCGAGCTCGTGCGTGCGCTTCGCCGAGATCTCGAGGTGCAGGTGCGCTGCTTCGGCGCCCCGCGGCCCGAAGCGGGCACGACCGGCTATCCGACGCCCGCGGAGTTCAGCGCGGCCAACCCGGCACTCGGCACCATGGGTGTCGACCTGCTGATGGCGGGCGACGCGGCAGGCGCCGATCTCGTGCACTCGCACACCTGGTACGCCAACTTCGCGGGCTTCACGGCGAAGCGCCTGCACGGCATCCCGCACGTCGTGACCGCGCACAGCCTCGAGCCGTTGCGACCGTGGAAGGCCGAACAGCTCGGCGGTGGATACCGGCTCTCGTCGTGGGTCGAGCGCGCCGCCTTCGAAGACGCCGACGCGGTGATCGCCGTGAGCGACGGCATGCGGCGCGACATCCTGCGCGCGTATCCGTCGGTCGATCCCGGGCGTGTCGAGGTCGTCTACAACGGCATCGACCTCGACGAGTGGGCGCCGGTCGACGACCTCGACACCGTGCGCGCATTGGGTGTCGACCCCGAGCGGCCCTCGGTGGTGTTCGTCGGCCGCATCACCCGCCAGAAGGGCCTGCCATACCTCCTGCGCGCGGCGCGGCTGCTGCCGCCCGAGGTGCAGCTCGTGCTGTGCGCGGGCGCACCTGACACCGAGGAGATCATGGCCGAGGTCACCGGCCTCGTCGACGAGCTCCGCACCGAGCGCGACGGTGTCGTGTGGATCGACCGGCACCTGCCGCGCGCTGAGCTCACGGCACTGCTCACCGCCGCGACGACGTTCGTGTGCCCGTCGGTGTACGAGCCGCTCGGCATCGTCAACCTCGAGGCGATGGCCTGCGGCGCGCCCGTCGTCGGCACGGCGACCGGCGGCATCCCCGAGGTCGTCGACGACGGCGTGACCGGCGTGCTCGTGCCGATCGAGCAGGCCGACGACGGCACCGGCACCCCGATCGATCCCGAGCGCTTCGTCGCCGACCTCGCTGCCGCGCTCACCGAGGTCGTGTCCGACCCGGCGCGTGCCCGGGCGATGGGCGCGGCGGGCCGCCGCCGCGCCGAGGCGCAGTTCGCCTGGGATGCGATCGCCCGTCGCACCCGCGACGTCTACGATCGCGTGCTCGGAGCCTGAGGCATCCCTCGCCGGCTCGCGGCGAGCGGCGGGAGGCCCTCTCGGCTGCCGATAGCATTGTGACCATGGCGAGTACGGTTCTGCAGTTCCACGATGTGTCGGTGGTCCGCGATGGCAACACGATCCTCGACTCCGTGACCTGGAGCGTCGACTCCGATGAGCGTTGGGTCATCCTCGGGCCGAACGGTGCCGGCAAGACGACGCTGCTGCAGATCGCCGCCGCGGCGATGCATCCTTCGAAGGGCACCGCCGAGGTGCTGCAGGAGTCGCTCGGCAAGGTCGACGTCTTCGAGCTCCGGCCCATGATCGGGTTCGCGTCCACCGCGATGGCCCGCAAGATCCCGCGCAACGAGACCGTGATCGACGTCGTGCTCACGGCGGCGTACTCGGTCACCGGCCGCTGGAACGAGGAGTACGAGAAGATCGACCTCCGCCGCGCCCAGCGGGTGCTCTCCGAGTGGGGCCTCGAGGGCTTCGCCGACCGCCGGTTCGGCAGCCTCTCCGACGGTGAGCAGAAGCGCGTGCAGATCGCCCGGTCGGTCATGACCGACCCCGAGCTGCTCCTCCTCGACGAGCCCGCCGCGAGCCTCGACCTCGGTGCCCGCGAAGAGCTCGTCGGCCTCCTCGGCGGCTACGCGGCCTCGTCCGCCTCGCCCGCGATCGTCATGGTCACGCACCACGTCGAAGAGATCCCGGTGGGCTTCACGCACGCGCTGCTGCTCAAGAACGGCGGCATCGTGGCTGCGGGCCCGCTCACCGAGGCGCTCACCGCCGAGAAGCTGACCGAGGCGTTCGACATGACCATCGAACTCGACGAGACCGACGGGCGGTACGCGGCACGCGCCGCGTGAACTCGCCCGCGCCCGATTCTGCTAGAATCGGTAGCTGGCCCATGGGCCACTTTGCTTTCCTGCGTGCGCGCAGGCTTTCGAATCCATCATCCGCAGAATCAAGGAAGTCTCCATGAAGACCGACATCCACCCCGAATACGCCGCCGTCGTCTTCCGCGACCTCGCCTCGGGCGCCACGTTCCTCACTCGTTCGACGGTGAAGAGCGAGAAGACGATCGAGCTCGACGGTGAGACCTACCCGGTCATCGACGTCGAGATCTCGTCGGAGTCGCACCCGTTCTACACGGGCAAGCAGCGCATCATGGACTCGGCCGGTCGCGTCGAGAAGTTCAACCAGCGCTTCAAGAACTTCGGCAAGTAGTCCAGTCGACACGAAGGGCGGGCGACGTGAGTCGCCCGCCCTTCGTCGTCTGTGCACTCAGCGCACCGGCCAGGCGCCCGACGTCGTGAACTCGGGCTCGCCGTTGGCGCGGCGCCACGACTGGTAGCTTTCGGCCTGCTCGCGGCACCAGTCGACTTGGCGTGCGTGCAGCTCGGCGACCGCGGTCGCGGCGAGCTCGGGGTAGGCGCGGGCGATCGCCTGCGCGACGCGGCCTGCGGCCACGGCGTCGGCGCCGGCGTCGTGTGCGTCGTCGAGGACGACGCCGTAGTGCGCCGCGGTGGCGGAGAGCGTGCGCTTGCCGCGCCGGTAGCGGTCGACCGCCTTGTCGATCACGAGGGGGTCGACGACGGGGCCCGGGCCTGGCAGCGGAGTGTGGCCGTAGCGGGTGGCCTCGCGCTCGAGGATGGTGAGGTCGTAGGCCGCGTTGTACGCGACGATCGGCAGGCCGCGAGTCGCGGCATCCGTCAGCGCAGCGATGATCTCGGCGACCGCCGACACGGCCGACTGGCCCTCGAGACGAGCGCGTTCGGTGGTGACCCCGTGGATGAGCGAGGCCGCCGTGGGGATCTCGACGCCCGGATCGACGAGCCACTCGCGGCGCTCGAGCACCTCGCCGCCGACGCCGATGACGCCGACGTGGGCGGTGACGATGCGGCACGTATCGACGTCGATGCCGGTGGTCTCGAGGTCGAACACGGCGAGGGTATCGGCCCAGCGGGCTGCAGTCGTGACATCCATGGCCCGAGGTTATGGGCGGCCACCGTCAACGGCGCTCGGACGCGCCCACCGCCGCGGCATCCGCTCATCCGCTCTCCACAGCTCGCAGGATCGCCGCAGGCGTGCGCCGTAGAATGGCGAGGATGATCGCCTCCCCGTACGCCGAGCAGCTCGCTCGCATCCCCGTGCGGGCGCATCGCGCCGATGTCGCCGACACCGAGACCGCATGGTGGGAGTACGGCGAGGGCGATGCTCCCGTGCTCGTGCTCGTGCACGGGTTCCGCGGCGACCACCACGGTCTCGAGCCCGTGGTCGCGCAACTGCCCGGGTTCCGCATCATCTCGCCCGACCTGCCCGGCTTCGGCGAGTCGGCGACATTCGCCGATCGGCCGCACGACATCGAGGCCTACGCCGACTGGCTCGCCGCGTTCATCGAGACCGTCGGGGTCAGCGGCTCCTACACCCTGCTCGGCCATTCGTTCGGGTCGATCGTGTCGGCTGCGGCCGTCGCCCGCGGGCTCGCTCCCGAGCGGCTCGTGCTCGTGAACCCGATCGGCGCACCTGCGCTCGAGGGCCCGCGAGGGGTCATGACGCGGCTTGCGGTGCTCTACTACCGCACCGCGGCGGCGCTGCCCGAGCGGGCCGGCTTCGCACTGCTCCGCAACGGCGCGATCGTGCGGGTCATGAGCGTCACCATGGCCAAGACCCGGTCGAAGTCGCTTCGCCGATTCATCCACGACCAGCACGACCGCTACTTCTCGGCGTTCGGCGACCGCGACGCAGTGCTCGAGGCGTTCCGCGCGTCGGTCAGCCACGACGTGAGCCAGTATGCGGCCGACATCACGGTTCCCACGCTGCTCGTCGCCGCCGAGCGCGACGACGTCACGCCGCTGGCCGCGCAGCACCGTCTCGTGCGGCTGTTCCCCGATGCGTCGCTCGAGGTGATCCCCGAGGTCGGGCACCTCATCCACTACGAGACGCCCGGCGACGCGGCGGCGCGAATCCTCCGGTTCCTGCGCTCCGGAGCGCACGCGTGAGGATCGTCGTCGACTGCCGCTACACCCGCATCGGGCAGCACGACGGAATCAGCCGATTCACGGCGGGCATCGTGACCGAGCTCGGCAAGCGGCATCCGCTCACGATGCTCGTCAGCGACCACCGCCAGCTCGAGATGCTGCCGTCGCTGCCGTGGCAGCTCATCAGCCCGGTCACGAGCATCCGTGAACCGTTCGTCGCGTCGCAGGTCAAGAGGCTGCGGCCCGACGTCGTGTTCACGCCCATGCAGACCATGGGCTCGTGGGGGCGCGACTACAAGCTCCTCCTCACCGTGCACGACCTCATCTACTACGAGAACCGCACGCCGCCGCGCGACCTGCCCTGGCCCGTGCGGCTGCTCTGGCGGCTCTATCACCTCGCGTGGTGGCCGCAGCGGATGCTCCTGAACCGCGCCGATGCCGTGGTCACCGTCTCCGAGACCACGGCCGGGCTCATCCACGAGCACCACCTCACCGATCGCCCGGTCGTCGTCGTGCCGAACGCGGCCGACGACCTCGCCGTGCCGGCGCTGCCACGGGTGCGCCCCGACGGGCACCGACTCGTCTACATGGGCTCCTACATGCCCTACAAGAACGTCGACACGCTCGTGCGCGCGGTCGCAGCTCTGCCCGACCACGAACTCCACCTGATGAGCCGCATCAGTCGCGACGAGCGAGCGCGACTCACGCGGCTCGCCCCGCAGGCACGGCTCGTCTTCCACGATGGGGTGACGGATGCCGCGTACGCCGAGCTCCTCGCCGGCGCTACCGCCCTCGTCACCGCCTCACGCGCAGAGGGATTCGGCATCCCACTCGTCGAGGCCATGCGGCTCGGCACGCCGGTCGTCGTGAGCGACATCCCCATCTTCCGCGAGATCGGCGGAGACGCGGCGATGTACTTCGACCCGGCCAATCCCGAGGCGCTCGTGGCCGCGCTCTGGGCGCTCGAACGCCCGGGCGAATGGGAACGGCGCTCAGCGGCATCCGTCGAGATCGCCGCCCGGTTCAACTGGGCGACCTCCGCCGAGCGGCTGCTCGAGCTCATGCTGAGCATCGCGGGCCCGGGTTCGCGGCGGCGACGCCGGCGCACGGCGGGCGCCTGAGTCGGCGCACCGAACGAGCACCGGCCGCGAGTTCACTCCGCGGCGTCGACCAGGATTCCGACGGTCACGCGCCGAGCGCTGCGGCCATCGCCACGAGCGTCTCGCTCGCACCCGCGTCGATCTTCACCGCGGCGCGACTGTCGCCCTTCGTGATGCCGCGGTTCACGACGACGATCGGCAGCTTGTTGCGGCGGGCCAGCTCGATGAGCCGCATGCCCGAGTTGACGACGAGCGAGGAGCCCGCGACGAGGAGCACGTCGGCGCCGCGCACGAGCGAGGCGGCGGCCTGGAAGGTGTCGGTCGGCACGAATTCGCCGAAGAAGACCACGTCGGGCTTCAGGATGCCGCCGCACACCGTGCAGGCCGGGATCGTCATCGCGTCGACGTCGTCGACCTCGACATCGCCGTCGGGCGCGGGGCGGATGGCGGTGTCGAGATCGATCGCGGGGTTCAGCTCGGCGAGTCGCTCGGCGATCGCCTGGCGCGCGTAGTGCTGGCCGCAGCTGACGCACAGCACGCGGTCCATTCCGCCGTGGAGCTCGACGACATGCCGGCTGCCGGCCCGACGGTGCAGGCCGTCGACGTTCTGCGTGATGACGCCGTTGACGTTGCCCGCAGCCTCCATTCTGGCCAGCGCGAAGTGCCCGGCGTTCGGCTGCGCACTGCCGAAGGTGCGCCACCCGAGGTGGCTGCCCGCCCAATACCGTTTGCGCGAACGCTCGGAGGCGAGGAAGGCCTGCACCGTCATCGGGGTGCGCACCGGGGCGCCCTCGCCGCGGTAGTCGGGGATGCCCGAGTCGGTCGAGACGCCGGCGCCCGTGAGCACCGCGACCTCGGCACCGCGCATGAAGCCGATCGCCTCATCGAGCAGTACGTCGGCCTCGGCCGGTGCTCCGATTCCAGGTGCCACGCCCATCTCCCTTCGACGGTGGTCCGAGTCTAGACGTGTCGGTTTTCCGGAATGTTTCGTGCACTGGCAGGCTAGAGGGAGGAGACCCATGCACATCGAACGAGTCCGCGACGCGGCATCCGACGCCGTGGCCGATTACGCCCGGCTCACCGACGTGACCCTGCGCAGTACCCACGAGCCCGAGCAGGGTCTCTACATCGCGGAATCGGCCAAGGTGATCCGCCGCGCGATCGACGCCGGACACCGTCCGCGCTCGGTGCTGATGGAAGAGAAATGGCTCGCGGGGCTCGAGCCGTCGCTCGCGCGGTTCGACGTGCCCGTGCACCTCGCCGACCCCGACCAGCTCGAGGCGATCACCGGATACCGGGTGCACCGTGGCGCCCTCGCCGCCTTCGAACGGCCCGTCCAGCCCGACCCCGAGCAACTGCTCGCGACGGCACGTCGCGTCGTCGTGCTCGAGGACATCGTCGACCACACCAACGTGGGAGCCATCTTCCGTTCGGTCGCCGCGCTCGGCGCCGACGCCGTGCTCGTGAGTCCGCGGTGCGCCGACCCGCTCTACCGGCGCAGCGTGCGCGTGAGCATGGGCACGGTGTTCCAGGTGCCGTGGACCAGGCTCCCCGAGTGGCCAGAGGCCGCACGGATGCTCCACGCCTCGGGGTTCTCGATCGCCGCCTTGGCCCTGGCCGACGGTGCGGTGTCGCTTCGTTCGCTCGCCGCCGACCCGCCCGAGCGCCTCGCGCTCGTGTTCGGGGCCGAGGGAGACGGATTGTCGCGCACCGCCCTCGAGTCCGCCGACCACATCGTGACCATCCCCATGGCCGGTGGCGTCGATTCGCTGAACGTCGCGGCCGCCGCCGCGGTCGTGCTCTACGCCCTCGCCGTCGACGAGGAGCCGCCCCATGACTGAATCGCTCGATCGCGACGCCCGCCGCCGTGTCTACCGCCGCCGTCGCATCGCGGTGTTCGGTTCCCTCGCCGTCGTCATCGCCCTCGTGACGAGCGGCGGCGTCTACACCGCGAACACCCTCGGCGCGCCGATCCCCGCTGCCGCACCCGTCGTCACCGACCCGGCTCCCGTCGCGGCCGCGGCGCAGCCGCTCAGCCTGCCGGGCTTCGGCAGCTACGCGGTCGGCGCGGTGGGCTTCGACGGCCTCCTGGCCGCGGGCAACGAGGCGACGCCGATGGCCACGGCGAGCATCACCAAGGTCATCACGGCGCTCGTCGTGCTCGAGGCGCATCCGATCGCCGCAGGCGAGGGCGGACCCGAGATCACCTACACCGAGGCCGACGTCGACATCTACTGGGACATGGTCGCCCAGAACGGTTCCGTCGCGCCCGTCGAGGCCGGTGCGACGCTGTCGCTTCGTGAGAGCCTCGCGGCGATGCTCCTACCCTCAGGCAACAACTACTCGATCTCGATCGTGAACTGGGCGTTCGGCTCGACCGACGCGTTCCTCGAGCGCGCGCGCGCCTGGCTCGCCGAGCAGGGTCTCGCGAACACGCAGATCGCCGACTCGAGCGGACTGTCGCTTGCGAACGTCAGCACGGCCGCCGACCTCGTGCGGCTCGGCGAGCTCGCACTCGCCGACCCGGTCGTCGCCGAGCTCGTCGCCACCCCCGCGGTCGACGTGCCCGAACTCGGCACGTTGAAGAACGGCAACAAGCTCCTGGGCAGTCACGGTGTCGACGGCATCAAGACCGGAACGACCGACGACGCGGCGAACCTGCTGTTCTCCGCAGACGTGCCGGTCGGCTCGTCGTCCGTCACGGTCGTGGGCGTGCTGCTCGGGGGCGTCACCCACAACGTGCTCAACGACGCGATCGCCGCGCTCCTCGACTCCATCGCGCCCGGCTTCCACGAGGTCACGCCGCTCGAGGCCGACCAGGCCCTCGCGGAGTACGCCACCCCGTGGGGCGAGACGGCGCGTGCACGCACCGCCGACGGGGCATCCGTCATCGTCTGGAGCGACACACCGGTCGACGTCGAGGTGCGTGCCGACCCGGTCACGGTCGCTTCGCGCGGCCAGCAGGTCGGCACCGCGATCGTGCACGCCGGGTCGCAGGAGATCTCGGTGCCGCTCGTGCTCGACGCGGCGCTCGAAGATCCGGGCACCTGGTGGCGCCTCGCGAACCCCGGTGCGCTCGACGCGCCCGTGGCTCAGTCCGGCAGCGAGTAGGGGCCGGCGTCGGGCCGCTTCGCCGACACGAAGTCGCCCGACGACTGGTGCCGCACGCGCCGCAGCACCCACGGCACGAGATACTCGCGAGCCCACGAGATGTCTTCGACGCGCGCCTGGCGCCACGTGCTCGTCGGCAGCGGTTCGGGCTTCAGCGGCTCGAGGTCGTTCTCGACGTTGAGGGCGGCGAGCACCATGCGCGCGACGGTGTGGTGGCCGAGTGCGTTCAGGTGCAGGCGGTCGGGCGCCCACATGCGCTGGTCCTGAATCGCGGTGAGCGCCCACTGGTCGGCGACGATGCAGTCGTACTTCGCCGCGATCGTGCGGAGGTTCTCGTTGTAGATCGCCACCTTGCCGCGGATGCCGCGGAACACGGGCGAGAACCCGACGTCGACGCCCGTGAAGATCACGATCGTCGCGCGGTCACGTGAGAGCCGTTCGATCGCGTACTCGAAGCGCGCGGCGATCTCGTCGGGGTCGGTGCCGGGACGGATGACGTCATTGCCGCCCGCCGAGATCGTGATGAGGTCGGGGCGCAACGCCAGCGCGGGCTCGATCTGCTCGTCGATGATCTGCTGGATGAGCTTGCCCCGCACCGCCAGGTTCGCGTACGCGAAGTCGTCGGCGCCCCGGCCGAGCACCTCGGCGACGCGATCGGCCCAGCCGCGGTGGCCGCCTGGCACGGTGGGTTCGGGATCGCCGATGCCCTCGGTGAACGAGTCGCCGAGGGCGACATAGCGCGACCAGGGATGTTGCTGCGTGACCATTCCTTCATTGTGTCAAGTCACCGGGTTCGTCACCCGGTTCGAGGATGGCGGGCCCCTCCGCTACGCTCGGATCCAGTGAGCACCGCGACCCCTTCCGGCCCCCAGCCGGGTACCTCGGCCGCCGAGCACCTGCCCCCCTCCTTCCCCGAGCGAGCCGCGTGGGGCACCGCGAGCAAGCTGCGCGCCTGGCAGGCTGAAGCGCTCGAACGCTACCTCGAGCAGATGCCGCAGGACTTCCTCGCCGCGGCGACCCCCGGGGCCGGCAAGACGACCTTCGCGCTCCGGCTCGCGGCCGAGCTCCGGGCCCGCCGCGTCATCGACCGCATCACGGTGGTCGCGCCCACCGACCACCTGAAACGTCAGTGGGCGGATGCCGCGGCGCGGGCCGGCATCCGTCTCGATCCCGGGTTCCGCAACTCCCACGGCCGCAGCGCACGCCACTTCCACGGCGTCGCCGTGACCTACGCGCAGGTCGCCATGCGGCCCGCGCTGCACCGCGAGCTCACGCTCTCGGGCCGCACGCTCGTGATCCTCGACGAGGTGCACCACGGCGGCGACACGCTCTCGTGGGGCGACGCGATCCGCGAGGCGTTCGAGCCGGCGGCGAAGCGGCTCTCGCTCACGGGCACCCCGTTCCGCTCCGACACCGCGCCGATCCCGTTCGTGCACTACGAGCCCGACGCGGAGGGCGTGCGGCTCTCGAAGACCGACTACGACTACGGCTACGGCCGCGCCCTCGCCGACGGCGTCGTGCGCCCCGTGCTCTTCATGGTCTACGCCGGCCACATGCGGTGGCGCACGAAGGCCGGCGACGAGATGGAGGCGAAGCTCGGCGAAGACAACACCAAGGACATCACCTCGTCGGCGTGGCGCACCGCGCTCGAACCGACCGGCGAGTGGATCCCCTCGGTGCTGCAGGCCGCCGATCGCAGGCTCACCGAGGTCCGGCACGGCATCCCCGATGCGGGCGGGCTCGTCATCGCGACCGACCAGTCGACCGCGCGCGCGTACGCGAAGATCCTCGAGGGAATCTGCGGCGAGAAGGTCACGGTCGTGCTCTCCGACGAGAAGGAGGCGAGCTCGCGCATCGAGGAGTTCTCGGGCAACACCCGCCGCTGGATGGTCGCGGTGCGCATGGTCTCCGAGGGCGTCGACGTGCCGCGGCTCGCCGTGGGCGTCTACGCGACGAGCGCCTCGACGCCGCTGTACTTCGCGCAGGCGATCGGCCGCTTCGTGCGTGCCCGACGCCGTGGTGAGACGGCGTCGGTCTTCCTGCCGAACGTGCCGGGGCTGATGGCGCTCGCGGCGCAGCTCGAGGTCGAGCGCGACCACGCCCTCGACCGCCGCAGTGGCGACGCCGATGACGACGGGCTCGACGACAGTCTCCTCGAGTCGGCGAACCGTGAAGAGCGAGCGTCCGAGGAGGCCGAGCTGGGCACGTGGGAGGCGATCGGGTCGGATGCCTCCTTCGATCGCGTGCTCTACGACGGCACCGAGTTCGGCACCCTCGCCGAGCCCGGCAGCGATGAGGAGTTCGACTTCATCGGCATCCCGGGCATCCTCGAACCCGACCAGGTCTCCGAACTGCTGCGTCATCGCCAGGCCCGGCAAGCGCGCCGGGCGGGGGAGCGACGCAAGCACGTGGTCGCCGATGAGAACCCCGAGCCCGTCGCGCTCTACCGAACGCTCAAAGAGCAGCGATCGCTGCTGAACAGCCTCGTCGGGCTCTGGGCGCGGCACACGGGCGAAGCGCATTCGCAGGTGCACGCCGAGCTGCGGCGGGTGTGCGGAGGGCCGCCCGTCGCACAGGCGACCGTGACGCAACTGCAGGCCCGCATCGAGCTGCTGCGACGCCGTCTCGGAAGTCGCTGAGACGGACGCGAGACGACGTCGCGGCGGCCGTCGCGGGCCGGATCGCGGCATCCGGACCGGGGCTAGCATGGCCGATATGGACCGCCGCACCCGCGTGCTCATCGTCGCGATCGTCGTCTCGTTCATCGCCTTCCTCGACGGCGCCGTCATCAATGTCGCGCTGCCCTCGATCGCCGAGGAGCTCGGCGGCGGGCTCGCCCTGCAGCAGTGGGCGGTCGACGCGTACCTGCTCACCCTCGGCTCGCTGATCCTGCTCGCGGGCTCGCTCTCGGATTCGTTCGGCCGGCTCCGCATCATCCGCATCGGCCTCTACGGGTTCGCCGCCACCTCGGTGATGTGCGCGGTCGCGGTCGACGGCGTCATGCTGGTGATCGCACGTGCCATGCAGGGTGCGGCGGGCGCACTGCTCGTGCCGAGCTCGCTCGCGCTCATCATCGCCACGTTCCCCTCCGCGGAACAGGGCAAGGCGATCGGACGCTGGACCGCGTGGACGACGAGCGCCTTCCTCGTCGGACCCCTCCTCGGCGGCGTCCTGGTCGACCTCGTGTCCTGGCGCCTGGTGTTCTGGATCAACCTGCTGCCCATCGCCGTCGCGCTCGTGCTGCTGCACCGGCTCGGCCGCGACGAGCGGAACCTCGATCGTGAGCGCATCGACTGGATCGGCGCCGCACTCGGCATCGTCGGGCTCGGCGGCACGGTGTTCGCGCTCATCGAGCAGGGCCGCTACGGCTGGAGTTCACCGGTCGTGCTCGTCCCGCTCATCGTGGGCATCGTCTCGCTCGGCGTCTTCCTCTGGTGGGAGCGTCGCACGCCGCAGCCGATGCTGCCGTTGAGCCTCTTCCACGCGCGCAACTTCGCCGCGGGGAACCTCGCGACGCTGTTCATCTACGCGGCGTTCGCGCTCGGTCCGTTCGCGATCACGATCTTCCTCCAGGAGGCCGCCGGCTTCTCGGCCACGTTCGCCGGACTCGCGACACTGCCGCCCACGATCATGCTCGTCCTCCTCGGTTCCTGGTTCGGCGGGCTCTCGAGCCGGTTCGGGCCGCGGATCTTCATGACCGTCGGTCCGCTCGTCGTGGCGGCCGGATTCCTCATGACCCTCGCCGTGCAGCAGGACCTGAACTACTGGACGCAGTTCCTCCCGGGCATCGCCGTCTTCGGGCTGGGCATGGCGATGACCGTCGCGCCCCTCACCGCGGCGATCCTCGGGGCCATCGATCCAGCCCGGGCGGGCATCGGCTCGGCGGTGAACAACGCCGTGGCGCGCATCGCCGGACTCGTGGCGATCGCACTCATCGGCGTCATCGTCGGAACCCAGCTCGATGTGGCCGGGTACCACCGGGTCGCCATCGCGACCGCCGCGTTCCTCGTCGTCGGCGGGATCGTGTCGTGGATCGGGATCCGCAACCCGGCGCCGGAGGAACGGGCGACGACGGCGGACCGCGAGGCACCGCCGCAATCAGCGTCAGCAGCGCATCCACCGGCTCAGCCGCGTTCGAGCGACTGACGGCGGGGCCGTCGGTCAGCGAGCCGGTGAGTCCTCCCGCTCACGCGCGCCCGCGGCATCCGGAGCCTCGTGAACCCGTACGGAGCGCGGTCGCAGCCCGCCGAGCTCTGCGGCGGCATCGAGAGCCGACATCAGGTCGTCGGTGAGGTCGTCGACGTGCTCGAGTCCGATCGAGAGCCGAACGACCGCGGCGCCGGGCTTCGCGTCGCCGGCGACCGGCCGATGCGTGAGCGACGCCGGGTGCTGCACGAGGGAATCGACACCGCCGAGCGAGACGGCGTGCGTGATGAGCTCGCACGACTCGGTGAAGCGCACAGCGGCGTCGTAGCCGCCCGCGAGCTCGATCGCGATGATGGAGCCGGGGCCATCGAACTGGGTGCCCAACAGGCCCGCCGGGTCCTGGCCGGGCAGGCCCGGATAGTGCACCTTCGCGATCGCCGGGTGTGCGACGAGGCGCTGGGCGAGCTCAGCTGCGGTCGCCTGCTGCGCGCGGACTCGAAGGGGGAGCGTGCGGAGTCCGCGGTGCAGGAGGTAGGCGGCCATCGGGTGCAGCAGCCCGCCGGTCAGCGCCCTGACCTGTCGGAGGCGCTCGACCCATGCCTGATCGCCGGCGACGACGCCGCCCATGACGTCACCGTGGCCGCCGAGGTACTTCGTCGCGCTGTGCAGCACGAGCGTCGCGCCGTGCTCGACCGGACGCTGCAGCACCGGCGTGGCGAAGGTGTTGTCGACGAGCAGTGGCACGTCGCCCGCTGCGTCGGCGATGCGGCGGAGGTCGAGGAGTTCGAGCGTGGGGTTCGCGGGGGTCTCGACGATCACGAGGCCGGTGTCGGGCCGGATGGCGGCGCCGACGCCGGCGGCATCCGCCCAGGTCACCTCGGTTCCGAGCAGCCCGCTCGCGAGCACGTGGTCGGTGCCGCCGTAGAGCGGGCGCACGGCGACGACATGCGGCCGTCCGGCGGTGGCAGTGGCGATGAGCGTCGCGGCGAGCGCAGCCATTCCGCTCGCGAACGCGACGGCGCCCTCGGTGCCCTCGAGGCCCGCGAGCGATTCCTCGAATCGCGCGACGCCGGGCTGCCACAGGCGCTGGTACACCGCGGAGCGGCCCTCGCCGAGGTCGTGGCCGGTCGCGAGCTCTTCATAGGAGGCACCGCCGGTCTCGACGGAATCGAGCGGGTTCGTGGTGGAGAAGTCGATGACGGGAACGTGGGATCCGCTCTCTCGGACGCCCGCCATGCCGCCGTGCACGGCGCGGGTCTCGAGGTGCGACGACGATGTCTGCATGCCTCGAATCAAACAGATCCTGTCACGTTCGGCAACTCGGCATGCACGATCGATGCGATACGCTTCAAATGTCGAAGCTTCTTCATCACCGGCCCAAGGGAGTCCGAACCATGGCGCAGAAACCCGAACTCGACCGAGTCGACCGGGCGCTCCTCCAGGCCCTCTCCACGAACGCCCGTGCCTCGGGCGCCGCCCTCGCCGCCGAAGTCGGCGTCGCCGAGTCCACGGTATCGCTGCGGCTGCGGCGCCTGCAGAGCCTCGGCACGGTGCGCGGCTACCGGGTCGATGTCGACCTCGCCTCGCTCGGCGTATCGCTGCAGGCGCTCATCGCGGTGCGCCTCGTCAAGCACGATCGGAGCGAGATCGACGCGTTCCGAGGGGCGGTCCCGCACCTTCCCGGCGTGCTCGGGGTCTTCCACATGGCCGGCGCGGAGGACTACCTCATCCACGTCGCCGCCCGTGACGCCGAAGAGCTTCGCGAGTTCGTGCTGGCGCACCTCACGGGACATCCGGCGGTCGCCCACACCGAGACGAACCTCATCTTCGAGCACGTCGACGGCGACGGCTGGAACCGCCTCGTCGCCGAGCCCCGGCCCTAGACGATCGAGGCGCCGAACGCGAGGCCGAGCAGGTAGGTGACGGCCGCCGCACCGAGGCCGATCGCGAGCTGGCGCAGCGCCCGCTTCAGCGGTGACGCGCCCGAGAGCAGCCCGACGATGGCGCCGGTCACGAGCAGCGCCATGCTGACGAGCACCGCCGCCGTCACGATCGCAGCGGTTCCGTCCATGCCGAAGAGGTACGGCAGCACCGGGATGAGCGCGCCGGACGCGAAGAAGAGGAAGCTCGAGATCGCGGCAGACATGCCCGTGCCCACGGCCTCGTCGTCGTGCGAGGCCACGGCGAGCGCATCGGTCGGCGTCGCCACCCGGCCGGCGGCCTGCACCCTGGCGACCATGAGCGCAGCGTGCTCGATGGCCTCCTGCTCGGCCATGCCGCGCGCGCGGTAGACGAGCGCGAGCTCGTTCGCGTCGACGTCGAGGTCGACGAGCGCCTCGCGAGCGGTCGGATCGGGAGCGGATGCCTCGAGCAGCTCGCGTTGCGATCGCACCGAGACGTACTCGCCCGCGCCCATCGAGAGCGCGCCGGCGAGCAGGCCGGCGATGCCGGTGAACAGCACCACGGAGCTCGGCACGCCCGTCGCGCCGATGCCGAGCACGAGGGCGAGGTTCGAGACGAGGCCGTCGTTCGCGCCGAACACCGCCGCGCGGAAGGTGCCCGCGAGCCGGCGTCGCCCGCGAGCCGCGAGCCCGCGGACGACCTCGCCGTGAATCCGCTCATCGGCGGCCATCGCCGGGGTGGCATCGGGCTCGGTCGCGTAGGGCGAACGTGCCTCCGCGCGCTGCGCGAGCGCGAGCACGAAGATCGAGCCGAAGCGTCGGGCGAGCGCGCCGAGCATGCGGGTACGGAGGTCTGCGCGGGGCGTACGCGAGTCGTCGTCGCCGAGCAGCGCGAGCCAGTGCGCCTCGTGGCGGCCCTCGGCCGCGGCGAGCGCGAGGAGGATCTCGCGCTCCTCGCCCTCGCGCCTGCCGGCGAGCTCCCGGTAGACCGCGGCCTCGGCGCGTTCGTCGGCGAGGTATCGGCGCCATCGCGCGCGATCGGCCGCCGATCGATTCGGCTGCACGTCGTCCATCTGCCCTGCTCCTCCGCGCGAGACGTGGGCGGTGGGCCCGGTGCTCGCGATCCAAACGCCTTCGCCGCGGTCGCGGCCGAAGTCACGATATCGGTCGAATCGGCGTGATCCGGCCGATCGGCTGGGATTGGCAGGTTTTCGGAGCACCGAACCGGCGCGGCCCCGAGTTCAGCGCGGGGCCGGAGCGGTGACGAAGTCGATGAGCTCCTCGACGCGACCGAGGAGCGCCGGCTCGAGGTCGCCGTAGCCGCGCACGCGGCCCAGGATGTGCTGCCACGCACGCGCGATGTCGGCCTGCTCGGCGTGCGGCCAGCCGAACGCCTCGCACACGCCGTGCTTCCACTCGGTACCCCGGGGGATGACCGGCCAGGCATCCCTGCCGAGGCGCGCGGGCTTCACCGACTGCCAGATGTCGATGAACGGATGCCCCACCACGAGCACGTGCGCGGCGTGCGGGCCGCGCATCACGGCGTCGGCGATGCGCTGCTCCTTCGAGCCGGCGACGAGGTGGTCGACGAGCACTCCGGCGCGTCGCCCGGGTCCGGGCCGGAAGTCGGTGAGCACGTCGCCGAGCACGTCGACGCCCTGGAGGTACTCGACGACGACGCCCTCGACCCTGAGGTCGGTGCCCCAGACCTTCTCGACGAGCTCGGCGTCGTGGCGTCCCTCGACGAAGATGCGACTCGGCAGCGCCACGCGCGCGGGCGTCGAGTCGACGGCGAACGATCCGGATGCCGTGCGAAGCCGCCCGGCGGGCGCCTTGGGCTTCGGCGCCACGAGCTGCACGGCCGCGCCATCGACGAGGAAGCCGTGGCCGAGCGGGAAGATGCGCGTGTTGCCGAAGCGGTCTTCAAGGGTGACGATGCCCTTCTCGAGCCGCACGATCGCCCCGCAGAAGCCGTTCTCGGCGAGTTCGACGACGAGGTCTCGCTCGGCCTCGACGGTGGGGATGGTGCGTCGCCCGCGGGCCTTCCAGTCGCCGGCGAGCACGTCGCCGCCGTAGCGGTCGTGCGGGTCGTTGCGGGAGGCGTCGTGAGGTGTCGCGGGCACCGGTCGAGGCTAACGGAAGTCGCGCGAGCGGTGCGGCGCCGACACGGTGAGCGATTCGAATCGATCGGCGACGATGTTCGTGACGCCGTCGGGTGAGCGCTCGAGGATGCCGCGCACGATCATCGCGGGCGCCTCACGGGCGATGCGCCGGTAGCGATTCCACACGCCGACGCCGGCGATGACGTTCACGGTGCCGGACTCGTCTTCGATGTTGAGGAAGGTGATGCCGCTCGCGGTCGCCGGCCGCTGCCGATGCGTCACCACGCCGCCCACCTCGATGCGGCGACCCGTCTCGGCACGGGCGAGCCGGTCGACTCGGATGACGCCGCGTTCGTCGAGTCGTTCGCGCACGTGCCGGATGGGGTGGTCGTCGGGGGAGATGCCGGTGGCCCAGAGGTCGTAGACGACCTGTTCTGCGGCGGTCAGCATCGGCAGGAGCGGGGGCTGCACCACGACGACCGACCCCGGCAGGTACTCCTCGCGATCTTGGGCCGCTTCGCCGGCCAGCCAGAGCGCCTCGCGTCGCTCGAGCCCGAAGCCGTCGAACGCGCCCGACGCGGCGAGCGCCTCGAGCTGCGTCGCGTCGAGCGCCGCCCGGCGGGAGACGTCGGCCATGTCGCGGTACGGCCCACGCGCCTCGCGTTCGGCGACGATGCGCTCGGCGACGGCGGTGCCGATCGAGGAGACGTCGGCGAGCCCGAGCCGCACCGAGAAGGCGGCGTCGCGGCGGTGCTCGGTCGAGCGGTCGGGTGCGCCGCGGTCGAAGAGGCCCGTGGGCGGCTGTGCGGGATCGGCGCATGAGTCGAGCCCGCTCGGGCCGGATGCCGCGCCCGGGGTCGCCTCGAGCCCCGCGTGCACCCCGGAGCGCAGGATGTCGGGACGCAGCATCTCGACGCCGTGCCGCCGTGCATCGGCGGTGAGGGTCTGCGGCGAGTAGAACCCCATCGGCTGCGCGCGGAGGAGCGCCGCGAGGAACGCCGCCGGGTAGTGCAGCTTCAGCCACGAGCTCGCGTAGACGAGCAACGCGAAGCTCAGTGCGTGGCTCTCGGCGAAGCCGAAGTTCGCGAACGCCTCGATCTTGGCGTAGATCGAGTCGGCCACGTCGGGGGCGATGCCGTTGCGCTCCATGCCGGCGTAGAGCTTCGACTTCAGCCGCTCGATCTTCTCGACGCCGCGCTTGGAGCCCATGGCGCGCCGCAGCAGGTCGGCGTCGGCGGCGCTGCAATCGCCGACCGCGACGGCCATCTGCATGAGCTGCTCCTGGAAGAGCGGCACGCCGAGGGTGCGTTCGAGCACCGGTTCGAGGTTCGGATGCAGGTAGCTCACCTCCTCTTCGCCGGTGCGTCGGCGGATGTAGGGGTGCACCGCGCCGCCCTGCACCGGGCCCGGCCGGATGAGCGCGATCTCGACGACGAGGTCGTAGAAGCAGCGGGGCTTGAGCCGCGGCAGCGTGCCGATCTGCGCCCGGCTCTCGACTTGGAAGACGCCGATCGAGTCGGCACGACAGAGCATGTCGTAGACCGCCGCCTCTTCTTTGGGCAGTGTCGCGAGCTCCCAGTGCTCGCCGGTCGAGTCCCGCACGAGGTCGAAGGTGTACTGCAGGGCGGCGAGCATGCCGAGTCCGAGCAGGTCGAACTTCACGAGGCCCATCCAGGCGCAGTCGTCTTTGTCCCATTGCAGCACCGTGCGGTTCTCCTTGCGGGCGTGCTCGATGGGACACACCTCGCCGACCGGCCGATCGGTGAGCACCATGCCGCCCGAGTGGATGCCGAGGTGGCGCGGGAAGGTGAGCACCTGCTCGGCGAGCTCGACGACGGCGTCGGGGATGTCGTGGTCGTCGGTCTCGGTGACCGCGCCCCACCGCTCGACCTGTCGCGACCAGGCGTCTTGCTGGCCGGGGGAGTAGCCGAGCGCCTTCGCCATGTCGCGCACGGCGGCCTTCGGCCGGTAGCTGATGACGTTCGCGACCTGCGCCGCGTTCTGCCGGCCGTACTTGTCGTAGACGTACTGGATGATCTCCTCACGCCGGTCGGAGTCGAAGTCGACGTCGATGTCGGGCTCCTCGTCGCGCAGCGCCGAGAGGAAGCGCTCGAACGGCAGGTCGTATCCGATCGAGTCGACCGCGGTGATGCGCAGCGCGTAGCAAGCGGCGGAGTTCGCCGCTGAGCCGCGGCCCTGGCAGAGGATGCCGCGTCGCCGTGCCTCCCGCACGATGTCGTGCACGATGAGGAAGTACCCGGGAAAGTCCTTCTGCTCGATGATGTCGAGCTCGCGTTCGAGCCGTTCGCGCACGTGCGGCGGCACGCCGGGATAGAGCTCTTCGGCGCCCTGCCAGACGAGCACCCGGAGCCAGCTCATCGGCGTGTGGCCTTCGGGTACCTCCTGCTTCGGCAGCTTTGGGCGGGCACTGCGCAGGGTGAAGCCGAGCTCGTCTGCGAGCGTCACCGAACGGGCCACCGCCCCGGGGTACCGTGCGAAGCGCTGCATCATCTCGGCGCCGCTGCGCAGGTGCAGCTGGTCGGACGCGGGGAGCCAGCCGTCGAGCTCGTCGAGGCTGCGCCGCGCGCGCACCGCGGCGAGCGCGGCCGCGAGCCGGTGCTCGGGTGGGGTGGCGTAGTGCACGGCATTCGTCGCCAGCAGGGGGAGCCCGGCGCGCTCGGCGAGGCCGGCGAGGGCGTCGTTCGCCTCCTGGTCGAGCGGATGCCCGTGGTCGAAGAGCTCGACGACGACGTTCTCGCGCCCGAAGAGCGCGGTGAGGCGGTCGAGCTCGCGCGCCGCGGCATCCGCCCCGCCCTCGGCGAGCGCCCGCCGCACCGCGCCCTTGCGGCATCCGGTGGGCACGACCCACTCACCGGCCGAGCGCTCGGCGAGCTCTTCGAGCGAGTACACCGGACGGCCTTTCTCTCCGCCCGCGAGCTGGCCCGCGGTGATCGCGCCGGCGAGCCGGTGATAGCCCTCTTCGCGCCGGGCGAGCACGAGCAGGTGCTCGCCCTCTGGGTCGGCCGCGCCGTTCTGCGGGCCGCTCAGGCCGAGCGAGAGCTCGGCGCCGAAGACGGTCGTGAGGTCGGGGAAGCTCTCGGCTGCCTCGGCGAAGTGCACGATGCCGTAGAAGCCGTCGTGATCGGTGATCGCGAGCCCGGCGAGTCCGAGCCGGTGCGCCTCCTCGACGAACTGCTCCGGCGTCGAGGCGCCGTCGAGGAAGCTGAACGTCGAGTGGGCATGCAACTCGGCATAGGGCACGACCGGCCCGGTCGGCGCTTCGAGGGCTTCGGAGGGGCGGTACGGATGCCGCTTCCGGCTCCAGGCGGGACTGTCGCCGCCGTCGCCGATGAGCTTCGGCCCGCCCGGCCGGTTCGCGTCGGAGAGCTTGCGTTCGAGCTCCGACCACGGGATGCCCGGGTTGTTCCACCCCATCAGTCACCACCCATCGATTCGGTCAGTTCCACACGCCACCCCGCGTCAGTCGTACCTCGCCTCGGCCCACCAGCCCTCGTCGTCGCGCACGAGGAGCCACGCGCAGCCGTCGTCGTCGACGATCTGGAAGCGGTGCACGCGCTTGGCGTGCTCAGGGTCCCACCAGCGCTCGACAACGGGCCATGGGCCCGCCCAGGCCCGCACGGGGGCGGCGGCGCCACCCGCGACCGCGAACCGTTCGGGCGTCGCCGAGATCGCGCCCCGCCCGTCGATCGCGACGGGGGAGCCGCTCGCGTCGATGAGGCCGATCGGCAACCGCTCACGGAAGACGCTCGCGGGCGCGAGGGTGGGCAGGCTCCCGGGCCATGGGGCGTCGCCGGTGCGCTCGGGAGCCCGGTCGCCCCACGGCACGAGCACCTGCCGGTCGGCGAGCATGCGGCCGCCGCCGATCGCGGCGGTCACGACCCCGTCATGCCCGAGCATGCTCTGCACGCGGGTGAGTCCGTGATGCACCCGTTCGTCGGGTCCGCCGCCCCAGAGTCCCTCTTCGTGGTTGCCCGTCGAGTCGACGCGTTCGGGCACGATGCGGAGACGCACGATCGGCGAGGCGAGTCCGCTGTCGGCGGTGCCGGCGCCCTGCAACTGCCATCGCACCCGGTCGACCACGTCGGCCGGGGTGAACCAGCGCGGATGCAGCCAGCTGCGGCTCGAGTGCCCGCCGCGCTCGTCGTCGAGCTCGACGCGGATGCCGGTGCACACGAGCCTGACCGCCCGCATGCGCTCGATGAACTCGTCGGCACGCACCCGGATCGCGAAGGCGAGCTGGTCGATGCGATCGAGCGGCGGTTCGAACTCCTGCTGCACCTCGAACTCGGGCGGCGGCGTGCGCGCGAGGACCCGCGCCTGCTCGCGCCCCGCCGCACGGTCGTGCGCGAAGGCGCCCGCGGCGCCGAATCGTCGCCGCACGTCGGCTTCGGGCAGCGCGGCGAACTCGCCGAGCGTGCGCACTCCGAGCCGGTTCAGCAGCGTGGTGGTGCGGGGGTCGACTACGAGCGCGACGGGCAGGGGTGCGATGAACGCGGCGGATGCCCCGGGGGCGATGATGCCGACGGACGACTGCCCGGCCCCCCGCGCCGCCTGCTCGGCCGCGAACGGCCCGTCGGCGACGCCGACCCTGGCGCCGGGGACCCCGAGCTCGGCGACGGTGTCGAGCAGCGCCCTGGCCGCGGCATCCTCGCCGCCGTAGTAGCGCGCCGGACCGCGTGCCCGCATGGCGAGCGTGCCGGGGCGGATGAGCTGCACGCCCGGCACGGTCTCTTCGACCCGGCGCACGACGGGCTCGAAGACGCGCACGTCGAGCGCGGCGTCGTAGTCGAGCAGGGTGATGGTGGGGGAGCGGTACTGCGCCTCGCGGAGCTTCAGCCCGCGCGCGACGCCATCGCGGCGTGCAGCGGCCGAACAGGCGAAGATGAGCCCGGACTGGGTCAGTGCGACCGCCGCCGTGGGGTCGAGCCCCGCCTCGCGGCAGGCCGCGAAGACCGGCCAGTCGGGGCACCAGAGCACGATGGTGCGGGTCGGTTCGGAAGTCATCCGGTGGCCCGTCGTTCGTACTCGTCGAGGCGCACCGGGTCGCGGGGTGCCCCGGGCTCGGCCGCGGCGAACTCGAGGGACCGGCCGGGCAGGCGAAGCCGGGACCGCGCGCGGCGGCCGGGTTCTGCGCGCCCGCCGACGCTCACGACCACCTCGCGTTCACTGAGGTGCCCGTGCCCGCGTTCGAGCCCCTGCCACTGGCTCGCCTCGATGCCGAGGCTCGCATCGCTGCCCGGCCAGTCGCCCGCGACGAGGAGCACCGTGCCGCGCTGCCGGAGCCGTGCCGCCAGCCGTGAGGCCTCGGCCGCTGCGATGCGGCCGGTCGGACGCACCGCGACGACGGGGATGACATCGGCGAGCGCCGCGACCACGGTGAGCCATTGCCGCCCGGGATCGGGCACGAGCACGAGCCGGTCGAGCGCGATGCCGAATCGCGCGGCGGCCTCGACGCCGAAGTCGGGCAGCCCCGCGACCGCGACCCATCGCCCGCTCGCGGACGGCCCGGCGAGGAGAGCCATGAGCAGCGTGGTCGACCCCTCGACCGTGACGACCGTGCCCTCTCGGAGCGTGCCCCCCGGCAGCACCCCCTCGAACGCCGGGTGCGTCGGCACGGCCTTCGACTCGAGCCGGGTCGCCTGCATGCCGCGGATGCGCGCCTGGAGCTCTTCGACACGCGAGGGCCCGGCCGGGGCGGCGAGGGGAGCGGTCATGGTCACTCGTCCAGTTTCGAACACATGTTCGAATGAAGCAAGCCGGGCATGCCGACTGTCCAGATCCTCCTCGGGAGGGAACACAGACGTCGGATGACCGCAGAAAGGTCATCGGATGTCCCGCGATCGACACCGAGCGCAGGCGCCACGAAGCGCGGCTTCATGGCGCGGCACGCGCCACGCGGAATCGGCTGGGGGAGAAACGCAAGAAGGCCGGATCAGAATGATCCGGCCTTCTTCACACAAGTGCGCGAGGGGGGACTTGAACCCCCACGCCCGTTAGGGCACTAGCACCTCAAGCTAGCGCGTCTGCCATTTCCGCCACCCGCGCTCGTGTCGGGCCTGTTCCGATCGCTCGGTGGCCCGAGAGAAGACATTAGCACGGATTCCGGGGCGCTTCCGCACGCGGTGGCCATCGACGGATGCCCCGGCTACGGTGAAACCCATGGCCGAGTCACCCGCACGAGCGCACCCGACCCCCGACCTCGACGAGACGGCGATCATCGCGCGGGATCTCATCCGGTTCGACACCTCGAACTACGGCGGTGGGCGCGCCAACGGCGAGCGCGACGCCGCCGAATACGTCGAGGCGCACCTGGCGGCGCTGGGTCTCGAGCCGAGGCTCTTCGAGCCCGAACCGCGACGCACGAGCGTCGTGGCCCGCGTGCCCGGAAAGAACCCCGACAAGCCCGCGCTCGTCGTGCACGGACATCTCGACGTGGTGCCGGCCGATGCCCGGAACTGGAGCGTCGACCCGTTCGCCGGCGAGGTGCGCGACGGCATGCTCTGGGGTCGCGGTGCGGTCGACATGAAGGACATGGACGCGATGATGCTCGCCGCGCTCGGCGACATCCTCGGCGCCGGCACGCAGCCCGAGCGCGACCTCGTCGTCGCCTTCTTCGCCGACGAGGAGGCCGGCGGCGGTGTCGGATCGAGCTGGCTCGTCGACCACCACCCCGAGCTGTTCGCGGGCGCCACCGAGGCGATCAGCGAGGTCGGCGGCTACTCGATCACCGTCGGCGGGCGCCGTGCGTACCTGCTGCAGACGGGAGAGAAGTCGCTCATCTGGATCCGGCTGATCGCTCGCGGCGTCGCCGCGCACGGCTCGAGGCTCGTCCGCGACAACGCGATCACGAAGCTCGCCGAGGCCGTCGCCACGCTCGGCCGCACCCAGTGGCCGATCCGTCTCACCGACACCACCCGGGAGCTCCTCGGCGAGATCGCGGGCGTGCTCGGCGTCGACCCAGAGCAGGTTTCTCCCGACGAGCTCGCCCTGGCCACCGGCTCCGCCTCGGGCTTCATCACGGCGACCCTTCGTACCACGTCGAACCCGACCCTGCTCGAGGCCGGCTACAAGCACAACGTGATCCCCGACCACGCCGAGGCGCTCATCGACATCCGCACGCTGCCCGGCGAGGAGGACGCCGTGCTCGCCGAGGTGCGCGCCCTGATCGGCGACGAGATCGAGATCGAGATCGTGCACCGCGACGTCGGCCTCGAGAGCCCCACGTCGGGCACCCTCGTCGATGCCGTGAAGCGGTCGCTCGGCACCCACGATCCTGGCGTACCCGTCTTCCCGTACCTGCTGTCGGGCGGCACCGACAACAAGGCGCTCAGCCGCCTCGGCATCGCGGGCTACGGCTTCGCCCCGCTCAAGCTGCCAGAAGGCTTGGACTTCCCCGCGATGTTCCACGGGGTCGATGAGCGGGTGCCGCTCGACGCACTAGTCTTCGGTAGGCAAGTCCTCCGCGACCTGCTCCTCGACTACTGACCAAAGACCGGTCTCGGTTCCTCCGGCTTCCGCGGAGGCGGAAGGCAGATGCACCACGTGTTCGAAGCGCTCATCCTCGGCCTCGTCCAGGGCCTCACGGAGTTCCTCCCGATCTCCTCGAGTGCCCACCTGCGAATCCTGGGGGAGTTCCTCCCCGGCGCCGAAGACCCCGGAGCGGCGTTCACGGCGATCACCCAGCTCGGCACCGAGACCGCCGTGGTCGTCTTCTTCTGGCGCGACATCGTGCGCATCGTCTCGCACTGGTTCTGGTCGTTCACCGGGCGCGTGCCGCGCAACGACCCCGACGCCCGCATGGGCTGGCTGATCATCGTCGGCTCGGTCCCGATCGTCGTGCTCGGCATCCTCTTCCAGGATGAGATCGAGACGACGCTCCGGTCGCTGTGGATCGTCGCGACGATGCTCGTGGTGTTCGGCATCGTGCTGGGACTGGCCGACTGGGCGGGCGCGAAGAGGCGCAGGCTCGACCAGCTCACCGTGCCGCACGGCCTCTACTTCGGCCTCGCGCAGTCGCTCTCCCTGATTCCGGGCGTCTCACGCTCAGGCGGCACGATCACGATGGGGCTCTTCCTCGGCTACGAGCGTGCTGCCGCGGCCCGCTATGCCTTCCTGCTGGCGATCCCGGCGGTGTTCGGCTCGGGCTTCTACCAGCTGTTCAAGAGCTGGGGCGAGCCATCGGTCTACGGCCCGATCGAGACGGCCGCCGCGACGCTCCTCGCGTTCGTCGTCGCGATCCTCGTCATCGCGTTCTTCATGAACTACATCTCGAAGCGCAGCTTCCTGCCGTTCGTGATCTATCGCATCGCGCTCGGCGGGTTCCTCTTCGTCATGCTCGGCACGGGAGCCATCCAGCCCTGACCGCTCAGGCGCCGTCGCGGGGCCGCCACGGCTCGTCGCGCGGTCCGTCGCCGCGGCCGTCGGCCCGACCCTCTGGGCCCTCACCGCGACGGCGGAGATAGCGCTCGAACTCCTGCGCGATGGCCTCACCGCTCGCCTCGGGCGCGTCGACGGCGTCGCGTGCCTGCTCGAGTTGGGCGATGTAGCCGGCCATCTCCTCGTCGTCGGAGGCGAGGGCGTCGACGCCCGCCTCCCACGCCTTCGCGTCGACCTCGAGGCTCCCGCGGGGGATCGAGAGGCCCGTGAGCTCTTCGAGCTTGCCGAGCAGCGCGAGCACCGCCTTCGGTGACGGGGCGTTGTGCACGTAGTGCGGGACCGAGGCCCACAGCGAGACCGTGGGGATGCCGACGCGCTCGGCCTGGTCGGCGAGCACGCTGAGGATGCCCACCGGACCCTCGTAGTTCGAACGGTCGACGCCGAGCGCGGCGCGCACCTCGGGGTTCTCGCTCGAGGCGAAGACGGCGAGCGGCCGTGTGTGCGGCGCGTCGGCGAGCATCGCCCCGAGGAGCACGATGGCGTCGATGTCGGCGGTGAGCGCCGCGTCGATGAGCTCGGCCGCGAAGCCCTTCCAGCTGCGGGCGGGCTCGGCCCCGATCAGCACGTGCAGCTTCGCCGCGCCGGGACCGGTGACCTCGTCGTCGTCGACGGGCACGCCGCTCGGCCCGAGGATGGACGCGCCGGGCCATTCGAGCCGGCGCGCGCCGTCGTCACCCACGACGATCGTCGGCCGGGTGAACTGGTAGTCGAAGTACAGCTCGGGATCGACCGCCGCGATCTCGACGAGGCCGAGTCGCTCGACGAGCAGCTTGGCCGCCCCGGTCGCCGCCTCGCCGGCATCGTTCCATCCTTCGAATGCGACGACGAGCAGCCTTCCGCCCTCGAAACCGGCCGGCTGATTCACTCCTGGTGCCCCGCTTCCCGCCCCGGATCTCCGGGTTCACCTCCACAATAGGCCGTGCCCGTAGACTTGCGGGTTGTGACCACTCGCCTCCCCGCCGCAGTCCTCTGGGACATGGACGGCACCCTCGTCGACACCGAACGCTATTGGATGGCGGCTGAAGAGGAGCTCGTCGAGTCCTTCGGAGGTGCCTGGACCCACGACGACGCGCTCCAGCTCGTCGGCAGCGGCCTGTGGGAGGCCGCCGCCGTCTTCCAGGCGAAGGGCGTCGCGCTCGACGCCGACGCCATCGTCGCGCGCCTCACGGCCCGGGTGCGCGAACAGCTCGACGAGCACGGCGTGCCGTGGCGACCCGGGGCGAAGGAGCTGCTCGAGGCGTTACGCGCGGCATCCGTGCCCTGTGCCCTCGTGACGATGTCGATCCGCGCCATGGCCGACGACGTGATCGCCGCGATCCCCTTCCATGCGTTCGATGTGGTGGTCACCGGCGACGTGGTCGAGCGGGCCAAGCCCCACCCCGAGCCCTACCTCACCGCGGCCGCGCAGCTCGGCGTCGACATCACCGAGTGCGTCGCCATCGAGGACTCGCCCGCCGGCCTCACGTCGGCGTTCGCGTCGGGCGCCGTCGCGGTGGGCGTGCCGAACTTCCTCGCGCTCGACGAGGCGCCGTCGACGGTGCTGTGGCCGACCCTCGAGGGCGTGACGGTGGCCGATGTCTCGGCGCTCCTGGCCGTTCGCGAGGCGACCGCATGACCACGAGCAGGGGCGAGCAGAGCGGTCCGTTCCGCGTCGGCGACCGGGTTCAGCTGACCGGCCCGAAGGGCCGCATGCACACGATCACGCTCCAGCCGGGAGCGCACTTCCACTCGCACAAGGGCCTGATCGCCCACGACGACCTCATCGGCCTGCCCGACGGCTCCGTCGTCGCCAACCAGGTCGGCATCGAGTACCTCGCACTGCGGCCGCTGCTGACCGACTTCGTCATGTCGATGCCGCGCGGTGCGGCGATCGTCTACCCGAAGGACGCGGCCCAGATCCTCGCGCAGGCAGATGTCTTCCCGGGCGCGCGCGTCGTCGAGGCGGGCGTCGGCTCCGGAGCGCTCTCGCTCTGGCTGCTCCGCGCGATCGGTCCCGACGGCCACCTCTTCTCCTTCGAACGCCGTGACGACTTCGCGAGCGTCGCCCGGGCCAACGTGGCGACGTTCCACGGCGCCGACCCCGAGAACTGGTCGATCACGCTCGGCGATCTCGCGGAGGCGCTTCCCGAGACGGTCGACGAGGCATCCGTCGACCGGGTCGTGCTCGACATGCTCGCGCCGTGGGAGTGCCTCGACGCCGTCTCGACGGCGCTGAAGCCCGGCGGCGTGCTGCTCTGCTACATCGCCACGGCCACCCAGCTCTCGCGGGTCGCCGAGGCGATCCGCGCGACGGGGGAGTACACCGAGCCCGCGTCCTCAGAGACGATGGTGCGCGGCTGGCACGTGCAGGGGCTCGCCGTGCGACCCGACCACCGCATGATCGCGCACACGGGATTCCTCATCACCGCCCGACGGCTCGCGCCGGGCACCGTGCTCCCCGAGCTCAAGCGGCGCCCCTCGAAGACCGAGTTCAGCGACGACGACTTCGAGGCCTGGACCCCCGGCGCGCTCGGCGAGCGCTCGGTCAGCGACAAGAGCCTGCGCAAGCGGGTTCGGGCAGCGGATGCCGCGGCCGCGCGCTCCCGTGCCACTGGCGACGAGCCCGGGGCCGAGGCCCCCGACACGTCCTCCACCGCCCACGGCGGGTAGGCTTTCTACGCCTCCCGACCCATCGAAGAATCGAGAACCAGTGCGCTCGTCTCTCGCGCTCATCGCCTCAGCCGGCCTCGTCGCCGTCGTGCTCTCCGGTTGCGCCGCAGCGCCCGCCCCCGAGGCCGGTGCCGGCCGGTCGTCCGAGGCGGTCGTCGTGAAGGGCGACTTCGGCGAGGCGCCGCGCGTCGAGTTCCCGAGCCCGCTCGCACCCGAAGAGACGCAGTGCACCGAGATCATCGCCGGTGAGGGCGAGCTGCTCGTCGAGGGGCAGCAGGCGCTTGTCGGCCTCGCCGTCTACAACGGCACCTCGGGTGAAGAGCTCCAGGTGGCCGGCTTCAAGAAGGACCCGGTGCCGCTCGCCGTCACCGCCGGCACCCTCCCCGGCCTCCGTAAGGGCCTGACGTGCGCCCGCGAGGGTTCGCGCGTCGCGGTCGTCGTCCCCGCCGAAGATGCGTTCGGCGACGAGGGCAATACGCCGCTCGGCATCGAGCCCGGTGACAGCCTCGTCTTCGTGCTCGACGTGCAGCGCACGTTCCCGTCCCGTGCCGAGGGCGCCGTGCGCCTGAGTCGAGACGGCTTCCCGGCCGTCGTGCTCGCACCTGACGGGCGCCCGGGCATCACCGTACCGAAGTCCGACCCGCCCGAGCACGTCGAGGTCGAACTCCTGAAAGAGGGTGCCGGTCCGGTCGTCGAAGACGGTGACCGCGTGGTCGTGCACTACACGGGCGTCCTCTGGGATGACAACACCGTGTTCGACTCGAGCTGGGAAACGGCCGAGGAGGGCAACCAGCAACCCGGCCCTCGCATTCTCGCGGTGAGCACGGGCGAGGGTGCAAAGGTCATCCCCGGCTTCGCCGACGCCCTCATCGGCCAGACGGTCGGCTCGCAGGTCGGGGTCATCGTGCCGCCCTCCGAGGGGTACGGCGACCAGGGCAACGCCCAGGTCCCCGCGAACTCGACCCTGTTCTTCGTGATCGACATCCTGGGCGTGGTCTGATCCCGCGGCGGCGGCGGTGGGCCGCCCGCGGTTCAGTATGATCGCACGTGTGGCTGGTGGAGCGGGCAAGGGCGAGCTGAAGATCCCCGTCGAGGATCGACTCTTCAGCCTCGTGCTGGCGTTGCTCGCCACCGAGACCGGTCTCCTGAAGGCCGAGATCCTCTCAACGGTGCGCGGTTACGCCGAGCGGTACGACACCGGGGGTCAGAACGCGAACCTCGAGCGCCAGTTCGAGCGCGACAAAGACGACATCCGCGAGCTCGGAATTCCGCTCGAGACCGTGGAGTCGCCAGACCGTCCGGGCGACAACCAGGCGCTGCGCTACCGCATCCCGAAGGGCCAGTACGACCTGCCCGACGAGGTGCGCTTCACGCCCGACGAGCTCGCGCTCCTCGGGCTGGCGGCAGAGGTGTGGCGCGAGGCGTCGCTGTCGGCCGACTCCCAGCGCGCGCTCACGAAGCTCCGTTCGCTCGGCATCGAGCCGCGCGAGCCGGTCATCGGCTACGCGCCGCGCCTGCGGGTGCGGGATGCCGCGTTCGAGCCGCTCCGGCAGGCCCTCGACCGCCGGCAGACGGTGCGGTTCCGCTACTTCAAGCCGGGCGAGCGCGAGCCGCGGCTGCGCACGGTGAATCCGCTCGCCGTGGTCCTGCACGAGGGCCGGTGGCACCTGCACGCGCACGACCTCGACGTCGACGAGCCACGCACGTTCCTGCTCTCGCGCATCATCGGCACGGTCACCACAGTGCCCGGGTCGAGCTTCGACGCCCCGCCGCTCGGCATCCAAGACCGCATCATCGCCGAGCTCAACGAGCTTCGCGAGCGCAATGTCGCCGACCTCGCCGTCACCGCGGGCAGCGACGCCGAGGTGCGGCTCGGCAAGCGTGCCATCGAGGGCGACGAAGACGCGGGTGTCATCCGACTGCACTACACGGATGCCGCGGTGTTCGCCGACGAACTGGCCGCGTACGGTCCCGAGGTGCGGGTGCTCTCGCCCGCCTCCCTCCGCAGCGCGGTGCGCGACCGGCTCGCCGCGGTCGCCGCGGCGCACCGCGATCACTCCCCGGAGGCCAGCTGATGGCGAAGCGACCGAAGCCCCTGAAGGCACCAGACAAGCTCGTCTTCCTGCTGTCGTTCGTGCCGTACCTCCTCGAGCAGCGCGTCGTCGACGTGGCCGAGGCTGCTACGCACTTCGGCATGACCGAAGAGGAGATCCGCGACGCGGTGCGCCTCATCGCGACCTCCGGCCTGCCGGGCGAAACGGGCACCTACCAGCCGAACGACCTCTTCGACATCGACTGGGACTCCTTCGAGGACGACGACGTCATCGTCATCGTCCACCACGTGGCGATCGACGATGCGCCGCGGCTCTCGGCACGCGAGGCGGCGGCGCTGATCGCCGGCCTGCAGTACCTCTCAGCGTCGCCGGAGAGTGCCGGCAGCGCGTCGCTCGCCTCGTTGATGGCCAAGCTCACCGCGGGCGCGTCGTCGGCGCCGAGCCGCCTCGCCGTCGCCGAGACCGCGGCCGACGCCTCGCTCGCACGCATCCGCCAAGCGGTCACCGATGGCCGCCAGCTCGAGTTCGACTACCGCAACGCGCTCGGCCAGTCGGGGCGGCGACGTGTCGATCCGCTTCGGATCCTCTCGCAGGACGCCGACTGGTACCTGCAGGCCTACTGCCACACGCGCGAAGACGTCCGCAACTTCCGCGTCGACCGCATGAGCGAGCTCGTCGTCTCCCAGGTGCCCATCGACGAGCACGCCGACCGCGACGTGCCCGACACGCTCTTCCAGAGCTCGGAATCCGACCTCGATGTCGTCGTCGACGTGGCGCCCGAGACCCTGACCCTGCTCGCCGACTACCTCGCCGACTCGAGCGCCGTCGAAGTCGATGGTCGCCTGCGCGTCACGCTCCGGCTCGCACACGTGCACGGGTTGAAGCGGCTCATCGCCGGGCTGCCCGGGCTCGTGACGGTCGTCGCGCCCGCCGAGGCGCGCGCCGTGGTCGCCGAGTGGGCCGCGGCCGGGCTCGCCGGATATGGCGACGACGAGGCATCCGTCGTCGATGACGAACGTGGCGTCAGCGCCGACGGGTAGACTGTCGACACCATCCCCCCAGGAAACGGACGAACACCTATGTGGCAAGGCTTCACCGGCTGGCACGCGCTGATCATCCTCGTGGTCATCCTCCTGCTCTTCGGCGCTCCCAAACTCCCCGCCCTCGCCCGCAGCCTCGGGCAGTCGATGAAGATCCTGAAGACCGAGGTGCGCTCCGACAAGGGCGACGGCGACACTGCCGCGCCCGGTGATGACGTGCCGAAGGCCGACGAGCCGGGCCCCGGCAAGAGCGCCTGACCCCGATGACCGCGGTGAAAGATCGCGGCGAGAAGAACCGCGAGAAGCGGATGTCGCTCGGTCAGCACCTGATCGAGCTCCGCAAGCGTCTCTTCATCTCGGCGATCGCGATCGTCGTCGGCATGGTCGCCGGCTGGGTGCTCACCGATCTCTTCGTGTGGGAGGCCATCCAGCAGCCGGTGCAAGACGTTGCCGAAGCGCAGGGCACCGACACGGCCATCGTGTTCCCGACCATCTCGAGCGCCTTCGATCTGCGGCTGCAGATCGCGTTCACGATCGGCCTCGTCATCTCGAGTCCGGTCTGGCTGTACCAGATCTTCGCCTTCCTCGTGCCCGGATTGAGCCACCGCGAGCGGCGCTTCACCTTCGCGTTCTTCGCGACGGCGATCCCGCTGTTCTTCGCGGGTTGCGCGGCCGGCTGGTTCGTGCTGCCGAACATCGTCAAGCTCATGGTGGGCTTCGTGCCCGGAGACGCGCTGTCGCTGCTCACGGCCAAGGAGTACATCGACTTCGTCCTGAAGCTCGTCGTCGCGATCGGCGTCGCGTTCGTCGTGCCGGTCTTCATCGTGCTGCTGAATTTCGCTGGAGTGATCAGCGCTGCGGCGATCATCAAGTCCTGGCGCATCGCGATCCTCGTGATCGTGCTCTTCACGGCGATCGCCACACCGTCGGCCGACGTCGTCTCGATGTTCATGCTCGCGATCCCGATGATCGCGCTGTACTTCCTCGCCTGGTTCATCGCGAAGCTGCATGATCGCCGTGTCGAACGCCGCAACCGCCTCGAGTTCGGGGAGCCTGTCTAGGCTGGGGGTGTGAAGAGCCTCTCGCCGGCCGAGCGCTACGCGCTCTCGCGCCAACAACGCCGGCAGCCTCGGCTCGCCGAGTTCGCCGCCGGACTCCGATTCGACCTCGACCCGTTCCAGCGCGCCTCGTGCGCGGCGCTCGACGAGGGCCGGAGCGTGCTCGTCGCCGCACCGACCGGCGCCGGCAAGACCGTCGTCGCCGAATTCGCGGTATTTCTCGCGATGAACGAGCCTGGCGCGAAGGTGTTCTACACCACCCCGATCAAGGCGTTGTCGAACCAGAAGTTCCAGGAGTTCGTCGACGTCTGGGGCGCCGACGCCGTCGGCCTCCTCACGGGCGACACGAACATCAACTCGAGCGCGCGCATCGTCGTCATGACGACCGAAGTGCTGCGCAACATGCTCTACGCCGACTCGCCGCTCCTCGACCGGCTCGCGTACGTCGTCATGGACGAGGTGCACTACCTCGCCGACCGCTTCCGGGGAGCCGTCTGGGAGGAGGTCATCATCCACCTGCCCGAGGCGGTGCGCCTCGTCTCACTGAGCGCCACGGTGTCCAACGCCGAGGAGTTCGGCGACTGGCTGCAGGCGGTGCGCGGCGACACCGACGTGATCGTGTCCGAGGAGCGTCCGGTTCCGCTCGAGCAGCACGTGCTGGTGAAGGCGAAGCTCGTCGACCTGTTCGACTCATCAGGACAGGCAGCGACCCACCGCGTGAACCCCGAGCTGCAGCGGCTCGCGCGCGCGGGCGGGAGGTCGATCAGCGGGCGTTCCGAGCGCGGTCGCCGCGGCGGCGACCGCGGCAGGTTCCACCAACAGGGGCCCGGCCGCGCCGATCGCCCCGAGGTGGTCGCGCTGCTCCAGGGCAAGCACCTCCTGCCCGCGATCTTCTTCGTCTTCTCCCGTGTCGGATGCGACCAGGCGGTGCGGCAGGTGCTGCATGCCGGGGTGCGGCTCACCGAGGCATCCGAACGCGACGAGATCCGGGCGATCGTCGAGGCACGAGCACAGATGCTCCGCGATGAGGACCTCGCGGTGCTCGGCTACTGGGAATGGCTCGAGGGGCTCGAGCGCGGGGTCGCCGCGCACCACGCGGGCATGCTGCCGGCGTTCAAGGAGATCGTCGAGGAGCTCTTCCAGTTGAAGCTGCTGAAGGTGGTGTTCGCCACCGAGACGCTCGCGCTCGGGGTGAACATGCCGGCCCGATCGGTGGTGCTCGAGAAGCTCGAGAAGTTCAACGGTGAGGCGCGGGTGCCCATCACCCCGGGGGAGTACACCCAGCTGACCGGCCGCGCGGGGCGGCGGGGCATCGACGTCGAGGGCCACTCCGTGATCCAGTGGGTCGACGGGCTCGACCCCGAAGCCGTCGCGTCGCTCGCCTCGCGCCGCAGCTATCCGTTGAACTCGAGCTTCAAGCCCACCTACAACATGGCGGTGAACCTCATCGACCAGTTCGGGCGCGATCGCACCCGCCAGATCCTCGAGCTGTCGTTCGCCCAGTTCCAGGCCGACCGGGCCGTCGTCGACCTCGCTCGCACGCTGCGCAAGCAGGAGGAGTCGATGACCGGCTACGAGGAGGCGATGCGCTGCCACCTCGGCGACTTCGGCGAGTATGCCGGCCTCCGCAGACGCATCGGCGAGCTCGAGCGCCAGTCGTCGAAGGGCAACCCCACCCACGCGCAGCGAGAGCGCATGCAACGCGAGCTCGTGAGCGCCCGCAAGGCCATGCGCGCGCATCCGTGCCACGGGTGCGCCGAGCGCGAGCAGCATGCGCGCTGGGCCGAGCGCTGGTGGCGACTGAAGCAGGAGCACGACCAGCTGTCGCGCCAGATCCGCACGCGCACGGGCCAGGTGGCGAAGAGGTTCGACCGCGTCGCCGAGGTGCTGCAGGTGCTCGGCTACCTCGAGCGCGACGAACACGGCGCCCTCGTCTCGACTGCGGCGGGACGCATCCTGAAGCGCATCTACGGCGAGCGCGACCTGCTGGTCGCCGAGTCGCTCCGGCAGGGTCTCTGGGACGGTCTGGATGTCGCAGGCCTCGCCGCGATGGCGGCGGCGCTCGTCTACGAGCCGAGGCGCGACGACCGCGGCGTGGAGTTCAAGCTGCCGCGCGGTGGCTTCCGTGAGGCGTTCGAGCGCACGACCGATGTGTGGAGCGGACTCGACGACCTGGAACGCGAGCATCGCCTCGCCGGCAGCGAGCAGCCGTCACCGGCGATGGCCTCGGCGATGTACTCCTGGGCCCGTGGTGCGGGGCTCGGCACGGTGCTCAGCGACACCGAGCTCGCGGCCGGCGATTTCGTGCGGCTCGCCAAGCAGGTCGTCGACCTGCTCGATCAGATCTCGATCGTCGCCGATGCCGAGGTCGGGGCGACCGCGCGTGCGGCGATCGACGCCGTGCGGCGTGGGGTCGTGGCGTACGGCACCGTTGCGTGAGCGCTCGCGCCCGTCGCTTAGGCTGATCTGGTGCCCGAGCCGCTGACCCGACCGCTTCTACCGTTGTGGGTCGCACTGCTCGTCGCCGTGGCGGGTGGGGTCGTCTACGACCTCGGCTTCCCCGGCGCGAGCGTCTGGCCGCTCGCGTTCGTCGGCATCGCCCTCGCGCTCATCAGCCTGATCGGGCGCACGACATGGTCCGCGTTGCTCGTGGGCCTCGTCTTCGGGCTCTCGTTCTACCTGCCGCACGTCTCGTGGACGTCGAGATACCTGGGTCCGGTGCCGTGGCTGGCCCTCTCGGTGCTCGAATCGCTCTTCGTCGCAGCCGGTGCGGTGCTGATCGCACTCGCGTACCGCTGGGTGCCACGTGCGAGTGCCTCGCGCTGGGCACGGCTCGTCTGGCTCCCGCTCCTCGTGGCCGGGCTCTGGTGCCTTCGCGAAGCGGCCAACGGCACGATTCCCTATGGCGGCTTCCCATGGGGGCGAGCCGCGCTCAGCCAGTCGCAGAGTCCGTTCGCCGAGGTGGTCTCGTGGGTCGGCTCGACCGGCCTCGGTTTCATGATGGTCGCGATCGTCGCCGGCGTCATCGAGTGGGTACGGCTGCGCGGCTGGCAAGACCTCCGCTCCGCGATTCCCGTCGCGACCCTGCTGCTCGTCGCGATCCTCCTGCCGGCGTGGCCCACCGCGACCACGGGCGAGCTCAGGGTCGCGAGCGTGCAGGGCAACGGGCCGGCCGGCTATTTCGATGAGCGCAGGCCGGGCGAGGTGCTCGCCGCCCAACTCGACGAGACGGAGAAGATCGTCGACGAGTCGGGCATCGACGTGCTGTTGTGGCCTGAAGGCGGTTCCGACATCGATCCGACCCGCAGCGCGGAGACGGCCGAGATCTTCGATTCGCTGAGCGAGCAGTTCGATGCCCCGCTCGTACTCAACACGGTGACGACGAGCGACGAGCTCTTCTTCAACACGTCGATGCTCTGGCGTGCCGGCGAGGGCGCGGTCGACACCTTCGACAAGCGCAACCCGGTGCCGTTCGGCGAATACATCCCCGATCGGTGGTTCTGGAACATGCTGGCGCCCGACCTCATCGGGTTGATCCAGCGCGGCTACACGCCGGGCACGAACGCGCCGGTGTTCGACCTGGGCGGAGCCACAACTGGACTCGCCATCTGCTTCGACGTGATCTACGACGAACTGATCTGGGAGGGCGCCCGTGAGGGGGCGCAGCTCTACATGTTCCAGACGAACAACGCCGATTTCCGGGGCACCGACGAGAACGAGCAGCAGCTCGCGATCGCGCGCCTGCGCGCCATCGAGACCGGACGCTCGGTGGTGAACATCTCGACGGTCGGCGCGAGCCAGGTGATCGATCCGACCGGACGCACGGTCGACGGTCTCGCGGCAGGAACGGCCGGATCCATGGTCACCGACGTCGAATTGCGCGACGGAGCGACACCGTCCGTCGTGTTCGGCGGAGCGGTGCCGCTCCTTGTCGTGCTTGGGGCGCTGTTCGGCCTCATCCTCGCGGGCGTGCTCGCCCGCAGGCGTTCGGTCGCGCGTACTGCCGAGGCGGGCTAGGCGCCGATCTTCTGCTGACCGCGACGTGCGCGCAGGTAGCTGAGGCGCTCTTCGAGCAGTTCCTCGAGCTCAGCACGGGTACGACGCTCGAGCAGCATGTCCCAGTGCGTGCGTGCGACCTTCTCGCCCGAGCGGTCGATGACGACCGGCTTCGAGTCGACGAGCAGGGTCGCGGATGCACCGCAGTGACGGCATTCCCACATCTCGGGCAGTTCTGCCTCGGTCGAGAACGTCATCACCGTCTCGCGGCCGCATGTCTCGCAGCGATAGGTGTAGTCCGCACGGTCGGCGAAGATCACGCCGTCTTCACTCTGCAGGCTCTGGGCACCGATTCGCATGCCCCGAAGGCTCCGGTCCGCCATGGCGACTCCTCTCGATCGTCTCTATGTATAAACGATCAAGCTGGGCAAACCCTTGCCACTGGCTGATCAATTGCCGGGGAATTCTCAGTTTGGAGCGGCGGTGAGGGGAAGTGCGACATCAGCACGGTCGGTCACGAGGCCGTCGACGCCGAGGTCGAGGAGTCGTCGCATGTCGGATGCCTCGTTCACGGTCCAGACGTGCACCTCCGCGCCCACCCGATGCGCGGCGTCGACGAACGCCGCCGTCACGAGCCGGAGCGGGCCGGCCCGCTCGGGGATCTGCATCGCGTGGGCTCCGCGGAGCACCCGCGTCAGGAGTTGCCCCGATCCGGTGAACCCCGCGAGCCGGGCGCGGACCACGCCCGCGCTTCCCGTCGACGTCGCCACACCGGGCAGGAGTGCCGCGAGCCGGAGCCGCCGTCGGTCGGAGAAGCTCGTGAGCAGGACCCGGGCCGTCGCGCTCGCCCTCGACACCGCGGCGACTGCGGCGTCGACGGCGCCCTCGACCTTGACGTCGATATTGAACCGGGTCTCGGGAAATGCGTCGAGCGCTTCGTCGAGGGCGCAGAACGCCTGCCCGTGACCGAGGTCGATGCGCCGGAGCTCAGCCATCGTGAGCTTGCCGACCGCGACATCGCGGTTCGCTACACGTTCGAGCGACGGATCGTGCGCGACGACCGCGATGCCGTCGCGACTGACGTGCACGTCGGTCTCGATGTAGCGGCATCCGATGCCCACCGCCTTCGCGAAGGCCAGCAGCGTGTTCTCGGGCGCCTCGAGGGCGAGGCCGCGATGCGCGAGTACGCGCGGGCGGCTCGGCTCGAAGTATCCGGTCTGCACGACGCCCGCGTCAGCCCTGCTGCTGCGGTGGCGTCGCAGCCTCGGTGCCCGACGGTGCCGAGCCCGGCTGCGGGGTGAACGCCTTGCCGATGCCCTTCAGCGCCTCGGTCAGCTCGCTCGGCACGATCCAGAGCTTGTTGGCCTGGCCCTGCGCGATCTGCGGAAGCATCTGGAGGTACTGGTAGCCGAGGAGCTTGGGGTCGGGGTCGCCCTTGTGGATGGCGTCGAACACCGTGAGGATCGCCTCGGCCTCGCCCTGGGCGCGCAGCACGGCGGCCTTCGCGTCACCCTCGGCCTCGAGGATCGCCGCCTGACGGGCGCCCTCGGCCGTGAGGATCGCCGACTGCTTCGTGCCCTCGGCCGTGAGGATCAGCGCACGACGGTCACGTTCGGCGCGCATCTGCTTCTCCATGGAGTCTTGAATGGAGTGCGGCGGGTCGATCGCCTTCAGCTCGACCCGGCCGACACGGATGCCCCATTTGCCGGTGGCCTCGTCGAGCACGACGCGCAACTGCCCGTTGATGTTGTCACGCGAGGTGAGCGCTTCTTCGAGGTTCAGGCCGCCGACCACGTTGCGAAGCGTGGTCGTGGTCAATTGCTCGACGGCGCCGATGTAGTTCGCGATCTCGTAGGTCGCCGCCCGGGCATCGGTCACCTGGAAGTACACGACCGTGTCGATCGAGACGACGAGGTTGTCTTCGGTGATGACCGGCTGCGGCGGGAAGGAGACGACCGTCTCGCGCATGTCGACGAGGGGCCGAAGCCGATCGATGAACGGGATCAGGATGTTCAGGCCGGGGGCGAGCGTCTTGTGGTAGCGGCCCAGCCGCTCGACGATGCCCGAGTACGCCTGCGGGATGATGCGGATCGACTTCGCCAGCACGACGATCACGAAGATGACGATCGCGGCGACGACGATCACGCCGACGATGGTGGAAACCTCGATGTCCATCAGGCCCCAGCGCTCCTCTCTACCGGCACGACCACGGCGGTCGCGCCATCGATGCCCGTCACGAGCACTCGCTCGCCGACGGCGACATCAGTCTGTTCGGTGATGGGGGAGAGGCGCGCTGTCCAGACCTCGCCGTTCTGGAGGCGCACCTGGCCGCCACCGGCGTTCACCGTGCGCACCACTGCCCCGTCGGCGCCGATGAGCGCGTCGATATTGCTGCGGGTCGGGTCACCGCCGCGTCGGAGCATCCGGAGCAGCGACGGCCGCAGGAGGAGGATGAGCGCGACCGACACGATCGCGCCGATGATGAACTGCGCCCACCACGGGATGCCGAAGAGGCCGGACAGCAAGCCGGCAACGCTGCCGAGCGCGAGCATCAGGAACGTCATCTCGAGCGTGAACACCTCGATCGTCGCGAACGCCAGGATTAGTACGAGCCACACGATCCACGCGTACTGGGTCAGTACATCCATTCGCTCTCCTTCGCCGCGCCCCGCTCTCGAAACTATCAGGACGGAGCCACGGCCGGGCGAGTTGATAGTCTCGGTTCGGCATCCGCCGCGCGCCTCGAGACGCGGCATCCGAATCTCCGAGGAGTCTCACCCGTGACCAACCCGCTCGCACCAGGCTCGCTCGATGGCCGCGTCGCACTCGTGACCGGATCCTCCCGTGGCATCGGCGCCGACACCGTGCGCTATCTCGCGGGCGCCGGTGCCTCGGTCGTCGTGAACTACCGAAGCAAGGCCCCTCGCGCCGAGAAGGTCGTGGCCGAGATCGTCGCAGGCGGCGGCACGGCGATCGCCGTGGGCGCAGACCTCACCGACGTGGCATCCGTGGCGGCGATGTTCGAACGCGCCGCCGCCGAGCTCGGTCCCATCGACATCCTCGTGCTCAATGCGTCGGGCGGCATGGAGTCCGGCATGGGCGACGACTACGCGATGCGGCTGAACCGCGATGCGCAGGTCAATGTCGTCGAGGGCGCACTGCCGCACCTCGCGCCCGGCGCCCGCATCGTCTTCGTCACGAGCCACCAGGCGCACTTCATCCGCACAACGCCGACCATGCCCGAATACGAGCCCGTCGCGCTCTCCAAGCGAGCCGGCGAAGACGCGCTGCGCTCGAAGATCGCCGAACTCGAGGCATCCGGGTTCGAGTTCGTGGTGGTCTCGGGCGACATGATCGAAGGCACCATCACCGCGACCCTGCTCGAGCGGGCGAACCCGGGGGCGATCGAAGCCCGAAAGCAGGATGCGGGTCGGCTCTTCAACGTCGCGGAGTTCGCGGCCGAGGTCGCCGCGGCCGCGGTCGAGCCCGTTCCGGCCGACCACACACGCTACGTCGGCGACACGTCGGGGTTCGTGCGCGAGTCCAACGCCTGAGCCGGCTGATCGCCGAGGCACGAACGAGGCCGGCCGGGGCACCCGCCCCCGGCCGGCCTCTGTCGTTACCGGTGGCTAGGCCGCCGCGGTGACCCCGCGGCCGAACGTGAACGCCCGAACGATCTGCACGATGCCGAGCACGATCAGGCTGATGCCCGCGATGATGAAGAGCACTGCGGCGCCCCACAGCGGAGAGAACAGCACGACGATGCCGGCGACGATGCCGAGGAGGCCGAAGAAGATCGCCCAGCCCTTCGACGGTGCGTCACCGAGCTGCGCGAGCGCCACGATGCCCTCGATGATCCACAGGATGCCGATGAGCACGCCGAGGAACACGGCGAGGAACTCCGTGGTCGCCTGCAGGTTCGCGAAGGCGATGATGCCGCCCACGAGGAACAGCAGGCCGAGGACGATATCGAGGGCTCTCGCCCCGCCGGAGATCCCCTTCGAGAAGATGCCGAGACCGAGATAGGCGATGCCGGCGATCACGAAGTAGATGGCGAGGAAGACCACCAGCACCTGGGCGGTCTTCTCCGGAGCGAAGACGATCAGCAGGCCGATGATGAGCGAGATCACACCGCTGATGCCGAGCGTCGCGCGAATCGTGTTGATCGATGCCTTCGAGAGGTCGGAGGCGTCGAGGGAGAAGGATGCGAAGACCCCGGAGGTCTGCGGCGTAGACATGGCGTGTCCTTTCCGACGGCGGATACCGTGCAGGGTCAGGCTATTCCTCTGCGCCACCTGAGCGTCGGATGTGAATGCGCGCGTCGCTGCGTGTCGTTGGGTGACGAATCGGTGAGGCCGGCACGCCGGGGGAGGGGGCAATGGTCGGGTCCACCGAGCTTGAGTTTCTCAAGTGATCGATGGCGAATGTCAAGTGCACGGGTAAGATCGTGGCATGCGGACGTATGGGCAGTACTGCGCGATGGCGCGGGGGCTCGACTTGGTGGGCGACCGCTGGACGCTGCTGATCGTCCGCGAACTGCTCACGCTCGGGCCTTCGCGGTATGCCGACCTGCGGCGGGGATTGCCGGGCATCGCGACCAACCTGCTTGCAGCGCGACTCAAGGAGATGGAACGCGTCGACCTCGTCGCGCGGGTGGAGTTGCCTCGGCCGGCGAACGCGACGGTGTTCGCACTGACCGCGCGAGGAGCTGCACTCGAAGCGGTCGTTCGCGAACTCGTGAAGTGGGGCGCTCCGCTGATGAGCCCCCCGATGCCGGATGAGTCGTTCCGGCCGCACTGGCTCCTGATACCGCTCCGCGGGCTCTGCCGTGACAACGACCCCAGCGCCGCGGCCCAGGTGGTGCGCGTCGGCAACGCGTCCGACGGCTGCGACATCATCGCAGACGCGGGCGCAATCGAGATCACCTCGAGTACACCAGCCATGGCACCCGACGCGATCGTCGACGGCGAGCCCGGCGCCCTCGTCGAGCTCTTCACCGGACAGTTGTCGATCGCTGCCGCAGACGCTGCCGGCATGATCACGGGCGATGTCGATGTGGTGCGTCGAGTCGTCGGTGGGATGCCGTCCAGGTCGATCGGGGCACGCGCATGACCTCCTCGACCCCCGGTCTTGAAGTGCTCCACGAGATCGCCAGTGCGCTCGAGAACGACGGACCGATCACGATCGGCACCATGTTCAGGAGTCCCGGCATCCGGACCGGCGACAAGATCGTCGCCTTCCTCGGACATGACGGCGGACTCATCGTGAAACTCCCGCGCGCCCGCGCATCGGAGCTCCTTGAGGCGGGCGCCGTGGAGCCCGTCACGATGGGCACGCGAACGATGCGTGAGTGGGTCGTGGTGCCCGCCGGCGACGACATCGAGGCGACGCTGACGACGTGGCTGCCGTTGGCGAAGGAATCCCTCGTGTACGTCCGAGCGACGGCAACGAAGCCGGCGCGCACGCGAGGGCGGTAGCGGTCGACCTCCGAGACTGCGCCTGGCGGCGGCGAGGTCAGTCGTCGTCGAGCAACTCGAGAAGGCGCGTGGTCGTTCGCCAGTTGCGCACCGTCATCTGCCGGAAGATCGGCATGCTCATGAGACGGGTGATCCGGGTCTTCGACGCCTGTGCCGCGACGCGCGAGAAGTAGATCGCACCAGGCCCGCGCGCCACCGAATCGACACCCTCGCGCAGTTCCGGCAGCTTCGCGTACGCCTCCTCGGCGGTGAGCGGATGCTTCAGGAAGTAGACGTCACTGCGCAGCGCCTCGGAACCGTGATCGGCGGGCGCCGCGGCGACCGTGGCAGCCAGTTCGTCACGCGACCGGACCACGACGAGGATCGGGATCTCGAATCGCGCTTCGAGCATTCGCTCGACCGTATCTTCGAGCTTCGGCCCTGTCGGGGGAGTCGCCGTGAAGAGGACGTTGCCGCTCTGAATGTAGGTGCGAGCATCGCGGTATCCGGCATCGTGGAAGCACGCAGCAAGGTCGGGCATGCTGATCAGGTTCTTGCCGCCCACGTTGATGCCGCGAAGCAACGCGACTGATGACGCCATCACGTGCTCGACGTTCGCTCGACGCGCCGGATCCTTGCCATATCGGCACGCTCTCACGGACCGCCGACACGGCGGTCGATCGGATGGCCGATCAGCGGGGGACAGGGGGCGAGGTGTAATATAATGAACATAGGTTCATTTGAAAGGCGGAACGAATGCCGCGCACGGCAACGCAGAACGAGGCCATGAGAGCAGCCACTCGCTCGGCGATCGAAACAGCGGGCGTCCGCGTCTTCGCGCGACATGGGTTCGCTGCCGCGAACATCCGGCAGATCGCCGACGAAGCGGGCATCAGCGTGGGATCGGTCTACCGGCACTATGCGAGCAAGGAGGATCTCTTCGATGAACTGCTCGAGCAGGCATCGACGGGGCTCAGTGCCGCGGCGACACAGTTGTCGAGCGGTGGGGATCCAAGCGACCTGATCGGCGGCTTCACCGAGGTGTATCTTTCCGATCTCGCCGGAGAGGATGGCGCGGCAGAGTTCTTCATGGTCATCAACCAGGGCTTCACGACTGATGCACCTGCCGGAACGGCTCGCCGGCTTGCAGTGACGCAACAGACGCTCTGGAAGGCGTTCGCTGCACTCGTTCGGCGAGGTCAGGTCGAAGGGCGGTTCGTCGGCGGAGACCCAGACCGGATGACCGCGTACTACTTCGCGCTGCTCTCGGGCATCACGACGATGCGCCATGCCCTGAACGACGAGCTCGCCGAGCCCGACGTCGACCTGATACTGCGCATTCTCACCGGGGGAGCCGAGCGATGATCGAGATCACGCGTGCCGACGAGCTCGGCGAGCCGTATCGGCGCGGGGTCACTGACGTGCTCGTGCGCGGGTTCGCCGAGGACTTCGCGTACTTCTCCCAGGATCCACAGGAGCTGTCGGAGGCATTCGAGCACATGATCGTCCTCGAACGCTTCCATGTCGCGCTGGTGGACGGCGAACCCGCCGCTGTGGCGGTCGTGACCCAGGGAACGCAGGAATGCTTCGCCCCCGATCGGCGCGAGCTCCAGCGCGTGCTCGGCACGGTGCACGGCTTCATCACCGACCGCATCATCCGAAGCCAGTTCATGGGCGCTGATGACGGGGCGCGCGATGGCCTCGCAGAGATCGGCTTCGTCACGACCGCGCCGCAGTATCAGGGCCAGGGCGTGGCGACCGCGCTCATGCGCGATCTCCTGGAACTGCCATACGACGAGTTCGTGCTGCGCGACATCAAGGACACGAACGTCCCGGCACTTGCGCTCTACACGAAGCTCGGGTTCATCGAGACGCTGCGGCGGCCGATCAGGTTCGCGAAGCGAGCAGGCTTCTCCAGCTACGTGTCGATGGGGCTCAGGCGGGCGTGATTCGTATGGATGCCGTGTGGTGGTAAAGCCGTCGCAGATCGTCAGATCCATCGCGCCGATAATGCACATTATGTCCGAACGTAAATCCACAACTTGCAGGAATTGCAGGATTATCAAACCCGGGTAATCCCCTTGTGGGCCGACGAAAATACAACTGATCAGGGAATTTCCCTGCAGCACTCCAGATGCCGTTCGCCTCGTGGACACGAGTTTGCACCGACTACGCGCCCGGCTGATCCGTGGTCTGATCAGGCGTTTCCATCTGGTCCATTGCAAGTCCTGCAGGAATCCTGCAATATTTGCAGGCAAGGTGGTGATGGATATGGCGGGGTCGAACGGCGGCGGGAGGCTGTCGTTTCTGGCCGTCCCGGGCGTTGGGCCGGATCCTGATGCGTTCCTTGAGGAGGTTCTGGACGCTTGGGGCGCTGCTATGCGGTCCCGTGGAGTCAAGGCTGACTACGTTCGGACGAGCCGCTCCGTGGTGGTCCGCCTCTGCGACTCAGCGGGCAAGTTCCCCTGGGAGTGGAACGTCGGAGACGCAACCGAGTGGTTCGACCACCTTCGCTCGGTTCGCGGACTGGCGCACTCGACCGTTCGCGCATATCAAGGCATGGTCGAGGGCTTTTGCGAGTTCGCGACGAGCCCTGCATACGAGTGGAGCCTGCGATCCGCTCAGCTGTTCGGCCAGGTCTTCTCACAGGTCGTGAATGAGTTCAACCGAATCACGCACTCCCAGACCAACGAGAGCCGTCCCGAGAAGCGCGCCTTCACCGAGAAGGAGATCCAGCAGCTCTTCGACTTGTTGGACCTCGAGTACGTGCGTGTGCTCGAGTCAGGCCGGAGCGGCGCGCTGACGGTGCTGCGGGATGCGTCGGCGTGCAAGATCGCATATGCCTGGGGCCTTCGCGTTACCGAGGCTCGTCGGCTCCAGATCGTGGATTTCTCCGCGAATGCGCGTACACCCTACTTCGGCGATTTCGGCAACCTGCACGTACGCTTCGGCAAAGCCACGGCCGGCCAGGTGTTCAAGCCGAGGAATGTGCTCACCGTCTGGCAGTGGGCTGCCGAGGTCGCTGAGGACTGGACGAACAACGTACTCCCCCGCTACGGCGACCCCGTTTCAGACCTCTTCCCCACGAATACCGGCGGCGTCGTGTCTGCGAGTCACCTCTGGCGGCGAGTCAGCGACTGCGTGGAGGAGCTCGGATTCCCCGCAGGTTGGATTTCCACTCGCTCCGTCGGTCGTACGCCACGCATCTCCTTACGGCCTACAGGTACGACATCAAGTTCATCCAGATGCAGCTCGGCCACGAACACGCGGCGACAACATCGATCTACACCCTGCCGGCGGCCGATTTCCAGATCGCGGAGCTCGCTCGAGTGCATCGCGAAACACTCGAATCGACCAGTAACGCGGTGGCGATTCCGAAGAGGAAACTGAAGCTTCCCCCACGGCCACCGCTTCCGCCGAATCGCAAAAAGAAACGAGGCGCATCGTGAGACGCGAGATCGACTATCAGTGGCGCATTCGTGAGCTCATGGCCAGACAGCACATAACGAGCAGCACCCGGCTCGTGGAACCGCTCCGCGAACGGGGCATCACACTGTCGGCGTCGCAGGTCTATCGCCTCGTGGCGCAGGACCCCGAACGGATCGCGTTCAAGGTCCTGGTCGCTCTGTGCGACATCCTGCATTGCGAAGTCAGCGACCTGGTCACGTTCACGGCAACGGATGCCCGAACGGTTCGACAGAAGCGCGTCGCGAACGGCGACCCCGGTGTGCCGGACCTGCGAAACTATCGGCCCGTTCGCGCGCGAATCACCCGGGACGATGCCTAGGCCCCGCGAGCACGGCCGTGTGCGGCCTGCCACACTCAACTCGCTGGAGCCGTCGAACCCGAGAGGCAGACCACGAAGCGAAGGCGACAAGCGCTGCGACCGCTGCGGACGCATGAGCGCGAAGGTCCGCGTCCACTGGCCCGACGGCGCAATCTGCGGGATCTGCTTCACCGAGGCGACCCACACGTACGGGGTCTGCCCGGGTTGTGGTGATCAACGTCTTCTGCCAGGTCGGGACGAGCGAGGCAAGCCGATCTGTCGAGACTGCGCCAGAATCACCACCGACATGACGTGCAAGAAATGTGGCGTTGAGGCCGAACGATTCCGCAAGGGCAACTGTGCGCGCTGCGTCGTCGAGGACGACCTCACCAAACTCCTCAAGCCCGCCACTCCCCCGGACCTTCGCATCAAGAGGCTGATCCAAGCACTTGTCGAATCCCAACGACCGGAGAGCATCTACACCTGGATGCGCGGGGTCAGGGCGAAGGAGCTCCTCCGGATGATCGGCGATCGCGAGCTCGACCTGACGCCCGACGCCTTCGACGCGCTCCCGCGCTCGCACGCCGTCGACCACATGCGCGAGATCCTTATCCACAATCGGCTGATGGTGGCCCCCACCGACCGATATCTGGCGATCTTCGAATCCTGGGTTGATGCCAGACTTCGCGAACTGCAGCCGCACGCCGAGGTGGCATCAATCCTCGAGCAGTACGCGCGCTGGCACCACCTGAATCGACTACGCGGTCGCGTCGGCGTCGCGAACATGGATATCGCTTGCCGCAACGCACGTCAACAGATCACCGAAGCGGGCAAGTTCCTGGTCTGGGTGGAGCAGGACCGCCGCCGAACCGTCACGACCTTTTGTCAAGAGGACATCGACGCATACCTCGACGACGCCGTCACCACCCGCTTCCACATCAAGCACTTCATCGGATGGTTCGCCCGCGGCCGCGGCGGCTCACGAAAGCTCTACGTGCCCCCACGCCGAGCAATCACATTGCCGACCCTCACACAGACCCAACGCATCCAAGCCATCCGAAATGCCATCGAGTTCAATCAGGTCGCAGTCAGCACCAGGGTCGCCGCGCTCATCCATCTCCTGTGGGCAACACCGCTCACCCGCATCGTCAGGCTCACCATCGAACAGATCGAGCTTCGACCCGAGGTCATGCTCATCCGGCTCGGCGCGAATCCTAGCGAGATCCCCGAACTACTCACGCCGTTGTTCTGGCGGCAGCTTGACGACAGAGAGGGCCTGACGACGAACACCGGTACCGACTGGCTCTTTCCCGGGTACAGAGCGGGCCAACATATCTCCGTCCCCACCCTTCAGCAGCGGCTCGCCACGCTCGGCATCGATCCACAACGGACGCGAAACACGACCCTGAAGCAACTCACCGCGCTCATCGACGTGAAGTCCCTGTCCGACCTGCTGGGCTACTCCCCCAAGACACTCGCACAGCGCGCCGAACGTGCCGGCTCACACATGGCCCGCTATGTCGATGCGAAGCACCGGCTTCACCCGTCATGAGACGTTGGTGACCGCTCTACGCAGGTCGCAGATCGGCGGGGATGACGCGAGCGGGAACGAGCGGAACCGGCTGCTGACGGTGCGGATTCGGCGCCAAGCTTGAGAATAGTTCGGCGGGCAACCACGCGCTTGAGGAGACGAGATCGGCTGAAGCGCCGGGTACCTTGGACGCTTCGTACATCACGCCACGAGCGGTCGCTGTCACTCGATCCGGTGGGAAGGCCGAGTGATACTCCATGAACGGTCGTCCTAACCAGGTCCACCAAGTCGGCTTCGGCGGTAGCCCCGTCCAGCCATCGCGATAGCGAACCGGGCTGATCCCCCACTCGGTCTCACTGTCTGACCAAAGCGATCGACCGGTCCAGATGTGCCCCTCGGTGACCTCGGCGGACGCGTAGAAGGCGGGGAGTTCATCTGCGAGTGTCACGAATAGAGCGCGGAGCGCTTCCTGCCACCCGACCTCGCGGATCGGCTCAGCGTGGAACGTCAGAGAAATCGACCAGAATCGGTCTGGAAACTGCGCGCTTGGGCCAGCGCTCAAGTGTCCGCCGATGCATGGACCTGAGCCCGCCGTGAACAACATCGATGTCGCGTCCGCCCATGCTTTCGTGAAGCCGTCCAAGCCGGCTTCGACGAGCTTTCCCTGGAACGGCTCGTACTCGCCGAACCGCCGCGGCAAGGCCTCAGGCAGGAATCGCCGAGCCGCATCGACAAATAGGACTGCCGCATCCGTGGCCAGATCCTCTCTGAGGCAGTACCAGGCGACATCAACGGTGGAGACGCGCGATTCGCGCTGCGGCTTCTGGACCTTCCGTGATTGAGACCGCGACCAGACTTCATCAGTCTGTTGGTCGACGACCGCCCCATTCAGGGCTTGGGCCAGCCGTCGAGCGAACCTCACAGCATGGAGCACCTCGGATTCCGTTGTACCCTCCACCGAAATCGAGTACAACCAGCGCACCCCGAGCACTGCCGCGGCGACCTCAGCTGGAATGTCCTCAAAGTCGACAGCGTCAGGACCGTCCACCGTGAACGAGTAGCGTCGCCGCACCCCACGCACAATGGTCAGCGTGCGAACGGTCGCCTCATCCACTTGAAGCCCACTGCCCTGAGCCACAAGATCGCGGAGCTCTTCAACCGATGAAGCACGTGCCGCATACACGGCCAGATCGTAGGACATGACGACATGGTTCCACACGCCGCCGCTCGCTGACTCCACGAGGATCAAACGCAACGTGGTGGCTGTCGAGAACAGACCACTAACCAGCCTTCATGATGAGAGCGCTGTTGAAGATCAACTAAGCAACTTCACCATCAGCAAATCCCCTATCTGCAGAAAGAGCAGGAATTTGCTCGGTCGAGCCTGCCAACCGACACCCGCAAGAGCATCCGCTTCCGGACGTCCGGTGGCCGACCGGCTAGTAGGCGCCGGCGGGTGACTGCCGACTCGACGTGGCGCCAAAAACGTTCAAAACCCCGGGTTTCGACCGCGCGCCGCGTGCGGAGTCCGAGGCGGCAGATCAGGTGTCTGCCGCCGAGGCCCCGCGAGATTCTGACCACCTCGAAACGACGGGTCAAAAACCATCGTTTGTGACCCCCTTGGATGCACCGGCATAGGTGCCGCTGTTGCAGACCCGACGACCGTTAGGTTGTCTCTATCTCGATTGCACCTTGTCGGCAGAATCTTTCGCTCTGCTTGGACGTTTCTCACGCCTGGGTACATGTACTGAGTGAGGGACTTCTCCAGGAGGTGAAAGTGATCGACTCCATCGATGACGCGATCGCGTCAGCTGCTCCGCCCGTCGCGAAACGTGGCCGGGAGCTTGAAGGGCTTGTTGAGCGGGTGGTCGAGGAACGGATCCCGCGCCGGCGTCGCGGGCGTCGACGGATGATGCTGGGTACTGCGGTGCTCGCAGTACTCATCGGTGGGACGTCGGCGTCTCTGGCCACGCCTGACTTCCGGGGTTGGTGGTGGAGCGGGAGTCCTGATCGCACTGTCCAGCGGGTGAATGCCACGGGAGAGCTGTGCACGATCGGCTACAAGATCCTCGCCGACGTCGGCTTTCCGGAAACCGACCCTGCGGTGATAGCCGCGCGCGAAATCCTCAGCGAGACCGACATCGAGAATCTCCAGATCGATCAGGCCAAGCTCGAGGAGAACCGGGCCTCAGTTCCCAAGCCACTGGATCCGGATGGCGTGACCATCAGTAACGCGATCATTACTCTGGTCGTCGATGGCGTCCGCGCACGTGGGCTCGATCCGGCACATTTTTCCATCGGTGGCGACGGGCGCTGCGGCGATGAAGACGGCAGCCGTGATGACTGGAACTAGCCGCGACCGGAGGGCCCGCCTCGAGGCGGCGATCAGGGCAAACGCTGTCGACCTCCTCGCGTACCTCGAACGTCGCATCGACCCACCAGCTGATGCGGCCGATGTCCTCAGCGATGCGCTGCTGCACGCCTGGCGGCGACGAGCGAGCATGCCGGTCGAAGACGATGCACTCCGCCCGTGGCTGTTCACGTTCGCCCGGAACACACTGTTGAACGCGCGCAAGGCCAGCCGGCGTCGCACTGCGGGCACGACCGCGCTGCGCGAGTTCCTCGCCGCATCCCACGCCGGCACGTCGGATCAACTCGCTGAGAACATGGCGGTACGCGACGCCGTCTCGGCGCTCACCGCTGATCTCCGTGAGCTCGTCCTCCTGGTGCATTGGGAAGGACTCAGCGTCAGCGACGCCGCCCGGGTCCTCGACATCCCTCCATCCACTGCCCGGTCCCGTTACGCCGTCGCAAAGTCGAAGCTCCGCGATCAACTCGACACCCAGACGCCGCCCCAGCCAGACGTCTCAACGAGCAGCCCGCCAACGGGCACCCCCCGCCCCGGACGCCGGCATTTCAGAACGGAACCCACAATGCATCTGACTCCTATCAACTCGCCTGCGATCGAGCTCCCGCCGACTGAGCCGACCGATATCAGCGCCTACCTCCCTGACCCCGCCGACGAGCCGACTGCATGAGCGGTCGCGGGGTGATCCTTGCTCGTGCCACTGCGGTACTGGCCGCGGTCGCAGTGATTGCGGTCCAGATTTCTGCGTGTGCTGGCTACTCGTCCGATTCGGAACCGCTTGCGGAGAACCATAGCGGCGAACCGCTGAGTGTTGAGGTCAATGGTGAGGTCATCGAACCGGAGGATGACGCCCTTTGGTCAGCGAGAGTCGATGGGCAGAAGCTTGTACTTACCGTCCCTGAATCGGGGGGTTGCGCGACCCAGGTACAGCTTTCCGGGGTAGACGTTGCGTCGAAAACCATCGATGTAGCGGCACGGTCCGAAAATGAGGGATCATGCGCGGCAAATCTGTTCTTGTCGCCAAAAGAACTACTCGTCGACACGGACGTGCGCGGGTTCACCGTGCACGTCCGTCTCGACGAGGGCTAGGGGAATCAGGGTCGGGAAACGACGGCCACGGCCGTATCCGGCACCAAATATTCGGTGACCGGAGAGTAGATAGTGAGCCCCGGGCGAAAGCCCGGGGCTTCCGTCATTCTGGATCGACCAGCGGCCTCAGAAACGATCGTTTATGACCGCCCGAGAGTGGTGGGGTGCATCGCCGCGTTCATCTGAATTGCAGGAGGGCTGCGCTGAACATCTCGACGTCGTTGCGAGTCTCTTCGGTCACGAGGAGCGAGTGCGCTCCGATCACCCTCGTGAACTCACCGCGGCACGGGATCGTCACGATCTTGGTGAGACCGCGGCGCCACGCAGTGATGAGAGCATCAAGCGACTGGCGCTCGGGCCGGTCTTCGAACGACACAAGCGGACGCTGCACCCGTTCTCGGAATCTCGCGGCTGCCCAGACCTGATACCGCTCGTCCAGAGCGGCTCCATCGAAACGGTCACGCCACGATGGCCCCGTGAGTCGCGCGATCAGCTGTGCGCGTTCAGCGGAGTTGTCAGCCGTCTTGTGAACGGCAGCGAACAGTCCGGGATCTCGGATCTCGCCCGCGTGGCGGAGAGCAGCGACCCAGAGGTCTGGCCAACCTGCTTGCCACGCTTCGGCATCGAACTCTTCGTCCTCGTTCGTACCGAGCTGGGGTGGGTTGACGAGCAGTGGCGGAAGATCGTCGCCGAGAGGTTTCAGCCCCCATGCTTCGCGAATCCAGAGCAACTCGACGAGTGAGCCGAGATCGTCGTCGACCGTGATCACCATGTCATGCGGCCAAGGCTCGCCGGGAATCGGTACGGATGAGCGCACACGCACCTCCTCAGAGTGTCGAACGAACCACCAACTTGCTATGGACGACCGTCTCACGCCGTAACCCCGCCACGCCATCGCGTCACCGAAACCGGATGGCTCACATACGATCGTTTCTGACACCGAAGCCGACGGCTGCCGGGCGTCCGTCCGTCTTGCGCGCGTGTACGTGACGGTGGCGCCACCGCTCACATCACCAAGGGTCTTAGTTGGACGGTCAACCGAAGAGAACGAATAGGTTCAACGCCAGCAGCGCGATGGCCACTATCAAGAAAACGATGGAAGAGGCGCGGCGTAGTCCGTGCCGTCGTTCGTACATCGCAAACACGGCCAAGGCGATCACTGACGCGCCTAGAACAACTGCCGTGGCCCGAATCATAGGATCCGTCTGAGCGTCGATTGGATTCGGATTAGAGACATTGAAGAGGTTCGAGTTCTGCAAACCGATGCTGAACATTTGGTCAAATGCGAGGAACGCGGGAACGACAACACCAAGTAGGAACACGACTAGGGTCGCGCGTCGTCGGTTCCTTGGCGGCTGATCAAGCCGACCATCCTTTCCGTCGGTCATGATAGTTCTCTGCCCGATTGCGAGTCGGTACCACGAGACGGCAGGTTATGCCTCTGGGTCCCCACCGTCTGGTCAACCGCCGGTCGTTGAGAACGTTGCCAGTTCTGAGAGATTCGAACTGCAGGCCTCCATTATCGGCAGATGTGCCTCGTAGTACCCCGCGCTCGTGGGGTCGAATCGAGCGCCCGATGCACTGTCCGGGTTGGCTTCGATGTACTCGATGGCCGCTTCGATCTGGTCGCGAAGGCCCCGCTGCGACGCAGGGAACGCGGTCAGCGACAGATAGGCGGTGTAGCCGGACTCGATGACTGCGACGTACTGCTCTTCGGTAACGGTGCCGAGCGAGTGACCCTGGTGGGCGTTGTGGACAGTCGTGTCAATCGTGCTCACCGCTGCGCACGTAGCCGCGATCGCGGAATCCAGTGGTGTGCCTTCTGCCGCTGCTGGCTTCCCATCATCAGCGGACGGGGGCGGCGTCCGTTCACCTGCCGCCGCAGTGGGAGAGCACCCGGTGATCACCAGCCCGAATAGCACGACCGCTGCCAGCACCATCGGTTCCCGAGCCGTTTTTCTCCGAACCAAGTCGCTCTCCAATCAGTCCACGGCCATATGAGAGAAGTATGGCGTCCGAAACCACGAAGACGGCTGTTCGTTAGATCCTGTGGAAAGAATCCCGGCGGGATCACACCCTGAGACATTGGAAGCCGGCTACGACTTGCTAGCAAACCGCAAAGCAACTTGTTGCCACGACGGGCTCAATAACGATGGTTTTGGACCCGTCATTTCGAGGTGGTCAGAACCTCGCGGAGCCTCGGCGGCACACCCCTGATCTGCCGCCCAGGACTCCGCGCGCGGCGCGCGGTCGAAACCCGGGTTTTTGAACGTTTCTGGCGCCACGTCGAATCGGCAGTCACCGGCGCCCACTAGCCGGTCGCCCAAACACTTCAGCCTGAGCGAGCTTTGTGGAAAAACGGTTAAGAGACTTGACCATCAGAAAATCCCCTATCTGCAGAAATTGCAATGGGGAAAGTTGTTTGCCGGCTGCAGTGGCACACCGAAATCGCCTCTGATCTGCATAAGAACTCGGCGTTCGCGACCTTCGCCTTCAGGAGGTATCCAATCCCGCCGGCGCCGTCCGCGACCAGGCCAAGCGCGTACCAGTCGTCCCAGGAAATGCGAGAGGACGAGTAGTCCGGTTCCCAAATGCCCGGCTCGAATCACCAGAGCCGCCTGAAGTCCATCGTCGCTATGTGTCGGGGCATCTGGACGTCGGTCCGCACCGCATCGGGCCGGTGCTCATCGGCGGCCCGGATGAGCTCCCGGGCATCGGCGACCGCGGCCACAACGTCAACCCGGCGATCTCGAGCATCCTCACGATGCCTTCTCGAGTGAGGGCATCGGCCTCGCCAACGACGACGGCCTGCCCTTCAGAGGTCCGGCGTCTTTCGTCATGATGGGATCAAGGCACTGAGCTCCTGCCATTCGGCGGTCGGCAAGCGGCCGTGTGCGGAGAGCACGTGAAGAGCCACATGGTCTGCTCCGGCGCCCCAGTGGTCGCGAATTCGACGGTGGATGTCGTCAAGGGACCCCCACGCAACGGTTGCGTCGATCAGACGGTCGCTGCCACCGGGGACCAAGTCGTCATCACCGAAGCCCAGACGCCGAAGGTTGGCCTGATAGCTCGGCAAGCCGATGAACATGCCGATCCCGCGTCGGGCAATCGCACGAGCCTTCACCGGGTTGGTTTCGAGCACCACCGCTTGGTGGGGTGCGATGAGCGCGTCCGGGCCGAGAATCGCCCGGTTCGCATTGCTGGATTCCGGAGTCACGAGGAACGGATGGATGCCGGCGGCGCGGTTGCGGGCGAGGGCGACCATTCGGGGGCCCAGAGCGCCGAGTATTCGATCGCCGTTCAGAGCGGGTTTCGCGGCGTCGAGTTCGTCGAGGTAGCGATTCATCGCGGTCAACGGCGACCCGAACTCGGCACCCACTGCGGCGGCTGTCTGGGGTGTGCTGACGCCCAAGCCCAGGATCAGGCGTTTCCCGTATGTCGCCACGAGGCGAGGGTGTTCAGCGATCGCGATGCGAGCGTCTGGGCTCCAGATGCTCATCACTCCGAATGCCACGGACGTGTGGGGGGCGGCGGAGAGGAGCCCCTCTGCATCTGGCCACAAGCCGGGCCCGTTCGCACCTGCAATCCAGAGCGCGGACCAGCCCTGGCTGTCAAGCGCTGCGGCGGCGTCATGAATTCTGGCCTTGTCCGCCCCCCGCAACTCCAGACTCCAGATTCCAAGACGGCCCACCGGCGCGACTGAAGCCATGTCGTTCTGCATGGTGACTCCTCTCCTCACGTTCACTCCTCCGAGCGGCTCAGGCCGTCCAGCCGCCATCGAGGGTGACGGTTGAGCCGGTCATGAAGTGCGCCTGATCAGAGGCGATCCACGCGACGAGTCCGCCTACGTCGGTCGGCGTCGCGAAGTATCCCAGCGCAGTCAGCCCAGCCAGGAATTCCCCGGACGGTCCGCTGGCAGGATTGCCCTCGGTGTCGATCGGACCGGGCTGCACGATGTTCGCTGTGATCTTGCGCCCCCCGAGGTCGCGGGCCAAACCCTTTGTGAATGCGACCAGTGCGGCTTTGCTCATGCCGTAGATCGCGCCGCCGGGGAAGGGGATGCTCTCGGCGGTGACGCTCCCGATGGTGACGATCCGGCCGCCGTTGGGAAGATGCTTGAGCGCCTCGTGTGTCGTGTAGATCGTTCCGCGAACGTTGAGGTTGATGGTGTGCTCGATGTGCTCATCGGAGGTGTCCGGGAACGGCTCGAACCAACCGGCGCCAGCACTATTCACGAGGATGTCCAGCGAGCCGAGCGCGGCAACCGCATCGCGCACGCCCTCGCGTGCGCCCTCTGGCTCAGCGTTGTTCGCTCGGATGGTGTATCCGACGCCGCCAGAGTCAGTGATCGCCTTCACGACGGAATCAGCGCGTTCCGGTGATGACCAGTAGGTGATGGCGACGCTTGCGCCTTGCCGCGCCAATTCGACGGCCACGCCGGCGCCGAGGCCGCGCGACGCCCCCGTCACGAGGGCGGTCTTACCAGCGAGAGGAAGGCTGGTCGATGTAGTCATGCTGATCTCCAATTCTGTTCGGTTCGGTACATAAAAGAGCGCCGCCTCCTCGGGAATTCCCGAACCGACTAAATTTGTTCTGATTGGTACGGAAAAGCTCAGAGAGAAGTGGAGTCGTCATGGCCGAACGCGGAAGGCCTCGTGAGTTCGCGCTTGACGATGCCCTCGACCGCGCCATTGAAGTCTTCTGGCGCCAGGGCTATGAGGGGACCACGCTCGAGAACCTCACTACTGCGATGGACGTCAGCCGGCCCAGTTTGTATGCGGCGTTCGGGAACAAGGAGGAGACCTTCAAGCGCGCCGTTGAGCGGTACGCGACGGTCGACATGGCCTACATCGATGAAGCGATCGCGCAACCGACCGCCCGTCAGGTCGCCGAGCACTACCTGTACAGCAACGTCTCCGCAATCACCGCTCCTGGTCGCCCCGCCGGCTGCTTGTCAGTTCAGGGAGGACTTTCGGCCAGCTCCGAACATCAGCGCGTCGTCTCATTTCTCAGCGAAAGTCGAGCTGCAGGCGAGGCGAAATTCGCCGCACGTTTCCAGCGCGCTATTGATGAAGGTGATCTTGCGGCCGACGAGAACGCTCGAGAACTCGCCAAGTACCTCGCAACAGTGACGGGTGGGCTCGCTGTGCAAGCCACCGGAGGCGCAACACGGCAGGAGCTCAGGCACATCGCCGAGCGCGCTCTTCTGGGGTTTCCTCAGTAGGCGATCGCGCACTGCGTCAAGCAAGCCCCTATCGCGTGTCCTTAAAGACTCTGTGGGGCCAGGCATCAGTCACGGGTGGTGTGCTGAGTTTCATGTTGTTGACGCTACGAGGCAGGAGGAATGCAAGTAACGTCCATTCACATGGTGAAAGCTCGGACCACCTCTTCGATCGATGAGCTCGCGAGAGCGGGCGTCGATCTCCACCTCGAGCTGCAGGGGTCCCGTCTGCGAGCGGGTCTGACCGAGGCGCTACGTGAGGCGGTGCGTTCCGGCAGGCTCGCGCCGAACACCAGGCTGCCCGCCTCTCGTGCACTGGCGAGTGACCTCGGTATCGCGCGGAGCACGGTGACGACGTGCTACTCGGAACTGGTGGAAGAGGGTTGGCTCACCGCTCGACACGGGTCCGGCACGCGAGTCGCGGAGCGCGTTCAGCCGCGCCGACCGACGATCGAGGACTCCTCTGCAATGTCGAGGCCTCGAACAACGCATGTCCTCGGGCCGGGAGCGGTGGACTTCGCTGAATTCCCTCGTGGACCGTGGCTCGCCGCCGCAAGGCGCGCGCTTTCGGCAGCGCCGCACAGCGCGTTCGGCTACGGCGACCCACTCGGCCGAATGGAGCTCCGTTCCGCGCTCGTCGACTACCTCGCCCGCGTCCGTGGTGTGTATGCCGATCCAGAGCAGATCGTTATCACTTCGGGCTTTCACCACGGACTGGTGATGGTCGCCCGGGCTCTCACGGCCCAAGGAGTCGGTACAGTCGCCGTTGAGGGCTACGGCTTGGACATCTATCGTGCCGCGCTCGTCGATGAGGGCATGAGCATTCCGCCACTCGGTGTCGACGAGCGCGGGGCACGAGTCGACGAACTCACCACCATGAAGGATCCCGGTGCTGTGTTACTAACGCCCGCGCACCAGTTCCCGACAGGCTTCGCACTGTCCACTGAGCGACGAGCTGCGGTGCTCGACTGGGCTCGCAATCGTGGTGCATTCATCCTCGAGGACGACTACGACGGCGAATTCCGGTACGACCGGAAGCCCGTGGGGTCTTTGCAGGGATTGGACCCCGAGCACGTCGTGTACTTCGGAACGGCCAGCAAATCCGTCGCGCCCGCCCTTCGGCTGGCATGGATGGTTGTGCCCGAGTCGCTCCTCCCCGCTGTCGCGGCAGCGAAAGGTCGAGTCGAGACAGTGAGCGTGCTCGATCAGTTGATCTTCGCCGACTTCGTCACATCGGGCGCCTTCGACCGGCACGTGCGCGGCCGGCGACACAATTATCGCCGTCGCCGCGACGAGCTCATCGACGCACTCGCGAAGAACGCCCCCGAAATCCAAGTGCAAGGCATGGCGGCCGGATTGCAGGCTGTTCTCGTACTTCCCGCGGGAACCGAAGCCGTTGCGCTGCGGGCCGCCGCACGCAAAGGTCTCATCGTCAGCGGCATGGCAGAGTTTCGCCATCCCACCGCCGGCCCAGAACTCCCGAGGCAGGACGCGCTCGTCGTCAACTTCTCCTCCGTCTCCGACAGTGCCTGGCCCGGCGCGTTGGACGCCCTGTGCACGGTGCTCCGGTAGCAGAAGCCAGACGAATCCGCCGAAAGTGGTCTGTGGAACGCGGCGTGAAGTGGCATTAATCGACGAACCTCTTCTCGGTAGCGTTGTGAGCACGACGGTCGGCAGCACCGATGCCTGATCGCCTCCCAGCAAGGAGTTGCTGTGCCTCCGCACCAGACAGTCACGTCCCCAATCGCCGCGACCGGCCGGCGAGTGCTACCCGCAGGTTTCGCGATGGCGGGAGCCGCTGTCGCGTTCACCAGCCTGTATCTCGCGGCTGGGGCGTTGACGCCGTTGCTCGTGGCGTACAAGCAGCAATGGGACTTCCCGCCTGCAATGCTCAGTGCCGCGTTCGCTGTCTATGCGATCGGGTTTCTCGTTGCAGCGCTCACGCTTGGCTCGCTTTCGGACTATCTCGGCCGTCGGCCTGTGCTGATCGGCGCGTTGATCGTGCAGCTGGGCTCGGTCCTCTTGTTCCTCGTGGGCACGGACATCAATTGGGTCATCGCGGGTCGCATCATCCAGGGAATCGCGAGCGGGGCGGCCACTTCTGCGTTCACCGCGGCACTGGTCGAACTCGCGCCCGATAACAAGAAGCGCCTCGGCGCGATCCTTGGCAGCGTCAGTCTCACGGGAGGTCTGGCGCTCGGATCGCTATTGGCTGGACTGGCGATACAGCTCACCCGAGAGGCGAACACGGTCATTTTCACCGCGCTGATCGCGCTCACGATCCTCGGTGGCATCACGGTACTTGCTTCTCCGGAGACCGCGACGCGCAGGAGCGGCGCAGTGCGGTCGCTGATTCCCCGCGTGTCCGTCCCGCTCGCGGCACGGAAAGAGTTCTTCGCCGCCGCTCCCGTCGTCGCTGCGGTGTGGATGCTCGCTGGACTCTCCGGCGGCTTGGCGCCGAACATGGTGCGCAGCGTGTTCCATCTCGACAGTCCCCTCCTCAACGGAGTCACCGGATTCCTCGCACCAGCGATGTCCACCATCACCGGACTCGCTTTCGCCAAGGTGCCCCCGCGCCGCGCGATGAGCATTGGCATCTCCGCATCGATCATCGGCGCAGCTGGCATCATCGGAGGCGTCTTCGCCGGAAGCCTGGCCGTCATGATGATCGGGCAGGCGATCGCCGGCATCGGATTCGGCGCGTCCTTCAGCGCGGCGCTCCAATTGGTCGTTCCTCGTGTCGCAGCGCATCAGCGAGCTGGAATCGTCGCAGCCATCTATGTCGTCTCCTACCTCGCCTTCGGCGTGCCGATCGTCATCGAGGGCCAGCTCGTCGAACCGCTTGGAGAGATTCCCGCCGTCGTCGGCTATACCGCACTCACGATCCTCTTCGCCCTCATCAGCCTCGTCGCCCAAGCCCACCTCAGGCGCCGGGGCTGATCACCAAGCCTCATCAACCCAAATAGTAGAAAGCAGAAACCCATGTCCAGAATCTTCCTCGCCGGAGCATCCGGAGTCATCGGTCAGCGCCTCATCCCGCTGCTGATCGATGCCGGCCACACTGTCGGCGGCATGACGCGATCGGCGGGCAAGGCGGACCGCCTCGCTGAACTCGGTGCCGAGCCGATCGTGGTCGATGTCTTCGATCGCGACGCACTGATCGCCGCCGTCGCCGCGTTCGAGCCTGACATCATCCTGAACGAACTCACCGACCTGCCCGACGACGTCGACAAGATCAGCGATCACGCTGAGCTCAACGCGCGCATCCGCACCGAGGGGAACCAAAACATCATCGACGCCGCTCGAGCGAGCGGCGCTCCGAAGATCCTCGCCCAGACCGTGGCATGGCAACTCCCCGATGGGCCGGACGCTCGTGCGGTTGAACAACTCGAATCCGCCGTTCTTGCGGAAGGCGGGGTCGTGCTCAGCTACGGGCAGTTCTACGGACCTGGCACATACAACGAAAACCAGATCCCATCCGAGCCACGAGTGCAGATCGACAGCGCGGCAGAGCGCACAATCGAGTACCTCGACGCACCGTCCGGTGTAGTCGTCATCACCGACTAAAGGCCCGCCCTAAATGATTCAGGCGCGACCTTTGTGGAAAAACGGTTAAGGGACTTCACCATCAGTCAGGCTTCATCGCGCCTCCCCTCCGACGGTGTCGATCTTGTATGTCGTTGTTCGACGCCAGAGTAGGAGGCGCGGCTGAAGGGCTGCGCCGGAAACAAGGAGCGTGCTCATGTCCTCATCAGTCCTCTACATGTCGATGTCCCTCGACGGGTACATCGCTGGTCCGAACGACGAACCGGACAACCCCGGCGGCGACGGCTTCGACCGGCTGCACGAGTGGATATTCACTGCGGATCCGGGCTGGAACGTCCGGCCGTCCGGGCCGGCCAGGGACTTTCACGACGAGGGGAATGCGACCGGTGCGGTGCTCGCGGGTCGGCGGACCGTGGAGCAGGTCGATCACTGGGGCGGTGACACCCACGGTGTTCCGATCTTCGTGCCCAGCCACCGGCCGCCCGGTCCCTCGGTGGCGAACTATCCGTTGGTGACGTACGTGAGCGACGGAATCGAAAGTGCGATGGCGCAGGCGAAGTCAGCGGCCGGCGACCGGAACGTGTTGGTGCATGGTGCGTATACCGCGCAGCGGGCGCTCGAGGCCGGGGTGTTGGACGAATTGCAGATCCATCAGATCCCGGTGCTGTTCGGCGGTGGTCGTCGCTTGTTCGACGTCCTGCCGTCACGGATCGAGTTGGACATCGTTCGGGTGATCGACACCCCGGAGGCGACACACATCCGCTACCGAGTCCGCCGCTGACCTCGATATCGAACATGGTCAGTGTCAAAAAGGATCCGTCCGCCGCGGCGAATGGATCATGTTCGACGACACGACCCGCATCGCGATCATCCGCGAAGTTGAGGCGGGCACGCCGGCCGAGCCCATGCTGCTCGCGGAGACCTATGGTGCTGGCGGGGTGGGCTCCGGCGTGGGCTCTGGCACCGGGTCGGGTGCGGGCGTGGGCTCGGGTACTGGTGCGGGCGCCGGTGATGGGTCGTTCGGGCTCGGCTCAGTGCTCGGTGATGGCGGGCTCGTCGAGGGCTCCTGCTCCATCGGGGGCGTAGTGCCCGGTGGCGCCGGTTCGTCCAGAGGCGAGGTGTCCGGTGCGGGCTGGACCGGCGGCGCCTGTCCGAGGATTTCGACGATCTCGGCCTTGAAGGTCTCGAGCTGCTGGGTGATCTCGGTCAGTGAGTAGGACGTGATGCCGTGAGCGAAACGGATGAGGTCGTTCCAGACCTCGCCGAGCGCACGCAGTTGCTCGTCGCTCGGTTCTCCAGCGACGGACAGGATGAGCTGGTTGGCGATGGCTGCGGTGATGCAGTTGTAGCAGTCGTAGTTCGCGGCGACGGCCAAGTTCTGCGGAACCACCACTTGCGCGTCATCCACGATCAGCACGACTTGGAATGCGACGGCGACGGCCACGCAGTCGGAACAGGACGCGTAGGCGTGCGCTTCGTTGACGTTGAGGACCTCGTCATCATCTGCCCAGACGAGTGCGAATGCGAGGTCGTAGACGACGGAGCCGTCGTCTGTAGCCACGGCGATGGCCTGGTTGTCGCCTTCCGCGGGTGGGAGTGGCTTGTCGAATGGGAAGACCCAGGTGTCCTCCGGTGTGTGGCCAGACCCCTCTGCCGGAACGAGCACCATGGCGAGCGTGGGGTCGTCCTTCGTGGGCAGTGCCGCGCCCTTCTCGAACGCTGCAACGAGGGGCTCCCCACTCGAGAGCCTGTTGCCGGCCGCGGTACCCATCTCCGTGGCGCTCGCCCCTGTTGGCGCGACGATCGACTGCGGCTGCTCGAGAAAGAGTGCCGTCAAGGTGCCCCGCTCGTCTTGCTGGATGGGCCGGTAGCTGCCCTCGCCGGGCCACCAGGCCCAAGCGAGGCCGGCGATCAGTACCGCGCCCATCGCCGCGGCGGCGACGCGTTTCATCGTTGAGGCACGGCCCCATCTGACCAGTCCGCGAGAAAGTCGGAACCCGACTCGTCCGAGCACGAGGACGCAGGCCAGCACTGGTACCACCACCCCCAGTGCTTCCAGTCCATGGCCCGCGACGTCGAGGAACTGACCACTGCCCGCCGCCTCGGCCAGGGCCGCCGCGTCCTCGCCCAAGGCGGACCCGGCACTCCCCAGCAGGCGGGGCACCGCCCGCACCATCGCGTACAGCATGAACGCCATCAGGGGTACGGTCACGAGCACCCACAGCGTGATGAGAACGCGTGCACGGGGCGTGAGCAGCCGCTGCTCCGGGGCGTTCCAGCGGTGCGGCAGCAGCCCCGCCAGCGTGGGCTTGATGCGCTGGTAGAGGTCGGGGACGCCCGCCACATCGGCGAGCACGTGGTACCCGTCGAACCTGAGCAGTGGCAGCAGTTGCGTCACCATCTGCAGGATCTGCGTCGCCACGAGCAGGAGCAGGGCCTCCCAGCCGGTGGCCCACCACCACACGAAGGTGAGCACGACGACGACCGCGTTGAAGTACAGCCCGCCGAGATCGGTGCGGATGCGTCCCATCCGGCCCAGCCGATAGCTGTCGGTGACGTCGGTGTAGAACGCGGGCCAGACCAAGTAGAGGCCGGCGCCCATCGCGCCGGGCACCCCGCCGCTGTAGCGGTTCGCGGCGGCGTGGCCGAACTCGTGCAGTCCCCCGGAGATGACCGTCACCACGAAGACCAGCACGAGCAGGTGCGGGCGTTCGAAGGCCTCGTACGCCGACGCGCCCAGGCCCCGCTCGAAGAAGACCCACAGCACGACCGCGAGGAAGGCCACCAGCACGGGCACGACCACCACGGGCCGGAAGAGGAAGCGGAACGGGTCGGTCAACCGGCGGGTGACCCTCGGGCTCGTGACGACGACGCGCGGTTTGAGGCCCAGCAGGGGGTCAGAGCGTTTCAACTCGGGCGCCGAGCCGTCGGCTCCGAGCAGGAGACCGAGCGGCCGCAGGTGACGGTTCACCAGGGCGTCCACGTCCGCCGCCGAGACACTGCGGCCGAGCGCGCGGCTGACGACCGCCGCGATCTCCGCAGGGCTGCGACGGCCGTCGGCGGCATCCAACACCCGATAGAGCAGCGGGGTGAGCTGAAGGACCTGTCCGTCATCCCGCCTCACGAGGGCAGGTGCGGTCCGGTACCCGGACCCCACCATGTCCCCGATGAGTTGGACGCCGTCGACGCGGGTGGGGGCGTCGATCAGCGTCGTCACGGCGTGGTGTCGTCAGCCGGGGCGGCCGTCTCGTCGTCGCCGGCGGTATCGGTGTCGACCGGCTCCTGCGATGCCTGGTCGATGTCGGAGACCTGGTCGGAGATGGCCTCTGCGCTGCCGGTGATCGACTGGGTGATGATGGCGTCTTGCTGCGCGATGGCGGTTGCCTCGGAGTTCTCCGACAGGATGTTGGCAGCCACCGAGGCATCGATCGGGGCGGCAACATTGGCGTTCGCCGCGACGGCGCCGTTGATGGGCGCTGCCAGGTCGGCGTCCAGGTCGACGTTGACGTCGACGTTGAGCAGGTCGCCCTTGAGGAGGTCGCCCGTGTTGAGCCGCCCGAGCGCGTCGGTGACGTCGTCCACGACCTCGCCGACGGTCCCCAACAGGTTTCCCGCCGCGTCGAGGACTTGTCCGGTGAGCGGGTCCAGGGCGCCGACGACCTGTCCGAGGGAGTTCACCACGTTGCCCGTCGCACCGTCGAGGACACCGATCACGTTGCCGGCTGAGTCCAGCACGGTGGTGCCGTCCAGGAAGTCGGTCACCGTGCCCAGCACATTGCCGAGCGTGTCGAGCACCTGGCCGGTGAGCGGGTTCAGCGCACCCACCACGTTTCCGGCGGCGTCCAGCACGTTGCCGGTCGCGGCATCCAGAATGCCGAGCACGTGGCCATTGGAGCCGACCACGGTGGCGCCATCGACGAGGTCGGTGACCGTTCCGATCAAGTTGCCGGCCGAGTCGAGAACGACGCCCGTCGTCTCGTTCAGCGTTCCGAGGATGTCACCGTCAGCGTCGATCACGTTGCCGGTCGCGGCATCCAGCGTGCCGATGATGTTGCCGGCCGAGTCGACGACGACGCTGCCGTCCACCGGTGCGGTGGGGACGCTGTCCGCCATGGCATCGGTGCCCGCCATCAGCGTGGGCGACTCGCCCACGCCTTCTGCGGGGACCGCGCCGCCCACGACGGTGTCGCTCTGGTCGATCGTGCTGTCCTGCAGGGCTGTCGCCTTCGCGTCGGCGTCGATCGTCTGGGTGATCTGCACGCCCTGATCGGACATCGCCTGTGCGGTCGAGCCGTCGGAAAGGAGGTTGGCGCTCACCGCCGCATCGATCGGCGCCACGACGTTGGCGTTGAGGGCGACCGCCAGGTCGATCGGTGCTGCGCCATCGATGGCCAGATCGATGTCGGCGGCGAGGTCGAGGATCGAGACGACTTCCTTGTCTGGCAGCGCGACGATGCCCTCGTCGGCCAGTTCCGCAGGGGTCAGGGGCTCACGCTCGTTCGCGTCCATGATGACTTCTCCTCCTCCACGACGCTCGATCCGCTCGGCCGAAACGTCGCTGTCGTCGATTTGGGTATCAATACGACTCTTACCACCCACCCCGCGGTCCCCCTGCGACATTGCGGAGCCTCGTGATGAGTGCTAGCCTCCGGCGCTCCCCTCCCCGGCTCCAGTGCGATCATCTCCGCTGAGAATCACGAGTTGACGGGTCGCTCGTGTCATCGCGACGTAGCGATCCACGCCTCCCTCGATGCCTGAGCCGAATGCTCCGGCGTCGACGACGACGACGAGGTCGAACTCGAGGCCCTTCGCAAGCTCGGGCGTCAGCGATCGCACCCGGGACGTCGCGTGGTACGACGGGTCGCCGATGACGCAGGCGGTTCCGTCGGTGTGCTCAGCCAGCCAGGTCTCGAGTATCGATTCCAAGTCGGATGTCGCGCCGTGCACGACGGGAACGCCGCTGCGGCGGATCGAGATCGGCACGTTGGCGTCGGGGATCACGGCACGGATGACGGGCTCGGCCTCTGCCATGACTTCTTCCGGTGTGCGGTAGTTGATGCTGAGCGAGGCGAGGTCGATCCGGTTCAGCCCGACACGTTCGAGCCGTTCCTGCCATGACTCGGTGAACCCGTGCCTGGCCTGGGCGCGATCCCCGACGATGGTGAAGCTGCGCGACGGACAACGCAGCAGCAACATCTGCCACTCGGCATCCGTCAGCTCCTGAGCCTCGTCCACCAGGATGTGCGCGAACGGTCCGGCAAGCGCGTCATGGTCGGCGGCGGGCAGCGCGGCGTCGTCGACGAGGGCATCGCGCAGATCTTGCCCGCGCAGCATCTGCATCACCCCCATCTCGGAGTCATCGGTCGCGATGAGGTGTTCGACGACGTCGGACATTCGTGCGCGTTCGGCGGCGACCGCGGCCTCGTGCCGGCGCTTGCGCAGTGCCGCCTCGGGGTCGCCGAGCCGTTGCCGTGCCGCGTCCAGCAGTGGCAGGTCCGAGATCGTCCACGCCCGAGGAGCCCGGCGCTGCAGCATCTGTACCTCGTGGTCGGTGAGCCATGGCGCGCATCTGCGCAGGTAGGCGGGTACCTCCCACAGCGCTCCCACGATGTCGGATGCCTCGAGCACTGGCCATGCCCGCCCGAACGCGCGCACCAGGTCCGGGTTCTGTGTCAGCCAACGGCGGAGCGGAGCCACCGGCACTTCGGGCCGCAACCCGTATGCGTCGAACTCGTCGTTCTCCTCGTCGTCGTCTGCATCGAAGTCATCGTCGTCATCGCTCCCCCGGAACTTGTCCGTCAGGATCGCGAGCAGAGCCTCCCAAACCTGATCGCGGGCATCGTTGTGCGGGCTGCCGGGCTCCGCTGCCGCGAAGGCCTCGGCCCAGTCCTCGGTGGTGAGCACCGCGTCACCCCAGGGGGTTTCGACCATCATGCTTCGTGCGGGCGGCTCCTCGTAGAGCCGAATGGCCGGCTCGATCGCCGCGACCATGCCCGCCGATGACTTGAGGCGGGCCACCTCGGGATCGCTCTCGGCCGCCGCAGCGGCGCCCTCGGGGACAAGATCCAGCAGGGTGCAGGTCTGAACGCCCTCCTCACCGAGGCTCGGCAACACGTCGGAGACGTAGGCCAAGTACGGCTGGTGGGGACCGACGAACAGGACGCCGCCGCGACGCTGACCCAGGCGAGGGTCGGAGTAGAGCAGGTACGCGGTCCGGTGCAGGGCGACGACCGTCTTGCCGGTGCCCGGACCGCCGTCGACCACGAGAGTGCCCTCCGAGCCTGCGCGGATGATGGCGTCCTGATCGGCCTGGATGGTGCCGAGCACATCGCGCATCCGGTCGGACCGGTTGGCGCCCAGGCTGGCGATGAAGGCGGACTGGTCGTCGAGTGCAGCGTGCCCCTCGAGACCGTCGGGGTTGAAGACCTCGTCCCAGTAGTCGCTGACCCGGCCGCCGGTCCAGCGATACCTGCGACGACTCGCCAGTCCCATCGGGTTCGCGTGGGTGGCGCCGAAGAACGGCTCGGCTGCGGGCGAGCGCCAGTCGACAAGGAGGCGCCGACCGTCGCGGTCGGCGAGACCGAGCCGTCCGACGTACACAGGTTCGGAACTGTCGAGGCCGACCATGCGTCCGAGGCAGAGGTCCAGGCCGAATCGGCGCAGGGTGCGCAGTCGAGTGGCCAGGCGGTGGATCTCCATGTCCCGGTCCATTGCCTCTTGGCCGGTGCCGCCGGGCTTTCTGCGCTCGGTGACGAGACGGTCGGAGAGATCGGTGATCGACTGCCCGATGCTCGATGCGATGGCCGCGAAGTGCTCCTCGTCGGCGGTGATCAGGGCCGGGTCGGCCTTGGAGGTGAGCGCTTCGGGCAGGTTGAACGCGCTGGTCGTCAAGGTCACGGTGACTCCCCCTGGTACATGGTTTGCTGGTCCGGCGCACTAGTCTGCGGCATGACCCGGGCCTTGCGGCAAGCCCCCGGGTCAGCTATAGATTGAGAGTGGAGAGAAGGTGACCGCTCCCCTCCCGCCCTTCCGCCCTCGTCGCCTCTCTACTCGGCCGCTGCGGAGTCCGGCTCTTCGATCCACTCGAGAAGATCACCCGGCTGACACTCGAGCACCCGGCACATGGCGTCGAGCGTCGCGAAGCGCACCGCCTTGGCGCGACCGTTCTTCAGTACTGCCACGTTCGCGGGCGTGAGTCCGACACGCTCGGCGAACTCCCCCACACTCATCTTGCGCTTGGCGAGCTCGACGTCGATGCGCACCACGATCGCCATCAGATGACTTCTTCCAGATCGGTGCGCAGCACGGTCGCCTGCCGCAGCAGCGCACGCAGCACGACGATCGTGAGCACCACGACGCCGCCGATCAACACCATCCCGGTCAGAAGGATCGGCGTGCCCGGATCACGAAGCTCCGGCGTGAAGTAGATGACGGCGACGATGTAGGTGGCGACGCCCGCCAGCAGCACCCATGCTGCGACCATCGCCCAGACGATCGCGTCGACCCAGGCGAAGGCCTCCTCGCTGAAGATCCGGTCTGCACGCACGAGCGTGAGCAGCCGCCAGGTGCACACGATGACGACCTGGAAACACAGCACCTCGAGGATGGCGAAGGTCAGCAGCAGCCACGGGATCGGCCCCGACTCGGGGTTCTCCTCTGCCATCTGCCGGAACTCGCCGGGAAGGCTCATGAACTGCGCCACCACCAGTCCGATGAAGACGAGCACGAGCAACACTCTGAGGGGGATGACCACCCAATCCATCTTCTGCATGCATCGACTATCGCGATAAATCTATCGTTTGTCAATCGATATATGCGCGGATGGTTCAGGCTTGTCTGAATACAGCCACGGCTGTACTGTCAACTGCATGACCGCGACCGCGACACTGACGCATACTGCAGCCCTGACGCGCTTGGGATACGCGCTCTCTGACAACACGCGCACCCGCGTCCTGCTCACGCTTCGCGAGGCCCCCGCCTACCCCTCCGACCTGGCCGACGCCCTCGGCGTCTCCCGGCAGGTCATGTCGAACCAGCTCGCCTGCCTTCGCGGCTGCGGCCTCGTCGAGGCGGTGCCCGACGGTCGGCGCACCTGGTACCGCCTCGCTGACCCGCTGCTCGCGCCGGCGCTCGACGACCTGCTCCGGCTGGTGCTCGTCGTCGACCCGGCGTGCTGCTCCTCGACCGACTGCAGCTGCGCGTGACTGGGGTCTCATCGACACCACGAGAGCTCCCAGCCGCCCGGCGCGCGGTCCTCGCGCGACGCATCCGCTGGATCGTGGCCGCCACCATCGCCTACAACGTCGTCGAGGCGGTCGTCGCGATCGCGGCCGGCGCCGTCGCATCGTCGGCCGCCCTGATCGGGTTCGGCCTCGACTCCGTCGTCGAGGTCTTCTCAGCGGCCGCCGTCGCGTGGCAGTTCGCCGCACCCGACCCCGAGAAGCGGGAGCGAACGGCGCTGCGCCTCATCGCGGTCTCGTTCTTCGGCCTCGCGCTCGTCGTCAGCATCGACGCGATCCGCGCACTGCTCGGCGCCGATCCACCCGAGCACTCCACGATCGGCCTCGTGCTCGCAGCGGTCAGCCTCGCGATCATGCCGTTGTTGTCGTGGTTGGAGCGCCGCACGGGGCGAGACCTCGGCTCCGCCTCCGCCGTGGCCGACTCCAAGCAGACGCTGATCTGCGCGTACCTCTCGGGTGTGCTCCTCGTCGGCCTGCTCCTGAACAGCCTGCTCGGCTGGACGTGGGCCGACTCGGTCGCGGCGCTGGTCATCGCCGGGTTCGCAATCCGAGAGGGCATCGAGGCGTGGCAGGGCGAGGCGTGCAAGGTGCCCATCTCCGCCCTGACAGGCGCGTCGCACGCCGAGCATGACCAGCACAGCTAGGCGCTAGCGTCGAGGCATGGAAGCCTTCACCATCTCGGTCGCATCCGACGTGCTCGACGACCTTCGGTCGCGGCTCACTCGCACGCGGTTCACCACGCCGAGCGCCTCCGGCTGGGAGGCGGGCACCGACCCGGACTACCTGCGCTCGCTCGTGGACTACTGGGCGAACGAGTTCGACTGGCCTGCGGCCGAAGCCCGGCTCAACTCCTACCCGCAGTTCCGCGACCGTGGTCAGCATTTCGTCCACGTGCGCCGTGATGCGACCCGGCCGCCCGTGCTGCTCGCCCACGGCTGGCCGAGCAGCTTCATCGAGATGCTGCCGCTGCTCGAACTGCTCGACGTCGACGTCGTGGTGCCCTCCCTTCCCGGATTCCTCTACTCGGACCTCGTCGACGGCCCGCTCACCCGGGCTGCCATCGCCGAGACCTTCCACACCCTCATGACCGAGACGCTCGGCTATGAGCGCTACTTCGCCTTCGGCGGCGACATCGGCGGCGCGGCATCCGGATGGCTCGCTACCATGTATCCCCGCGAGGTCGCGGGCCTGCACATGATCCATGGACCCTTTCCCGCCGACTTCGACGCCTCACCGATCACGCCCGCCGAGCAGGCGTTCCTCGACGCGGAAGCGGTCTACGACGAGTCCGACGAGGGCTACAGCTCGATCATGAGCACGCGCCCCGACACGATCGCCGCAGCCCTCGCCGACTCCCCCGCCGGGCTCGCCGCATGGATCATCGACAAGTACCGCAGCTGGAGCGACTGCGGCGGCGATCTCGAGTCGAGATTCGACCGCGACACCCTGTGCACGATCCTCACCCTGTACTGGGTGACCGGATGCATCGGCACGTCGTTCCGCCAGTACCTCGACTACCCGCACAACGCCCCCAGGCCGATGATCCCCGTTCCGGTCGCCGTCACGTTGAGCCACGAGCCGGGCATGCACGGCTTTCCGCGTTCCATCGCCGAGCGCGCCGCCGGTGACATCCGCCGGTATTCGGCGCCAGGCCGGGGCGGGCACTTCCTCGCATTGGAGGAGCCTCGACTCATCGCCGATGAGCTCACTGCGTTCATGCGCTCGATCGGCTAGCCACGCCCCCCAGCTCGACGCGCGCGTTCAGTCGCGTGCGAGCATTTCGAGGTAGTGCTGGTTGAACATGATGCCGAGCACGTTGCCGAACGGATCGACCACCGATGCCGTGACGAAGCCCGGCCCATGCTCGATCGGCGGCTGGTACGACGTCGCGCCGAGCGCGAGGAGTCGCTCGTAGGAACCCGGCAGGTCATCGACGTGCCAGTGGATGATCTCTCCCCCGGGCGACTCGGGCGCGGCGGGGCGGTACTGCGCGTCGATGATGCCGAGCTCGTGCTCGTAGTCGCCGACGCGGAACTCGATGTAGCCCGGCCGAACGTAGTAGGGCTCGATGCCGAGCACGTCCGTGTACCAGGCGGAGGCCGCCTCGAGGTCGTCGGCGTAATAGCTGATAGTGGCGAATCCCCTGAGCATGATCGGTTCCTTCCGTGTGCGTTGAGTTGATGGATCCAGTCTGGAACACAGAAGTGCTCACCTTCTGACTACTTTTCCGGCGAGAATGGAAAACATGCGCGCAGATCGTCTCGTGGCCACCCTGCTGACCCTGCAGGCGCGGGGACGAGTCACCGCAGCGCAGCTCGCCGACGAGCTCGAAGTGTCGGTCGCCACCGCCCGTCGCGACCTCGAGGCGCTGTCAGCAGCCGGCATCCCCATCTATCCGCAGGCGGGCCGCGGTGGCGGATGGCAATTGCTCGGGGGCGCCCGCACCGACCTCAGCGGGCTCTCGGCGAGCGAGGCGCGCGCGCTGTTCCTGCTCGTCGGCCCCGCGGCATCCGTCGATCCCGATGCCAAGGCCGCGCTCCGCAAGCTCGTGCGGGCGCTTCCCGAGACGTTCCGCACCGACGCCCGCGCGGCCGCCGACGCGGTCGTCATCGATGCCGGTGAGTGGGGGCGCCCGAAGCAGGAGTCGCCGGCGCTGCTCCCCCAGGTGCAGTCGGCGGTCGTCGAACGGCGCCGCATGCGCATGCGGTACGCCGCCTGGAACCGCGAACCCGCCGATCGAGTCGTCGATCCATGGGGCCTCGTGCACAAGCAGGGTCGTTGGTACCTGCTCGGTGCGGTCGATGGCGCGGAGCGCACCTATCGCGTCGACCGCATGGTCGAGGTCGAGGTCATCGACGAGGCCGCGACCCGCCCCGACGGCCTCGACCTCGTGGAGCTCTGGGAACGCGTCACCGCGCAGGTCGATCGGCAGCGCGCAAGCGCCTCGGCGACCGTGATCGCCGACTCCGGCATCGTGCCGTTGCTGCAGACGCAGTTCGGCCAGCGCGCCGTCGCCGATGAACAGCTCGACGAGATGCGGTCGCGAGTGCGGGTGACGGCGCCCACTGAGCAACTGCTGGCGCGCGGCCTCGCCGGCTGGGCCGAATACCTCGAGGTCGTCGAACCGAGCTCCCTGCGCGCCGAACTGCGTCGTCTCGGCGACGCGCTCGTCGCCCGGAATTCCGCGACGTCATCGTGAGCCCGCTGGCCGAGCCCGCGGTCGGCTGCCGTGTGGCAGTCGCCGGGCACGACCCATCGTCGCCGGCGCGTCCACGTCGGCGAACTGATACCCGTTCAGCCCCCCGCGCTGCGTTCTTCGTACTTCTCGAGGCGCCGACCGCTCGCCGGCATCCCGAGTTCGTTGTACGGACCGACGACGTCTCGCTCAGGGAGCCGTTCGTCGGTCGGGCAGATCAACACCGTGTTCGACGTCGAGTGGTCGATCACGTGCTCGAACATCGGGTGGCCGCAGATCGGGCATGCGGCGTCATCGGAGGTCCGAGGCTGCTCCTCTTCGGCGGTGACCGGCGGCGGGCCGAAGATCGGCCGCATCGCCCGGTCGACCCGGTCGAAGAAGTGCGTGAAGGCGTTGCCTGCGGGGCGGCTCGCCGTGTCGCGTGCCATGGGCGAGATGCTACGCCTGCGATCCCCTCGGCGCCAGTGCCGGTGCACCTTGGGCCTGCAATCCGGCGACCGTAGGCTGGCACCATGACGCAGACGGATGCTCCAGCACGACCGGTCACGATCATCACGGGCGCCAGCCGTGGCATCGGCGCGGCGATTGCCGAACGGCTCGCCATCGACGGCCACGACCTGGTCATCACGTACCGCGCCCGCCGCCATGAGGCCGACGCGGTCGCCCGTCGATGCGAGGCGTCGGGATCCCGCGTGCTGCTCCTGCAGGTGGATCTGGCCGACCTCGACGCGGCGGCGACCGTCGTGCCGTCATCGATCGCGGAGTTCGGCCGCGTCACCGGCCTCGTCAACAACGCTGGTGTCACCGGACGGATCGGCGGATTCCTCGACGCCCCGATCGACGAGTCGGAGCGACTCTTCCGGGTCAACGTGCTCGCCCCGATCGTGCTGACTCGCGCGGCGATCGCGCACATGGCGGTCGATCGCGGCGGTGCGGGCGGCTCCATCGTCAACATCTCGTCTGGGGCCGCGCACAGCGGGGCACCAGACACCTACATCCCCTATGCCATGAGCAAGGCGGCGCTCAATGCCCTCACCACGGGCGCCTCCAAGGAGTTCGGTCCGGTGGGCGTACGGGTGAACACCGTCTCGCCTGGGACCACCCGAACCGAGATCCACGCCGAGGCCGGACGGCCGAACGCGCCCGACGAACGGGCTCCGCGCATCCCGATGCGCCGTCCCGGCGAGCCGCACGAGATCGCGGGTGCCGTCGCCTACCTCTTCTCGGCCGATGCGAGCTACACGACGGGGGCTGAGATCCGGGTGGCCGGCGGCAACTGACGCGCGGGGCGGGCTACGCCTCACCGAATCCCGACAGAGCGAGTTCCGCGAGCGCGTCGACCGCGGCGCTCCCCTCGGAATCAGCGCTCGCGATCTCGACCTCGGCACCCTTCGTGAGCCCGAGTGACATGATGCCCAGGAGGCTCTTCGCGTCGGTGCCGTTGACGGTGATCTTCTGCGGGAAGGTGCTCGCGAGCTTGACCAGCTCCGCGGCCGGTCGCGCGTGGAGGCCGTCGGGGTTGATGAGCGTGACGGTCCGGGCGTATCCGGATGCCCCGGCGCCCGCGCCCGCGGCGGACGCGCCTGCCGCGGCGGCGCTAGCGGTGGCGACCGGCGTCTCCGGGCCGGAACCAGCACCGACCTCCGCATCGTGGGATCCGCGCGCGGACTCCGCCGCCGCGACCACCACGTCGAGAGGGTCGCCGGCCTCGGCCGCGACGGCGGCGGCGACGCCGCCCTCGACGAGCGGAGCATCGACGATGCGCACGCGGTCCCGAAGATCGTCATCGAGGAACTCGAGGGCGGTCTCGGCGGTGAGGATCGCCGAGCCCAGATCGCACAGCACGACGACGCCGGCGCCCGAGTCCGCCTCGGAGATGCCGGCCGTCACGCGGTCGAAGCTCGTGCCGATGCGCCCGTCGTCGGTTCCTCCCGCGGCGACGAGTGCGACCGACGGGGCCATCTGCCTGGCGAGCTCGACGAGCCCAGCGGCGATGTCGCGGGAGTGCGAGACGAAGACGATGCCGATGCGGTGCGCAGCTGACACCTCAGGCTCCTGCCGCGGCCGCCGCCGTGTCGGCAGCGGCCCGGAGCAGCAGCGCGCTCGACTCGGCGCCCGGATCGCGATGGCCCACCGAGCGCTCGCCGAGGTAACTGGCTCGGCCCTTGCGGGCGATGAGCGGCTCGGTCGCCACTGCGCCGGCCTCCGCGGCGGTCGCCGCAGCGGCAAGCACACCGGCGGCATCCATGCCATCTGCGGCGGCGGCCTCCGCGGCCTCCACAGCCGGGGTCCATGCATCGACCATCGTCTTGTCGCCCGATTCGGCCTTGCCGCGAGCGACGACGCCGTCGCGTCCGGCGGCGAGGATCGCGGCGATCGCCGGGCCGTCGAGCGCGACGGCATCACCCGCTGCCGCCGCAGCCTTGAGGTACGCAGTGCCGTAGAGCGGACCCGCCGCACCGCCGACCGTCGAGATGAGCGTCGTGGCGACGAGTTTCAGGACGTCGCCCGGCGTGGAGCCGGCGGACAGGTCGTCGAGCTTCGGCAGCACCGCCTGGAACCCGCGGTCCATGTTCTCGCCGTGGTCGCCGTCGCCGATCTCGCGGTCGAGCGTCAGGAGCTCGACCCGATGCTCGGAGATGACCTGTGCGCTCTGCCTGACCCAGTCCACAGCCCAGGTGATGTCCAATCCCACCGGCGTGCCCCGCTTCCTCAACGACCCCATCGGAGTGCAGCCGTCTGCACCGGGGCATCCCACAGTTCGATCATCTCGTCGTCGAGCTTCAGCAGGGTGATCGACATCCCCTGCATCTCGAGGGACGTGATGTAGTTGCCGACGAGTGAGCGCTCGATCACGATGTCGCGTTCGCCGAGCAACTCGGCAGCGCGGCGGTACGCGACGTAGAGCTCGACGAGCGGGGTGCCGCCCATGCCGTTCACGAACAGGAGTGCGCGCTCGCCCTGCGAGTAGGGAAGGTCTTCGAGGATCGGTTCGAGCAGTCGGTCGACGAGCTGATCGGCGGGTTCGAGCTTGACGCGCTCGCGACCGGGTTCGCCGTGGATGCCGATGCCGATCTCGATCTCGTCTTCGGCAAGGGTGAAGCTCGGCTCACCGGCGTGCGGCACGATGCACGGGGTGAGGGCGAGGCCCATCGAGCGCGCATTCGCGTTCACGCGCTCGGCGATGGCTGCGACGCCCTCGAGCGTGTCGCCACGCTCGGCGGCGGCGCCCGCGATCTTCTCCACGAGCACGGTGCCCGCGACACCCCGGCGGCCCGCGGTGTACAGCGAGTCCTTGACGGCGACGTCGTCATTGGTCACGACGGCGCGGACCTCGATTCCCTCGGCCGCGGCGAGATCGGCCGCGGTCTCGAAGTTCAGCACGTCACCGGTGTAGTTCTTGACGATGTGGAGCACGCCGGCTCCGCCGTCGACTGCCTTCGTGGCGGCGAGGATCGGGTCGGGCGTGGGCGAGGTGAAGACCGCGCCCGGCACTGCAGCGTCCAGCATGCCGAAGCCGACGAACCCCGCGTGCAGCGGCTCGTGCCCGCTGCCGCCCCCGCTGACGAGACCGACCTTGCCCGAGACCGGGGCATCGGCGCGCACGATGTGGATCGGATCGACCTCGACGCGGACGAGGTCGGCGTGAGCGAGTCCGAACCCCGCGACCGACTCGTCGACGACGCGCTTCGGATCGTTGATGATCTTCTTCACGAGCATCCCTTCACCATGGCTGCCGCACGCCCCGCGACTGTGCATCGGCGCCGACGCAGCACTCCCGAGTCAACCTACGCCCCCGGACACCGCCGTCGTAAGGGTGTTTCGCGAAATCCAGCGCCCCCATTCCCCGGAATGCACGGTCTGAGTATGGTGGGCAGTGTTCCGCCCCCGGGCGAAGCCCTCGGGCCAAGCGAAAAGGATGGAAGGTCGACGTGGACAATCTCGGAATATTGTTCCTCTCCGAACTAGTGGGCACGGCAATGCTCGTGCTGCTCGGATGCGGTGTCGTGGCCAACGTCGCCCTTGCCAAAACCAAGGGCTTCGGCGGCGGGTTCCTCATGGTGACGTTCGGCTGGGGCTTCGCGGTCTTCGCCGGCGTCATCGTCGCGTACGCCTCAGGCGCGCACATCAACCCGGCGGTGACGCTCGGACTCGTCGCCAACGGTGCGACGGAGTTCGGCAACACTGCCGCCGATGTGACTGTCCCAGTGAACGTCATGTCGGTGCTCGCGTACATCGGTGCCCAGTTGCTCGGAGCCATCATCGGCGCCGTCATCGTCTGGCTGGCCTACAAACAGCACTTCGACCAGGAGCCCGATCCGGCTCCGAAGCTCGGCACCTTCTCGACGGGCCCCGGCATCCGCAACTACGCCTGGAACCTCGTGACCGAGATCATCGGCACGTTCGTGCTCGTGTTCGTCGTCATCGGCTTCGGGCGCAACGGGGATACATCCGGCCTCGCCGCCCTCGGCGCCCTGCCGGTCGCACTCCTCGTGATCGGTATCGGCGTGTCCCTCGGTGGTCCGACCGGGTACGCCATCAACCCCGCTCGCGACCTCGGCCCTCGCATCGCGCACGCCATTCTCCCGATCAGGGGCAAGGGCGCCAGCGACTGGTCGTATTCGTGGGTGCCGGTCGTCGGCCCGGTCATCGGCGGGCTGCTCGCCGGGTGGGTGGCCATTCCGCTCCTGCCCATCATCACCTGACCACGCGGCGGGGCCGGTCCTCCCGGACCGGCCCCGCCTTCATTCGCGCATGCAGACGCGCGCCCGCCCACCTCCGACGTTTGGCGGCGCATCAGCAACATTGAGAGGAAGTCATGGCCGACTACATCCTGGCGATCGACCAGGGAACGACGAGCAGCCGCTCGATCATCTTCGACAAGAAGGGTTCGATCGTCGCGACTGGTCAACTGGAGCACGAGCAGATCTTCCCGAAGGCCGGCTGGGTCGAGCACGACCCGATGGAGATCTGGCGGAACACACGAGAGGTCATCGGCCAGGCGCTCGGGAAAGCCGACCTCACCCGGCACGATATCGCTGCGGTCGGCATCACGAACCAGCGCGAGACGGCCGTCGTGTGGGACAAGAACACCGGCGAGCCCGTCTACAACGCCATCGTGTGGCAGGACACCCGCACGCAGCCGATCGTCGATCGCCTCGCGGCCGACGGCGGCGTCGAGCGGTTCAAGCAGGACGTCGGGCTCCCACTGGCCACGTATTTCTCGGGTACCAAGATCGTGTGGATCCTCGAGAACGTCGAGGGTGCGCGCGCGCGTGCCGAGGCGGGCGACCTCATGTTCGGCACGACCGACAGCTGGGTGCTGTGGAACCTCACCGGTGGTACTGATGGCGGCGTGCACGCGACGGATGTCACGAACGCGAGCCGCACGATGTTCATGGACCTCGAGACCCTCAGCTGGCGCGACGACATCCTCGCGGCGTTCGGCGTGCCGCGGTCGATGATGCCCGAGATCCGCTCGTCATCCGAGGTCTACGGCACGGTGGAGTCGTCGAGCCTGCTCCGCGAGGTGCCCGTCGCCGGCATCCTCGGCGACCAGCAGGCCGCGACCTTCGGCCAGGCTGCGTTCGATGCAGGCGAGTCGAAGAACACGTACGGCACCGGAAACTTCCTGATCTTCAACACCGACACCGAGATCGTGCACTCGAAGAACGGGCTGCTCACGACGCTGGGCTACAAGCTCGGCGATCAGCCCGCGCACTACGCGCTGGAGGGGTCGATCGCCGTCACGGGGTCGCTCATCCAGTGGCTGCGCGACAACCTCGGGCTGATCTCGAGCGCGCCCGAGATCGAGGAACTCGCCAAGACGGTCGACGACAACGGCGGTGCGTACTTCGTACCCGCCTTCTCCGGCCTGTTCGCGCCGTACTGGCGTTCCGACGCACGCGGTGCGCTGGTCGGACTCACCCGCTACGTGAACCGGGGCCACATCGCCCGCGCGGCCCTCGAGGCCACCGCGTTCCAGACTCGTGAGGTGCTCGACGCCGTCAACGCCGACTCGGGCGTGGACCTCACCGAGCTGAAGGTCGATGGCGGCATGATCGCGAACAACACGCTCATGCAGTTCCAGGCCGACATCCTCGGCGTGCCCGTCGTGCGTCCGGTGGTCGCCGAGACCACCGCGCTGGGCGCCGCCTACGCGGCCGGACTGGCAGTCGGCTTCTGGTCCGACCTCGACGAGTTGCGTGCGAACTGGCAGGAGGACTCGCGCTGGGAGCCCAAGATGGATCCCGACGAGCGTGACCGCCAGCTCCGCCTCTGGAAGAAGGCGGTTTCGAAGACCTTCGATTGGGTAGACGAAGACGTGAGGTGATGTACAGGTGAACGAGGGCCCCGCGGATGCCGCGGGGCCCTCAGTCGCGTCACCGAACGGTCACGCCTTCGTCGCGACGACCCATTCATCGAGCTTGCGAGCCGCGGCACCACTGTCGATGGCCTCTTCGGCGACGGCCATCTTGTCGCGGAAGCGATCGAGGATCAGGCGCTGCACCTGACCCGGATCCTTCGCGAGCTCGAAGGAGACGAGCCCCGCGGCGGCGTTGAGGACGACGATGTCGCGGACCGGTCCGGATTCGCCTCCCAGCACCCGGTGCACGATCTGCGCGTTGTGGAGGGCATCGCCACCGGCCAGGTCGTCGATCGTGGCGCGTGCGATGCCGAGGTCGCGCGGATCGAGGTCGTGCTCCTTCACCGTGCCGCGCGAGACCTCCCAGACGTGGCTGTGGCCGGTCGTCGTAAGCTCGTCGAGCCCGTCGTCGCCACGGAAGACGAGGGCGGTCGCGCCACGCGTCTGGAACACGCCGACGATGAGCGGCACGCGGTCGAGGTGCGCGACGCCGACTGCGGATGCCTCGGGGCGGGCCGGATTGCAGAGCGGGCCGAGGAAGTTGAACACCGTCGGCACGCCGAGTTGCGCGCGGACCGCACCCGCATGCCGGAAGCCGGGGTGGAAGGCCGCGGCGTAGGCGAACGTGATGCCGGTCTCGCCGAGCACCGCCGCGACCCGCTCGGCCGGGAGCGCGAGGTCGATCCCGAGCGCCGCGAGCACGTCGGACGAGCCCGAAGACGAGCTCGCGGCACGGTTCCCGTGCTTGATGACGGGCACACCGGATGCCGCGGCGACGATCGACGCCATGGTCGACACGTTGACCGTGCCGAAGCGGTCGCCTCCCGTGCCGACGATGTCGAGCCCCATCGGATCGACATCGAGCGGGATCGCGTGCTCGAGGACCGCGTCGCGGAAGCCGACGATCTCGTCGACCGTCTCCCCCTTCATGCGCAGCGCGACGAGGAACGCGGCGAGCTGGGCCTCGGTGGCGGAGCCCGTCATGACCTGTTCCATGCACCAGGCGGCATCCGAAACGCTCAGGTCTTCGCCCAGGAGCAGGGAGTTCAGGATCTCGGGCCAGTTCTGGTGGGCGGGCATGCGTCGATCCTATCGGCCCGATTCACGGCGGATTCCCGGGCTTCACGCAACGTAATTTAGGCTTGCCTTACCTCTCGACGTCGACACAGCTCTCCCGGATGACGAAAACTCACGCGTGGTTTCGGCCATAATGGGAGGGTGACGAGCACCGTAATCACTCCTCAGGCGAGCGCGCCCGTGATCAACCGACCGAACACCATCGCGGTGGGCACCATCGTCTGGCTCGGCAGTGAGGTCATGTTCTTCGCGGGGCTCTTCGCGATCTACTTCACGCTTCGGTCGATGTCGCCCGAATTGTGGGCATTCGAGGCTGATCGCCTCAACTTCCCGTTCTCGCTGACGAACACGATCATCCTCGTGCTGTCGTCGTTCACCTGCCAGTTCGGCGTGTTCGCCGCCGAGCGCCTGCAGCCCTATGCCACCGGCTGGAAGCCGACCCAGTGGGGCATGGTCGAGTGGTTCTTCCTCACCTACGCCATGGGCGCCGTCTTCGTCGCGGGCCAGGTCTGGGAGTACGCCACGCTCGTATCCGAGGGCATCGCGCTCGACTCGAATTCCTACGGCTCCGCGTTCTACCTCACCACCGGCTTCCACGGCCTGCACGTCACCGGCGGTCTCCTCGCCTTCCTGTTCGTCATCGGCCGCGTCTTCGCGGTCAAGAACTTCGGCCACCGCGAGGCGACGAGCGCGATCGTCGTCTCGTACTACTGGCACTTCGTCGACGTGGTGTGGATCGGCCTGTTCCTCGTCATCTACGTCCTCAAGTAAGCCGCCCGGGAGCGTCAGCACAGTATGTCCGTGAACAGGAAGAACCCCATGACCCGCACGAAGCGACGCACCGGACGCCGACACCCGCTCGCCACCGTTGCGCTCCTCGCGCTCGGCCTCGTCTTCACCGGCGGCGCCTATGCGGCACTGAGCAGTGGCACCGTCGCGCAGGCCGAGGTCGACGCGAACTCGCAAGAGACCATCGAAGAGGGCCAGAAGCTCTTCGCGGCCAACTGTGCGACGTGCCACGGCCTCGACGCGCAGGGCACCAACACGGGCCCGAGCCTGATCGGCGTCGGCGCCGCATCCGTCGACTTCCAGGTCGGCACCGGCCGCATGCCGATGCAGATGCAGGGTCCGCAGGCGGCGCAGAAGCCGCCGCAGTTCACCGATGAGCAGGTCAAGCAGCTCGCGTACTACGTCGCATCGCTGGGGCCCGGCCCCGACATCCCCGACGACCACCTGGTGAACGGCGGGGGCGACGCGGCGAACGGCGCTGAGCTGTTCCGCATCAACTGCGCGATGTGCCACAACGTCGCCGGCGCGGGTGGTGCGCTCACCGAGGGCAAGTTCGCTCCCCCGCTCACCGACGTCTCAGGCGTCCACATCTACGAGGCCATGGTCACGGGTCCGCAGAACATGCCGGTGTTCAACGACCTGAACATCTCGCCCGAAGACAAGCGCGACATCATCACGTACCTGCAGTACGTCCAAGACAACCGCTCGCCCGGCGGTTTCGAACTCGGCTCGCTCGGGCCGGTCGCAGAGGGACTGTTCATCTGGATCTTCGGTCTCGGCGCCATCGTCGCGATCACCGTGTGGATCACGGCGAAGTCCAACTAGCCCTCGCCCCGGCACCGAAATAGCTGAAGAAGGAGAACCATGGCACAGGACGACCACAGCGGCGCTGAGCTCGCCGCTGCCGACTCGTCGCACGCCGCGCACGATTTCGCCGGCGCGACCGGCACGGCGGTCATCCCGTCCGACGCGTTCGAGAACCCCGGTTTCGAACCGCACCGTCCTCGCGTGACCGATGAAGACCCCAAGCGCGAGAACCGGGCGCAGCGCACGGTGTACACGCTCTTCTACCTCTCGGTCCTCGGCAGCGTGTGGGCGATCGCCGCGTACATGCTGTTCCCGATCGAGTCGAACGACGTCGACGCAGTACGCCTGAACAACATGTTCTTCGGCATCGGCGTCACCCTTGCACTCCTCGGCATCGGATTCGGAGCGGTGCACTGGGGCAAGTCGCTCATGACCTCGGCCGAGTCCATCGACACGCGCCACCCGATCAGCGCCAGCCCGACCACGCAGCAGGGCGCTGTCGAGGTGTTCCGCCAGGCCGACGAGGAGTCCGGCTTCTCGCGTCGTACGGTTATCCGCAACAGCCTCATCGGAGCGCTGCTCGTGTTCCCGTTGCCGGCCGTCGTGCTCTTCCGTGGCCTCGCGCCGCAAGACGAGAACCCGGTCGAGATGCTCAGCCACACGATGTGGAAGCAGGGAACCCGCCTCGCGCTCGACCCGTCCGGCGTCCCGATCAAGGCATCAGACGTCACGAACGGCAGTGCCTTCCACGTCATCCCCGAAGGGCTCGCCGAGCTCGAGCACGGCAGGCTCGAAGAGAAGGCCAAGGCGGCCGTGCTGCTCATGCGTCTCGAGCCGAGCGAGCTCAACCCGGCACCCGGCCGTGAAGACTGGGCGTACGACGGCATCGTGGCGTACTCGAAGATCTGCACGCATGTCGGATGCCCCGTCGCGCTTTACGAACAGCACACCCACCACCTGCTCTGCCCCTGCCACCAGTCGCAGTTCGACGTGTCGAACAACTGCGAGGTCATCTTCGGCCCGGCCAAGCGTGCACTGCCGCAGCTTCCGATCGCCGTCGACGACGAGGGCTACCTCATCGCGCAGAGCGACTTCACCGAACCCGTCGGCCCGAGCTTCTGGGAGCGCCATTGAGCACCGTATCGACCCGATCACCAGCGCCTGTCAAGCGCTCGTTCACCGCGGGGGCATCCGAGTACCTCAATGACCGCACCGGCATCGCCGTCGCGGTCAAGGGACTCGGCCGCAAGGCATTCCCCGACCATTGGTCGTTCCTCCTCGGCGAGGTCGCCCTCTTCAGCTTCATCGTCATCCTGGTCTCCGGCACGTTTCTGACGTTCTTCTTCCAGGCGTCGATGGCCGAAGTGCACTACGACGGCTCCTACGTGCCGCTCAAGGGCGTGGAGATGTCGGTGGCGATGGCGTCGACGCTCGACATCTCGTTCGACGTCCGCGGCGGGCTGTTCGTGCGACAGATGCACCACTGGGGAGCCCTGCTCTTCGTGGCGGCCATCGGCCTGCACATGCTCCGCGTGTTCTTCACGGGTGCCTTCCGCAAGCCTCGCGAGATCAACTGGGTATTCGGCTTCATCATCTTCATCCTCGCTCTGGCCGAGGGGTTCACCGGTTACTCGCTTCCCGACGACCTGCTGTCGGGCAACGGACTCCGCATCATCGATGGGCTCGTCAAGGGCATTCCGATCATCGGCACGTGGACCTCGTTCCTGATCTTCGGCGGTGAGTTCCCCGGCACCGAAATCGTCGGCCGCCTCTACTCGCTGCACATCCTGTTGCTGCCCGCGCTCCTGGTCGCGCTCATCGGGGTGCACGTGATCTACGTGTTCATCCACAAGCACACCCAGTTCGCCGGGCCCGGACGTGAGCCCACGAACTCGGTCGGCCCGCCCATCCTGCCGATCTACGCGGCGAAGGCCGGCGGCTTTCTCTTCATCATCTGGGGCGTGATCTCGGTCATCGCGGCGTTCTTCACGATCAACCCGATCTGGAACTACGGACCGTACGACCCGTCACCGGTCTCTGCCGGAACGCAGCCCGACTGGTACATCGGCTTCGCCGACGGCGCCCTGCGACTCATCCCGCCGGGCTGGGAGTTCGTGCTGTTCGACCGCACCTGGTCGTTCAACATCCTCGTACCGCTCATCGCCATCGGCATCTTCCTCGTCCTCGTGGTCAGCTACCCGTTCATCGAGGCGTGGGTCAAGGGCGACAAGCGCGAGCACCACATCGCCGACCGCCCGCGCAACGCCCCGACCCGCACCGCCATCGGTGCAGCGGGCGTGACCTTCTACGCCGGGCTCTGGGCGGCGGCGAGCTCCGACATCCTCGCGACGCACTTCACCCTCACGATCGAAGGCGTCACTTGGGCGCTGCAGGCGCTTGTCGTCCTCGGCCCGTTCGTCGCCTACTTCATCACGAAGCGCGTCTGCCTCGCGCTGCAGAAGAAGGACCGCGAGATCGTGTTGCACGGCTACGAGTCCGGCCGCATCGTGAAGCTGCCGGGCGGCGAGTTCATCGAGGTGCACCAGCCCCTCGACGAGTTCGAGCGGTGGAGGCTCGTGAGCCAGGAGAACTACGAGCCGCTGATGCTCCGACCGAACTCGCGTGGCAAGATCACGGTCGGCCAGCGCGTTCGCGCCTCGCTGTCGCGTTGGTTCTTCGAAGACCGCATCGCGCCGGTCAGCAAGGGCGAGCTCGAGGCGTCCCACTCCTCGCACCACTGACACACTGACGGATTCGGGCATCGGGCCATGTCGATCGATTCGACCTGGCTTCGGTGCCCGAACTGTCTCCTCGATCTCACCCAGATCGACGTTCGTGTCTACGGGTGCGCTGCCGGACACCGCTTCGATCGAGCGAAGCACGGCTACCTCACCCTCCTCGCCCCTCGTGCTCCGCGCACGATCGGTGACGATCGGGAGATGCTCGCAGCTCGCGCCACGCTGCTCGAGGGCGGCGCGTACGCTCCGATTGGTGCGGCCCTCGTCGACGCGGTGCAGGCAACGCTGCCCACCGGCGCGCGGTCACCGCTTCGAATCGCCGACTTCGGATGCGGCACGGGATACTACTCGGCGGTGCTCGCTCGAGCGCTTCCGGAAGCGGCGTTCCTCCTCGCCGACCGCTCGCCCGATGCCGTCCGCACGAGCCTGCGTGCGCACCCCGACGCCACGGGTGTCGTGCTCGACATCTGGCGACCGCTGCCAGTGCGCGACGCGGTGGTCGACGTTGCGCTCAACGTGTTCGCCCCGCGCAACGGGCCCGAGTTCGCGCGAGTCCTGCGTCCGAACGGCCGGCTGGTCGTCATCGTGCCGACCGACGCGCACTTGCATGAGCTTCGCGCCGAGGGCGCTCTGCTCGACGTGCCCACCGGCAAGGCTGATCGTGTTGCCGAGCAACTCGCCGTCGCCGGGCTGGGCACCCGCTCCACCGTACCGGTGGAGTACACGATCGAGGCGGATGCCTCCACCCGGGCCCTCCTCGCGGGCATGGGACCTTCCGCACATCACGCCGCCGAGCTCTCTCCGACCGGCACCACCGATGGCGCACGAACGGTCACGGTATCCGTCGAGCTTGTGGTATTCGAGCGCGCTTCCGTCGTCAGCTGACACGACAGGATCGGAACGGTTCTGCGCGCCGAAGGCATTTGCTGCATGCGTCGACTGCGAGGACGTCTCATACTGGTCGCATGGCAAGCTGCTGCGGGCCCGATGATCCCGACCGGTACGACGAGGTCTTCGATGAGGAGTTCGCGCGAAGCGTCGCGCGTCGCTACCGGCGAAATGGGCTCACTCCGGTCGAGCGGCGCATCGTCGACTACGTGACCTCGACCGGCATCGCTGGGGCGTCAGTGCTCGAGGTCGGCGGTGGCGTCGGCGAACTGCAGCGCGAACTCCTCGCCCGCGGCGCATCGCGCACGGTCAACCTGGAGCTCTCGAGTGCTTACGAGGCAGATGCTAGGAGGCTTGTCGAGCACGCTGGTGTCTCAGGCAGGGTCACCCGGATCCTTGGCGTGGACCTCGCGCGCGAGCCCGACTCCGTAGACGACGCCGACGTCGTCCTCCTGCACCGCGTGGTGTGCTGCTACCCGGATGCCGAACGTCTGCTCGGCGCCGCCGCCGATCGTGCTCGCCACATGGTGGTGTTCAGCCACCCGCCACGATCATTGCTCTCACGCGCGACTGTGGCCGCCGGCAACCTCATGCTGCGCCTCCGAGGGCGGAGTTACCGCGGGTTCGTCCATGAACCCGCGGCCATGGTCGCGGTGCTGCGCCGGCATGGGCTCGAACCGCGGTACCGGCACCGGGGGCTGATCTGGTGCGTCGTGGGCGCAACACGAAGCTGAGACCGACTCTGCGAACGATGCCCCGATACGACGAATCCCCGCCACGATGTGCCGGGGATGTCGCGGTGCCGAACAGCGTCGGCTAACGGGCGAAATTGCCGCGGTAGTACTCGTAGACCCAGCCGACGAGGCTGATTACCCCGAGTGCGACCGCGATGTACGCGATCCAGAATCCGATCGCGAGGCCGAGGAAGAGCAACGCGGCGGAGCCGGCGAGCAGGATTGGCCACCAGCTCCACGGGCTGAAGAAGCCGAGCTCTGCGTCACCGTCGTCGATGTTCGCGTCGAGGCGGTCTTCGGGAAGCTCCGCGCCCTGGGCCTTGTGCACGCGTCCGAGATAGAACGCGATGAACGCGGCCAAGATCGTCGTGAGCGAGAGAGCGACCGTGCCGGCAGGCTCCATGCCGGGATCGCTGTCGTCGATCCAGCTCCAGAAGCCGTACAGTGCAGCCGAGAATCCGAAGAAGGCGGCGAGGATCCAGAAGAGGACGGTGTTGGCGCGCATTACTTGATCTCCTCCGTGGCGGCATCGTAGGTGGGCGCCTGCGGGGCGTCCTTCGCCGGTCCGATGCCGACCGGGATTCCGGCTTCGGGGTGGTTCAGGTCGAATGCCGGACGCTCCGAGCGGATGCGCGGAATGGACGTGAAGTTGTGCCGCGGCGGCGGGCAGCTGGTCGCCCATTCGAGGGAACCGCCGTAGCCCCACGGGTCGTTGACCGTGACCTTCGGAGCCCGACGCGCCGTGATGTAGACGTTCAAGAGGAACGGGATCATCGAGAGCGCCAGGATGCCGGCGCCGATCGTCGACAACTGGTTCATCCAAGTGATGTTGTCTTCAGGCAGGTACGAGTAGTAGCGGCGGGGCATCGCGACGACGCCGAGCCAGTGCTGGATCAGGAACGTCGTGTGGAAGCCGATGAACAGCAGCCAGAAGTGCCACTTGCCGAGCGACTCGTTGAGCATCTTGCCGGTCCACTTCGGCCACCAGAAGTAGAAGCCGGCGAACATCGCGAAGACGACGGTGCCGAAGACGACGTAGTGGAAGTGGGCGACGACGAAGTACGTGTCGGACACGTGGAAGTCGAGCGGCGGCGATGCGAGGATCACACCGGTCAAACCACCGAACACGAAGGTGATGAGGAAGCCCAATGCCCAGATGATCGGCGTCTCGAATGTGATGGAGCCGCGCCACATCGTGCCGATCCAGTTGAAGATCTTCACACCCGTCGGCACCGCGATGAGCATCGTCATCAGGGCGAAGAACGGCAGCAGCACCGAGCCGGTGACGTACATGTGGTGCGCCCACACGGTGACCGACAGTGCGGCGATCGCGATGGTGGCGTAGATCAGCGTCTTGTATCCGAAGATCGGCTTTCGGCTGAACACCGGGAAGATCTCGGAGACGATGCCGAAGAACGGCAGTGCGATGATGTACACCTCTGGGTGCCCGAAGAACCAGAAGAGGTGCTGCCACAGGATGACGCCGCCGTTGGCGGGGTCGTAGATGTGCGCGCCGAAGATGCGGTCGGCGCCGGCGGCGAGCAGGGCGGCCGCGAGCACGGGGAACGCCATGAGCACGAGGATCGACGTGACGAGGGTGTTCCACGTGAAGATCGGCATGCGGAACATGGTCATGCCCGGCGCCCGCATCGTGATGATCGTGGTGATGAAGTTCACCGCGCCGAGAATGGTGCCGAAGCCCGAGAGGGCGAGGCCGAGCATCCAGAGATTGCCGCCGACGCCTGGCGAGAACGTGGTCGACGCGAGTGGTTGATAGGCGAACCACCCGAACGACGCCGCACCCTGAGGCGTGAAGAAGCCGGCCACCGCCATGAGCGAGCCGAAGTTGAACAGCCAGTACGCGAAGGCGTTCAGTCGCGGGAATGCGACATCGGGCGCGCCGATCTGCAGCGGCATGAGCACGTTGGCGAAGCCGGCGAACAGCGGCGTCGCGAACATCAGCAGCATGATCGTGCCGTGCATCGTGAAGAGCTGGTTGTACTGCTCGCGCGTCTGCACGATCTCGAGGCCGGGCTCGAACAGCTGCGCGCGAATGATCAGCGCCATCACGCCGCCGATGCAGAAGTAGATGAAGGCAGTGATCAGGTAGAGGTACCCGATGACCTTGTGGTCGGTGGAGGTGATCCACCGAACGAGGATGTTGCCCTTGCGTTCGACCTTCGAGGCGCCGAACGGCAGGCTGCTCGTCTGAGGGCGAGCCGGTGCGGTCGTGGTGCTCATTCGGCTTCCTGCTCCTCTTGCAGTTCGGGGGTGCCCGTGCCGGGCAGGTTCTGTCTGCGGTCGTACTCGTTCGACAGCTGGCCTTCCTGGCCCAGGTCTCGAAGCGACTCGATGTACTCGTCGTACTCGTCTTGCGAGACGACCTCGACGTTGAAGAGCATGAGCGAGTGGTATTCACCGCAGAGCTCGGCGCACTTGCCGGCGTAGGTTCCCTCGCGCTCGGGGACGAACGACATGTAGTTGGTCTTACCCGGGAACATGTCCTTCTTGTAGAGGAAGTCGACGACCCAGAAAGAGTGGATCACGTCGCGCGACTCGAGCTCGATCTCGACGTTGGCGCCGACCGGCAGGTAGAGGGTCGGGAGCTCGGACTGCACGAGCGACCCCTTGGGGCCCTCGTCGGAGAGCTGGCCCTGGATGCCTGGGGAGTACACGTCTTCCTTGACGTAGTTGAAGTCCCAGGCCCACTGCTTCGCGATGACCTCGACCTGCACGTCGATCTGGTCTTCAGCGAAACGTTCCTCGATCGCGGCCTGGTCGCGGGCCGTGAAGGCGAAGAAGCCGAGCACCAGAATGAGCGGGATGATCGTGTAGAACACCTCGATCGGCATGTTGTACCGCAGCTGCACCGGCAGGCCGGTCTGGCCCTTGCGGCGGCGGTAGGCGATGACGGCCCAGATCGTGAGGCCCCACGTGATGACACCCACGATGAGCAGGACGATCCACGACGTGACCCAGAGGCCGGAGACGCGCTCGGTGTGATTCGTGACCGGAGCCTCCCCCGCGACGAATCCGGGGAGGAACCCGTTCAGCTGGGCCTGCGTGCATCCTGCGAGGACGAGGCTGAGCGACGCTGCGATCGGGATAGCAGCCCATCGGAGACGGCGATTGTGGCGCACCGGTGACCTTTCGGGAGACTCGAAGGCGCTCCACAGTGAAGCGCAATGATCGCTGCCTAGCCTACTCCGACTCGACCCCCCGGGTGTGCACCGGAGGCCGGTGTCGGGTGCGCCGGTGCACCGATTTCCCAGACGATCGGCCGAAACCACGACGGGAGGCCGCCACAGCGGCCTCCCGTCGGAGTGGTCGATCGGATCGACTCAGTGGAACGAATCACCGCAGGCGCAGCTGCCCTCGGCGTTGGGGTTGTCGATCGTGAACCCCTGCTTCTGGATCGTGTCCTCGAAGTCGATCGAGGCGCCGTCGAGATACGGCACGCTCATCTTGTCGACGACGACCTCGACGCCCGAGTAGTCGACGACCGCGTCGCCCTCGAGGAGGCGCTCGTCGAAGTAGAGCTGGTAGATCAGGCCGGAGCATCCGCCGGGCTGCACAGCGACGCGCAGGCGCAGGTCGTCGCGACCCTCCTGCTCGAGCAGGTTGCGCACCTTGTCGGCGGCGGGGTCGCTCAGCTTCACGCCGTGCGCGGTCTGGGTGATCGTGTCGCTCATGTCTCTCCTCGGTGCAAAGGTACGCGGAACCTCACTCCATGGTAGCCGCCGAAACGGAGAGTGTGTCCGGCGCGCTCTCAGGAAGTCGAATCGCGTCCGTCGAGCCGTGCGAGGAACAGTGCCTCCGCGAGCAGCGCACGCTTGAACACGCCGAGGTGCAGCGACTCGTTGGGGCTGTGCGCGCGGGAATCCGGGTCCTCGACACCGGTGACGAGGATCTGCGCCTCGGGGAACTCGTCGACGAGCTCGGCGATGAAGGGAATGGAGCCGCCGACTCCGATCTCGACGGGCGCCTTGCCCCAGGCATCCGTCATCGCGGCGCGCGTCTCGGCTACGGCCCATCCGCTCGTGTCGACGAGGAAGGGCTGACCGGTGTCGACGTCTTCGAAGGCGAGCCTCGCACCGAACGGCACGTTGTGCTCGAGGTGGGCGCGGATCGCGGCGAAGGCCTCGCCGGCGTCCTGACCGGGTGCGATCCGGGCGCTCACGCGCACGCGCACGCCGGGCACGAGCGTGTTCGAGGCGTTGGCCACGTCGGGGGCGTCGATGCCCGTGACGGTGATCGCCGGTTCGGACCAGATGCGCGAGAGGATGCTGCCACGACCGATCGGGGTGACGCCGTCGAGCAGCCCGGTCTCGGACCGGAGCTGCGCCTCGTCATAGGCGGGAGTCTCGAGGCCGGCGGAGGTGAGCCCGGCCACCGCGACCGTGCCGTCTGCGTCCCAGAGCGTGTCGAGCAGGCGGATGGCGGCGAGCATCGCGTCGGGCACCGCTCCCCCGAACATGCCGGAGTGCGAGGCGTGCGCGAGCGTGTCGACGCGCATGTTGAACGCGACCGCGCCACGCAGCGCGACCGTGATCGCCGGAGTCTCGAGATCCCAGTTGCCCGAGTCCGCGACGATGATCGCGTCGGCCTCGAGCAGGTCGCGGTTCTCATGGAGGAAGTTCGCGAACGAACGCGACGCGTACTCCTCCTCGCCCTCGATGAAGAGCGCGATACCGAGGTCGAGGTCGGCGCCGAGCACCTCGGTGAGTGCCCGGATGGCGCCGACGTGCGCCATCACGCCCGCCTTGTCGTCGGCCGCTCCCCTGCCGTAGAGCCGGTCGCCGCGAAGCGTGGGCTCGAAGGGCGCCGAGTCCCAGTCCTCGTCGCGGCCGGGGGGCTGCACGTCGTGGTGGGCGTAGAGCAGCACGGTGGGGCGGCCGTTGCGGGCGGCGCGACGCGCGACGACCGCGGGCAGGCCGAGCTCCGGGGCATCCGTCGCCGAATCCCCGTCGCCGAACGCGGCGACCGGCGCACGGCGGATGTCGACGACCTCGAAGACGCCGAGTCCGCGCACGAGTTCGGCGACCGCGTCGGCACTCGCCTGGACGTGTGCGTGGTCGAACGCCGGCCAGGACACCGACGGGATCTTCACGAGTCTCGTGAGGTCGGCGATCGTGGACGGGAATCCGGCCTCGACGGCACCGCGGATCGCGTCGATGCGTGCGGTGGTCTCGTCGGATGCGGAAGCGGTGGGGAGTGGCTCGGTCATGCCGGTAATCTTAAGGGGAACCGATTCGAGGACCCCGTGGCAAAGCAACCGCACAGCACCGATGAACCGGGCGCAGAGACGCTCGAAGAGACCCAGGCCCGCCTGAAGGCCGGCAAGGGCGCGCCCACGCCGAGCCGTGCGCAGCAGGAGGCGGCCCGCAAGCGCCCGCTCGTGCCGAACGACCGCAAGGAAGCGGCGAAGCAGGCCCGTGCGAAGGCGGCAGAGTCCCGCGAGCGTGCTCGCGTCGGCATGGCCGTCGGCGACGAGCGCTACCTGCCCATGCGCGATCGCGGCCCGCAGAAGAAGTACGTGCGCGACTACGTCGATGCACGGTTCAGTGTCGGCGAGGTGCTCATCCCCGTCATGTTCGCCGTGATCCTGCTCACCTTCATCCCGAGCCCCGAGGTGCAGTCGATCGGCATCCTCGCGCTCTGGGCGTTCTTCCTCATCGCGGTCGCCGACGTCGTCGTGCTCGGCTTCATCCTGCAGCGCAAGCTCGCAGCGAAGTTCGGCGCCGACAAGGTCGAGCGCGTGCGATGGTACGCCGCCATGCGAGCCCTGCAGCTGCGACCCCTTCGCCTGCCGAAGCCCCAGGTCAAGCGCGGCAAGTTCCCGTCCTAAGCGGATGCTCCGGGCCGCGTGCCCGGCGGAGTCCTCGAGTACGCACGTCCCCATGGCCGCGCCTCATCGTGCTCACGCGCGCGTGAACGCTCCACCCCGAACCAGCGGCACTCGCGTCTCGTCGTCGCTGAGCGACCCGTGCTGCCCGATCATGGCCTCGGCCCGGCGGTCATGCTCGCGCCGGTCGTAGTACGCGATCGACGAACGCGCCGCGATGAGCACGTCCGCGATGCGCGGCCGCACCTCCTCGGCGACGGGGCCGTAGAGGCCGGCATCGATCGCCTCGTCGCGACTCAGCACCCAGGCGCGATGCCCCTCAGCCGCGCGCCAGCCGTCGACGAGCGCGGCCGTCGCGTCATCGCCGAGGCCGGGCTCAACGTAGAGGGCCAGGCAGCGCGGCTCGCCGCCGACGTGACGCACGTCGGCGAGGAGCTCGGGATGCTTGTCGATGAACACGTGGCGATGCGCCGGGACGTCGATGACCCCGTGGTCGGCCGTCACGAGGAGACCCGTGCCCCGCGGCATCCGCGCTTCGAATGCTCCCAGCGCACCGTCGAGGTCTTCGAGGATCGTGAGCCAGCGGTCGGACTCCCAGCCGTAGGCGTGCGCGGCCTGATCGAGCTCGGGCACGTAGAGGTAGACGAGGGCCGGGTCGCCGTCGGCGATGAGCTCGGCAGCCACGGCGAAGCGATCGGCGATCGACGCCGCAGGGCGGTACTCCGCACCGCGGAGCACCGCGTGCGTGAAGCCCGACTCGTGGTAGCGCGCAGCTCCGATGGCGTAGCTCGCGATGCCGGCCGCCCCCGCCGCCTCGAACAGGGTGGGCGCCCGCTGCCACGTCTCGGGCCGCATGCCGTCGTCCCAGCCGCTCAGCTGGTTCACGAGCCGGTCGCGTTCGGCGTCGAGCACGCGGTAGCCCACGAGTCCGTGCTCGCCGGGAGTGCGCCCGGTGGCGAAGCTCGCGATCGCGGCGGCCGTCGTCGAGGGGAACACCGTGCGGATCACGTCGCGCTTGGCCATGCGGCTCGCGAGGAAACGGGCGTGTCCGGTGCGGGCTTGGACGTTGGCCGCTCCGAGCCCGTCGACGAGCACGATGACGGCGCTCGTCACCGACGGCAGCTCGAACGGGTTCGCGACGCCCTGGAGGCTCGCGACCGAACTGGCGAGCACCCCGGCAAGCCGCGGAGCGCTGACGGCTGGCACCGGTAGCATTGCAGGCATCGCGCCCAGTCTGGCACAGGCCGGGCGCGCCCTTGTTCCACGCGTGCGTGCCACGCCCAGCTCCAGAGACGACGGATGACCCGAGCCAAGAATCAGCCCGCCGACGAGCCGATCGTCGAACGCATCGAAGACGTCGACGTCGCCACCGAGATGCAGGGCTCGTTCCTCGAATACGCGTATTCCGTCATCTATTCGCGCGCGCTCCCCGACGCGCGCGACGGGTTGAAGCCGGTGCAGCGGCGCATCCTCTACCAGATGACCGAGATGGGTCTGCGACCAGACAAGGGGCACGTGAAGTCGGCGCGCGTCGTCGGCGAGGTCATGGGCAAGCTCCACCCGCACGGCGACACCGCGATCTACGACGCACTCGTGCGCATGGCGCAGGCGTTCACGCTGCGGGTGCCGCTCATCGACGGACACGGCAACTTCGGCTCCCTCGACGACGGCCCCGCCGCGGCACGCTACACCGAGGCGCGACTCGCCTCATCGGCGCTCGCGATGACCGAGGGGCTCGACGAAGACGTCGTCGACTTCGTGCCGAACTACGACAACCAGCTGACCCAGCCCGAAGTGCTCCCCGCGGCCTACCCGAACCTCCTCGTCAACGGCGCGAGCGGCATCGCGGTCGGCATGGCGACGAACATGGCACCGCACAACCTCATCGAGGTCGTCGGCGCGGCGCGTCACCTCATCGCGCACCCCAACGCAACGCTCGACGAGCTCATGGAGTTCGTGCCCGGCCCAGACCTCCCCACCGGCGGCACCATCGTCGGCCTCGCCGGCATCAGAGACGCCTACGCCACCGGCCGCGGGGCCTTCAAGACCCGCGCGAAGGTGCGCATCGAGAACATCACGGCTCGCAAGACCGGGCTCGTCGTGACCGAGCTCCCCTACCTCGTCGGCCCCGAGAAGGTCATCGAGAAGATCAAAGACGGCGTCAACGCCAAGAAGATCAGCGGCATCTCCGATGTCACCGACCTCACCGACCGCACGAACGGACTCCGGCTCGTCATCGGCATCAAGACGGGATTCAGTCCTGAAGCGGTGCTCGAGCAGCTCTACCGCCTCACTCCGCTCGAAGACTCCTTCAACATTAACAACGTCGCGCTCGTCGACGGCGGACCGCAGACGCTCGGCCTGCGTGAGCTCCTGCAGGTCTACGTCGCGCATCGCATCGCGGTGGTGACGCGCCGCTCGCAGTATCGCCTCGCCCGCCGGCGCGAGCGCCTCCACCTCGTCGACGGCCTCCTGATCGCGATCCTCGACATCGACGAGGTCATCCAACTGATCCGTTCGAGCGACGACACCGCTGCGGCGCGTGCGCGCCTCATCGAGGTGTTCGACCTGAGCCAGCTCCAGGCCGACTACATCCTCGAGTTGCAGCTGCGTCGCCTCACGCGGTTCTCACGCATCGAGCTCGAGACCGAGCGCGACCGGCTGCGCGCCGAGATCGCCGAACTCGAAGCGCTCCTGTCGAGTCGTCACCGCATCGAGGCGCTCGTCTCCCATGAGCTCGCCGAGGTCGCCGACCGCTACGGAACTCCCCGCCGGACCCTGCTCACCGACGCGCGTCCGAGCATCGCCGGAGCGGCGGCGAAGCGCGCCGCGGCAGTGCTCGAGGTCGCGGATGTGCCGTGCCGGGTCTTCCTCTCGGCGACGGGCCGCATCGCGCGGGTCGACCTGCCGGTCGGTGAGAGCGGCGCTGCCATCGTCACGGCCCCGACACGACGCAGCAAGCACGACGCGATCCGGTCGACGCTCGACACCACGAGCCGAGCCGAGATCGGCGCCGTGACGAGCCTCGGGCGCCTCATCCGCTTCACACCGGTCGACTTGCCCATGCTGCCGCCGACGTCGGTGCAGCTCGGAGCGGGCGTCAAGATCTCCGACTACCTTGCGTTGCCGAATCGTGACGAGAAGGTGCTCGCCATCGTCTCGCTCGACTCCGACCGGTCGGTCGCGCTGGGCACCAGGCAGGGCATCGTGAAGCGCGTTGCGGCGGGCGCCTACCCCAACAAGCCCGAGTTCGAGGTCATCGGCCTGAAGGTGGGCGACGAGGTCGTCGGCGCCGTACAGGGCGACGAGAGCGATGAACTGGTCTTCGTGGCATCCGATGCGCAGCTGCTGCGATTCCCCGCCGCATCGGTGCGCCCGCAGGGCTGCCCCGCGGGCGGCATGGCGGGCATCAACCTCGGCAGCGGTGGCCACGCCATCCACTTCACGAGCGTGCCGGTCGAGGCCGTTCCCGAGGTCGTCGTGGTCACACTGGCGGCAAGCGGTGACACGCGTGCTCGGCGCCGACCCCGGCAGTGCGAAGGTCAGCGACTTCTCCGAGTTCCCGGCGAAGGGCCGGGCCACCGGAGGTGTGCGCGCCCACCGCTTCCTGAAGGGTGAAGATGCCCTGCACCTCGCCTGGGTGGGCCGCTCCCCCGCACTCGCAGTGGGCACCGACGGCTCGGCGCGCACCCTGCCCGACGGCGGCGCCAAGCGCGACGGCTCCGGGCAGCCGCTCGACGCGGTGGTCGGCTCCATCGGGTACAAGATCGGCTGATCACCACCAGCGCACCCGTGCGGTGGCCGGCGACGTGCGCTAGCTTCGATGCGTGATGCACTCGACACTGCAGTCGCGACTCGATGGAAGCGTGCTCGTCTCCGGCGATGCGGGGTATGACGCTGCGCGCTCGGTGTGGAACGGCATGGTCGATCGCCGACCGCGCTATATCGTGCAGTGCACGTCGGATGCCGACGTCGCCACCGCTGTTCGGTTCGCGCGGGAGCACGAGCTCGATATCGGGATTCGCTGCGGCGGGCACGGCATCGTCGGGCACGCTGTGCCCGACGACGGCCTCATGATCGATCTCCGGCGCATGGGCGGCGTGCAGGTCGACGCGCAGCGGCGGCGGGCAAGGGTCGAGGGCGGAGCCCTCCTGGGTGCGCTCGACCGAGCGTCGCAGCCGCATGGACTCGCAACGACGGCGGGCAATGTCTCGCACACCGGCGTCGGCGGCCTCACGCTCGGCGGAGGCATGGGGTGGCTGGCACGGCAGCACGGGCTCTCCTGCGACAACGTCGTCGGCTTCGATGTCGTGACGGCGGCGGGCGAGGCGATTCACGCGAGTGCCGAATCGCATCCCGAGCTGTACTGGGCACTCCGCGGAGGGGGCGGCAATTTCGGCGTCGTCACGGCGTTCGAGTTCGTCCTGCACCCCGAGCCGGGCCAGGTGACCACCGTGGAGGTGCTCGTGCCGCTCGCAGAGGCGGCGCCCGCGATGCGGCGGTGGCGCGACCTGAGCGAGACGGCACCGCGCCGCGCGACCTTCAACGCCCTGATCGACGGCGACGTCGTCTCGCTCGGCTTCGTGTGGGTGGGCGAGCCAGTCGAAGGCCGAACGCACGCCGACGCAGTCGTCGACGCGCTTGCCCAACCAGCCGGCCGGCGCTCTCGCGTGGACACGATGTCGTACCTCGAGTTGCAGTCGCGCGAAGACGATGCCAAGGGTCATGCCTGGCGCCGCTACTGGAAGGGTCACTACTTCCGCGCGCTGAGCGATGAGCTCATCGATGCCCTGCTCGAGCGCGGCGGGGCCTACTTGCCTGCCGCGAGCCTGCAGGCCTACGGCGGCGCCATCGCGGAGATCGCCGACGAAGCGACGGCCTTCTCACGGCGTGACACCGCGTTCGAGTTCGTCGCCGCGTCGCGATGGAGCGACCCTCGGGAGGATGAGCAGCGGATGTCCGCGGCACGCCGCTACGCGGGCAGGCTCGACCCGTTCGCCAGTGGCGCCTACGTCAACGTGCTGGGCGATGACGGCCCGGCCGGCCTGCGCCGCGCGTTCCCCGACGCGAAGCTCGCCCGCCTCACCACGGTGAAGCGCGCGTACGACCCCGACAACGTGTTCCATCTGAACCAGAACATCTCGCCCGGCGCCTGACGGGCCACCGCCGACTATGCGTCGATGCGGTCGCGCTCGAGCGAGTCCGAGCTGTCGATGATGAACTCCTTGCGCGGCGCCACGTCGTTGCCCATCAGCAGTTCGAAGACACGGCCGGCGTTCTCGGCGTCGCCGATGCCGACGCGGCGAAGGGTGCGCTGGCGGCGGTCCATCGTCGTGGTCGCGAGCTGGTCGGCGTCCATCTCCCCGAGGCCCTTGTAGCGCTGGATCGGGTCCTGGTACCGCTTCTTCTGCTTGTCGAGCCCCGCGAGCACGCCCTTCAGCTCGGCCTCCGAGTACGTGTAGATGGTCTCGTTGGGCTTGGAGCCCGGATTCATGACGACGACGCGATGCAGCGGCGGCACGGCGGCGAAGACCCGACCATGGTCGATCATCGGTCGCATGTAGCGGAAGAACAGGGTCAGGAGCAGCGTGCGGATATGCGCACCGTCGACATCGGCGTCGGCCATCAGGATGACCTTGCCGTATCGCGCCGACTCGAGGTCGAAGCTGCGGCCGGAGCCCGCGCCGATCACCTGGATGATCGAGGCGCACTCGGCGTTGCCGAGCATGTCGGCGACGCTCGCCTTCTGCACGTTGAGGATCTTGCCGCGGATCGGCAGCAGGGCCTGGTGCTCGCTGTCGCGGGCGAGCTTCGCCGTGCCGAGCGCCGAGTCGCCCTCGACGATGAACAGCTCGCTCTGCGAGACGTCGTTGGAGCGGCAGTCGACGAGCTTCGCGGGCAGCGAAGAGCTCTCGAGCGCGTTCTTGCGTCGTTGCGTCTCTTTGTGGGCACGTGCGGAGATGCGCGACTTCATCTCGGCGACGACCTTGTCGAGCAGCAGAGCCGACTGCGCCTTGTCGTCGCGCTTCGTCGACGAGAACCGGGCGGCCAGCTCCTTCGTGAGCACGTTCGCGACGATCGCGCGCGCTGCCGGTGTGCCGAGCACCTCTTTCGTCTGCCCCTCGAACTGCGGTTCGGGCAGGCGCACCGTGATGACGGCGGTGAGGCCCGCGAGCACATCGTCCTTCTCGAGCTTATCGTTGCCGGCCTTCAGGCGCCGGGCGTTCAGCTCGACCTGCTGCCGCAGGAACTTCAGGAGGCCCTGGTCGAAGCCCGCCTGGTGGGTGCCGCCCTTCGGCGTGGCGATGATGTTGACGAACGAACGGATCACGGTGTCGTAGCCGGTGCCCCAGCGAAGGGCGATGTCGACGATGCACTCTCGCTGCAGCTCGGTGGGTACCATCGCCCCGCCGTCGGTGAGCACCGGCACCGTCTCCGTGAACGTGCCCGAGCCCGAGAGCCGCCAGACGTCGGTGAGCGGGGCGTCGGTTGCCAGGTGCTCCGCGAACTCCGAGATGCCGCCTTCGAACTGGAACGATGTGGTGTGCGGCGTCTCACCGCGCTCGTCGGTGACGTCGATGGCGAGGCCCGGCACGAGGTAGGCCGTCTGCCTGGCGCGCCCGAGCAATTCCTCGGTCTGGAACTCCGCCCCCTTGGTGAAGATCTGTCGATCTGCCCAGTACCTGATGCGCGTGCCGGTGACGCCCTTGGCGACCTTGCCGACGACGCGCAGCTCGCTGCGCTGTTCGAACGGCGTGAAGGGCGCGTCTGGCGACGGCTCGCCCGAATCGGCGAAGATGCCCGGCTCGCCGCGGTGGAACGACATGGCCCACGTCTTGCCGTCACGGTCGACCTCGACGTCGAGACGTTCGGAGAGCGCGTTGACGACGGATGCCCCGACGCCGTGCAATCCGCCTGAGGCGGCGTAGGACCCCGACCCGAACTTGCCGCCCGCGTGCAGCTTCGTGAAGACGACCTCGACGCCGGAGAGGCCGGTCTTCGGCTCGGCGTCGACGGGAATGCCGCGCGCGCGGTCGCGAACCTCGACGCTGCCGTCGGGGTGGAGGGTGACGCCGATCTCGTTGCCGTGGCCGCCGAGCGCCTCGTCGACGGAGTTGTCGATGATCTCCCAGAGGCAGTGCATGAGCCCTCGGGAGTCGGTCGAACCGATGTACATGCCGGGGCGCTTGCGGACCGCCTCGAGGCCTTCGAGCACGGAGAGATGGCGGGCGGAATAGTCGGAGCTCACGTCGGTAAAGCCTACTGAGGCGCGGGGGTACCTTCGGTCAGGCGCTACGCGCAGAGCGAAATGCCCGGCTCAACGGAAGGAACCGGGGCCGACCCGTGTTTTCATTGAGGAACGGAACATCGAGCTTGAGCCACGGAGGAGGAGCCATGACCCAATACACCGAGACCACCGGTGCGGTCGATGAACTCGAGACCCCTTACGAGCTCACGGCGCTCGATCGATGCGATGCGTGCGGTGCACAGGCGTACATCCGCGTCGTCGTCGCCAGCGGAGAACTGCTGTTCTGCGCCCACCACGGTCGCAAGCACCAGGAGAAGCTCTCGCAGATCGCGCACAGCTGGCACGACGAGTCGAGCCGCCTCCTGGCCGACGGTCGCGACTGACCCGTACCTCTTCACACGAACGCCCCGGCATCGCGCCGGGGCGTTCGTCGTTTCAGGCTTCGGGCGCGTTCAGGACGCTGGCGTGTGCGGTGCGTCTCAGGGACGCGCAGCGGATGCCGCGACCCCGGCCGCGGCGAGTTGCGCCCGGCGTGCGGTCGCCGCGTACTCATCGACGACGAGCGCCTGCGCACCAGGGATGTAGTCGGCCCCGCTGCGGCGCGCGGCGATCTCGAGCAGGTGATCGGCGAACGCCGGGTTCTTCGCGAGCACGGGTCCGTGCAGGTGGGTGCCGAAGACCTCGCCCATGACGACGCCCTCCTGCCCCGAGTCGCGACCGTTGCCGTGGCCCGCCCTGACCCGCCCGAGCGGTGAGCCCTCGGCACCGACGTAGTCGCGCGAATGGTTCTCGAAGCCGACGAGGGCACCGTAGCGCGGTGACGCGATGATGAGGTCACCCGCCACTCGCGACTGCCGGGGCACCGCCCTGCCGGGCAGGATGCCCAGCCCCTCGACGGCGACGCCGTCGCGCCGTTCGATGCCCCAGCTGAGCAGTTCCCACCCAGTGCCGACGGCGAGGATGGGCACGCCCTCGGTGCCCCACCGGCGGAACTCGTCATGCATGGTGAGGAGCGCCGAGCGACTGACCTCGAGCGACGCGTCGCTGCCGGAACCGAGCACGACGGCGTCGACCCGCGCGGGGAGGTCGGTGACCGATTCGACCTCGACGACCTCGGCGTCGAGACCGGCCCACCGCGCCCGCGCGACGAGCACGGCGGCATTCTCGGCGTCGCCGTTGGTGTTGTGCAGGGTCGGGAGCATGGAGACGATGGCGAGGGTCATTCGGCTCCCGTGAGTCCGAGGTGGGCACGCGTGCGCCGCATCGAATCGGCGGTGAAGACGATCGTCTTCAGGCCGGTGGCTGGAGCGGGGGCGGCGAGGAAGTCGTCGAGGGCGCGTGCGAGATCGGGTTCCACGCGGTCGATGGCCACACCGTTGTACGCGAGCATCAGTGCGGCTTCGGCGGCCTTGGAGCCGCTCACGATCGAGACACGGCGGAGCGACGAGGCATCCGTCGGCCAGAAATACGAGGGATCGCGCACATCGGAACCCATCGCGAACAGGATCTGCTCCGTGCCCGGCGCGATGCTGTCGACGTTCAGCTGGTAGCTCGCGGGGTTCTGCACCAGCACGAACTCGACGTCGTGCCCGCGCACCTTCACCCGCTCGCCGCGACCGAAGACGGCCGGGATCGCGGTGAGGGCCGCAGCGGCCGTCTCGCGCGAGAACCGGTCGCCGAGCACGGTCTTGGCGGTCGCGTAGGCGGCGGCGGCGTCGACGGCGTAGTGGATGCCGCGCGCGGGCAGCGAGATGGCGACGGATGCCCCGTCGTCGTCGAGCACGGCCGAGGCGCCGTCGACCGACGCGACGCGAACGCCGTCGCCCGGAGCCAGGCGAGCGGTGGTGGTCTCGGTGTACCCGAGGCCACGCGGGGCGGACTCGAGCACCGGCTGCGCCACGCCGAACCGGTGCACCGCGATGCCCGGACCGACCCGGGCGGCGAGCCGCTCGAGGTAGGCGTCGTCGGCGTTCACCACGATCGCCTCGCCGGCGCGCGCGGCGATGCGCGCGAGCATGCCCGCGACCATCTCGGAGTCGTGGAAGCGGTCGATCTGGTCGACCATGACGTTCGTGAGCGCCACGACGCGGGCGTCGACGCCCTGCATGACGAGCGCGCCGTGCCCCTCGTCCATCTCGAGCACGGCGACGTCGCCGGGCACGCGGCCGCGCCAGTCGGATCGTTCGAGGAGCGCCGAGGTCAGGCCCTGGCTGATGTTCGCCGTCGACGGGTTGGTGAAGACGTCGACGCCGTGCGCACGGAGGACCGCGACGAGCATCTTCGTCGTCGTCGACTTGCCGCTCGACCCCGAGACCACGACGAGCCCCTGCGGGAAGCCCGAGAGCGTGCGCTTCAGGTACCCGGTCGCGATGCGGTTGACCACGAGGCCCGGAACGGCCGATCCGCCGCCGGGCTTACGCAGCCGGGCGGCGAATCGGGTGAGCCTGCCGACGAGGATCGCCGGCGCGTAGCGCACCGCAGGCCTACTCGAGGTAGTCGCGGAGCGACTGCGAGCGTGACGGGTGGCGCAGCTTCGCCATCGTCTTCGACTCGATCTGGCGGATGCGCTCGCGCGTGACGCCGAAGGTGTCGCCGATCTGGTCGAGCGTCTTCGGCATGCCGTCGCCGAGGCCGAAGCGCATGCGGATGACGCCCGCCTCACGTTCGCTCAGCGAATCGAGCAGCGACTCGAGCTGCTTCTGCAGCATCGTGAAGCCGACGGCGTCGGCCGGAACCACTGCCTCGGTGTCTTCGATGAGGTCGCCGAACTCGCTGTCGCCGTCTTCACCGAGCGGGGTGTGCAGCGAGATGGGCTCGCGACCGTACTTCTGCACCTCGATGACCTTCTCAGGGGTCATGTCGAGTTCACGGCTCAGCTCTTCGGGCGTGGGTTCGCGACCGAGGTCCTGCAGCATCTGGCGCTGAACGCGGGCCAGCTTGTTGATGACCTCGACCATGTGCACCGGGATGCGGATGGTGCGGGCCTGGTCGGCCATGGCACGCGTGATCGCCTGGCGGATCCACCACGTGGCGTAGGTCGAGAACTTGAAGCCCTTGGTGTAGTCGAACTTCTCGACCGCACGGATCAGGCCCAGGTTGCCCTCTTGGATGAGGTCGAGGAACTGCATGCCGCGGCCCGTGTAGCGCTTGGCGAGCGACACGACGAGGCGCAGGTTCGCACCGAGCAGGTGGCTCTTCGCACGCTGGCCGTCTTTCGCGACCCACTGCAGTTCGCGACCGAGCTGCGAGCGCTTCTCGGCATCGGTCATGTGGGAGAGCTTCTCTTCGGCGAAGAGCCCTGCCTCGATGCGCATCGCGAGCTCGACCTCTTCGGCCGCGTTCAGGAGCGCGACCTTGCCGATCTGCTTCAGGTAGTCCTTGACGGGGTCGGCCGTGGCGCCGGTGATGGCGCTCGAGTAGACCGGGACCTCGTCTTCGTCGTCGACGGCGCGGAGCACGAGCGCACCCGTCGGGTGCGGCTCCACCACGGCCGGCTTCGCGTCGTCGTCATCCGAGTCGGCGTCGGGGGCGGCCTCGACGGTCTCGTCGGGGACCACGACCTCCACTTCGACCTCGACCTCTTCGAGCTCTTCGGGATCGACCTCGGCATCACCGTCGCCCGAGGCGCCCTTGGCCTTCGTGCGCGGCTTCGCCGCCGCCTTCGCGGTGGTCGCGCGGGGGGTCTTCGTCGCCGGGGTCGTGGTCTTCGTGCTCGCCTTCGCCGCGGCGGCCTTCGCAGCCGGGGCTTTCGCGGCCGGCTTGGCGGCGGTCGACTTCGCGGCGGTCGTGCGCTTCGTGGCGGGCTGCTCAGCCTCGCTCTTCGCCGACGTCGCTGCTTTCGTCGTTGCCATACGTTTGAACCTCTCCTACCGTCGCGCGGCGGGTGCCCTCTCGGACGCTCAGCGGATGCGCTCGGGCCCGGTTGTTTTCGGACACTATGAGGACCCATGTCAAGTCCGCAGGAGCGGCGCGAAACATCGCGCACCAGCGGACCAGAACGGGTCCTGCTCTCATTATACAGTGCGGAGCGCTGCCGGGCGTTCACTGCACCGCGCGCTTGTACCTCACCTACTCACAACGCCGCGGTGGCCTCGGTCATTCCCAGGGCCCTGCGGTGCCGCGGCATCCGTCTCGCAAGCGGGCATCAGCCCCGCGGCGACTCGTCGTCGCGGGTGCGCCGGAAGGCCAGGAACTTCTCGAGCTCGGCCGCGATCTCGTCGGCCGACGGCAGTTCTCCGTCTTCGTCGGTGAGCGGCGAGCGGAGTGTCGTGCCCTCCATATAGGAGTCATGCCGTTCTTCGAGGGTGCCGACGAGCTTCGCGAGCTCGCCGTTCTCGGCGACCTGCTCGTCGATGCGCGCCACGAACTCGCGGCCCTGCTCGCGGAGGACGTCGGTCGGGAAGATGCGCCCGGTCGACGCGCTGATGGCCTCGAGTGCCGCGATCGCGGCGACGGGGTACTCGGTGTCGGACAGGTAATGCGGGATCAGGAGGACGAAGCCGGTGGTCGGATGGTCGAGCTCCTGCAGGCGGTACTCGACGAGGTGCAGTGCATTGGCTGGAACCTGCGTGGTCGGACGCCAGATCGACATCGCCTCGATCAGGTCGGAGCGATTGCCGCTCACCGTCACCCCGATCGGTCGCGTGTGCGGCACGGGCATGGGGATCGAGTTGATCCAGGTCGTCGAAGCCACCTCGAGGTCGTCGATCAGCCCCAGCACGGCGGCGCCGAAGCGCTCCCATTGGAAGTCGGGCTCGTAGCCCGTGAGCAGCAGGAACGGCTGCCCGAGCTCGTCGCGGGCGAGGTCGAGGCTCAGGCGCGGCGGACGATAGTCGGCGAGGTGGTCACCCTGGAAGAGGATGATGGGCCGGCGTGCGCGGTAGTCGAGCAGCTCGTCGGCTTCGAACTTCGCCACCACCGTGGTCTCGAGCGTCGACAGCAGGTACTCGGCGGTCTGCGCGACCGCGCCGCCCGCGTCGGCGAAGCCCGTCAGGCCGGCGACGAGCGGGAGTCCGGGCGGCACCACCACGTCGGCGTTCAGCTCGTACAGGGACCGGGGATCGCGCATGAGTCCAGCCTACTGAGGGCCGCGGAGGCGTCCTCCGGATCGGCATCACGCTGATGATGCCGAGAGCGAACACGTACGATCGGCTGCATGGCCGTCCCCACCCTCACCGTGACCGCAGCATCCGCCGTCGACAGCGACGCCGACATCGTGCTCCTCGCCGCCAGCAGCGGGCCCGAGGGCCCTGAACTCCTGGCCGCCGACGGGTTCGAGTGGGTGCAGGCCCAGCTCGAGGCACTCGGCGCGAAGGGCGCGAGCGACGAGTTCACACGATTGCCCGGCAACGCCGACGGGCCCCGAGTCGTCGCGGTGGCCGGCGTCGGCGATCGAGCGGATGCCGCGAGCTTCCGCCTTGCGGTCGGCGCAGCCGTGCGCCAGCTGAACGGCATCGATTCGGTGGCGATCGGCATCCCCGCGGACGACGCTGACACGGCTGCCGCGATCCTCGAAGGGGCGGCCCTCGGCGGCTACCGCTACACGGAGTACCGCTCGAAGCCGAAGCCGGCCGTCACCCGCATCGTGCTGCACTCGCCACTCGACGAGGAGACGATCGGCCTCGAGCGGGTGCGCGCGGTGACCGCCGCCGTCGCCCGCACGAAGGACCTCGTGAACGCGTCGCCGTCTGACCTGTTCCCCGCCCGACTCGCGGAGCTCGCCGTCGAAGCCGCCACCGGCGCCGGCCTCGCCGCGAAGGTGTGGGACGAGGCGGCCCTTGCAGCCGACGGGTTCGGCGGCATCCTCGGCGTGGGCCTCGGTTCGAGCCGTGGGCCGCGCCTCGTGCGGCTCGAGTACGCGCCGGCCGGGGCATCCGTGCACCTCGCGCTCGTCGGCAAGGGCATCACCTTCGATTCGGGTGGCCTCTCGCTGAAGCCGATGGCCTCGATGGTCGGCATGAAGATGGACATGGCCGGCGCGGCAGCGGTGCTCTCCGCCGTCGTCGCCCTCGCCGAGTTGCAGGTGCCGATCCGCGTGACGGGCTGGCTCTGCCTGGCCGAGAACCTGCCCTCGGGCACCGCACTGCGGCCGAACGACGTCCTGCGCATCCATGGCGGCACGACCGTCGAGGTGCTGAACACCGATGCCGAGGGCCGGCTCGTCATGGCCGACGGGCTCGTCGCCGCGAGCGAGGAACAGCCCGACGCCATCGTCGACGTCGCGACGCTCACCGGTGCGCAGGTCGTCGCGCTCGGCCACCGCATCGCGGGGCTCATGGGCGACGACGAGCTCGTGGCGCGCGTACGGGCGGCCGCCGACGGCGTCGGCGAGCAGACCTGGCCGATGCCGTTGCCTTCCGAGCTGCTCAGTCTGCTGAAGTCGGATGTCGCCGACCTCACGAACACCAAGCTCGGCCAGACGGTACCCGGGATGCTTCTCGCCGGCGTCTTCCTGCAGGAGTTCGTCGGCACGCGCGAGGGCTCCGACGAGCGGATCCCATGGGCCCACCTCGACATCGCGGGGCCCGGCTACAACACCGGATCGGCGTGGGGCTTCACGGGCACCGGGGGCACTGGAGCCGCCGTCCGCACCCTCGTCAGGCTGGGAGAGGACCTCTCCGCGAGGTAGTAGGGTCATATGGGCGAGAACGTCGCCCATCACTCTCTGTCCCGGCAACGAACCGGAGACAGTCCGTGTCGCAGATCTGGTGCGCAAGGGAGATTGCGGTTGTCCGAGCAGAACTTTGACATTGTCATCCTCGGTGGCGGCAGCGGAGGGTACGCGGCAGCGCTGCGTGCCGTCCAGCTGGGCTTCACCGTCGGCCTCGTCGAGAAGGACAAGCTCGGAGGCACATGTCTGCACCGCGGCTGCATCCCGACCAAGGCCCTGCTGCACGCCGCAGAGGTGGCCGACAGCTCACGTGAGTCGTCGAAGTTCGGTGTCCGTTCGACGTTCGAGGGCATCGATGTCGCGGCAGTGACGGCGTACCGCGAGAGCATCGTGTCGAGCAAGTTCAAGGGCCTCCAGGGCCTCATCAAGGCCCGTGGCATCACGGTCATCGAGGGCGAGGGCCGTCTCGTCGCGCCGAACGCGGTGCAGGTCGGCGACGACCGCATCGTCGGCAAGAACGTCATTCTCGCGACGGGCTCGTACTCGCGCAGCCTCCCCGGCCTCGAGCTGGGCGGTCGCGTCATCACGAGCGAGCAGGCGCTCGAGCTCGACTTCGTGCCCGGCAAGGTCGCCGTACTCGGCGGCGGCGTCATCGGCGTCGAGTTCGCGAGCGTCTGGAAGTCGTTCGGCGCCGAGGTCACGATCATCGAGGCACTCCCCCACCTCGTCCCCAACGAAGAGGAATCGATCTCCAAGCAGCTCGAGCGCGCGTTCCGCAAGCGCGGCATCGAGTACAAGCTCGGCGTGCGCTTCCAGAGCGTCACCCAGCACGACAACGGCGTGGTCGTCACGCTCGAGAACGGCGAGACCATCGAGGCCGAGCTCCTGCTCGTCGCCGTCGGACGCGGCCCGGTCACGCAGGGGCTCGGCTACGACGAGGTCGGCGTGACGATGGACCGCGGTTTCGTCATCACCGACGAGCGCCTCGCGACCAACCTTCCCGGCGTCTACGCCGTCGGCGACATCGTTCCCGGTCTGCAGCTCGCGCACCGGGGCTTCCAGCAGGGCATCTTCGTCGCGGAGGAGATCGCCGGACTGAACCCCATCGTCGTCGAAGACGTCAACATCCCCAAGGTCACCTACTGCGAGCCCGAGGTCGCGTCGGTCGGCTACACCGAGGCGAAGGCCGCCGAGAAGTTCGGCGCCGACCAGGTCTCGTCCTACGACTACAACCTCGCTGGCAACGGCAAGAGCCACATCCTCGAGACGAGCGGCTCGGTGAAGGTCGTGCGCGTGAACGACGGCCCGGTGGTCGGCGTGCACATGATCGGTGCCCGGGTCGGCGAACTCATCGGCGAGGCGCAGCTGGCCGTGAACTGGGAGGCGTACCCCGAAGACATCGCCCCGTTCATCCACGCCCACCCCACCCAGAACGAGGCGCTCGGCGAGGCGTTCCTGAAGCTGGCCGACAAGCCGCTTCACGCGCTCTGACCCCGACCGCCCGTACAACGACTGCAATAAGCTAGGAAGCGTCCCACGCTGTGAAGGAGACAAGCGCATGAGCGAATCCGTCAGCCTCCCGGCACTCGGTGAGAGTGTCACGGAGGGCACGGTCACCCGATGGCTGAAGAACGTCGGCGACCGTGTCGAGGTCGACGAGCCGCTGCTCGAAGTGTCGACCGACAAGGTCGACACCGAGATCCCATCGCCGGTGGCCGGGGTGATCGAGGCGATTCTCGTCCAAGAAGACGAGACGGTCGAGGTCGGCACCGCATTGGTGACGATCGGTGACGGTTCAGGCGCCGGAGCCGGTGCGCCGGAAGCCGCACCGGCGGAGGCCGCTGCACCCGCTTCCGAGGCTGCGCCCGCCGCGCCCGCTCCTGAGGCGGCACCTGCCGCACCGGCACCTGAGGCTGCGCCCGCCGCGCCCGCTCCTGAGGCGGCACCTGCCGCACCGGCACCCGAGGCTGCGCCCGCCGCACCGGCACCGGCACCGGCACCGGCTCCCGCGCCGGCCGCTGAAGCGCCTTCGGCGCCGCAGGCCGCTCCGGCTCCTGCCGCTGAGGCACCTGCCGCACCGGCAGCGCCGGCTCCGGCTCCTGCCGCTGAGGCTCCTGCCGCGCCGGCAGCTCCGGCTCCTGCCGCTGAGGCTCCCGCCGCACCGCAGGCCGCGCCCGCTGCTCCTGCTGCCCCCACGACGGGATCGCACGCCGGACCTGCCGGCTACGTGACCCCCATCGTCCGCAAGCTCGCGAACGAGCAGGGCGTCGACCTCGCGAGCGTTACGGGCACCGGTGTCGGCGGACGCATCCGCAAGCAAGACGTGATCTCGGCCAACGTCGCCCCGGCCGCCGCGGCCGGTGCACCGGCCCCGCGCCAGGTTCTCGAGACGTCGCCGCTGCGCGGGACGACCGTGCCGATGACCCGCCTGCGCAAGGTTGTGGCCGAACGCGCTGTGGTGTCGATGCAGTCGACGGCACAGCTCACGTCGGTGGTCGAGGTGGATGTCACGCGAGTGGCTCGCCTCCGCGACCAGGTGAAGGGCGACTTCCTCGCCAAGACCGGCAACAAGCTCTCCTTCCTGCCGTTCTTCGCGCTTGCGACCGCCGAGGCCCTCAAGGCCTACCCGATCATCAACTCGACGGTCGACGGCGACAGCATCGTCTATCCGGCGCAGGAGAACATCAGCATCGCGGTCGACACCGAGCGAGGCCTCCTCACCCCGGTGATCCGCGACGCCGGAGAGCTCGACATCGCGGCACTCGCCGCGCAGATCGCCGATCTCGCCGACCGCACGCGCAACAACCAGCTGAAGCCCGACGAGCTCTCGGGGGGCACGTTCACGCTCACGAACACGGGTTCACGCGGCGCGTTGTTCGACACGCCGGTCGTGTTCCTCCCTCAGTCGGCCATCCTCGGCACGGGTGTGGTCGTGAAGCGCCCCGTCGTGATCAGCCAGGACGGCTCCGAGGCCATCGCGATCCGTTCGATGGTCTACCTCGCATTGTCGTACGACCACCGCATCATCGACGGCGCCGACGCGGCCCGCTTCCTCACCGCGGTCAAGCAGCGTCTCGAAGAGGGTGCGTTCGAGGCCGACCTCGGCATCTAGTCGAACAGCTCACGCAATCGCCATCCGGCCTCGCTCCTCATCACGAGGATCGAGGCCGGTTCGCGTTCGGCATCGATGTACTGCACGGTGACCAGCACCGCGGCACCCATCTCGGCACTGACGGCGATGGCGTCGAGGTCGAACTCCACCGACTCGGCAGCGCTGCCCTCGCGGGCGGCGACGATCGCCGCGCGATCGTCGGCTTCGACCGCCGAGCCGGGCTGCGCGACCTGGTCGAGACACGCGAGATCGAGTGTGGCGAAGCAACTCGACCGGAGCTCCAGCAGCTCCGCCACCGCGGCGACCGCGTCGTCGGAGTCGACAGCGGGTCGGGGGCGCGGTGACGCTGATGCGGCGGGCGATCGGTCGCCACCGGCCGCCGACGCGTCGCCGAGCGGGGTCTCTGCGTCTGCCGTCGGCATCGTCGGGGCGGGACCTGCGCCGCCAGCGGTCGCCGGTGGCACGAGGGTGAGGAGCAGCACGAGCGCACCGCCGCCGATGAGTGCGCCGAACGCCAGCGGACGCTGCCGCGTCGATGCTGCGGCCCGCAGTCGAGCGAGCAGAGGGCGCGTCGGATCGACGTCGGCCGCGCCCGCGAACTCATCGATTCCGGGCAGCTGCGCCAGCGCAAGCAGCGTACGGAGGCCGCCGGGCCCCCGCCGCCGCTCGACCGCATCAGCCAGGTCGGCGGGACCGGCGCCGGCCTCGTCGTCGACGGGCATCGGCGCGCCGTGTTGGGACTCGGGGGTGGTGGTCATCCTTGCGGGGAGCGCCGCGGGACGTGCGCGCGGCACGATTCCCGCGATCGGTTCAGGAGTCGCGGCGGCGAAGAGTGCTCGCTCCACCTCCTCTTCGCAACTCGTGAACGGACGCGCATCGAGCCGAGCTCGCAGGAGTCCGTCTACAGCTTCGAGTGCACCCGCGGGGCGTGTGGCGTCGCCGACATCGGAGATGAGCCCGGCGAGTGCCTCGTGACTGCGGCGCAGCAGCGCCGTGCGGTCGGCACCGCGCTGAGCGGGAATGCGTTGCAGTGCGCCCAGCCCGACGAGTCGGGGTCGGCCGGCGTCGTCGATGAGCACGTCGGCGACCGTGAGGCGGGTGTGCACGAACCCCAGCCGAGCGAGCTCGGCCACGGCCGCGACGATCGGGGCGAGCAGCGTGACCGCCTCCCCCGGTTCCAGGCGACGCTCGGCGAGCAGGCGCGATGCCGGGATGCCGGCGATGCGCTCGACGGCGAGGCAGCAACGCCCGTCGTCGAGAGTCGCGATGTCGTAGAGCAGCGGCAGGGTGCCCGAGGCATCGGACGACATCGCCTCGACCTCCACGGCGATCGACTCGTTCCATCGCGCTCGGTCGTAGATGCGAAGCGCCACGAGCGCCGTGCCGGACTCCTCGTCGCCCGATGTTCGGGAGTGATCGACGGTGGCGAGATAGATGTCTGCGCGATCGCCCGAGGCGATGCGCCGGAGCAGCCGGTAGCCGGCGACGCGCGTGTCGGCCGGCCGCTCGGCCTCGACGGCCGCCGTTTCGACGGGAGGTCGGACGGGTCGAGGGCTTCGGCTCATCCCCCGATCGTGCCGTGCCGCCGACGAGCCGGCCGTCGGGTGGACGCGTCCGCGCACAGCTCGAGCGCGCACGCACCTGTCGAGGACGAGTCCCCTAGACTTGCCGCATGCTCGACTTCGTCGTCGCGGGGCTAAGCGCCAACTCCGTGCCGTACATCGAGGGTCTCGACCTTCAGCGCGCCGTCCATCGCGCGGTCGTCAGGGGCGAACGCCCCGACACCGTCATCCTTCTGGAACACCCTTCCGTCTACACCGCCGGCAAGCGAACGGCTCCCGAGGAACGACCGACCGACGGCACCCCCGTCATCGATGTCGACCGCGGCGGCAAGATCACCTGGCACGGACCGGGGCAGCTCGTCGGCTATCCGATCCTCCGACTCGCGGAACCGATCGACGTCGTCGGCTACGTGCGACGCCTCGAGGGGATCCTCATCGACGTCCTCGAAGAGTTCGAGGTCGCCGGCCGTCGCGTCGACGGGCGCTCCGGTGTGTGGGTCGGTTCACCCGGCGCCGAGGACAAGATCGCCGCCATCGGCATCCGCGTCGCCGACGGCGTCACGATGCACGGGTTCGCGCTCAATTGCAGCAACTCGCTCGACCCATACGGGAAGATCGTGGCCTGCGGCATCCGTGATGCAGGAGTCACGACCATCAGCAGGGTGCTCGGCCGCACCGTCGACCCGGCAGATCTCGTCGCACCGATCAGCGAGCGGTTCCTCGCCGAGGCGGCGGTCGCCGCATGAGCGCCGCACCCGAAGGGCGCCGGATGCTGCGCCTCGAGGTCCGCAACGCCGAGACGCCCATCGAACGCAAGCCCGAGTGGATCAAGACGAAGGCGAAGATGGGGCCCGAGTACCGGGAGCTCCATGCGCTCGTGAAGAGCGAGGAGCTGCACACCGTCTGCCAGGAGGCCGGCTGCCCCAACATCTACGAGTGCTGGGAGGATCGCGAGGCGACCTTCCTGATCGGCGGCTCGCAGTGCACGCGGCGGTGCGACTTCTGCCAGATCGACACCGGCAAGCCCGCCGACTACGACGTCGACGAGCCGCGCAGGGTGGCCGAGTCGGTCGTTCGCATGCAGCTGCGCTACTCGACGGTCACGGGCGTCGCTCGCGACGACCTGCCCGACGAGGGAGCGTGGCTCTACGCCGAGACCATCCGCGAGATCCATCGCCAGTCGCCCGGCACGGGGGTCGAGATCCTCGTCCCCGACTTCTCGGGCAATCCCGCGCACCTCGCCGAGGTTTTCTCCGCTCGGCCCGAGGTGTTCGCCCACAACGTCGAGACGGTTCCGCGCATCTTCAAGCGCATCCGCCCGGCGTTCCGCTACGAGCGATCGCTCGACGTGATCACGCAGGGCCGGGAGGCCGGCCTCATCACGAAGTCGAACCTCATCCTCGGCATGGGCGAGGAACGCCACGAGGTGACTCAGGCGCTTCGAGACCTCCACGATGCGGGCACCGACATCATCACCGTCACGCAGTACCTCCGTCCGAGTCCCCGCCACCTCCCGGTCGCGCGATGGGTGCGGCCCGAGGAGTTCGTGGAGATCAAGGCGGAGGCCGAGGAGATCGGCTTCCTCGGCGTGCTGGCCGGGCCGTTGGTGCGGTCGTCGTACCGCGCGGGGCGCCTCTGGGCGCAGTCGATGCACGCCAAGGGGCTCGACCTGCCGGCCGAACTCTCGCACCTCGCCGACACCTCGCTCGGCTTCGCTCAAGCCGTGGGCTGAGCGGCAAGCGTCGCCTCGGACCGCTCGTCCCCAGCGGTCCGAGGCGACCCCCGACGCCGGTATCCTAGACACCATGGCACGCACCAAGGACGCATCGAAGGCTCAGAAGGAGCCAGGCCGCATGAAGCAGATGTGGCAGGTCTTCCAGATGACCCGCCGCTATGACCCGACTGCGCAGTGGCTGATGCTCCTCGCCTTCCTCGCCCCCATCCTCGTGGGCCTCGGGGTCGCCATCTGGCTGGGCGACGGCAACGGCTTCACGATTGCGCTGTGGATCGTCGCGGGAGTCCTCGCCGGCCTGCTCATCGCCCTCGTCGTTCTCGGGCGGCGTGCAGAGCGCGCCGCCTACTCGCAGATCGAGGGTCAGCCGGGTGCGGTGGGTGCCGTACTCCGCAGCGGCCTCCGCGGCGGCTGGGTCGGCAACGAGATGCCCATCGCAGTCAACGGCAAGACGCAAGACGCCGTGTACCGCGCGGTCGGTCGCGGCGGGGTCGTGCTCATCAGCGAAGGACCGGTCACTCGCACGAAGCGCATGCTCGACGACGAGCAGCGCAAGATCGCACGCGTGCTGCCGAACGTGCCGATCTCGCTCATCTCGGTCGGCCACGACGAGGGGTCGATCGAGCTCTACCGGCTCCCGGCGACGCTGCGCAAGAAGAAGCGCACGCTCACCAAGCCCGAGGTGCTCGCGGTGTCGAACCGGCTGAACTCGCTGCAGACCTCGTTGCCGATCCCCAAGGGCATCGACCCCCTGAAGGCACGCCCGCAGCGCGGCAAGGCGCGCTGAGCCGAACTCTTCGAATGCGGCATCCGTCGATCGGCGGATGCCGCATTCGCACGTTCAGGCGCGGACGAGCACCGTGCCCGCGATCTTGTCGTGGAAGCCGCGCTGGTCGGCGTCCCAGATGAGCGCGGGGATGACGAGCATCAGGAGCGCCGTGCGCACGACCGGGCGCCACGGGCCGACCCACCCGCCGGCGAGCGGAGCGAGGTGCAGGCCGACGAGCCGATGCCCGATGCTGCCGCCGATGGTCGGGATGAAGACGACCTGGAGTACCGCGAACACGAGTGGCGTCACCCAGGTGTAGGCCGTCGACTCGTAGGGCGTGAAGAGCAGGGCGATGAGCATTGCGCTCGCCCAGTCGATCGCGATCGCGGCGAGGCGCCGGCCGACGCGGCCGACCGACGTCGGCCCGCTCGCCGGAAGACCCAGCCGCTCCCCCGGCCACCGGTTCGGCTGGAGATCTCCGGAGGTCTGGGGCTTCGCGTCGGGCACCCGTCGAGTCTACCGAGCGGCGCCCCGCGTAACATGGCGGAAACATTCCGGTCACGGCAGGGAAACGGCGCCCGGATAGCGTCGCTAGCGGCTGTGCACGTCCGTCCGGTCACCCCGCCCCCTTGGAGATTCAGTCACATGTTCAGTGATTCGTCCGAAGTGCTCAAGTTCATCAAGGAAACGGATGTCAAGTTCCTCGACATCCGTTTCACCGACCTCCCGGGCGTGCAGCAGCACTTCAACATCCCGGCATCGACCGTCGACGAGGAGTTCTTCACCGTCGGCCAGCTCTTCGACGGCTCGTCGATCCGCGGCTTCGCGAACATCCACGAATCCGACATGCAACTCATCCCCGACGTGACGACCGCGTACATCGACGCCTTCCGCGCCGAGCGCACGCTCATCATGGTCTTCGACATCTACAACCCGCGCAATGGCGAGATCTACGCCAAGGACCCGCGCCAGGTTGCGAAGAAGGCCGAGAAGTACCTCGCGTCGACCGGCATCGCCGACACCGCGTTCTTCGCCCCCGAAGCCGAGTTCTACATCTTCGACGACGTGCGCTACGAAGTGAACCAGCACTCGAGCTTCTACTCGGTCGACTCCGAAGAGGGCGCCTGGAACTCGGGTCGCACCGAAGAGGGCGGGAACCTCGCCAACAAGACGCCCTACAAGGGCGGCTACTTCCCGGTCTCCCCGGTCGACAAGCAGGCCGACCTTCGCGATGACATCTGCCTGAAGCTCATCGACGCCGGCCTCATCCTCGAGCGCAGCCACCACGAGGTCGGCACGGGCGGCCAGGCCGAGATCAACTACCGCTTCGACACGATGGTGCACGCGGCCGACGACATCCTGAAATTCAAGTACATCGTGAAGAACACGGCCGAGCAGTGGGGCAAGACGGCGACGTTCATGCCGAAGCCGCTCTTCGGCGACAACGGCTCGGGCATGCACACGCACCAGTCGCTGTGGAACGACGGCACGCCGCTCTTCTACGACGAGGCCGGCTACGGCGGCCTCTCCGACCTCGCCCGCTGGTACATCGGCGGCCTGCTGAAGCACGCTCCCGCGGTGCTCGCCTTCACGAACCCGACGGTGAACTCCTACCACCGCCTCGTTCCCGGTTTCGAAGCACCCGTGAACCTGGTCTATTCGGCCGGCAACCGCTCGGCGTCGATCCGCATCCCGATCACGGGCACGAACCCGAAGGCCAAGCGCATCGAGTTCCGTGCGCCGGATGCCTCGGGCAACCCGTACCTCGCCTTCGCCGCGCAGCTCATGGCCGGTCTCGACGGCATCAAGAACCGCATCGAGCCGCACGAGCCGGTCGACAAGGACCTCTACGAGCTTCCCCCCGAGGAGGCCAAGTCGATCCCGCAGGTGCCCGGTTCGCTGGGCGAGGCGCTCCTGGCGCTCGAGGCCGACCACGACTTCCTCCTCGAGGGCGGCGTGTTCACCAAGGAGCTCATCGAGACCTGGATCGACTACAAGCGCGAGAAGGAACTGAAGCCCCTCGCACAGCGTCCCCACCCCTTCGAGTTCGAGCTGTACTACGGCGTCTGATCCTGCAGCCACCTGCAGGTCCCCACAGGATGGGCTCGCTCCGCTTCGGCGGGGCGGGCCCATCCGTCGTTTCAGGTGAGGGCGATGCCGCCGTCAGCGCGTCGGCATCGGGATCACCGAATCACGTCGTGGTCGGCTCCCGGCGCGGCTCGATGCCGTAGAAGCCGCGGTCGAAGACGGCGCGAGCCCGGCGGGTGACCTGCAGGTAGTCGTGTTCGAGCTGCGTGGCCGAGCCGGGCGGGTATCCCATGATGCGCGCGACGCCTTCGAGCTGCGAACGCTCGACCGGCAGCACATCGGTGGTGCGGTCGAGCCAGAGGGTGAGCGCCGAGCGGGCGCGCGAGGCGAACACCCAGGCCGCCCGGAGCACTTCGGCCTCGGATGCCTCGACGAGGTCGTGCTCGACCGCGGCGGCCAGCGCGTCGAGCGTCGACGTGGTGCGGAGTGCGGTCACCCGCGCCCCGTGGCGAAGCTGCACGAGCTGCACGAACCACTCGACGTCGGACAGCGAGCCGCGCCCCAGCTTCAGGTGACGCGTCGGGTCGGCGCCCTGCGGCAGTCGTTCGTTCTCGACCCGCGCCTTGATGCGCTTCACCTCGCGGATGTCTCGCTCGGAGATCTCGGCCGGATACCGAACACCGTCGGCGAGCTCGGTGAAGTCGCGGATGAGCGCGTCGTCGCCGGCCACTCCCCTGGCCCGCAGCAGGGCCTGCGCCTCCCACGTGAGCGACCAGCGCGAGTAGTAGGCGCGATAGGCGTCGAGTGAGCGTGCGACGACGCCATTGCGGCCCTCTGGCCGAAGGTCGGCGTCGAGCTCGAACGGGAGCCGCGCGTCTTCGCTGAGGCGCACGAGTTCGGAGACGATGCGAAGCGCGCGACTGTGCGCGGCGTCGGGCGCGGCATCCGTCGCGCGGTAGACGTAGATGATGTCGGCGTCGGAGCCGATGCCGAGCTCACGGCCGCCGAATCGGCCCATGCCGATCACCGCGAACTCGACGCCATCGGGTGAGCCGCCACGGATCGCCGCCACGAGGGCGGCGATGTGGTTCTCGTTGACGTCGCTGAGCCCGCGACCGAGCTCCTCGACCGTGCAGACGTCGAGGATGGCGGAGAGCGCGAGGCGCAGCACCTCGCGGCGACGGATGGCACGGAAGATCTTGGCCGCCTCGTCGGGCTCACCGTGGCGACGCAGCACCGCGCGCGTCTCGTCGACGAGCGAGGCCAGCGGTCTCGGCCGCAGCTCGTCGACGTCTTCGAGCCACGCGACCGCCTCTGGGCTCCGCTCGAGCAGCTCGGCGGCGAACCTCGACCCCGAGAGGACGCGCGTGAGCCGCAACGCCGCGTCGGAGGAGTCGCGCAGGAGTCGAAGGTACCAGTGGGTCGTGCCGAGGGTGTCGCTGAGCCGGCGGAACGAGAGCAGGCCGAAATCGGGATCAGTACCATCGGCGAACCACGAGATGAGCACCGGCATGAGGTGCCGCTGGATGGTGGCCCGTCGCGAGACGCCGGCGGTGAGGGCGCCGATGTGCGCGAGCGCTCCGCGCGGATCGCGGAACCCGATGGCGGCGAGCCGGGCCTCGGCCTGGGCGCTCGTGAGCTCGAGGCCTGAAGCGGGCAGCGCGGCGACCGCCGAGAGCAGCGGCCGGTAGAAGAGGCGTTCGTGGAGGCCACGCACTCGCTGCCTCGTCGACTGCCAGACCTCCGTCAGCTCGCGGGCGTTGCGGCCGAGACCAGACGATCGGGCGAGCACCCTGAGACTGCCCTCATCGCGGGGCATGAGGTGGGTTCGCCGCAGGCGATCGAGTTGCAATCGGTGCTCGAGCACCCGCAGGATGCGGTAGTCGCGTGAGAACTCCGCCGCCTCCTCGCGTCCCACGTAGCCGTGCTCGGCGAGGGCGGCGAGTGCGGGCAGGGTGCCGCCCTGCCTGATGGACGGGTCGGTGGCACCGTGGACGAGCTGCAGGAGCTGCACTGTGAACTCGATGTCGCGGAGCCCCCCGGGGCCGAGCTTCACCTGCACGTCGAGCTCGCCGGCCGGGATGTGCTGCGTGACACGCTCGCGCATGCGCTGCACCGACTCGACGAACCCCTCGCGACTCGAGCTCGCCCACACCTTCGGGGCGACGCCGGCCGCGTAACGCGCGCCGAGATCGGTATCACCGGCGAGCGGGCGCGCCTTGAGCAGGGCCTGGAACTCCCAGCTCTTCGCCCACCTGTCGTAGTACTGGAGGTGCGACTCGAGCGTGCGCACGAGCGCGCCGTCCTTGCCTTCGGGCCGGAGGTTCGGATCGACCTCCCAGAGCGGAGGCTCGATGCCGGCTTCGCCGATGATGCGCATGGTGAGCATCGCGAGCCGAGTTGCGATCTCGAGCGCCCGCGGTGTCGAGACGATCGCATCGTCGGCCGATTCCGCGACGAAGATCACGTCGACGTCGCTCACGTAGTTGAGCTCGCGCGCACCGGCCTTGCCCATGCCGATGATCGCCAGCCGGGTGGCGGCGACCTCGGTAGCCGGGAACCGGCCGAAGCCCGCCGCTTCGCCCTCGACCCGCGAGACGGCACGCCGAGCGGCGGCCACGGCCGCGTTGAGGGTGGCGCCGGCGAGATCGGCCAAGCCAGCGGCCACCACGTCGACGGCGTCGACCGCGTCGGCGCGCGTGAGGTCGTAGATGGCGAGGCCGGTGAGGAGTCGCCGGTATGCCACGCGGATCGCCGTCGACGCCGCATCGACGAGATCGGCGGCGGATGCGGGCACCTCGCTGACGGCGTCGAGCATCACCGTTCGCGCCTCGTCGACCGTGGCAGGTGCCGTCGGCGCCTGCCGCAGGACACCGAGTTCAGCCGGATGCCGCAGCAGGAACTCGGCAAGCCCGCGGGAGGCGCCGAGGAGGCGTGCCAAGCGCTCAGCCGAGGCGTCGTGGCCCAGTGCCGCCGCGACCTCCCCCGGCGCGCGGTCGTGGAGGCGCTGCACCGCCGCGAGCGCCTCGTCGGGATCGGCCGCATGTGCGAACGTCGTCAGCAGACGCTCGGTTTCGATGCCCGTTGCGACCGACAGCGCTTCGAGCGCAACGGAGGACCCGTCGAGGTCGTCGAACCCCGCGCGAGCGAGTCTGCCGAGGGTTGGGGCCTGCCGGGACATCCGTTGCTGGATCAGAGGATCTCGAGGTTGCGCTGCAGCTCGAAGGGCGTGACCTGCGAGCGGTAGTCGCGCCATTCGGCCCGCTTGTTCGCGAGCACGTAGTTGAAGACCTGCTCGCCGAGCGTCTCGGCGACGAGCTCCGACTCCTCCATGAACTCGATCGCATGGTCGAGGCTCGCAGGCAGCGGGTTGTACCCGAGGGCGCGGCGCTCGCTGTCGCTCAGGGTCCAGACGTTGTCTTCTGCCTCGGGAGGCAGCTCGTACCCCTCTTCGATGCCCTTGAGGCCGGCTGCGAGCAGCAGCGAGAACGCGAGGTAGGGGTTCGCCGCTGAGTCGATCGCGCGGTACTCGACACGTGCACTCTGGCCCTTGTTCGGCTTGTAGAGCGGCACCCGCACGAGGGCGGAGCGGTTGTTGTGGCCCCAGCAGACGAAGCTCGGCGCCTCACCGCCGCCCCACAGGCGCTTGTAGGAGTTCACGAACTGGTTCGTGACTGCCGAGATCTCAGCCGAATGGCGGAGGAGCCCGGCGATGAACTGGCGCCCGATCTTCGAGAGCTGGTACTGCGCCCCCGGCTCGTAGAACGCGTTGGCGTCACCCTCGAAGAGTGAGAGGTGGGTGTGCATGCCGGAGCCGGGATAGTCGGAGAACGGCTTGGGCATGAACGTGGCATACACACCCTGCTCGATCGCGACCTCCTTCACGACGGTGCGGAACGTCATGATGTTGTCGGCGGTCGTCAGCGCGTCGGCGTAGCGCAGGTCGATCTCGTTCTGACCAGGACCGGCCTCGTGGTGGCTGAACTCCACCGAGATGCCGAGGTCTTCGAGCATGCGCACCGAACGCCGCCGGAAGTCGTGGGCCGTGCCGCCCGGCACGTTGTCGAAGTAGCCGGCCGAGTCGACGGGCACGGGGCCCTCTTCGCCGTACTTCGACGAGCGCAGCAGGTAGAACTCGATCTCGGGGTGCGTGTAGAACGTGAACCCGCGGTCGGCTGCACGCTCGAGCGTGCGCTTGAGCACGTTGCGGGGATCGGCCACCGCCGGCTCGCCGTCGGGCGTCGTGATGTCGCAGAACATTCGGCCGGTCGGATCGACATCGCCACGCCACGGGAGCGTCTGGAACGTCGTCGGATCGGGGAAGGCGAGCAGGTCGGACTCGAACGTGCGACTGAGTCCCTCGATGGCCGAGCCGTCGAACCCGATGCCCTCGGTGAACGCCCCCTCGACCTCGGCCGGCGCGATGGCCACCGACTTCAGCGTGCCCACGACATCGGTGAACCAGAGCCTGACGAACTTGACCCCCCGTTCCTCGATCGTGCGAAGAACGAAGTCGCGCTGCTTATCCATCCACACCCTCTCTCGCATCTCTCAGCGTACTGGCTCGCGCGCGCCTGCACGGCCGGGACCGGATGCCGCGTGTGCCAGACTTGCCCCATGTCAGGCGAGCCCCAGACCGCAGCATCCGACACCTCGACCGGCGCCGAGCAGAACCCCTATGGCGGCGCCGCCGCGACCGGAGGGCCGAAGCGCGTGCGCACCCGGCACTTCCAGAACGCCAAGCGCGAGGGCATCAAGATCACCGGGCTCACGAGCTACGACATGCTCACCGCCCGCATCTTCGACGAGGCCGGTATCGACTTCCTCCTCGTCGGCGACTCTGCCGGCAACAACGTCTTCGGCTACGAGACGACGCTGCCCGTCACCGTCGACGAGCTGATCCCCCTCACCCGTGCCGTCGCCGGCGCGGTGAAGCGGGCGTTCGTCGTCGCCGACATGCCCTTCGGCTCCTACGAGAACGGCCCCGAAGACGCACTGCACACGGCCGTGCGGTTCATGAAGGAGACCGGTGCGCACGCGGTGAAGCTCGAAGGCGGTGAGCGCAGCTACAAGCAGATCCGTCGCATCGTCGGCGCCGGAATCCCGGTCATGGGGCACATCGGCTACACGCCGCAGAGCGAGCACGGGCTCGGCGGGCACGTGATCCAAGGACGCGGTGAGGGTGTGAAGCAACTGCTCGCCGACGCCAAGGCGGTGCAGGATGCGGGCGCGTTCGCGGTCGTGCTCGAAATGGTGCCGGCCGACGCCGCCCGCCAGGTGACCGAACTCCTCGACATCCCCACCATCAGCGTGGGGGCGGGCCCGCACACCGACGGGCAGCTGCTCGTATGGACCGACTGGGCGGGACTCACGATCGGTCGGGTGCCCAAGTTCGTGAAGCAGTACGCCGATCTCTCGGGCATCCTCAGCTCGGCGGCGAAGGAATGGCGCGCCGACGTGGAGTCGGGCAGCTACCCGAACGCCGAGCACAGCTACGAGTAGCGGCTACTCCTCGGCGGCTTCCTCTTCAGCCCACTTCGCGCTGTTCGCGCGCAGGATCTCGAGGGCCCGCTCGGCCTCCGCCCGTGTCTCGAACGGACCGACCCGATCGACTGAGGGCGACTCGAATCCCTGCTCCACCTCGCCGGTGTGCAGGTTGTACCAGAACATGTGCTCGACGTCCTCGGCCATAGGCTGATCCTATGCCCAAGGATGCCTCCGGCCACCTGATTCCCGGCCGTCTGTCGCCCATTCGCGCCGTGCCCGCTGGCATCGCGCGTCCCGAGTACGTGGGCCGGCGCGGTCCCGCCCCGTACTCTGGCGGCGACTGGTACGCCCCCGATGACGTGCAGCGCATCCGCGCCGCCGGACGCATCGCAGCGGGTGCGATCGACGCGGCGGCCGCGGCCATCCGACCCGGCGTGACCACCGACGAACTCGACCGCATCGTGCACGAGTACGTCATCGCGCACGGCGCGTACCCGTCGACCCTCGGCTACCGGGGCTTCCCGAAGTCATCGTGCACCTCGGTGAACGAGGTGGTCTGCCACGGCATCCCCGATGACACGGTGCTCGACGACGGCGATCTCGTGAACCTCGACGTGACCGCCTACCTCGACGGGTTCCACGGCGACCTCAACCAGACGTTCCTCGTGGGCTCGGCGACCGAGGAGGCGCGGCTCCTCGTCGAGCGTACGCGAGAAGCCCTCGCACGAGGCATCCGTGCCGTCGCCCCAGGCCGCCAGGTGAACGTCATCGGACGTGCGATCGAGGCCTACGCGAAGCGATTCGGCTACGGCGTCGTTCGCGACTACACCGGTCACGGCGTGGGCCGCGCCTTCCACTCGGGCCTCATCATCCCCCACTACGACGACGCCGACTTCGACACCGTGCTTGAGCCTGGGATGGTCTTCACCGTCGAGCCGATGCTCACGCTCGGCACCATCGAATGGGATCTCTGGCCCGACGACTGGACCGTCGTCACACGGGATCGTGCGCTCACGGCCCAGTTCGAGCACACCCTCGTCGTCACCGAGCGCGGTGCCGACATCCTGACCGTCGCCTGAATCACGGCCGTGGAGCTCGCGATAGTCTGGCGGCATGGCCACTGACCTCGCGATCGGCATCGACATCGGCGGCACCGGAATCAAGGGGGCGGTCGTCGACCTGTCCACCGGCAAGCTCGTGTCGGACCGCAAGAAGGTGGCCACGCCCGAGGGTGGCCGGCCGGCCGACATCCTCGAGGCGACCGACGATCTGCTCGCCGAACTCGATCAGGCATCGGGTGCCGCACTCCCCCTCGGCGTCTGCTTCCCGGCGGTCGTGAAGCACGGCCGCACGCTCTCGGCGGCGAACATCTCCCACGAGTGGATCGGCCTGCCCGCCGAGACGCTGTTCGAGAAGCGATTCGGTCGCGAGATCCACTTCATCAACGACGCGGATGCCGCGGGGTACGCCGAGTCCCGATACGGCGCCGCGGCCGGCGCAGAAGGTCTCGTGATCCTCGCGACGCTCGGCACGGGCATCGGCTCCGCGTTCATCTACGACGGGATCCTCGTGCCGAACACCGAGCTGGGGCACCTCGAGATCGACGGGGTCAACGCGGAGACGCGTGCGGCGTACTCGGCCATGGAGCGGGAGTCGCTCAGCTGGACCGAGTGGGCCGCGCGGCTGCAGCGCTACTTCTCGGTCGTCGAGGCCCTCTTCTCGCCCGACCTCTTCGTCGTCGGCGGCGGGGTCTCGAAGCACCACCAGGAGTTCCTGCCGCTCCTCGACCTGGGCACGCCGATCGTGCCCGCGGTGCACCGCAACAACGCGGGCATCCTGGGTGCCGCGACGCTCGCGACGCGGTAGGAGTCGACGAGACGGCCCGCTTGCGGACCGTCTTGAAGGCGAGCGGGTCAGCTGATACGCCGGGTTCTGTTCACCGCGACCCTTGCGTGTCGCAGCTGGACGGCCATCTCTCTCGGAGCCACGTTGCCGTGACCCTCCAGCGGCCTACCCGGGAACGGGACGGGCAGCCCCATCGTTCCCTGTCTGACCTTGCTCCGGACGAGGTTTACCGAGCCGATCAGGTCACCCTGACCGCTGGTGGGCTCTTACCCCACCGTTTCACCCTTACCGCGGGCCGAAGCCTGCGGCGGTCTGCTTTCTGTGGCACTGTCTCGCGGGTTGCCCCGGGTGGGTGTTACCCACCATCCTGCCCTGCGGAGCCCGGACGTTCCTCGGCATCCGATCGCTCGGATGACGCGGCCGTCTTGCCGACCCGCTCGCCCTCTCAGACTACCGTCAGAACCTGACGTTCGGCTTCACGCGGCGGCTGCGCGCAGGTCAGAGGCCCGACTCATCGGTGCGCACGAGGATGCGGTCGCACTCGGGACAGGCCACGACCTCATCGGGCGCCGAGCGACGCACGACGTCGAGGTCGGAGCCGGTGAGCGTCATTCCGCAGCCGCCACAGGTGCGCGCCTGGAGCAATGCCGCCCCCACTCCCCCGCCGCGCACTCGACGCTGCTCGTAGAACGCGAGCAGTGCCTCGGGGATGCCGCCGGCGACGACGCCGCGATCGCGTTCGGTCTGCTCGCGCTCGACGGCGAGCCCGCCCGCCGCTTCGTCGCGTGCCGCCTCGAGGCTCGCGGCCTCGGAAGCGATGGCCGCGCGCTGCATGTCGATGCTCGACACGGCCACCTCGGCCTCCTCGACCCGCTCCATGACGACGAGCTCCTGGTCTTCGAGGTCGGAGAGCCGCTTGGCGAGCGAGGCGAGCTCCGACTCGAGCCCCGCGACGTCCTTCACGGACGAGGTGTGCTGCAGGCGATCGCCGTCGCGTGCGATGCGCGCTTCGACCACCGCGACGTCGGATTCGAGCCGCTTGAGCTCTGCTCGCGCGTCTTCGAGTGCGCCGAAGGCCTCAGCGCGGCTGCCGCGCACCGCGGTGTCGCGCTGCGCGAGCTCCGCGAGCGGCGCCGCCTGCGGCAGGCTGCCGAGCCGGTGCGCGATCTGCTGCAGCCTCGTGTCGAGCGATTGGAGTCGCAGTAGCTGCTGCTGTTCGGCTGGGCTGGCCTTCACGTGGTGCTCCTCGTGGGGGTCGGGGTGGAGTGAGTCATCATTGCACGACCTGGAAGTCCCAAGGGTCGGTGCGGAGGTCGCTGACGACGACCTCGAGCTCCGGATGGGCGACGCGGAGCTCGGCGGCCGCGGCATCGAGCCAGAGCCACTCGCTCGCCCAGTGCGACACGTCGATGAGTGCGGGCCCCCCGACCAGGAGCGCCTGCTCGCGGGCTTCGGATGCCGGGTGGTGCCGGAGGTCGGCGGTGATGTACACGTCGGCGGCTCGAACCCCGGGGTCGCCGAGCAGCGAGTCGCCGGCGCCGCCGCACACCGCCACGGTCTGCACCTGATCGTCGAAGCCGCCCGAGGCGCGAACACCGGTGGCGGTCGCGGGCAGCACCTCGGCCAGCAGGCGGGCGAGCCGGCCGAGCGTTGACGGCTCGGAGAGGCGCCCGATGCGTCCGAGTCCGAGCGCAGGGTCGGCGCCCGGGACGATCGGGCGCACGTCGACGAGGCCGAGGCGTGCCGCCAGGACCGCGGAGGTGCCCTGCTCGACGACGTCGGCGTTCGTGTGTGCAGCCAGCAGCGCGCAACGTGCACGGATCAGCCGAGTCAGGAGGGCGCCCTTGTACCGGTCTTCGGCGATGCTCGTCACCCCGCGGAGCAACAGCGGGTGGTGGGCGATGAGCAGGTCGGCACGGGCCTCGATCGCCTCGTCGACGGTGGCGGCCACGGCGTCGACGGCGAAGAGCACACGGCCCACCGAGGCATCCGGATCGCCCGTGATCAGGCCGGGGGCGTCCCACGACTCGGCGCCCGCGAGCGGCCAGAGTCGATCGACCGTCGTGAGGAGCGCGGCGAGGGTGACAGGCACCCGCCCAGCCTAGCCCGAGTGCACCCGCCACCCGGGTGGGGAGACGGCGGGATGGTGGGCCCTGCCGGGCTCGAACCGACGACATCCACGGTGTAAACGTGGCGCTCTACCAACTGAGCTAAAGGCCCGCCGCGCGCGGCGCACGACCATGGTATCCGAGGCTGCCTAGACTCGCGGCCATGGAACCGATGCAGCATCCGAGCCGCAGCGCCCCCGCTGAGCATCGATGGCCGGTCGTCGTCGCCGTGCTGGTCGCCCTCTCGCTGTACGCGCTGTTGCCCGACGAGGTCTTCGGCCCGCAACGCTTCATCGTCGTCGCCGCGGGGCTCGCCCTGCTCGTCCCGCTCATCATCGTGAACCCGCACCGCCTGACGCGTCAGACGCCGGCGACGCGCCGGCTCGCGATCGGGTTCGCGATCGGGCTCGTGGTGGCCAACCAGGTCACGCTCGTGCTGCTCATCGTCCAGCTCATCGGCGGTGCGCAGGATGCCCCGAGCCTCCTGCGTGCGGCACTGCAGGTATGGGTCGCGAACGTCATCGGCTTCACGATCCTCTACTGGGAGGTCGACCGCGGCGGTCCGGTCAGCCGCACCATGGAGGCGCGCGAGGCACTGCCGCCCGCGGACTTCCGATTCCCCCAGGACGAGGACCACGACGCCGTCACCGAGGTCGCTGCGCGCTCCTCGGCCAGGAACGACTGGACGCCGCGATTCGTCGACTACTTCTACTCGTCGCTGTCCAACACGATGGCGTTCAGCGCCACCGACGCGATGCCGCTCTCGCCCCGGTTCAAGCTGCTCATGGGATTGCAGGCGTTCGGCGGCTTCCTGATCCTCGCGCTCGTGATCGCGCGGTCGGTGAACATCCTCTCGCCTTGACCGGATGCCCCGGCGCTCAGATCGACTCGAGCGCCGCGCGATACTGCTCGAGCGATCGTGCCTCGCCCCGCGGCGATGCGAAACTCGCCCGGATCACCCCGTCGGCGCCGATCACGAAGGTCGCGCGCTCAGCGGTGCCCTTCTCCTCGTCGAACGCCCCGAACGCCGAGGCGACCGCGCCGTGCGGCCAGAAGTCGGCGAGCAGCTGGAACTCGTAGGCCTCGGCCTCCGCCCACGCGCGAAGGGTGTGCTTCGAGTCCACCGACACGCCGACGAGTTCGACGCCCGCGCCGCGGAACACCGCGATGTTGTCGCGCAACTCGCAGAGCTCGCCCTGGCAGACACGCGAGAAGGCGAGCGGGAAGAAGACGAGCGCGACCGGCTTGCCCCCCACGAGATCGCTGAGCCGAGTCGTCTGGCCGAACTGGTTCACAAGTGCGAAGCCGGGGGCGGGAGCGCCGGGTTCGAGGATCATCGCGGAGTCCGTTTCGTCGAGGTTCGGCTGGATCGGGCGCCCAGCCTAGCCCGCACTCGCGGGGCATAGAATCACTAGGATGGCGTGGTGCCATGCGACCGCGCGACGGTCTGCCTCGACGTGCGCACGCCCACACCCCGCAGTCAAGCACTGCTGAAGAGAGAGGTCGAGTGTGACTGTCAACGACCAGGACCCCTACTCGGTCGAGACGATGGACTCCGATCCCGAGGAGACATCCGAATGGGCCGAGTCCCTCGACGCGCTCGTCGCCGAGAGGGGGCACCAGCGGGCGCGTGAGATCATGCTCAGCCTGCTCAAGCGCTCGAAGGAACTGCACCTCGGCGTGCCGATGGTGCCGACGACCGACTACCTGAACACGATCGCGCCCGAGAACGAGCCCGAGTTCCCGGGCGACGAGGAGATCGAGCGTCGCTACCGCGCGTGGATCCGGTGGAACGCGGCGATGCTCGTGCATCGTGCACAGCGTCCGGGCATCGCGGTCGGCGGGCACATCTCGACGTACGCGTCATCCGCTGCGCTCTACGAGGTCGGCTTCAACCACTTCTTCCGCGGCCAGGACCACCCGGGCGGCGGCGACCAGATCTTCATCCAGGGGCACGCCTCCCCCGGCACCTACGCCCGCGCCTTCCTCGAGGGCCGCCTGTCAGCCGAGCAGCTCGACGGGTTCCGTCAAGAGAAGTCGCACGCGCCGAACGGGCTCTCGTCGTACCCGCACCCGCGCCTCATGCCGGAGTTCTGGCAGTTCCCGACCGTGTCCATGGGCCTCGGCCCCATCAACGCGATCTACCAGGCGCAGGCCAACAAGTACCTCACGAACCGCGGCATCAAGGACGCCTCCGACCAGCACGTCTGGGCGTTCCTCGGCGACGGTGAGATGGACGAGGTCGAGAGCCGCGGCCAGCTGCAGGTCGCCGCGAACGAGGGCCTCGACAACCTCACGTTCATCGTGAACTGCAACCTCCAGCGGCTCGACGGCCCGGTGCGCGGCAACGGCAAGATCATCCAGGAGCTCGAGAGCTTCTTCCGCGGCGCCGGCTGGAACGTCATCAAGGTGGTCTGGGGCCGCGAATGGGACGACCTGCTCGCCCGCGACCACGACGGCGCGCTCCGCAACCTCATGAACGTCACCCCCGACGGCGACTACCAGACGTACAAGGCCGAGTCGGGCGCCTACGTTCGCGAGAACTTCTTCGGTCGCGACCCGCGTGCGCTCGAGCTGGTCTCCCACCTCTCCGACGACGAGGTGTGGGGTCTCAAGCGCGGCGGCCACGACTACCGCAAGGTCTACGCGGCGTTCAAGGCGGCAGCCGAGCACAAGGGCCAGCCGACGGTCATCCTGGCGAAGACGATCAAGGGCTACGGCCTCGGTCCGTCCTTCGAGGGTCGCAACGCGACCCACCAGATGAAGAAGATGACGCTCGACAACCTCAAGACGTTCCGCGACGCGATGCGCATCCCGATCACCGACGCGCAGCTCGAGGAGAACCCCTACCTGCCGCCGTACTACACGCCCGGCGATCAGGACGAGGCGATCCAGTACCTCCACGAGCGCCGGCGCGCGCTCGGCGGGTACCTGCCCGAGCGTCGCACGACGCACACGGCGATCACGCTCCCCGACGACTCGGCGTACGCGATCTCGAAGAAGGGCTCCGGCACTCAGGAGATCGCGACGACCATGGCGTTCGTGCGGCTCCTGAAAGACCTGATGCGCTCGAAGGACTTCGGCAACCGCATCGTGCCGATCATCCCCGACGAGGCACGAACCTTCGGCATCGACGCGTTCTTCCCGACCGCGAAGATCTACAACCCGAACGGACAGCACTACACCTCGGTCGATCGTGAGCTCCTCCTCGCCTACAAGGAGAGCCCGCAGGGCCAGATCATCCACGTCGGCATCAATGAGGCCGGCGCGCTCGCCGCGTTCACCGCCGTCGGTACCTCGTACTCCACCGAGGGCGAGCCGCTCATCCCGATCTACGTGTTCTACTCGATGTTCGGGTTCCAGCGCACGGGCGACGCGATCTGGGCGGCCGGCGACCAGATGACGCGCGGCTTCATGATCGGGGCGACCGCGGGCCGCACCACGCTCACGGGCGAGGGCCTGCAGCACGCCGACGGCCACTCGCTCTTCCTCGCGGCGACGAACCCGGCCGTGGTGTCCTACGACGCCGCATACGGCTACGAGATCGGGCACATCATGCGCTCGGGCCTCGAGCGCATGTACGGCGGCCAGCACCCCGATCCGAACGTCATGTACTACCTCACGGTGTACAACGAGCCGATCGTGCAGCCCGCCGAGCCCGAGGGCACCGACGTCGAGGGCATCGTCCGCGGCATCCACCGACTCTCCGAGTCCGCCGTCGGCGGACCGAAGGCGCAGCTGCTCGCGTCGGGTGTCGCGGTGCCATGGATCATCGAGGCGCAGCAACTCCTCGAGCAGGACTGGGGAGTCTCGGCCGACGTCTGGTCGGTCACGAGCTGGACCGAGCTGAACCGTGACGGCCTCGCCGCCGACGAGCACAACTTCCTGAACCCCGACGCCGAGCGCCGGGTGCCATACCTGACGCAGAAGCTCGGCGACGCGCGCGGCCCGTTCGTCGCGGTCTCCGACTTCATGCACGGGGTGCCCGAGCAGATCCGGCCCTATGTGCCCGGTCAGTACGCGACCCTCGGCGCCGATGGCTTCGGATTCTCGGACACGCGGCCGGCGGCTCGTCGATTCTTCAAGATCGACGGACCCTCGGTCGTGGTGCGCACGCTCGAGCTCCTCGCCGAACGCGGAGAAGTCGACCGCACGCTCCCCGCCCAGGCCATCGAGCGGTACCGGTTGCACGACGTGAACGCCGGTACCACCGGATCGGCCGGCGGCGAGAGCTAGCAGGCGACGAGGTGGCGACGAGGCCGAAGACGAAGGCGGAGACGCTCGCGTGGTTGCGCACCATCGCGGGCGAACTCGCGACCGCGACCCTCAAGCGACTCGAAGACACGCTGCCGTGGTACGGCGACATGCCTCCGAGTCGCCGCTCCGCCGTCGGCCTCGTCGCCCAAGCCGGCATCTCGTCGTTCATCTCCTGGTTCGAAGACCCCCGCTCGACGCCATGGATCGCGGCCGACGTCTTCGGCGCCGCCCCGCGTGAGCTGCTCCGTTCGGTGAGCCTGCAGCAGACGCTGCAGCTCATCCGGGTCACGGTCGAGGTCGTCGAGGAGCGCGTCAAAGACGGCAGCGAGCCGCTCCGCGAGGCCATCCTGCTCTACTCGCGCGAGATCGCGTTCGCGGCGGCCGACGTGTACGCTCGGGCCGCCGAAGCGCGCGGGCTGTGGGATGCACGCCTCGAGGCGCTCGTCGTCGATTCGATCCTCTCCGGCGAGGCCGACGATGAGCTGCCGAGCCGCATCGCAGCGCTCGGCTGGCACGGGCACGGCGAGGTGGCGGTGCTCGTCGGCACCTCGCCGAAGCAACTCGACGTCGACCACCTGCGCCGGGCCGCCCGGCACATGCAGGCCGACGTGCTGATCGGCGTGCAGGGCAACCGGCTCGTGCTCGTCATCGGCCGCGCCGATCCCCTCGCCCGCGAGAACGACGAGGCGATCGGCACGGCGTCGGCGCTCACCTTCATGGAGATCGCCGCCCAGCTCGAGCCGCAGTTCGGGCCGGGTCACCTGGTGCTCGGACACGAGGTGCCGAACCTGGTCGACGCGTCGAAGAGCGCGAAGGCCGCGCTCGCGGGGTTCGCGGTCGCACGGTCGTGGCGGCACGCGCCGCGTCCGGTGCACGCCGACGACCTGCTTCCCGAACGCGCCCTCGCCGGCGATCCGCTCGCCCGGGCGACCCTCGTGCACCGCATCTACCGTCCGCTCCAGGCGCACTCGACCGAACTGCTCACGACGCTCTGGAGCTACCTCGACAACGGCCGCTCACTCGAGGCCACCGCCCGGGAGCTCTTCGTGCACCCGAACACGGTGCGGTACCGCCTGAAGCGCGTGTCCGACGTGATCGGCTGGGACGCCACCGGCGCCCGCGAGGCGCTCATCCTGCAGTCGGCGCTCATCATCGGTTCGATGAGCGACCACGAGGCGCCGCCACGCCGTCGTCCGTCCAACTGACCTGGGATTCTGTTCGCCCGGTACAAGGGTTCCCCGAAGAGCTTGTAGCGTATGCACACTCCGACGCCGCCGGTCATTGGCAGACTGGAGTGGTGATCGTCGTCGTCTGCCCTGGACAGGGCTCGCAGACCCCCGGATTCCTCGCCCCTTGGCTCGCCGAGCCGGCGTCAGCCGAGCGGCTCGCCGAATTGTCCGATGCCGCCGGCATCGATCTCGCGACCCACGGCACCGTGAGCGACGCCGACACCATCCGCGACACCGCGATCGCGCAGCCGCTCATCGTGGCCGCCGGCCTCCTCACGCTCTCGGCGCTCCTCGGCGACGGCCGTGCCGAGCGCATCGGCGGCATCGCCGGCCACTCGGTCGGCGAGATCACCGCGGCCGCCGCCGCCGGCGTGCTCACCGACACCGCGGCGATGCGCTTCGTCGCCGAGCGCGGCCGTGCGATGGCGGATGCCGCCGCGCTCGAGCCGACCGGCATGAGCGCCGTCATCGGCGCCGACGAAGGCGCCCTCATCGCCCGCCTCGACGAACTCGGACTCGAACCCGCGAACTTCAACGGCGGCGGCCAGATCGTGGTCGCCGGCGCCCTCGGCGCCCTCGAGCAGCTGAAGGCCGAGCCGCCCGCGGGCGCACGCGTCATCCCGCTCCAGGTCGCCGGCGCCTTCCACACCCGGTACATGCGCCCGGCCGTCGAGCGACTCGCTGCGGTCGCGGCCGACCACGATGTCTCCGACCCCGGAGTCACGCTGTGGACGAACCGCGACGGCAGCGCCGTGGCATCCGGAGCCGAGTTCCTCGACCTGCTCGTCGGCCAGGTGTCATCGCCGGTGCGCTGGGACCGATGCATGCAGTCGTTCGCCGCGGCCGGCGTCACCGGCATCATCGAGGTCGCCCCCGCCGGTGCGCTCGTCGGCCTGGCGAAGCGAGGGCTGAAGGGCGTGCCCGCCGTCGCGGTGAAGACGCCCGACGACCTCGCCGCTGCGATCGAGCTCATCGAGCACGCCGCCTGACGGCGTCCGGAACGACATGAGAAAGCCGAGCATGACGAAGCCCACCCTGCAGCAGTCACGTGGACCCGCGTACACGCGCATCTACTCCATCGGAGCGGCCCGCGGCGAGAACGCGGTGCCGAACGACGACCTGGTCGGCCCGATCAACTCCTCCGACGAATGGATCCAGCAGCGCACGGGCATCGTCACGCGAATGCGGGCCGGGGCCGACGTGGAGGCGCTCGATCTCGCGACCGATGCCGCACGCGAGGCCATCGCGAAGTCCGGCGTCACGCCCGAGCTCATCGACCTCGTCATCGTCGCCACCGTCTCGAACGTGCAGCAGACGCCGTCGATCGCCGCTGTCCTGGCCGATCGCGTAGGTGCCAACCCGGCGGCCGCGTACGACACCAACGCCGCGTGCGCCGGATACGCATACGCGATCGCCCAGGCCGACGCGCTGATCCGCACCGGCAACGCACACTACGCGCTCGTGGTGGGCGCCGAGAAGCTCTCGAACGTCGTCGACCCGACCGACCGCAGCATCTCGTTCCTCCTGGGCGACGGCGCCGGCGCGGTCGTGATCGGTCCGAGCGACTTCCCGGGTATCGCACGCACCATCTGGGGCTCCGACGGCTCGAAGGCTGGAGCGGTCGGCATGAACGGGACGCTCACCGAGTACCGTGACGGCAGGGCCGAGTGGCCGACCCTCCGTCAAGAGGGTCAGACGGTCTTCCGCTGGGCGGTGTGGGACATGGCAAAGGTCGCCAAGCAGGCACTGGATGCCGCCGGCGTGACCTCTGCCGACCTCGCCGCGTTCATTCCGCACCAGGCGAACATGCGCATCATCGACGAGTTCGCGAAGCAGCTGAAGCTGCCCGAGTCGGTCGTCATCGCGCGGGATATCGAGACGACCGGCAACACTTCGGCGGCCTCGATCCCCCTGGCAGCCCACCGCCTGCTCGAAGAGCATCCGGAGCTTTCGGGGGGCCTCGCCCTCCAGATCGGCTTCGGCGCCGGCCTCGTGTTCGGCGCCCAAGTGGTGGTTCTCCCCTGAACCGCCGACCACTGTCCATCTAGACTGTCTCTCGGTCAAACGAGACACCCCCCACAAGGAGAAGAACAATGGCATTGTCCACCGAAGAAGTGCTTGCCGGCCTGGCCGAGCTCATCAACGACGAGACCGGCATTGCGACCGACACGGTTGAGCTGGACAAGTCGTTCACCGACGACCTCGACATCGACTCGATCTCCATGATGACGATCGTCGTCAACGCCGAAGAGAAGTTCGACGTGAAGATCCCCGATGAAGAGGTCAAGAACCTGAAGACCGTCGGCGACGCCGTCGACTTCATCGTCAAGGCTCAGGCCTAACTGCGTGGAGCGGGCCGGCGCGACCGCCCGGCCCGCTCGATCAGTCTCACCGTTCCTCCATCGGAGTGTTTCTCGAATGACCAAGAAGATCGTGATCACCGGCATCGGCGCGACCTCGCCGATCGGCGGCACCGCCCGCGACAGCTGGAATGCGCTGCTCGCCGGCGAGTCCGGCGCTCGCCCGCTCGAGCATGAGTGGGTGACCGAGCTCGCGCTGCCCGTGACGTTCGCGGCCACTGCGAAGGTGCCGACAGCCGGCGTCCTCGAACGGCACGAGGTGAAGCGACTCGATCCGTCGAGCCAGTTCGCTCTCATCGCCGGCCGTGAGGCCTGGGCTGACGCGGGCGCGCCCGAGGTGGCCCCCGAGCGGCTCGCCGTCGACTGGTCCACCGGCATCGGCGGTGTGTGGACCCTCCTCGATGCATGGGACACCCTGCGCGAGCGCGGCCCGCGTCGCGTCCTGCCCATGACGGTGCCGATGCTGATGCCGAACGGCCCGGGCGCGGCGATCGGCATGGACCTGCACGCTCGTGCCGGCATCCGCACGGTCGTCTCGGCGTGCGCGTCGAGCACCGAGGCGCTCGTGAACGCCTACGACCACCTGCAGCAGGGGCTCGCCGATGTCGTCATCGCCGGGGGCTCCGAAGCAGCCATCCACCCGCTGCCGATCGCGGCGTTCGCGTCGATGCAGGCGCTCTCGCGTCGCAACGACGACCCGGCGATCGCGTCCCGCCCGTACGACCTCGGACGCGACGGCTTCGTGCTCGGCGAAGGCGCGGCTGCGCTCGTCGTCGAGACCGAAGAGCACGCGAAGGCCCGCGGCGCCCGCATCTACGCCGAGCTGCTCGGCGGCACGATCACGAGCGACGCGTACCACATCACGGCGCCCGACCCCGAGGGCTCGGCCGCGGCACGGGCGATGAAGACGGCGATCGAAGGAGCGGGTGCGAGCCTCGCCGACGTACGCCACGTCAACGCGCACGCCACGAGCACGCCCGTCGGCGACATCGCGGAGTACAACGCCCTGCGCCGTGTGTTCGGCGACCTGCTCGACGGCATCGCCGTCACCGCCACCAAGGCGTCGACCGGCCACCTCCTCGGCGGGGCCGGTGCGATCGAGGCGCTGTTCACAGTGCTCGCACTGCACGAGCGGGTCATCCCGCCGACGATCAACCTCACCGAGCAGGATCCCGAGATCCCCCTCGACGTGGTCACCTCGCCGCGTGCGCTCGAGGGCGACGACATCATCGCCATCTCGAACTCCTTCGGCTTCGGCGGGCACAACGCCGTCGCGGCATTCCGTACCGCCTGACATCCCGGCGGCTCCGCCGCGGCATCGTGCAGAGCGCACAAGAGAAGACCCCGGTCGCCGTCCCAGCGCCGGGGTCTTCTTCGTCGTGACTCGTGGGTTTCGATCGTGCGTCGCCGGGAATGGGTCATCCGACGATCGCGTCACGCCACCGCCTCGTCACACCTGCCGCTCAGCCCACCTGGTGCAACCAGACGACCGGAGCGAAATCACTGGCGTGGCGGAACGGCTCGAGTTCGTCGTCCCATGCCTGCCCGAGCGCGAGCCGGAGCTCGCGGTGCAGCTCGACCGGGTCATGCCCGGCGAGTTCCATCGCATACCGGATGCGGTCCTCGGGAATCACCGCATTGCCCGCGGTGTCGGTCTGCGCGAAGTGCACCCCGAGCTCAGGCGTGTGCATCCACCGGGCGCCATCGGAGCCCGGCGTCGGGTCCTCACTCACCTCGAACCGCAACTGTTCCCAGCCGCGCAGTGCCGAGGCGAGCTTCGCACCGCTGCCGGCCTCGCCCTCCCAGTAGAACTCGGCGCGCATCATGCCGCGCAGCACGGGCTGCTCGCTCCAGTCGAAGTTGACCGGCGTGCCCAGCGCACCGCCGGCCGCCCATTCGACATGCGGGCACAGCGCCCGCGGCGAGGAGTGCACGAACAGCACCCCTCGCGCGGCGCGCACGGCCCGCGTGACCTTCTCCGCCATCTCTCTCTCCGTTCCTGAGGTGCGTCTTCCCCTACGACCTCGGAGCGGCGGATGGCCGGTGTTCGGTTGTCGACGGCGAGCCGTCATGGGCGATTATGCTCCGGATCAGGGCGGAAGGCAAGATCTCGGGCGTCGTTTCGTGTTGACGGGCATCCGCGGCTCAAAAACTCTATACTCGGTGAATCGTTCCTCCTCCCGATTCGGAGACCCAATGGCCGTACGTGACGCGCTCCTCACCCTGCTCACGATGGGTCCGGCCTACGGCTTCCAGTTGCACGGCGGCGTCGAAGCTCGCACGGGAGGGCGGCGGCAGGTCAACGTCGGCCAGACGTATGCCACGCTCGATCGCCTGACCGCGCAGAAGCTCATCACCCCGGCCGGCACGACCGACGACGGGCTCCCCCTGCACGCGCTGACCCCGGCGGGCGAGACCGCCGCCCTCGCCTGGCTCGGCGGAGTGGATGCCGCGGGCGCCGACCCTTGGGACGAGACGGTCGATCGCGTGCTCATTGCGCTCTCGCTGCCCGGGGTCGATGCCGAGTCGACCGTCGACGGTGAGCTCGCGCGCTGGCGCGGCCGGCTCGCTGCGGCGGAGGCGAATGCCGCTGTCGCGGGTGTGTCGCCGGATCCCGACACGCCGCTCGCACCCGAAGCCGAGCTCGCAGTGCAGGCGGCGCATGCCGACGCCGCCAAGGCGAGAGCGGCCCTCGAGTGGCTCGGCGGCGTCTCGGCCGTAGCGGCGTCGAGCTCTGCGTTCGCCCCGAAGGCGACACGCCCTCGGCGCGGTCGGCGGCCTGCTGCTCCACGCAGGGCCGACGACGAACCGACGTCGTCGGCAGACGGCGGCCGCGACGGCAGCGCTCAGCCCTCGGCGAGGGCGTAGCTGTCGACGACTTCAAGGTCGAGCGGGAACTCGACCGGGAATTCGCCGAAGAGCAGCTTGCCCGCACCACGCGCCGCCTCGGTGACAGCCTCGGCGACCTGTTCTGCCAGCACCGCCGGTGTATGCACGATGATCTCGTCGTGGAGGAAGTACACGAGGTGCGGGGCCCGCTCGAAGGCGGGACCGGACGCGCGAGCGAGTTCATCGACGACCGCGGTCGCCGCGATAGCCGCGAGCCGCGAACGAAGGGCGGCCATCCAGCAGAGCGCCCACTCGGCCGCGCTGCCCTGCACCACGAAGTTGCGCGTGAAGCGGCCCCAGTCGCGAGCGACCGACCGGGCCCGGCGTTCGTCGGCGGAGGTCGCCTCGGGCTGGCTCGCTCGCGACTGCACCTCGCGCCACTCCGCCGACGGCAGGGGTGACGAGCGGCCGAGGTGCGACGTGACGATCGCACCTCGCTCGCCGTCGGCCGCGGCGCGGTCGACCAGGGCCATCGCCCGCGGGTAGGCGCGCGCGAGTCGCGGCACGAGTCGCCCGCTCTCCCCCGTCGTCGCGCCGTACATGGCACCCAGGATCGCGTACTTCGCCTGCTCGCGGTTCTCGACGACCCCCGCGTCGACGATGCCGCGGTAGAAGTCCTTGCCCCGGCCGGCTTCGGCCATCGCCTCATCGCGCGCGAGGCCGGCGAGCACGCGCGGCTCGAGCTGTGCGGCATCCGCCACCACCAGCTTCCAGCCGGGGTCGGCGACGACGGCGCTGCGAACGTTCTTCGGCAGCTGCAGTGCGCCTCCGCCGGCGGTCGCCCAGCGGCCCGTCGCCGTGCCGCCCGGAACGTAGTCGGGCCGGAACCGGCCATCGGCGATCCACTCGTCGAGCCACGCCCAGCCGTTGGCACTCAGGAGCCGAGCGAGCTTCTTGTAGGCGAGGAGCGGCTCGATCGCCGGATGCTCGTGCTCCTTCAGCTCCCAGCGCCCTGTGGAGGCGACATGGATGCCCGCCCGACGCAGGGCGCGCAGCAGGTCGACCTGCGAGTCGAGGTTCACGGACGGCGCCTCCAGGGCTGCACGCACCTCGGCGGCGAGCCGCTCCATGTGGGCCGGCTTCCAGCCGGGCTTCGGCTTCGGCCCGAGCTCGGTCTCGAGGACCCGTTCGTGCACGGCTCGATCCCACGGGAGCCCGGCGGCATGGAGCTCGACGCCGATGAGGGCTCCCACCGATTCTGCCGCGAGCAGCAGGCGCAGCGCCCCCGGTGACGTGCTCTGCGCCACGACCTCGAGCTGGCGGCGGTACTCGGCCGCGACGGCTGCCACCGGCACCGCGGCCGCGTCGGCGGACGCGACCCGATCGGATGCCTCGCCGGTGCGCTCCTCCACGCCGATTGCCTGGAGGACGTCGAACTCCTCGAAATCGAAGAGGGGCGTGCGGTCGACGGATGCCTCGACCGGCGTCACGGCTCCGCCCGGCTCGCTCGGGCCGAGCGGCAGCCACGCCGGTCGCGGGTGCGCCACGCGCGCCGCCTCGGTGGTCGACGACTGGCCGAGGATCGCGCCGCACAGCCGCAGGTCGTGGCAGCGTTCGACGCGGATCCCGGCGTCAAGGAGCGACGGATACCAATCGCGGGTGTCACCCCACACCCAGCGTGGACGATGCGACTCGAGCTCGCGTACCGCGGGCGGGAGCTCGGCGATCGACACCGTCGCAATCGGTTGGTCGGATGCGTCGAGGTCGACGAGGGCGACCCGGCCCTGCCCCGCCGTTCCCACCGCGATCTGCACCGTTCCATTCTCCCGGGCCCGGGCCGACATCGGTGGCCGATGGTCGCGTCTCACGCCGCGCGTGACGCTCGACACCCGAGTGTCGGTGGCCCGCGACACCATGTTCGCAACGAGTGATGGGAGTGGCCGATGGTCGCGGTGGGGTTCGTGTGCGGCCATGGCGGTACGGTCGGCGAGCCGGGGGTCGTCGCCCTGCGGCGCGTCTGTCCCTTGTGCATGCTCCTTCATGAGACGCACCGCTCGCGCTCGGAGCTCCTCGCGCGGGTCGCACCACCGCAGCGGGCGGCGCTCGCCCGCGAGACCCGCGTGGGGGCGAACTACGACTGGCGGTGTGCGCGCGGGCACGACCGCTACCCCGCCACCGTTCGCGAGGTGCTCACCGGTCCGAGCTGCGCGAAGTGCCGCGCGAACGCTGCAGGCCCAGCGGCGTCACGCGAAGCCGGACTCGCATTCATGAAACCCGGGCTCAAGGTCGGCACCTCGATGGTCGAGCAGCGCCTCCGCATGCTCCTCGGCGAACGCATCCGCCTCCACCACCGTGTCAACGCCGTACGCATCGCCCGCATGTTCTACGGCAAGCAGGAGGTCTGGCCCGACATCCTCGTGCCGCAACTGCGCATCGCGATCGAGTACGACGACCCCGGGAGGTCGCGTCGCGCGCACCGAGGCCTCAAGGAGGCATCCGACCTCGAGAAAGACGAGGCCCTCCGCGAGGTGGGCTGGGAGGTCATCCGCATTCGCGCAGGCGGCCTCGAACCCTTCGGCACGTACAGCGTCGTCTGCCGCTCGCTGACGGTGGCGGCCGTCGACGAGGTCGTGACGCTGATGCGGCAGATCCGTGGAGACGACCCCGTCGACGCGATCGCGATCCAGCAGCCGGCTGTGTCGTGACGACGCGGCCACGACGCCGCGCGGCGTGGCCTGCCGTCGCGCGCATCCGATGGCGATTCAGTCGCGTGCGGCCTCGCTTCCAGGCGCATCAGGCTTGGCAGTGCGGCGAGCTCGCAGGGCGCGCGCGGCGAGGTTGGGCTGGTAGCCGAGCTCCTCGATGGCCGCCAACACTCGCGACCTGGTCGGCTCCGCCACATTGAATGCGCCCGTGACGACGTTCGACACGGTCTTCATGGACACACCCGCGCGTCCCGCGACATCGACGAGGGTCGGGATCCGGTTGCTCGCCGATTCGGATATCACGTCAGCCTGCGCCTCCTCGGGACTGTTTCGCCGGCGCATCTTGACGTAGTTGCCGCAGCCCGCCATCGAGCACCATCGGCCCGATCGGTTGCGAGAGCCGTCCCAGTAGGCCCATCGACAGGAATCCCGGGAACATGCCTTCAACCGCGGCCAGCTTCCGTCGTGGTGGGCCGCCTCGATCGCCTCCATGACGACGGAGAGCGCGCGCTCGAGAGCTGATGAATGCGCCGCCGCGAGCACCGCGGAGCCGTCGTCACTGAATCGCATCCGAAGCGGGACGACGCCAAGGGCGTCGTTCAGATCGTCGATGGATGTCTCGAGCGGCTCGTGACCGGCATTCATCAGCAGCACCGAACGCAGCCCCTCGCGTACCCGGCGCGCCAGTTCCAGATCCTCGATGCTCAGGTCATGCACGGCGAGCTCTGCGTGTTCGGCGAACCACGAACCGAGATCGACCGGGGACTCCCACTCGTCGTGATCGACCTGCCACTCCACGGTGTTGACGAAGTCGCGCAGCAGCACGATCGACGGCGGTGGCGTGAATCGCGAAGGAGAGTCGACGACGCTCATGACACCATCGTAGTCGGTTCGGCGGTGTCAGTGGGCGCTCGGGAGTTCCACACTGACGCGGAGCCCTCCAGCGGCCCTGGGGGCGAGCGTGAGGATGCCGTCATGTGCCTGGGTGATGCTCTTCACGATCGCCAGGCCGAGACCGACCCCTTCGTGGTCGGTTCGGATGCGTTCGGTGCCGCGCTGGAACGGTTCTGTGAGTGTCGACACCAGTTGTGGACTGAGCTTCTCACCGCTGTTCTCGACCGTCAGCGTCACGCCCGCGCGGTCGACGCCGGTGCTGACCCGCACGGTGCCGCCCTCAGCGAGGTTGTGCACGATCGCGTTGTGCACGAGGTTCGTCGTCAGCTGCAGCAGGAGGGCGTGCGAGCCGAGCGCAAGCGCGACCTTGCCAGAGGTGTCGATGGTGATCCCGCGCCTCTCGGCGAGCGGGAGCAGCGTTTCGGTGGCCTGTTCCGCGAGCAGCGACAGGTCGACGCGTTCGCGGACGAACGACCTCCGGTCAGCGTGGCTGAGCACGAGGAGTGCCTCCGTGAGATCGATCGCTCGGGTGTTCACGCCGCGGAGGCGTTCGACGAGCTCGCTCGTGACGCCGTTCGGATGGTCGCGGGCGACTTCGAGCAGCGTTTGCGTGATCGCCAAGGGGGTGCGGAGCTCGTGCGACGCATTGGCGGCGAACCTCTGCTGTTCCGCCACATGCGCTTCGAGACGCGCGAGCATGGCGTCGAAGGCGTCGGCGAGCTCGCGGAACTCGTCATTGCGGCCTTCCAAGTGGATGCGGTGCGAGAGCGATCCGTTCGCGGCGAGGCGGGTGGCACGTGTGATGCGAGTCAGGGGCGCGAGCATGCGGCCCGACAGGATCCAACCTCCCACCAGACCGAATCCGAGCAGGAAGACCAGAGCCCAAGCCACGGCTGGCACGAACGCACGCACGAGGTCGTCACGGTTGGGCACGCTCCCTCCGATGGCCATGATGGGACCGTCAGGGACGTAGCGCAGGAGGAAAACCCACACGACCGCGAGCAAGGCGGCACCGGCGATCATCAGGAACCCGGCGTAGCTCAGGGTGAGCTTGAGGCGAGCACTCAAACCGCGCTCCCTATGCACGGTCGGCTCCGTGACGCCCGGCGCCCGGCTGCGTGTCGATGCGGTATCCGACGCCGGCCACCGTTGCGATCAGCCACGGTTCTCCGAGCCGCTTGCGCAGGGCTGAGACGGTGATGCGCACGGCATTGGTGAAGGGATCGGCGTTCTCGTCCCAGGCCCGTTCCAGCAGTTCTTCCGCGCTGATGACGCCGCCTTCAGCTGCGACGAGGACTTCGAGCACGGCGAACTGCTTGCGGGTGAGCGCGATGTACCGGCCATCGCGGTAGACCTCGCGGCGGAACGGATCCAGACGCAGTCCGGCGATCTCCCGCACGGGTGGCCTGTTGTGCGCGCGCCTGCGATCGAGCGCTCGGAGACGGAGCACCAGTTCGCGGAGTTCGAACGGCTTGGTGAGATAGTCGTCGGCGCCGAGCTCGAACCCGGAGGCCTTGTCGTCGATGCGGTCGGCCGCGGTGAGCATGAGGACCGGCATGCCGCTGCCGGAGGCGACGATGTGTGCGGCGATCTCGTCGCCGGAGGGCCCGGGGATGTCGCGGTCGAGCACGGCGATGTCGTAGGCGTTGACGCTCAGCAGCTCGAGAGCCGTGTCACCGTCGCCGGCGATGTCGGCCGCGATCGCTTCGAGGCGGAGCCCGTCGCGGATGGCCTCTGCCATGTAGGGCTCATCCTCGACGACCAACACGCGCATCCCTCGATGCTACGGGCCGGAGCATATCGTCGGCGTATCGAAAACCCCATACGTGCCGGCAACGGCTCGCGGCCTTGACTGGCAGCATGAGTCGAACGGCAACAGCACGAACACGGCCCCGCAGACGTCTCGGGCTCTTCGCCCTCGGGTTGGTCGTCGTCGCGACTGCGGTCACGGGAACCGTTGTCTCTCAGCTCTCGGAGCCGGCGTCGTCATCGGCGCACTCGTTCAGCGAGGTCCCTCCCGGCGACCCGGGCACGACGATCGCGGCGGATGACGGCGCAATCAGCGAGCACGACGGCATCCTGCCCGGCGGCGTGTCGGTATTCGACGACGACTATCCCGCCGTCGCCAACCTCGACCCGGATCTGCTCCACGCCGTTCGCGCGGCGGCGATGGCTGCCGCGGACGACGGCGTGGAGTTCACCGTCAACAGCGGATGGCGTTCCGCTGAGTACCAGGATCAACTGCTTCGTGAGGCGGTCTCCGACTACGGGTCCGAAGAGGAAGCCGCGCGTTGGGTCGCCACGGCGGACACCTCCGCCCACGTGTCCGGGAAAGCGGTCGACATCGGGTCCTACGATGCCACGGCGTGGCTGTCAGAACACGGCGCCGGGTACGGGCTGTGCCAGATCTACGGCAACGAATCGTGGCACTACGAACTGCGTCCAGAGGCGATCGACCGTGGTTGTCCACCCATGTTCGCCGACCCCACGCAAGACCCGAGGATGCAGCAATGACCGTCACTGTCGACTTCCGCCGTCCCGGCCTCCGACACCTCTCGCAGCCCACCTTGCAGACTCTCTCCGAGGCGGTCGCACAGAACGTGGCGATCGCTCGGCGACGGACCCGTGCGCGGATCATGGCGGTGGTCAAAGCGGATGGGTACGGGCACGGGGCCATCGCGGTCGCGAAGGCCGCGGTCGCGGCCGGAGCGGACTGGCTTGGCACGACCGACATCGCGGACGCGTCCCGGCTGCGCGCGGCAGGGCTCACGGTGCCGATCCTGACGTGGTTGAACCCGTCCGGCGTGGACGCAGAGGCAGCCGCCGCCGACCGGATCGACGTCGCAATCGGTTCGATCGACGAACTGGAGGCTCTGCTCGAGCACGGCTCCGCCCACGTTCGAGTCCACCTGTACGTGGACACCGGCATGGCACGTGAGGGCTGCCCCACGCGCGATTGGGATGCGCTGATCGCGCGCGCACGGCAGGAGCAGCGGCGAGGGAGCATCCGCGTCGTGGGTCTCATGGGGCACCTGCCGTTGGCCGATCAGGCGCAACCCGAGGCCAACGAGTCCGCGGTCGCTCAGATGCACCGCGCCAGGCGAAGGATGACGGCGGCAGGGTTCGGTGCCCCGCTCACCCATCTGGCTGCAACCTCGGGAACGCTGTGCGACCCTGCGACGCACTTCGGAATGGTCCGCCTCGGGGCGGGTCTCGTCGGCATCGATCCATCCGGGACCACCGAACTGCACGGCGCAGCGCGTCTGACCGCGGCGATCGTGCACGGCGCCACCGCCGCGGCGGGAACGCCGGTCGGATACGGCGGCACCTTCGTCACCGGGACATCCACCAATCTCAGTGTCCTGCCCCTGGGGTACGCCGACGGAATACCGCGAGAGATCTGTTCGGAGGCTTCGGTGGAGATCCGTGGGCGACGCTACCCGATCGTCGGGCGCGTCTCGATGGACCAGATCGTGATCGACACCGGAGCGGATTCGATTCCGCGCGGCACGATCGCGACCGTGTTCGGTCCGAAGGGCGGCCCCACCCCGACCATCCACGAATGGGCTCGCTGGGCCGGAACCATACCCCACACCATCGTCACTGGCATCGGAGCACGCGTGAGAAGGGCGATCGCATGAAACCCCACGTCTTGGTCATCGGCGGCGGCCAGAACGCCGAGCACGACGTCTCCCTGGCGACGGCTGCCGCCATCGATGGCGCGCTCCGCCGCGGCGGGTTCGAGGTCACCGCCATCACCATCGGTCGCGACGGGCGATGGAGACTGCGCGGAGATCCCCTCGGAGCGAGCGCTGCCGACTCGCTGAGCGCATCACTCCCATTTCTCGCCCGAGCCGATGTGGTCTTTCCGGCAATCCACGGCCCGCTGGGTGAGGACGGGACACTGGCAGCACTGTGCGCCCTCTCCCACAAGCCCGTGGTCGGTTCCGGCGTGCGTGCCGGAGCGATCGGCATGGACAAATGGGCGACCAAGCTCGTCGCCGAAGCCGTCGGGATACGGACCGCCCACGGGCGGCTGGTGCATGCAGCCGACCTTGGAGGCATCGGTTTCGAGACCGAGGTCGTCGTCAAGCCGGTCTCCGCCGGTTCCAGCTTCGGGGTCACATTGGTGAGGGAAGCCGGCGAATTCGGTGGGGCGCTCCGCACCGCTGCTCAGTACGACGATCGGATCCTCATCGAGGACGTCGTGTACGGCCGCGAGATCGACGTCGCGGTCCTGAGCGAAGCCGACGGCAGCCGGTGGACGCCACCGCCGTTGGAGATCCACGCCGAGGGACTGTTCGACACGGCCACCAAGTACGACGGAACCGCCCGCTTCACGGTGCCGGCCGACCTGGGCAGCACCGATCGCGTGGCCCTGAGGGAAGCGGCCGTGAGGATGTTCGACGCACTCGGCTGCGACGGAGTCGCTCGAATGGACTTCTTCCTCACCGCTGACGGTCCCGTGCTCAACGAGGTCAACACGATGCCCGGGATGACCGCCGCGTCTCAGGTGCCCCGCATGTTCGCGGCCGCGGGAGTACCGTATGACGAGCTGGTCGCCCGCCTGGTCGGCGCCGCGACGGTGCCGCCCCCAGTCTCAGCTTGACGGCGGTCCGGCCATCACCCATCCGCCCATTCCGCAGCCATTGGGAGATCCTTCGTGAAGTTCGAGAACGTCGTGACGATCAGCCGCCCGCAAGCCGCCGTGTTCGCCTACCTTGCGCGATTCGAGAACATTCCCAATTGGAATTACGCGATCAGTGAGACACGAAAGCTCACGAGCGGTCCGGTCGGCCTCGGCACCCGTTACCGACAGACCCGCACACTTCCCTCGCCGGGCGAGGAGGAGTTCGAGGTCGTCGAGATCGAACCGAACCGGTTGCTCGCCGTCGTCGGCGACCTCGCATTCCTCCACGGCCGCGTGACGTACGAGTTGAGCGAAGCGCGCGGCGCGACGACGCTCACGAACCATATGGACCTCGCGGCGGCGGGCCCGCTGGGCCTCGTCGCAAACCTGGCCACGCGGAAGGTGCAGACCTCCGTCGCCGCGAATCTGCAGGTATTGAAGGAGCTGCTCGAACGCTGATGCGACGCCACCGCGTTGACGGCTGGACGAACGGCGCGCCCGTGGCATCCGTCACCTGCTCGGTGGTCACCCCGGGCGCGAGCTCGACGAGCACGAAGCCGTCTGGCGGTACGCCATTCTTCACCACCCTGGAACAGCTGGGTACCCGGACGTTTCCCGACGGCGAGGTCCTGGCCAGGTACGAGACCAGAGGCCGTTGCGTTGACGGCGGTCGTCGGATCCGACGAGTACGCCCGCAGGTGGCCGCGCCGATCTTGTCGAAAGTCGGAACCAGTCGGCAGACTGGCAGCACCGACGCGAGGAGTTGCCATGGCCGATGAGGACGTTCCGACTGGATACACGCCAGCCGCCTTCCACGAGCAATCGCGAGTCTCGGATTGGCGGGCCGCGTGCGTCGAGACGTGTGGCGGGTGAGGTGGTGGTGACGAATTCGCATGTGATCAAGCCGCTCACTCCCGAGACCTTCCCGGCGTGGCTGGCGCTCGCGCAGAAGCACAACGGCGTCTGGGGCGGGTGCTACTGCTCGTACTTCCATGACGACACGGAGCACACCGTCAAGGACGAATACGACCGGCCGACGTTCAAGCAGCGACTCGTGGCGGAGGGCGTCGCGCACGCCGCGCTCGTCTTCGACGGTGACGACGCGATCGCGTGGTGCGAGTTCGGCAGTCCGGTCGAGCTGCCGAACATCTACCATCGCAAGCAATACGACGCGGGCGAGACCAAGTCGGCACCGTGGCGCATCACCTGCTTCTTCGTCGATCGCGACCACCGACGGTCGGGAGTGGCACGGGAGGCGCTGGATGGCGCGCTCGAGCTGATCGCGCAGGCCGGCGGGGGCGAGGTCGTCTCGTTTCCTAACGAGCTCGCCCCCGGCAAGAGGACGTCGTCCTCGTTCCTCCACAACGGCACGAGGGCCATGTTCGAGAAGGCGGGATTCACGTTCGAGCGTCACATCGGCAAGAGCAAGACCGTGATGCGCAAGACGATCCCACCGGCCCGCGGCTGACGTCAGGTTCACACAGACTGGTCACGGCGTCAGGTCCGGCTCGCCGCGCTCTCAGTCGCCCGCTGAAGGATCGGCTGGGGCGCCTGCGACGAGCACCCTGAGGCGCGGCGTCGTATCGTGGAAGATCGAAATCCGATACCGCGAGGGAGGGCGAGGTTGAGCGAGGATCCTCAGCGCGCCGCGTGGCAGTACCGGCTCGATCGCCTCGCCCGTGAAGAGGCCATCGCGTGTGGCGAAGAGCCCGATGACGCCGATGCGGCGCCCGAACCGGCTGGACCGTCCACGCAGGCTGAGCGGTCGGCATACGTGGAGAACGCGATCCAGCAGGCCATCCGTCGCGGCGAATTCGACAACCTGCCGGGCGCGGGAAAGCCCCTCGATGGATTGACTGGGCAGCACGACCCCGACTGGTGGATTCGTCGCAAGATCGAGCGCGAGCAACTGAGCGGATTGGGCCCGCCTGCGCTCACCCTGCGGGTCGAGAACGCCCAACTCGAGGCCCAGCTGGATCGAATGCACCGCGAATCCGAGGTGCGCGAGGCCGTCGAGGACTTCAACCGGCGCGTGATCGAGGCACGCCGCCAATTGCTCGGCGGGCCGCCCGTCGTGACGCCCACTCGGGACGCGGGCGATGAGGTTCGCGCATGGCGCGAGCGCCGCGAAGCCCGACGACGTGAGGCGGCCGCGGAGCGCGAACAGCTCGAGCACGAGCAGAGGACGTCACGAACTCGGTGGTGGAAGCGTCGCGACTGAGGGACCCATCAGTCGGATCGCTCACCGGGACGGCTGCACGGCTCGTAGTTCGCGCCCAAGTCCGGCTCACAGCCTTTCGATCAGACACTCGAGTCGTCGGAGTACGGTGGCGCCGCGCGCACCGATTTGCTTCGCGACGAGCAGAACCGCTGGGAATTTCTCGAGGTAGGGCGGACGGGACTTGAACCCGTGACCGATGGACTCTCCCGAGGACCACTCCCCCGGCGCCGGAACCTCGGCGACTGCTCGACCGATCTCGACATGATCGGGGATTTCTCGCCGATCCTGAAACTGCACATCTCAGACTACTCGGGTCGCCTCGGTGTGACTCCGTGAGGCTCGGATCGAATAATCGTTGGATAAACGTGAACGCATCGAGTGCCGTGCGAACAGTCGCGACTCGATCCGGAGTCCACCCTCGAAGTACTCGCCGACCCCGTCCTCGCACTCAGCGCCTAGATGGAAACGAGGCAGTAAGTGGTGAATACACGTGCCGAGCCCTCTGAGCTGAAGCTGTGACCTCTGGGTCCGCGCCGTCAGCCGGCTATGCCCTTCCCGATCCGGACCGGATCGCGCTGGCCTGTGCCTGCGAGGAACGAGACGTCCAACTTCAACGGTTCAAGGCTGACGGATGCTTCGTCGCGGGAGTGGGAGGCGTACTGGCCGCCGATCGGCTGCTCCTTCGTGACGGGTTCGGTTGCTGTCCAGCGTCGACTTCCTACTTACAGGCTCGTCCGCGTGTGGAGCCTGTCGAATGCGACTCTGGCCTACACGAGTCGATCATGTAGGCAGCGTCGGCCTTCTGCATCATCCAGTCGTACCCGGTTTCACGTTTCCGGCGACCGTGTTGCAGGCGTCGGGACCCCACGGCAGCGCGGCGATCTCGCTGGTGGCATCGTCGCCCCAGGCTCCGTCGTCGTCAGGGTGGATGGGAACGGTGCCCACGAGAACGTGCAGCGATCGGGTCAACTACCGTGTCGCCGGCTGGAGCGAACGACCAGACGGGCATTGTCGCGATCCCTATGAAGATCCACACCAACATCCTCAACCCGGCTGCGGCGTGCCGCCGTCAGCTTTGTGACCAGTCGTCGTGTCCTTAGGCTCCGCCTGTGCCGCCTCGGTGTGCTGTTCTCCGGGTGGGAGATTCAGCGATCGTGCTCGGACGATCTCCCGGTACCAATAGGCGCTGTCCTTCGGAACCCGTTCGAACGAGTCGAGATCGACATGGATGATCCCGTAGCGCTGCGAGTACGCGCTGCTCCACTCGTAATTGTCGAGGAACGACCAGAGCGAGTACCCACGCACGTCCACGCCGTCGGCGACAGCTCGGCTGATCTCCTCGAGGAAGCTCCGCACGTACGCGATCCGATCGCCGTCGTGGATTCGACCGGCCACGACGTCCTCATTGCAGTTCGCCGAGCCGTTCTCGGTGACGTAGATCGGCACGGACAGTCGATAGTCGTTCTTGAGCATCATGAGCACCTCGTACGCCACCGACGGATCGTAGAAGTGCCCGTTGTCGAGAAAGTTCCCGGCCACGACGTCCGTCGAGTCGTCGTCGCCCTCGGTCGGAGCACCGTCGATGTAGACACGGTTGTAGACGTTCAGCCCGAAGAAGTCGATGGGCTCGCCGATGAGGGCGAGATCATCCGGCCCGATCTCCGGAAGCGTGCCCTGTGATCCCCATCGCTCCCGTTGGAAGGTCGAGTAGTCGCCGCGGAACAGTGGATTGAGGAATGCCTCGTACGAGTCCGCCTCCTCCTCCCGCACCTGCCGCAACCGTTCGGGAGTGGGTTGCACCGCAGATCTCGGCCACACATCGACCACGATCCCGATCTCTCCGGGCGACCCCGCGGCACGGAAAGCGCGAACGGCCTGCCCGTGGGCAAGCAAGGCGTTGTGCATCGCGGCGCGACCGCCGAGTTCATCGCGGTAACCTGGCGCGAACACGCCCAGACCGTACCCTACCCAGTTGGCGATGGGCTCGTTGAGCGTCGCCCAGCGGGGCGTGTACCGACCGAACTGCTCGAACGCCCGCTGCGCGTACTCGGCGAACCAGAACTGAACGTCGCGACTTCGCCACCCGCCCCGATCCTCCAGCGCTTGTGGCAGGTCCCAGTGGTAGAGCGTGATGCTGGGCGAGATGCCGGCATCTTCGAGACGGTCGAGGAGCCGACGATAGAAGTCCACGCCGCGCTGGTTGAGCGTTCCGACCCCGTCCGGAAGAATACGAGACCAGGAGATCGAGAACCGGTACGAGTCCACGCCGAGCCAGCGGAGCAACCCGACGTCCGAATCCATACGTTCGTAATGGCGTACGCCGTCGTTTCCGGGCACGTCACCCAACACCTTGCCAAGGGTTTGGCTGAAGGTGTCCCACACCGACGGGCCGCGCCCGTCGACGTCCCAGGCGCCCTCGATCTGGTAGGCGCTCGTCGCGACACCGAACTCGAAGCCCCGCGGGAGCGTGGGAGCGTCGGATCCGCTCCGGCGAACGCGCGCTACCCGGCTCGCCACCCGGCATCTCACCGGAACCACCGGCCTCTGCCGCGGACATCGATACGCACCGATCCAGACACTTCTCCCACTGTGGCCGTGATCACGTGCGCACCGGCGTGCGTGAAGGTGACTCGGCTACCAGAGATCACGTCATCCGGCTTGTCGCTGGTCAACACGGCCTCAGCCGCGAGGTCCCCGAGATCGTTTCCGAATGCGTCTTCACCCGTGACGCTGATCTGAACGCTGCCACGCACTGTCGACGTCATCGAATCCGATGACACTGTCAGTTTCGCAACCGGTGCCGGCGCGACGATGAACGAGAACTCTCGGCTGCTGGTGCCTGCCGCCGAGTCCATCCGAACCGTGAACGTCGTCGCGTTCGCAACCGTCGATGTTCCGGTCAACTCCCCCGTAACCCGGTCGAGAGCGAACCCGGTGGGCAGAATGCCATTCGTCACCGTGTATCGCGCTGCATCCGTACCCACCGCACCCAATGTGGTCGAATACTCACCACCGGCAATGGCCTCCGGAACCGAGTCCACCAATTGCGGAGCAGCAACTCCCACCACAACCGGTATCCGGTCGAAGGCGAGCAGGCCGACACCTCTCGACGTTCGAATCATCGGACCTGGGCCGTAGTGGGAAAGGTAGGAGATCGTGGCATCCGCACCGATCGATCCCGCCACCGTGACGAGAAGCTTTCCTCCATCCACATACGTCACGTTCGTCACGCTCGCTGCAGAGTTGTGAAGAACGAAGTCGCCCATCGAGTCGAAACCGGCATCGACGGTCAGAGGATCAGTTGCCGAATCGAGTTGGATCGAGAACTCGGTACTCGACGCGGATGCCGCAGTCGCGGCAATCGGGTCGGGAGCTGCAACCCCAGCACTCGGGCCGTCGTACAAGTCGCGGGAGAGTACAGCAGCGGCCTGTTCGCCAAGCATCTTGTAGCCGTTCTCGTATCCGAAGTGACACCCGTCGTGGTTCGGCGCCCCAGTTGTGGAGAGCACCGTCACGCCGAGTGTTCGCGAGAGGTTTCGCTGCGCGTTCCGCAAGTCGATGTCGCTCTCGCGGGCGGCATCTCCGGCGGGATTGCACGAGCCCCGAATCTGGAACGCGTAGTACGACGATCCGTTCGTCAGATCGGAGCCCAGCTCACCCTGCCAGTCCTCGAGCAACGAGGTGAAGCCTTCGATGTGGGTGCGAGTGTCGCCGTTCTCCGCCTGACCCTGATACCAGAGCACAGCCTTCACATCTGCGAGCACACCCGCGGCCTCGAGTCGGTGACGCAGCCGACCGTAGTTCGTGTTGGCGTCATTCGGATCAGCATCATTGCGCTGGAAGAAGCCGATTCGCTGGCCACCGTGCGCACCGTTGAAGATCGCAATCGGAACCTCCTGCTGCTGCGAGAGCACGCCGCCCATGCGCATGCCCCACTGACCGACCATCCCTGCATTGGTGACCTCGCCCTTGTTCGGCGAGGTCATGTCACCGTAGGCGTACTGCCACGCGCGGTTGGCACGAGACGTATCGGAGTTCCACGATGTCGTTCCGTAGGTGCGCACCCAGGGTGACTGGTTGCCCGTACTGGAATCCGAACCGCTCTCCCAGGCAGCCGATTCCGCGTTGGACTGGCCCTGAATCACGAAGACGTCACCCGAGACGACGTGCGTCCAGTGGCCGACCTCGCGCCAGACTCCGTCGACGCGCGCTTCCAAGAGGAAGTCGTAGTCGTGCAGGCCTGCCGTGATCCGGGTGTCGAAGGAGAACGACGGACCCGAGCCCACCTGCTGCACGGTCTCGCCCTGGCTGGTCGAAGACATCCGCACGGAGTCCACCGAGGCATCCGCTTCGCCCGCGATCACCACGTTCGCGCCGTTGTCGGTGTCCCGCGCGAACAGTTGCCGGTCCTGCGGCGCCTGGGTCAGCGAGACCACCGCGGGTCGCGCGAACACCGTCAGGGTGCGACTGGTGAACGCGTTGGCGTTCGCGGCAAAGGTCCAGTCCGATTCCGCCGGCCCGCCCCGCGGGGCATCGCCGAAGCCGAGCGCGAGTGTTCCGGGGCCGGTGAAGTTGTTGAGCGCCATGACGGTGCTCGGCGCCCCGGCATTGCCCGGCTCCTCATTCACGCGGTGGATCTGGAAGGAGCCGTGCCATCCGGTGATCGGCTGGTCGTCGGCGTCGTATCGCTCGCTCGTCGCACCCTCTACCTGACCACTGCGGTGAGTCAGGTAGCTGTTCGGCCAGTGTTCGAGCCACCCGGTGAGGTGCTCACCGGTCGCCACGCCGGCGACGTTCGACGCGACCTCGAGATCCGTCACGCGCTGCTGCGAGATCTGCCCGGGAATGGTGTGCAGGCCGAGCAGGCTCCAGTCCGCGGTGAACGGGTCCATCCCTGCCCAGGCCCACTGGTCGCCGGTGCCTCCGGCCGTCTCGAGGCAGTACCCCACGCGGTCGAACCCGTTCCGCACGGCGTCGAGCCCGTCGAAGGAGTAGTTCGGTCGAACACCCGCCCAGGTCGAGTCGGTGCCGAGCTGCAGCTGCAACACCGGCTGCTGGCCGTCGGCCGTGGCGGCCGTGTCACACGATGTCGCTTCCGCGGGTCCAGCGACGGGACCGGCGTTCCAGGTGACGTCATCGATCTGGAAATGCGGCACCCAGATGCTCGAGGTGCCGAGCGCACGGAACCCGATCTCGATGCGGCTCACCGCACCGCGCGCAGCCCATGAGGACACGTCGAGGGTCAATTCGTTCCAGGTGTCGGGCGACACCTGGAACGTCTCGATGAGCTCCTCGCCATCTGCGCTCGTCAGCGTGATCGCGGCCTCGTAGCCGGTGCCGCCGCCCAAACCGCCCCAGGCATCGAGGTGCGCCACCAGCTGCGTCGCCGCACTGAGATCGAGCGGATGCGGCGGCTCGACGAACACCGATCGCATGGCGTCTGCGGGGAGCGCGACCGACGACGCATCCATCACCCGATTCCCGGCGAACGGCGTCTTGGGTCCGTTCGCGAAGCTGTCGGCCCACTCCACGGCCCCGACGCCGGTGCCGGCGCGCCAGCCCTGGAACCCGTCTTCGAAGTCGTAGATCGAGAACGTCTTGGTCAGCGGCCGGGTGTCATCCGGTGCCAGTGCGGATGAGGCGATGAGCGGCAGCGAGATGCTGTTGGCGATGGCCTGCTGGCCTGCGACATTCACGTGCGTGCCGTCACCGGTGTCGTAGGGCCGGAAGATGGCGTTGGGGTTCGCAGGATCCTTCAACACCTCATCGAAGTCGAGCACGCCGTCGCAAGTGCCGCTGCAGTCGCCCGAGTTCCGGACGAAGGCGTTGACGGCGTTGCGCTCGGCATTCTGCTGCGCGGTGTACGAGGGCCGGGGGGTGATCGGCGTGACGTACACCGCGATTCCGGCGTCCCTGAGTCGGGAGAACATGTCCTGATAGCTCGCGAGGATCGTCGCGCTGCTGCAGTTCTCGCCCAGATCGTTCGTGCCGTAATAGAAGATCACTCCGGTCACGCCGTGCAGTGCGAGCACGTCGCGCTCCAGCCGGCTGACGCCGTCGGCACAGCTCGGGGCGCTGGTCGTGCCTCCGATTCCCGCGTTGGCGACGGCGAGCTGCGCATCGGCCGGGAGTTCGCTGTTGATCCGTCGCGCCAGCTCATCCGACCAGCGACGATTCGTGCCGGTCGCGGTGCAGCCGGGCCCGCAATTCTGGCTGCCCTCGCCGTCGACCACCGAGCTGCCGAATGACACGATAGTGCCGAGCAGCTCCGTGTTGTGCACATCGACGGCGCTCACCAGGTAGGTCCACGCCATCTTCTCGGCGAACGGCGTACCAGATTCGTCGGCGACCTGGTCTCCCGATCCTGCGGCTGAGACGTAATTGTCGCGATAGGGGTAGCTGTGCAGGCTCGGCACCGTCGGCGCTTTGACGTACATGCTCACCGCGACGTCGTCCTGCGCGGCGGTCTCGAGCTCGACGGTGTCGCTCCAGACCTCGCCGCCCACCGGGATGGTCACGCTCGGCAGGCCGGCGAACGCGAGCGTCCGGGTGGTCCCCGGCACGGTCGCCGAACCCTTCGCGCTCAACGCCACTGCGGCCGCATCGATCGTGATCGGCGCGGCGCCGTACTGGTTCTGGAAGCGGATTCGAAGTGCGTCACCGCCCTGGCTCAGATGCGTGATCATGCGGAAGGTCTGTTCCTTGAACGTGATGCCGGACCGCCGATCCTGCGATTGCGCCCACGACGTGAACCAGTCGTCACCCACCTCCGCAACAGGGTCAGCCGCTTGACCCGCAGAGACGACCCGGCCGTCCGCCGAGGCGAGCGAGGTCGCCCCTGCTGGCGCGGGGACACCGACCAGAATGAGCCCGACCATGAGCGTGAATGCGAGCACGGCCGAAACGAGCGGCTGCGTGAAGAACGAGGTCGTGAAGCGCAAGGTGTTCCAATCGTCGTTGATGGAGTGAGTATCGAAGCGCAGCGAACGAGGTCACCGACCGGGGACTCTTCACAAGCCGGCCGTGCCGTCGAAGCGATGTCTGCCGAGACCGACGGTCACCGGGGCATCCGCTCCCGGTACCCACACGTCTGCCGTGACTGCGTAGGGCACCTCCACCTCGAGCAGCACGCGCCCGTGGTCGAGCCGCCACGAGCTCTCGATGCGACCGTACGGCGAGTCGACGGCGGTCCGCGCGTGCGTGAGCTGGCCGGTCACGAGCGGCCGAACCGTGACGCGCTTCCACCCGGGCGCCGCCGCGGCCAGGCCCCCGACACAACGGTGGAGCCAGTCGGCAACGGCCCCGTATGCGTAGTGGTTGAACGAGGTCATCGTGCCAGGGTTCACCGTGCCGTCGGGCAGCATCGAGTCCCAACGTTCCCAGATGGTGGTTGCCCCCATCGTGACGGCGTACAACCACGACGGCGACGTGGTCTCGAGCAGCATCCGGTGGGCGACATCCGGCCGGCCGGCCAGGCAGAGCGCATCGAGGATGAGCGGCGTGCCGACGAATCCGGTGGCGACCCGGTGGTCGGCGGCGATCACGAGCTCCACCAGCCGATCGCCTGCGGCACGGCGTGCGGCGTCATCGACGATGAGATCCCAGCACAGGGCCAGCGCGTAGACCGTCTGGCAATCGCTCAGCACACGCCCCCCTGGGGTGACGTATTCGTGATTGAAGGCGATCACGATCTGGTCGGCGAGCGCACCGTATCGCCTGGCGTCTTCGGCATGGCCGAGCGTCGCTGCCGCGGTCGCGAGCAGACCGGCCGAGCGCGCAGAGTAGGCGGTCGCGACGACGTAGGGATCGGCTGCTGCCTTCGCTGGCTCCTCAGGCGGTGCCGTTGGATCGAGCCAGTCGCCGAACTGGAAACCGCTGTTCCAGAGATGGTCGTCACCAGCGAGGCTCGTCACCTTGTCGACCCAGGCACGCATCGAGGGATATTGCCGCTCGAGCACGTCGCGATCGGCATACGAGAGGAACAGCGCCGACGGCACGATCGTGGCGGCGTCGCTCCATCCCGCGGCCGCCGGGTCCTCCTCGCGCAGCACGTCCGGGATGACGTACGGCACTCCCCCGTCGGGTCGCTGCTCGGCTGCGAGGTCCTCGAGCCAGCCCGCAAGGAACCCCGAGGTGTCGAAAAGCGTTGCGGCGGTGGGTGCGAACACCTGGATGTCGCCGGTCCATCCGAGCCGCTCGTCCCGTTGGGGGCAGTCGGTCGGAAGATCGAGGAAGTTGCCGCGCATGCCCCAGACCACGTTCTCGTGCAATCGGTCGACGAGCGGGTCGGAACTCTCGAACCACCCGGTGCGACGCAGATCCGAGCCGAGCACGAGCGCCGTCACATCTCCAAGCGCGATGTGAGGCGCACCCGTGATCTCGGCATAGCGGAAGCCGTTGAAGGTGAACGTCGGGTGCAGCACCTCGACGTCGGCCCCGCTCAGCACGTACGTCGCCGTCACCTTGGCGCTCCGGAGCGGGCGCAGTGCGAGCTCACCCGCCTCGAGCACCTCGGCATGGCGCACCGTAACCTCGTCGCCGGCACGACCACCGCGCACCACGAGCTCGACCCAGCCGACGAGGTTCTGCCCGAAGTCAACGATCGTCGCCCCCGACGGCGAAACCGACATCTCGGCGGTCGGCACTCGCTCGGTCACGCGCACGGCAGGGCTGCGGCGGGCGACGAGTCGCGCGTGATCACCGGGCACGACCTCGACCGGCTCGCTCGACGCGCGGTCGGGCGCGTTCGGAACGCGCAGGTCGCGCCGCTCACCGTCGTACAGGTCGTCGAAGAGGATGCCGCTCGGGCTCGCCCGCCACGAGGCATCCGTTGCGATGACGCGTCGCGAGCCGTCGGCGAACTCGAGCTCGAGCTGCGCGAGCAACGCGAGTCGGTCGCCGTAGCTCGAACGGTTGCCGGGCCAGACGAGCTGGCCGCGGTACCAACCGTTGCCGAGCAGAGCGCTGATGGTGTTCGCGCCCCTGCGGAGATGGGCGAGCACGTCGTATGCCTGGTAACGCAGGCGGTGCTCGTACGCGGTCCAGCCGGGCGCGAGCACGTCATCGCCGATGCGTGCACCGTTCAGCGAGGCCTCGTAGACGCCGTGCGCGGTCGCGTAGAGGCGGGCGCGCACCGGCAGGGCGTCGAGCGTGAACTCGGTGAAGACGAGTGGCGCCGCGTCATCAAGCCCGCCGAAGGAGACCGGGCTCACGAATGACGCCGACCAGTCGTCCGTCTCGAGCAGCCCGACTTCGAGCGCTTCGGCGTCGCTCCACTCGGTCCACCTGGCGCCTGATCCCACGCGCACGCGAACGCGGCCGTGCCGCCGCGATTCGAGTGGGGCGAGCGGCCAGTCGACGAGCACGCTCTCGCCGCTCGAGACGACGGCGACGGATGCCGCGCCCGACGAATCCTGGAACTCGATCTCGTAGCGGTCCGACCGCCAATCGCGGTCGCGTGTCTCGAGCACCCAGGACAGCCGCGGCGTCCCAGTGCCGAGGGCCGCCCCGGGCTCGGCCTGCTCGACCCGGAGTCGCGAGACGCGCGCGACCGTCGCGATGGCCGACGAGGCGGCGGCGGGCTCGGCGCCGCCGTTCGGCAGCACCGGTTTCTGCATCGTCATCTACTCGAGCCCGGTTCCCACGACGCCCTTGATGTACCACTTCTGGAGCACGATGAAGACGATCAGCACCGGGACCATCGCGATCACGGCACCCGCCAGCCCGATCGCCGGTGAGATGACCGAGTTCTCACCGCCGGCGAGGGGTGCGAGCGCCACGTTGATCACTCGCTGTGCGGGATTCGGCGCCACGACCAATGGCCAGATGTACATGTTCCACGCCGTCAGGAAGCTGATCGAGCAGAACGTGGCGAGCGCCGGCTTGGCCAAGGGCAGCGCGATCGAGGTGAAGACGCGCGGCCACCCCGCGCCGTCGATGCGGGCCGCCTCGATGAGTCCGGGCGGGAGGGTCACGAAGAACTGGCGGAACAGCAGGATCGCGAACGCGCACTGCGCCGCCATCGGGATGATCAGGCCGGCGAACGAGTTGAGCCAGCCGAGCTGGAACGTCACGACGAAGAGCGGGATGAGCGTGAGATTGGCGGGCACGAACATCGGCACGACGAGCGTGGTGAGGATCACGGCAGTCCATTTGAATGGGATCTTCGCGAGGGCGAACGCGGCCGGCAGCGAGATGAGGAGCTGGAGTCCCACGATGCCCAGGCTGAAGATGAACGTGTTGCCGATCACCTGGGGGGTGAGGTAATTCCACGCGTCGGCGAAGTTCTGCCAGATCGGCGTCTCGGGAAGCAGCGGTTGCGGGAAGGCGTTGATCTCCTGAGCGGACTTGAGCGAGCCCGACACCATGAACAGCAGCGGCACCGCCAGGACGAGACCGCAGACCACGATGAGCGCGTAGCGGAGCGTGTTGTAGAGACGCGGATGCATCAGCTGCGCTCCTTTCGCAGGCGGGTGATGATTCTCGCGACCACCACGATGACGATGAGTAGCACGAGTTGGAAGAGCGAGAGTGCACTTCCGTACCCGATGTCGCGCTCGGCGAACGCGACCTTGTACGAGTACAGCGCGAGCGATTGGGTCGTGCCGAGCGGCCCGCCATCGGTCATGATGAGGGCGATCTCGAATGATCCGCTGATGAAGCCGACGGCTTGCAGCACGGCGACGAGCAGTGTCGTGCTCCAGACGTTCGGCCAGGTCATGCTCCAGAGCTGCCGCCACTTGCCGGCGCCGTCGAGCGACGACGCGGCGTAGATGTCCTCGGGAACACGCTGCAGACCGGCGAGGTAGAGGATGATGACGATCGGCAGCGCTCCCCAGATCATCATGATCACGAGCGCGGGCCTGGCCCACGTCGGATCGGAGAGCCAGTTGGGGCCGTCGATGCCGAACAACGCGAGGAACTGGTTCACGAGGCCGCTGCGTCCGTTGTACAGGTTCACCCAGATGATGGCCGCGACCGCCGCGGACGCGATCATCGGCGTGAAGTAGAGCACGCGCCACGCTGCGACACCCGGCATGTTGCTGTTCACGACGACGGCGAGGACGAACCCGACGATGATCGTCGGGATGACGCCCATGATGACGAAGAGCGCTGTCACGCCGAGCGCCTGCCACATGTCGGGATCGACGAACATCCGGGTGATGTTGTCGAGGCCGACGAAGACCGGTACGCCGAAGAGGTCCCATTCGAAGAAGGCGAGCACGAGGCCGCCGATCGCCGGGATGATCACGAACACGAAGAACGCGAGCATCGCGGGTGAGACGAAGAGTGTCGCGGTGAGCGCATCGACCCGTCGGTTCCTGCGACCCGACGGATGCTCGGCCGGCTCTGGCGGACGAAGCGCCTCCGCGCGGGGCAGCGGCGTCTCCGTCAGTGGTGTTGCTGTCACGGATGGTTCCTTCGAATGGAGTCGGGTGCGGGAACGCGTGTTCCCGCACCCGATACTCGACCTACTCGGATTCCTTGGCGATGGCGTCGTTGACGGTCGCCTCGGCCTCCTGGAAGGCCTCGGTGATGTCGCGGCCCTCGAGCAGTACCTGCTGCGTCGCCTTCTTGGTCGCCTCGGACATGACGCTCGCGCTCGCGCCCGGCATCTGGGTGAGCAGCACGGCGGTGCGCGCCGACTCGCCGAAGATGGCGATGTTGACGGGCGGAGGCGTCCCGTCCTTCCAGGTGCCGTTGTCGATGCCGTCATCGGTCGGCGGGATGACGCCGCCCACCTCCTGGGCGACCTTCATGCCGGCGTCCGTGTCGTAGAACCAGGCGAGGAACGCCCACGCGGCATCCTGGTTCTCGCTCGTCTGGGCGATCGAGAGACCGTAGGAGCCGCCGCCGGCGGTCGAGTTGCCGTCGATGGTCGGGAGCACCTGCACATCCCAATCGGCGTCACCCATCGCGGTCTTCGTCTGCGGAACTGCTCCCCGCGACGCGATGGCCATCGCCACATTGCCGGAGCTGAACTTCAGCGTCGGGTCGTCGGCGGTCGCCGTGTACTCACCGGATGCGGTGCCATACGGAGCGAGCAGCGTCGTCCATGCTTCGATCGCCTCCGGCTGCCCGATGCCCGATGTGCCGGTCTCGGCGTCGTACACGTAGCCGCCGTATGCCTGGATGACGGGGCCGTAGACGATCTGCGGCGTGCCATCGCCGAGCGGAGCCGCAAGTCCTGTGACGGCACCACCCGTATTCGTCTGGATCTCGTCCGCGACGCGGTACATGTCGTCCCAGGTCCAGTCCGCCTCGGGGAATTCGTCGACGCCCGCTTGTTCGAAGGCCGACTTGTTGTAGTACAGGCCGACCGAATCGGCGCTCACCGGCAGACCGGTCACCTGGTCGGGGTCATCGAGCGGTCGATACTGTCCCACGAACTGCGGCAGGAAGTCATCGATCGTGAGGTCGCCGAGCTTGCCCTCGTCGATGCCCGGTGCAAGATCGAGCGTGACGTTGTTCTTCGCGAGCGTGTCGGCGAGGAAGTCGACGTTGAAGAAGACATCCGGCACCTCACCGCTGAGCCGAGCAGTGGCGAGTTGCTGCGCGTACTCGGCGGCGTCGTCGGTGGTGCTGCGAACCTCGACCGTGCGGTCGGGAAACGACTCCATGTACGCGTCGGCGTACTCCTGAAACTGGGGCTGGAGGCCCGTGACGGTGGTGAGGACGATGGTGCTGCCCTCGACCTCTCCGGCTGCGCCGGTGGCATTCGAACTGCCGCACGCCGCAAGAAGCGGCAACACCGCGACTGCTGCGGCGGCCACCGTCAGACGACGGCTGCGTGTAGGACGTGACGTCATTGTCCGTCATTCCCTTCCTATGTGTGAGTGATGCAGGAGAATCGACGGCGCAGACTTGGGGAGAACGCCGTTGTTGAAACCTTTCACTTCATGAAACGTCAGTCTTCCCCGAATGTCAAGACCCGTAATGCAAACGTTTCATCGACGGGCTACCAGCAGAGGCAAGCGGGCCCTCGGGAAATGAGTCGAGCCTACCTCGCGAGGTATGATACGTTTCAATATGCTTTCTGAATCGGGCAGTGCTGTGCCAGTGAACGAGCGGCGGGGCCGTGATGCATCAGACGCGGCACGTCAACGCCGTGGCTCCGGCTCGGCACCCGAGCATCTGCGGGTCGACGCGCGAACAACGATGCGTACAGACCGTTTCATCGCGCTCGCGACCAGTCCCCGCCCGCGGCTGTCGTGGAACGTCCCGCTCGAGCACGACGGCCAGGCGCAGACCGCGTTCACGGCGGTCGTGCTCGACGAATCCGGCACGGCCGCGTGGACGAGCGGGCTCGTCGAGAGCGCCGACCCATGGGTGCAGCTCACGGTCGACCTCCGCGCGAACTCGCACCACTCCTTCACGGTGCGAACCCGCGACGAGAACGACGAGTGGTCGGACTGGGCGCCGCCCGTGCCGCTCGAAACGGGTCCGCACACGCTTGCCGATTGGGGCGGCGCGAGCTGGATCACATCACCGCCGCTCCAGGTGCTGCGTCGTCGGTTCGATCTCGTCGACGCTGCACCGCGAGCTCGCCTGCACCTGACCGCCCAAGGGCTCGTACGTGCCGGCGTCAACGGCACCCCGGTCAATGCCACGGCGAGCGACCCGTCACGCACCGATGCCGACCGTGCACTCTTTCGGAGCTACGACGTGACCGACCTCCTCCGGGTCGGCAGCAACGAACTCGACCTCACCGTCGCGCGCGGTGAGTGGGCACGCACCGGCCTCGACCCACGCGTGCTCGCCACGCTGGTGGTCGAGCACGCCGACGGCTCGCGAACGTTCCACGGAACCGGCGAGGGCATGTTCGCGGGTGCCGGGCCCGTCACCATCGAGGAACCGTTCTACCTCGAGGCCCAGGAACCGGGGCCGACCTGTCGCGTTCGGAGCGGCATCCATCGTCGTCCTCGACCCCACCGACGGGGCGGGTGACTTCGCCCCGCCGCCCGTGCGTGTGCTCCCCGATCCGGGTCCCCCGTTGCACGTCGTCGAGGTGCTCACGCCCTCGCAGGTCGCCATGCACGACCCCGTGGTGCGACAGTACGACGTCGGCGTGAACGTGGCCGGTCGGAGCCGCCTCGTGGTCGACGGCGCACTCCCCGTCGGCACCGTCATCCAGGTCGTGCACGGTGAACACGTCGACGACGACGGCCGGCTCGATACCACCAACCTCACGATGCCATTCGACCACGGGCGCGTGCGGCAGGCCCTCCGGTATACGATCGGCGCCGCGGGCGACCGGACGGACCCGAGCCACGTGCTCGAACCGTGGTTCTGCTACCACGGGTTCCGCTACCTCGAGGTGACCGGGCTCCCCGTCGAAGTACGGGTCCGCGTGGAGGTGCACGTGCTGCACAGCGACCTCCGACCCTCGGGCGCACTGACGACCGATGCGCCCGTCGTCAACACGCTCGTCGCGCGCGGACGACGCACGCTGCTCAACAATGTTCACGGCATTCCCGAGGACTGCCCCACTCGCGAACAATCCGGCTGGACCGGTGACACGGCGAGCGCCAACGAGTTCGACTTCTCGGCGTTCGACATGCAGGCGTTCTTCACGAAGTGGCTGGGCGACCTGCGTACGAGCCAACAGGCTGACGGGGCGATTCCCGCGATCGCGCCCGACGTGCGCGCCGAGCGGATCGAACCGGACCCCGTGTGGGGCGCGGCCCTCCAGCGGGTGCTCGAGGGGCACTGGCTGCATTACGGCGACCTCGAGGTCGTGCTCGACACGATGCCGGCCCTGCGCGGCTGGGTCGACTTCCAACTCTCCTGCGCGAGCGACGACGGAACCATCGGCCGCTCCCCCATCAGCTACGGCCACGATTGGCTCGCGCTCGAGCAGACTCCGCCCGAGTTGCACCATACGGCCGCAGCACTCGATGCACTCCGGGTGCTCGCAGACTTCGAAGAACTCATCGGGGCGACGGATGCCGCCGCCGAACGTCGTGCGCAGGCCGACACGCTGCGGCGCGCGGCGCGAGCGAGTTTCGTCGATTCGGGTGAAGGTCGCCTGTCGGTGGGAAGTGGATCCCAGGGTTCGCTCGCGGTAGCCCTCGAGAGCGGCTGGCTGACGGCGGCAGAGACCGCCGTCGCCGTCGAACAGCTTGAACGCGACATTCGCGCCCGGGGGAATCGAGTCTCGTCGGGATTCGCCACCACTCGCACGGTTGTACGCTCCCTGGCCCATCGCGGGCGGTCCCAGGCGCTCTTCGATGCCCTGCATCAGCCCGCCGAACCCGGGATCGGCGCGATGCTCGACCACGGACCCGGCACGTTCTGGGAGTGCTGGTGGATCGACCCCGAGAACACCGGCACCGGTTCACTTGACCACATCGGTCTCGGGGGCCCGTTCGCCGGGTGGGCCTGGCAGTTCCTCGCCGGCGTTCGGCCGATCGCGGGCGGGTACTCGCGGTTCATCGTCGAACCGAGCATCGTCGACGGCCTCACGGCGCTCGATCTCGAGGCGCAGACGGTGCGCGGACGGGTCGAGGTGCGGCTGCGCCGCCTCGGCACACGGCTCGAGCTCGAGGTGACTGTTCCGGTCGGCGCGGAGGCCGTCGTGCGACTCCCCGGGGTGCCGGAACAGAGCGCCGGGCCCGGCCGTCATCGATTCCTGGCAGACGTGGCGGTTCCCGTTCGAGTGCTGCCGGGCCACGAGCCGCCGTGGCAGGCTCCTGCGACGGCACCCCGTTCGACCGATGTCGTCGACGGCGACGCGCTTCTGCTGCGATCTGCGGTCGTCGATCGGCGGTTCGTGGCCGCCGGCTCGACGGCTTCGATCGCCGTGCTCGAGAACGGCGTGCGCTGCATGCCGGTGCCGCACGCTCAGCTCGAGGGGCCGATCCTGCGGGTGACCGGCACCGACCCCGACGAGCCGACCGGCCCGCTCATTCGCATCGAGCTCCCCCGCCCCCTCGATCTCTCGCACGCCCAGTTCGTCTTCGCGATGTTCGACCTGTGTCTCGACAATTCCACACGACGGCTCGAGACCGAGCTCCGGCTCGTCTCGGTCGATGGCAGCCGGCTCGAGACCAATCAGCGGCTGTGGCCCGCCGGCTGGGTACGGACGACCCTCGACGTCGCGGGCTGGGCCGGCGCCGGCGCGGTGGTCGCGATCGAGGCCGGGCTCACCTATCTGGATGCGGCAGCGCCAATGGATGCCGCCGGCACGACATCGCCGCGCCTTCCCGCCGCATTCCACCTCGGTCGCATCGGGTTCTCCCGGGCTCGGCGAACCTGGCCGTGACCCGGACGATCGTGCTGGGCGCTCACTGGAGCTGCGCGGCGTGCAGGCGTGCGTACGCGCCGCCCGTGGCGAGGAGGGCATCGTGGTCGCCGACCTCGACGATGCGGCCGTGGTCCATCACCACGATGCGATCGGCGCCGCGAATCGTCGAGAGGCGATGCGCGACCACGAGGGACGTGCGACCGCGCATGAGCGTGTCGAGTGCGCTCTTGACCTTTGCCTCGGATGCACTGTCGAGCGCGCTCGTCGCCTCGTCGAGCAGGAGGATGCGGGGATCGCGGATGAGCGCCCGCGCAATCGCGAGACGCTGCCGCTGCCCTCCCGAGAGACGCGCACCACGCTGACCCACCATCGTGTCGAGGCCGTCTGGCAACGCATCCACGATCTCGGCCGCGTTCGCGTCGACTAAGGCACGGCGCACACGCTCTTCGGGCACGTCGGAGAGTCCGTACGTGATGTTCTCCCGGATGCTGCCCTCGAACAGCACCGATTCCTGCGGCACCACCGAGACGAAGCGGCGATACGTGCGCAGGTCGAGACGTTCCATGTCGCGCCCGTCGAGCAGGACTCGGCCAACGGTGGGGCGGATGAATCCGAGCACGAGGTTGATCGTCGTAGACTTGCCCGAGCCCGAGGCCCCGACGAAGGCCACGGTCTCCCCCGGCTGGATGTCGAGGTCGATGTGGTCGATCGCCGGCCGCGGGGCATCCGCAAAGGAGTAGCCGACCTGGTCGAAGGTGATCTGGCCGACCACGCGGTCGACCACGGTCTTGCCCGCATTGCGCTCGAGATCAGCGTCTTCGAGTACCTCGGCGATCGAATTGATCGACTCGACGCCGCGAGAGATGATCGGCGTGAGCCCCACGAGTTGAGTGGTCGCGCTCGTCAGTGTCGCGAAGTAGGTGCCGAGCAGCACCACCTGTCCTGCGGTGATCGGCGCGAGGCCCGACATCGCCGCCCATCCGGCTGAGCCGATGCACAGTGTGGAGAGCACATTGAACGAGACCCACGAGGTGGTCTCGAACCGAGAGTTCAGTCGGTCGAGTGCGAGGCCCGCGCGTTTGACGCTCTCGGCCGTCTCCGCCACACGTGTCGAGGCGGTGTGCTCGAGCCCGTGCGCGCGGGTGATCGGGATGAGCGTGGCCATCTCGCCGACTCGAGCGGAGAGGTCTTCCATCTCTCGACGGAAGGCCTCGTTGCGGCGGGCGGCACGGCGGCGCATTCCAGCCACGAGTCCGGCCGCGATGGGAACCGTGAGTGCGAACACCAGCAGGAAGGCGGGTGCCTGCATCGCCGTCACAGTGATCGAACCGACGAGAATGCTCAGCGAGATCAGGACCACCGGGAACACCTGCTGCAGGAGCAGTTCCACGTTCTCGACGTCGCGAACGATCTTGGTCTGGATGACGGATGCGCTCTTGCGGGTGTGGAATCCGATGGAGAGGCCTTGCAGGTGCGCGGTCAATGCGTTTCGCAGGTCGGCGGCGACGGAACGGTAAGCGGTGCTGTACATGCGCACGTACCAGATGTGGTTCGGGTAGTGCACCGACAGCACCAGCACGGTGAGCGCGACGAGGAGCCAGAGCCTGCCGAAATCCGCGCCCGCCACGACGGTGTCGATGATCTGTGCCGTGAAGACGGGGACGAGCCACAGCGGGCTGTCCTGGACCACGTGGAACAACGCCGCCGAGAGTACTCTGCCCCGATATGGGCGAAGCAGGCTGCCTACGGAACGGATGGGGTGACTTGCGCGGATGTGCACAACAACTCCGAGAATGGGACCAGCGTGGGAGTCGAGCACTGCGGCTCGCGTCCGTCAGGCCGGAATTGCAGAAATGAAAGGTTTCACTGTGCTGCCATGATGGGGCCGCCCCGCAGAGCTGTCAAGCTTCGGTCAGCGCGCCGCGGAGCTCTCGCGCACGATGAGCTCGGGCGCGAGCTTCAATTGCTCGTGCTGATGCTCTGGGTCATTCGCCTCGTCGAGCACCAGTCGCACGGCATGCTCGGCGAGGAGCTCGGTGGACTGACGCACGGTGCTGAGCGGAACGACTGCGGATTCTGCGTAATCGATGTCGTCGTACCCGACGATCGCGACGTCGTGCGGTACGCGGATGCGTTCGGAGAGCACGAGCGCCTGCAGCACGCCGAGCGCCAGCAGGTCATTCGCCGCGAACACGGCGTCTGGACGCTCGTTCTCCGGCATCGCCTCGATGATCGCACCGGCGGCCCGACCTTCGGCAATGGTTTGATCGGCGGTGTCGACGTGGGTGAGGCGCACGCCCTGGTGCTCGGCACAGACCCGTTGCGCTCCGAGCCATCGATCCTCGACCTGGTGGAGCGGACCACCGAGGAAGGCGATGTGACGGCGCCCGGACTCGATCAGGTGCCGCGCGACGAGCTCGCCCCCGGCCCGGCCGTCGAGGGTGACGGAGCAGAACTCGCGATCGGCGTGAATGTCGAAGAGTACGAGCGGCATACCGCGCGTACGGAGCTGGCGCATGCGCCTCGTGATGCCGTCGAGTGGCGCCACGATCATGCCCCGAACGCGCTGCTCCTCGAAGACGTCGAGGTAGCGCTCCTCGCGAGCCTCGAGCTGATCACTCGAACCGAGGACGACCGTTTGCCCGGCCCGCTCGCCGGCCGCTTCGCACGCGTGCGCGAGGTCAGCGAAGAAGGGGTTGGCCACGTTGAGCACGATCATGCCGAGCGTCGTGCCGGCTCCCATCTTGAGCTGTCGCGCCAAGTCGTTGCGAACGAAGCCGAGGTCGTCAATGACCCCTTGCACGCGTGCGAGCGTCGACGGTGAGACTCGATCGGGCTTGTTGAGCACGTTGGAGACGGTGCCAACCGACACACGAGCCGCCTCGGCGACCTCACGGATGCCGACTGACCTGCTCATCGCTCCTCCGATCGCTCGACTGACCCCATCCTACGAGTCCACGACCCCGGCGCCTGCCCACTTCCAACTCATGACTGAAACTTTTCAATCGAGCACCGCCCGACTCGCGAGCACACCATGGCGGCGGCGCTCTGTCAGGCTGCGTCTGGGGCTCAACGTGGTTGACAGGCGTGGTCATCATGAATAGGCTTCATGAAACGTTTCATGCGGGTTGTGACCATCAACCAAACGCCACCGCTGCCCCAACCCGGAAGCGGTGTCGCTGCTGCAGGCACGTCCACCGTGTGAACGATGCAGCGTCTCGTCAGCCACCCAACACGCCAAGACCGACATCGAGCAATGGAGCTAACCGATGAGCATGATCAACAATCGCATCACCGCGAGCCGACGCTCGTTCCTCAAGGGAGCGGGACTTGCGGCCGCGGCTGGCGCCCTCGCGGGGCGGGCGCCGGGCGCGGCTGCTGCCGCGTCGGAGGAAGCCACCTACCTGTTGGAGAACGGATTCGTCAGCCTCTCGGGCGCATACGGCAAGCTGACCCGGGTGGCGTGCGACCCGACGGGCGGCGGCCGGTACGAACCCACCGCGTTCAGCTCGGTGTTCCTCGGTGAGTCGGACTTCTATGACGCCCGTTTCAACGACGGAGTCACCTGGACGACGACGACGACGAAACTGAGCCTTGCCGGCATCCAGATCCCGTCCGCGCAGAATCTCCGACAGGCGCAGCTCAACGCACCGGTTCCGCTCAATCCGGGTCAAACGCTCGGCCAGGCCTTCACCGCAACCGCGAATCGCTTCACGCGCGTGGGGGGTCAATTCCCGACGTGGAGCGACCCGAACGCATCGATGAAGCTCACCCTCTATTCGGGCACCCCGGCGAACGGTCTGACGGAGATCGGCAGTCGCGAGGTGGCTCCGGTTCAGGACAATGGGTGGGCGTACGTCGATGTGCCCGCGCAGCCGGCCGGCCTCTACTACCTGGAAGCATCCCATGCCGCTGGCACGCCGGGCTGGTGGGCGCAGAGCGGCAGTACAACGGTCGACGTCGGGGGTGCGGCATACGCCGATCGCCACCAGCTCACCGGACGCACGATGACGATCGACGTCGTCGGCTACAACGTCGATGGAGTCGCCACGTGGGAGTTCGACCTCAGCGGGCCAACGCTGCAGATGTCGTACGAGCTGCACTGGCAGGGCGATGCGCGTGCCGACCTCGGATTGACGCTGAACACCTCATGGGTCAAGGACGGGTACTCGATCGATGGCGCGGACGGAGTCTTGTTCAGTCGCTTCATCGGCGACGACGGCTATTACATCCCGTCGCAGCAGTTGAAGCGCCGTACCGCCTGGACGAACCCGGTGCTCGGCACGAAGTGGATCGGGGCAACCGGGACCGGCCCCTACGACCTGCGGTTCACGGCGCCTCAGCCGATCCTCGACGGCGCGATGGCGGCCGACTCGATGACGCTGTCGCTGAACACGGGCAGCACCGACCCGGCACCCGTGATCTCGCGCACGATCGTCGTCGACGTACTCCCCCACTCCGACGAATTGCCCGACGTCTTCCCCGTATTCACCGCCTCCGACGAACTCAGGGCGACACAGCTCTCAACGTTCTATTGGGAACGAGCACTCAGTTTTCGATTCAGCGGCCATGCCGCCGATTGGGCCGACTGGGAGGGGCGCATCCTCGACTGGACCGGCACCGTGGGCAGGTCAGAGCAGTCGGCGAGCCTGCTGAACACCAAACTCGACGACGACGGGTACGTCTGGTCGTGGCCGGATTCGCAGGGCTGGCCGTTTCCCGACCCGAAGCTCTACGACAGCAGGCACTTCACCTCGAACGCGATGTACATCCTCGCCGCATGGCGCTACTTCTCCTGGACCGGCGACTCCGCATTCCTCACGACGATGCTGCCGCGCACACGGAAGGCGATGGCGTTCTACCTGGACTCGCTCGGCGGCAGCACCGGCGTCATCACGATCACCTCGCCCGACCACAGCGGACGAGACGGAGCGGTGCCCTCGAACTACTGGGACATCATGTCGCACGGTCACCTCGACGCGTACGCCAACGCCTACTTCTACGGCTCCCTCGAGGCGATGGCACAACTCGAGGAGTTCGTCGGCGACAAGAAGCGGGCGAAGCAACTGCGAGCGCTCCGCTCGGTTGTGGCGGAGCGCTACAACGAGCTCTTCTGGAATGACGCAGACGGCAGGTACATCCAATCCATCGACATCGACGGCGTCGTCCACGACTACGGCGCGACCTACGTGAACCTCGAGGCCGCGTCGTTCGGGCTCCCCTCTGACGCCCAGGCCGCTCGAATCTTCGACTGGCTCGACCACGGCCACACCGAACTGCAGAACTCCGTCGTGCTCATGGAAGGCGGCGGCTTGGCTCCGAAGGTCCAGCCCGGGCACACTCTCGGGCAGAGCTTCACGGCCAATGCCGCCTTCACGAGCGTCGCAGCGCGATTCCCGACCTACGGCGAACGCGGTGCCGCATTCACGATGACCCTGTACCAGGGTCTGCCCGACGGAGCATCGCCGGTCAAGGTCGCAGATCGGCAGTTCAGCAACTGGGACGACGGTGGGGTGGCACACATCGACCTTCCGAAGCAGCAACCGGGCGTGTACTACCTAGAGGTTTCCGACGTGACAGGCTCACTCGCCTGGTGGTCGTCGATGAACGCAGTGCCGGGAGCACAGGCGTACTCCGACGGGCTCCCAGCCGCGGATGCCAGGTCGCGATTCCTGGCGGCACTGGGTGAGCATTACGAAGGCCCGGCGGACATCTACTCGAGGTGGGTGTTCGCGCCGAGGTCGACCACGCGCCGAAACAGCTACTGGTTCTTCCTCGAAAACCTCACAGTGCCGTGGGAGCATCAGGTGCAAGACGGCGGGGCGATCCTCTACACCTCGGGTTTCGACGTCATGGCACGCGCCCGATACCAATCCGCTGATGACGCGTGGGCACGATTGACCGCGATCCTCGATCGCTGGAACGAACCCGACCATATCTCCGGCGGCACTCCACTGTTCCGCGGCGAGAGCACAGTCGACAGCGGTACGAAGAGCACGTCGGTCGGCACGGACATTCCATTCCCCGAGAGTGGACTGGCGCCTGCCAGCTTCATGTACGCCTTCGTCGGAGTCGAAGCCGAACCGGATGCATTGGTGATCACGCCGAACCTGCCATCGACATTGACGCGCGTCGGGGTGAGAAACCTCCACTGGCATGGCAAGAGGCTCGAACTGCTCGTCACGCGCGACAAGATCACGCTGACGGGCAGTGGGATCACCGTGACGCGCCCGTACAAGGCCGGCGGGTCGGTGCGGCTGAGGTCGTCGCAGCTCAGTGCGGGTGTCGAGTGAGTGAATCATTCGGCGCGGCAGACGGACTCGTGCGGGTATACCCGGCAGGTGAGCCGACGCTCGTATGGGCACACGGTGGCGGATTCGCGGGTGGCGACCTCGATATGCCCGAGGCGGACTGGGTCGCACGCGCGCTCTCCGAACGCGGCATCTCGGTCATCACGGTCGACTATCGCCACGCGGGTGGCGGGTTCCACTACCCCGTGCCATCCGATGACATCCTCACGGCGTGGCACTGGACGCTCGAACACGTCGACGAGCTCGGCATCGACCCCGCGCGCCTCGCGATCGGCGGCGCGAGTGCGGGCGGCAACCTCGTGACAGGTGCCGTGCTGCGCATGCTCGCCGACGAGACGCGACCACGACAACTGCCCGGGGGCGTCTTCCTCGCCTACCCGACTCTCCTCGCCGAGCAGCCGCCACCGGATGCCGCGCTGCGAGCACTCCTCGACGCGAACCCCGAGGTCGACCGCTCGGGGCCCGCCCGCGTGCGCTCGATGTACGAGGGATACTTCGGGAAACCCGTCGACGACGCACCGCTCTCGGTGGTGCCGGGTGAAGCCGCCGCGTCCGACCTCGCGGGTTTCCCGCCAGTGCTCATGATCAACAGCGAGATCGACGAGCTTCGCGTGTCAGGTGAGGTGTTCGCCGCGACGCTCGTCGAAGCCGGCGTGCCACTCGAGCTCGTCATGGAGGCCCGCACCGCGCACGGGCACCTGAACAGGCCAGACGAGCCCGCGGCATCCGTCTCGATCGAGCGCGTGGCCACCTGGATCGGCCGTGGGTTCCTTCCGGCGGCAACCGACGAGATGCCACGCCAACGCCAACGCCAGTGACAGGGCAACGCGATCACGGACGATGACGGCCACAGGCACCGTGGAGCATTCGGCCAGTGCGGGGATGAGAGACTGCTTTGGTTCGTGCAACGACCCGTGGGGAGATCATGACCGACAACCGACCACACCTGAGCGGCGACTGGGACCTCGACCCCTCCCACACTCGCATCGGCTTCTCGGCCAAACACGCCATGGTGGCGAATGTTCGCGGTGCCTTTAACGACGTAACCGGCAGCCTGCACGTCGATTTCGAGGACACGACCAAGTCGACCGCCGAAATCGTGCTCAAGGTCGCCAGTGTCGACACCCGCAACACGCAACGCGACGACCACTTGCGCAGCGCCGACTTCTTCAATGCGGAGAAGTGGCCCGACATCGTCTTCAAGAGCACGAGGATCGAGGAAGTCGGCGACAACGCCCTCGTGGTCTCGGGCGACCTGACGATTCGCGACATCACGAAACCGATCACCATCCCGATCGAGTTCACCGGCGTGGAGACCGACGCTGTCGGCGCATTGCGTGCCGGATTCGAGGGCACTCGGCGCATCGACCGCCGTGAATACGGACTCGAGTGGAACATGGCGCTCGACTCGGGCGGTTGGCTCGTCTCGGAGAAGATCACGCTCGAGTTCGAGATCTCGGCGATCAAGCGCGAGAGCGACGCACAGCAGGCCGCCTGAGGCCGGGTCGCGCAGATCGCCGGCCCGGCGCGTCGTGCGACACCGGCCGCGGGAGGAGCCATCCGCGAACCGCGGTGTCATCGGCTCGGCAGCCTTCGCCGAGCCGGAGCACCGCTTCGACGCGTCGGGCAAGGCGCGCGACCAAGAGTGCCTGCTCTGAGCTCATGTGAATATCCGGAAAGGATCGCCGGAACGGTTCAATCCAGCGCCGCATCGGCTCCACCTCTTCCGGTGCCACGAGTTCCGGAAGCGCCTCGAAGTCGCCTCCGACCATGACCTCGTCGAGCAGCCGCCGCACCGGAAATGCCAACCGAGGGTACGCCTCTGCGAGGAAACATCGACGCTCCGAATGGAGAATCTCGGCCGATTGATCGCCCCAGCGTCGGAAGTCTCGCCGAGACGGTACGTCTAGCGGAGCACCCGGATGCTCTCGATCCGGATATCGCCGGGGGCGGTGAGCGGGTCGAACCGCAACGTGGTGAGTGGACTGCCCTGCGGCGGGATGCTCACCCGGTACACGTACGGCCCGCCCGCCTCGACCTTGAGCCTGATGCTCCGGCTCTCGGCGGCGCCCGGCTGAGCGGCCGTGCCCCAGAAGAGCTGCGCCTGGGTCAGGATCGACGACGTCATCGTGATCTCCACCACGGCTCCTGCCGAGGCATCCAGGAACATCGATCCCATGAAGGTCATGTTCGGATCGCCGCCGGTGGATGTCGCATGAAGTGCACCGTCGGCGACGGTGAAGCCGGTGAGCTGGCCCGTCGGTGCCCAGCCCTCGGTGTCGCCCGGGGTCTCGAAGTTCCACGCCCTCATCTCCGAGGTGACGCGCACCTGGTCGTGGTCTCCCGGCGTCTCGGCGTCGCCGTACACGGCGGTGACCCCGACGGTTCCGGACGGCAGTTCGGCGCCGGCGGGAGCCGTCACTGAAGTGCTGACGCTCCCCTCGGCTCCCGCTGCGAGGGCGTACGGCGCAGTCGCCGGATCGAGGCGCCAGCCGTCGGGCGCCGTGAACCGCACGGAGCCGGCCAGCGGTGCCGCGGCGCGACGGTTGCGGATCGTGACCGTGACCGTCGTCGAGTCGCCGGCATGCGCGAGCACCGCCGGATCGGCCTGCACCGAGACGATCTCGACCGGGGACACCACGTTGACCACCGTCGTCACCGGGATGGTGATCGTGGCCTGGCCCCGGCGGTACGTCACCGCTCCGGCGAGCGCCACGTCGTCGGCGATCGGCTCGTCGGCGCCGATCGAGACGATCAGCGGTACCACCGCCGATGCGCCGGGGTCCACGGTCTGCGGGGTGGATCCGGGTGTTGCCGACCAGCCCGCCGGCAGGTCGAGCGTCAGGGCCGGACGACTCAGGCTCGAGTCGCCGGTGTTGATGATCGTCGCCTCCAGGATGGCGGTGGAACCGGGAACCACTTCGGCCTCGGCGAACGCCAGCGACACGGACACGCCGAGGAGCAGCGTCGTCATCGCCGACAGCGCCGCATCGACCCGGTGAAGGGACGCGAGTAGTGCCTCGGCGTCGCCCGTGGCCATCGAGCCGTCGGCGGCCGTGGCCTCGATCAGCTTCGTGAGCTTCGCCGACGTGGCCGCGGCCGTCCTCGCTGCGTCGAGTGCCTCCGCCGTCGCGCCGTCGTCGGTGTGTGCGCGACTCGAGTTGACGGCGCGGAGGAGCGCGGACGCCTGCGTCAGCAGACGTTTGCCGAGCTTGCGGTCCACGTCGCCCGAATCGACGAGGTCGGCGACGTTGCGGTGGACGGAGGCGGCAGCATCCGCCGCCTCGCCGATGTGGCCGCGAACGTCATCCGACTCGAACGCGTACGTACCCGAACCGACTTCGAAGACCGCGGCTCCGTCCTCCATCCGCACGAACTCGACGCCCGTCGCCTCGTGTGCGGCGACGCCGCCTTCGAGCACGGCGTGCTTACTGACTGCGGGGACGTGGACGAGCGCGGTGGTGTTCGCCGGAACGGTCACGTCGAGGCTGAGCTCGTGGCCGGATTGCTGCTTCCACGACGACCGGACCTCGCCGTAGGGGGACTCGTGGCTCACGTCGGCGTGGGTCAGCCCGCCACCGGGCCGCGGTGCGACGTCGAAGGTCGAGTATCCGGGCCCGGTCGCCGTGATGCCGGCGATCGAGGAGTACATCCACTCGCCGACCGCGCCGTATGCGTAGTGATTGAAGGAGTTCATGCCCGGGTCCTGGAACGAGCCGTCGGGCCGGATGGAGTCCCACCGCTCCCAGGTCGTCGTCGCGCCCATCGTGAGCTCGTACAGCCATGACGGGTACTCCTTCTCGAGCAGCAGCCGGTAGGCGATGTCGTCGCGTCCGACCGCTGAGAGCGCCGGCAGCAGGTGCGGCGTGCCGAGGAATCCCGTGGACAGGTGCCAGTCACGGGCCTCGATGGCCTCGACTAGCCGATCGCCGACGGCGACCATGCGGTCCTGGGGCACGAGGCCCATCCCGACCGACATCGTGTATGCCGCCTGCGAGCCGGTGTCGATGGTGCCGTCGGCGGCGATGAACCGGGCGGCGAAGGCGGCGCGGATCTCGTCGAACAGCGCGCTGAGCGAATCCGCCTCCTCGTCGCGCCCGGTGGCCCGTGCCATCTCACTCAGCAGGTCCGCGTCGTGGGCGTAGTACGCGGTGGCGATCAGCGAGTTGGAGGTCGGGTCGTCGAGGTTCAGCCAGTCGCCGATGCCGTGCCCTTCGGGCACGATGCCGGATTGCGCGACGGACGTCCAGAAGCCGAGTAGGTCGTTCATCATCTGCCAGTTGTCGTCGATGACCTGGGTGTCGCCGTACTGCTTCCACAGGGCGTGGGTGACGGTGACGGCCGCGTCGCCCCACCCGGCGGAGACGTTGCTCTCGCCGACGCCCGGCTCGGTGCCGGGTGCGACGCCCGGGAGCGCCCCGTTCGGAGCCTGCCGGAGCCGCATGTCGCGGAGCCACTTGGTGAGGAATGCGTACGCGTCGTGGTTGAACGTCGCGGTGTCGACGATGACGTTCAGGTCGCCCGAGTAGCCCAGCCGCTCGTCGCGGGCCGGCGTGTCGGTCGGCACCGAGAGGAAGTTGCCCCGCACGCCCCAGACGATATTCGACTGCAACTGGTTCAGCATCGGGTCGGAGGTGTCGAAGGTCGAAGTCCGCCGGTTGTCGGTACCGACCACGATGCCGGTGAGGTCCTCTGCCGCGGGCGGCGAGGCGAGGCCGGTGATCTCGACGTACCGGAACCCGTGGAAGACGAAACTCGGGCTGTACTCGACGGTGCCGTCGCTGCCGAGCGTGACCTTCTCGGTGGCCCGCGCGCTGCGCAGGTTGGCGGTGTAGAGGGTGCCGTCGGGGTTCAGGACCTCGCCGTGGCGGATCGTCAGCACGTCGCCGGGTGCGCCGGTCAGCCGGGCGCGGACCCATCCGACCATGTTCTGGCCGAGGTCGTAGATCGTGACGCCGTCGGTCGGCGTGGTCACCGCTTCGACGGGTCGTTCCTCGGTGACCCGGACCGGCGGATCCGTCTGGGCCTGCAGCTCGCCGACGGCGGGGGTGAACACGTTGGCGGCAGACCACCCGCTCGCGGAACCGGGTTCGCTCCACCCGGGGACCTCACGACGGAAGTCGTAGGTCTCACCCATCAGGATGTCGGCGTCGACGATGGGCCCCGGCGTGGTTGCCCAGGAGCCGTCGGATGTGACGACCGAGGTCGTCCCGTCGTCGTGGGTGATCTCGAGCCGGCCGAGGAACGCCGGGTCGGTGCCGTAGCGGTTCGGTCCGACCCAGGCGAGGTGCCCGGCGTACCATCCGGTGCCGAGCTTCACCCCGATCGTGTTCGGGCCCTGCTGCAACAGCTCGGTGACGTCGTAGACCTGGTATTGCACCAGCTGGCTGTAGTCGGTCCAGCCGGGCGCCAGCTCGTGATCGCCGACACGTGCGCCGTTGATCTCGGCGGTGTAGACGCCGAGCGCCGTCGAGTAGAGCCGCGCAGAGCTGATCGGCTTGTCGATGTCGAAGTCCTTGCGGACGAGCGGAAGCGGCCGGTCCTCGCTCGTGAACACGCCGTTCTCGATCACGCCCGAGACCCTCAGGCGCCCGTCGCTGACATTGCCGATCGCGAAGGGGTTCACACCATCGGAGAAGTCCGTGTGGAAGAGCGTCTCGTCATCCCGGGTGACCGTCAACTCCTCGACGTCGCCCGACTCGCCCTGCGCCGACCTGAACCCGAGCGTGCCCGAGGAACGCAGCGGGATGGGCCGGGTGTCGATGACGCGGCCGTCGATGCTCGTGGTCGCCGTGTCATCCGCGAGCTCGATCGTGATCTCGTGCTCACCCGCGAAGCCGCCGGGCAGCGCTTCGCCCGGGATCGGGACCTCGCCGAGCAGCGCCCAGCTGCCGTTGACCCGGCTGTGCGGACGCAGGGTGGGTTCGCCCCGCGCCGACAGCTGCCACATGTACGTGTTGCTGACGGTGGAGTCGGCGTAGAAGACGATCCCGAGCGCCTCGGTGATATTGCTCGTGCGCATGCGGAGCGTGTAATCGCTCCACTCGACCCCGAGCGTGCCGTGGGGTGGGCCGCCGATCCACTCCGCGTCCCACGCCTCGGCCGTGGCGGCGTCGGCCGCCAGCGCGGTCTCGAAGCGGCTCGGCTCGCTCCACTCGGTTGGCGACCCGGCGCCGTCCCACGCCCGCACCCGCCAGTGGTACTCCGTCTGCGCCTCCAGCGCCTCGCCGTCGTAGGACACGTTCACCGAGTCGCGGCCCTCCACCCGGCCGCTGTCCCACACGTCGGGGTCGTCGAATCCATCGGCCGACGTCGCGACCTGGATCTGCCGCGCCGACTGCACGATGCCGCGTTCGCGCCCCTCGAGCTGCCAGGAGAAGACCGGCGGCGACGTCGGGATGCCGATCGCGTCCTCGAGGTGGTTCACGGCCAGCGTCCCGACCGCGACCTCGCCGCTCTCGACTTCGGCGAACGCGACCGTGTCGGTGCCGGTGCCGGCGAGTGAGACGGCGAGCAGTGCGGCCAGCGCCGGCACGACCGTGCGCCGTGAGAGCTCGCGGATACTCCAAGACATCACAGGCGTCTCCCTTGACGTTCAATTGAACCGTTTCATATTGGCTCGCTCGGAGCCTATCCACACCGCGCGTCGCGAGCAACCCCTAAATTTCAGAACCCGATCCCAGATGTGGCGCAGCATGTGCCGGATTGCCGGATGATTGGGCGGAGTCGCGCCCGGGTCATGGCTGTCGCGGCATCCGCGGAATGTGAAACGTTATATGCGCCGCATCGAGGCTCCACGAGCCAGTCTGCCTCCACCGCGGAGAGTCGATTCAACCTTAGAGAGAGCACTCATCATGAGCAGCATCGTTTCATCGGCCTCGGAGCACGCTCGCGCCAAAGCCGCGCGCTACGTGACAAATCATTCTCCCCGGAGATCGGTGTTTGACGTCCGGGGTTCGGAATTTGGGGCGCTTAAGTCTCCGGGGAATGACTCGCGGCTCGCCCAGGGCGCATTTCAGGTCGTCAACGGTAAGTTCTGGCAACTGGGCGATGTTTCGAAGCCTGAGGCCGCAGTGGATGGGCAGCACCTCCGCCGGGTGTGCCATAGGTGCTTGCGGACGGCCATCTAGTCCGCCGTGCTGAGGTGGACCATGGCGTCGTAGAGTTGCTTTTCCGTCATCGGCGGCTCGGGGATCGGATGTGCCCGCTGAGCCCGGTAGGCGTCGAGCATGAGGTAGAGGTGCCGCCGCCATGCGTTGGGCGCGGTGGTGCTGGTGGCGTCGATCATTCGCCCGTTGGACCAGATGAGGTTGACGATGTCGGCCAGCGTGATGTCGGGGCGCGCCGCACCCACTTTTTGGGCCCGGGTGAGCACGTCGTCGATCTGTCGGCACATCTCGTCGTGGATGCGCTCGGTGTCAGCGCTACCGGGGAAGCGGCGGGAGAGGAAGTCGTTGAAACCTCGGTCTCCCGCCTGCACGCGAAACAGGTTCTCCAGGTAGGAGACGAATCCTTCCCACGGATCGTCGATCTCCAGGGCCTTCTCGGACCCGTCGGCGAACTCCCGGAGTCGAGGCTCGAGGGCGGCCAGGAGTAGGTCCAGGCGGGTCGGGAAGTGGCGATACAGGGTCCCGATGGCGACGTCGGCGTCGCGAGCGATCCTTTCCAAGGAGGCATCCACGCCTCGGGCGGCGAACTCGCGCTGTGCCGCGGCGATGAGCCTGTCATGGCGCTCCTGGGCGTCTCGGCGCCGGGGCGCCCGCTTCCGCTCAACGTCGTTGATGCTCACCTAGCCAATTTACCTCGGAATCCGAGGGTACCCTCCGGTTCTGGCTCAGAAGCGCCGTACCAACGTCAAGGGCGGAAAGCCTTCTGTCGAATTCACACCGTTGTCTGGAATAGATGAGGCACCCCTCCGGTTCAACCCAATAACCGGAGGGGTGCCTCAGCTTGAGGCTGCACTCGACCGCCAGCGAGTACCTCACGGCCAACCGATATAACACCACGAAGGAGCACGTCATGAGCAGCATCAGCATCATCGGCTCGGGCAACATGGCCAGCGCCATCGGCGCCCTGGCCCTCAAGGGAGGCAACACCGTCGAGGTCACAAGTCGAGACGCGGACAAGGCCGGGGCCCTGGTCCGGGCGCTCGGCAAGGGAGCCACGGCAGGAATCTGGGGCGCCACCCCGACGGGCGACATCGTCATCCTCGCCGTGCTAGCCGGAGGTGCCGTGCCTGTCGTTCGCGAGTACGGGGAGGCGCTGGCCAACAAGATCGTCGTCGACATCACGAACCCCTTCAACGCCGGCGCCACCGGGCTGGCGGTGCCTCATGAATCGTCCAACGCAAAGCTAGTCGCCGAGGCCGCCCACGCAAGCACCCACGTCGTGAAGGCGTTCAACACCCTCTTCCGCGACATCCTGGCCGCGGGCGACCCGGTGGATGTGTTCATGGCCGGTGACGACACGCGGGCCAAGGCGAGGGTGTCTGCGTTCATCACGAGCCTGGGACTTCGCCCCAGGGACACGGGTGACTTGAGCATGGCGCACTGGTTGGAGGGCGCGGGCCTGCTGGAGATGGGCCTGGCCCGCAACGGCCTGGGGATCAACTTCTCCCTCGGCATCAACCTCGGAGGACAGGAGTAATCGTGGGAAAACTCGATGGCAAGGTCGCGGTGATCACCGGCGCGACCAGCGGGATGGCGTTGGCCGGCGCGAAATTGTTCGTTGATGAGGGCGCTCACGTCTTCATCACCGGTCGACGGAAGGACGCCGTGGATGAAGCTGTGAAGCTGATCGGCCGGAACGTCACCGGTGTGCAGGCCGATTCGGCCGACCTCGCTGATCTCGACCGACTGTTCGAGACGGTCGAGCAGGAGAAGGGCTCAATCGACGTGTTGTGGACGAGCGCCGGAGGCGGCGAGCAGGGCAGGCTCGGTGAGATCACCGAGGAGCAGTTCGATGCCGCGTTCTCGCTGAACGCGCGCGGCACGCTGTTCACCGTTCAGAAGGCGCTGCCGCTGTTCAACGACGGAGGCTCGATCTTCATGACCGGGTCGAACGCTTCGCTCCGGGGCTACCCCGATTGGAGTGTGTACGCCGCGAGCAAGGCGGTGCTGCCCGCCTATGCACGGGTGTGGGTGGCCGAGTTGAGGGACAGAAAGATTCGGGTGAACGTGCTGACCCCCGGCCAGGTTGCCACGCCGATGATGGGCGACGCTCTGAGCGGCGAGATGAAGGCGATGTTCGAGTCCGTGATCCCCCGGCGAGAGATGGGGCGCCCTGAGGAGATCGCCTCGGTCGCATTGTTCCTCGCCTCGAACGACTCGAGCTACGTCAATGGCATGGAGCTCGTCGCCGACGGCGGCACCACCGTGATCTGACGCCAGCAAGACCCCACGACCAACTGATCCGCATCATGACCAGCAACCTCGGCTTGGGCAACACGGCCACCGCCATCGACGCACGCGCGGCGAAGCAGGCCACGGGTCAGGCCGTGCGGCTCGAGGCGGTCGTCAAGAATAACGGCACTGGCCCATCGGCAGTGAACGCCCTGCGCGGCATCGATCTCAGCCTGGCGCGTGGGTCGTTCACTGCCATCATGGACCATCCGGGTCGGGAAAGAGCACGTTCCTACACACCGCGGCGGGCCTGGATACTCCAACGAGCGGCTCCGTTTGGATTGGCGACACCGATATCTCGCGGATGCGGCCCAACAAGCTCGCGAAGTTCCGGCGAAAGCACGTGGGATTCGTGTTCCAGGCGTACAACCTGCTCCCGGCCTCGACGGTCGAGCAGAGCGTACACGTGGCCGCTCTCCTGGCCGGCGCTGTCGATCTTGGCATCCGCTTCTTTGACACCGCACCTGCGTATGGGCTCAGCCAGGAACGCCTTGGTGAGTTCCTGCGAACAATTCCAGCCGAGTTGCGCGCAGATCTATTCGTCGCGACGAAGCGCAGGACATCGGAGATGCGGAACCGGATCTCTCGACCGACTCGCGCAGGTCGTAGATCGCCTGTACGTGCACGCCGAGGTACTCGGCGAGCTCGCTTGTGGTCAGCACGGGTTCGAGACCGAACCCTGCGAATCGCTGCGTGTCCATACACCACAGGTGCGTGGAGGAGCCCACCGGAACGAGACGGAGCAATGGCCCGGAACCCGCGATTCCAGATCAGCCGAAGCAAGTCGAAACCGGCCGAGCACCTTCGTGCAGCGTTCTGCGAGCACGCGATCACGCGCGCATTTGTGGTGAATAAACGGAGAGTCAGTCAAGTCTCTGCCTTTCAATGAAGGCAAGAAATGCTGATCAAAACGATTTCACCGTAGGGCGGACGGGACTTGAACCCGTGACCGATGGATTATGAGTCCACTGCTCTGACCGGCTGAGCTACCGCCCCGCGCGGCGTCGGCTCACTCAGGAAGAGTGACCGGCGCGACGTCGGTGACCGGATCGGTCACCGGTTTTCCACGATACAGGCTCTCGAACGTCGAGAGCGTGCGCTGTATGTCGTGCGCGGCGATGAGGCGGATCGAGCCCTCTTTCAGCGTGCGGTACTGCTCGGGTGTGGCCTCGAGCACCGTGCGGAGCTTGGCTGCGAGATCTTCGGGGTTGCTCGGCTCGAACAGGTATCCGTTCTCGCCGTCGTGCACGAGGTGCGGAAGCGCCATCGCGTTCGCCGCGACGACCGGCAGCGCCGAGGCCATGGCCTCCATCGTCACGATGCTCTGCAGCTCCGCGATCGACGGCATCGCGAGCACTGAGGCCCGGTGGTAGGCGTCTCGCAGCTCGTCGTCGGTGACGTAGCCGGTGAACGTGACACGGTCGGCGATGCCGAGATCGTGGGCGAGGTGCTCGAGATTGCGTTTCTGGTCGCCGCCGCCGACGATCTCGACCTTCGCATCGAGCTCGGCGGGCAGAAGCGTGATGGCGCGCAGCAGCACGTCGATCTGCTTCTCGCCGGTGACGCGCCCGACGAAGAGGATGCGGTTCTCGGTGCGCGGTGCCCAGTTCGGCGAGTACTTGTGGGCGTCGACACCGCACGAGATCGCGTGCACGCCGGTGAGACCCGTGTGCTTCTCAAGGAACTGCGCCGCCCTGCGCGTGGGAGTGGTGACGGACTCGGCACGGCCGAAGGTACGGCCCGCCGCCTTCCAGGCCAGCCCCACGGCCCACTCCTGCCAGCCCTTGGGCAGCAACGTGAACTCGAGCATGTTCTCGGGCATGAAGTGATTGGTGCCGATGATGCGGATGCTTCGCTTCTGCGCCTCGACCGAGAGTCCGCGACCCACGATGATGTGGGACTGGAAGTGCACCACGTCGGGCTTCACCGCGTCGAGCACCCGAGCGCTGTTCTGCTTGATGCGCCACGGCAGGGCGAAGCGCAGCCAGTCGTGCGGGTACCAGCGCCAGGAGTTGAGGCGATGCGCGGTGATCTCCTGGCCCTCGTGCACCTCTTTCCAGGTGCCGTGCTTGCGGCTCGCGGCGGGCGCCATGACGTGCACCTCATGACCGCGCTCGACCATGCCGGCCGCGAGGCGTTCGGCGAAGCGGGCGGCTCCGTTGACGTCGGGAGCGAAGGTGTCGGCTCCGATCAGGATGCGGAGCGGTCGCTCCCCGGTCGTATGGTCGGTGCCGGCGGATGACGCACCGGTATTGTCAGCCACGTGGAGTTGGTCCTCACAGTTCGGGGAGTCGGGGCGGTCGGCCCTCGCGGGTGCCGCGACACAGGGTTGGCGCGCGAGCTGAATCCGACGATAGTCTACGCAGCGCGACCGCGATGGCCGTACTGCACAGGCCGGTCGGCTCGGATCAGAGGCGCGTCTGCGGGTGGTTTCGAGCGAGCTGGAACACGCCCCACATGGCGATCACGCCAGAGAGGATGAACACGCCGATCGCCCACGGCGGCGCCTGCGACGCCTCGCCGAGCACGACGATGCCGATCGCGACCGCGACCATCGGATCGACGACGGTGAGGCCCGCGATGACGAGGTCGGGCGGGCCCGACGCATAGGCGTTCTGCACGAAGTAGGCTCCGAGCGCGGTGGCCAGGAGCAGCGCCACCACGCAGACGGTGGTGAGCCAGTCGAACTCGCCCTGCTGCAGGCGGACGAGCACGACCTTCGCGAGGGTCGCGACGAAGCCGTAGAGCACGCCCGCCATGATGACGTAGAAGATCGCGCGGATGTGCAGGCGGAACAGGGCGAACGCGAGGCCTGCCGCGGCGAGCACGACGGCCAGGACGATGAGAATCGTGATGAGCTGCCGGTCGGTGACCGGCTTGTTGACGGCGGTGAACGCCGCAACGCCGACGAAGAGGAACACGCCGCCGACGCACATGACGATCGCGATGATCGACTTGTGGTTCAACTGTACGTGGTTCACTCGCGAGTTGACGATCGACGTGATCACGAGCGCGATCGCGCCGAGCGGCTGCACGACGATGAGCGGCGAGAAGTAGAGGCTGCCGAGCTGGAAGAGAATCGCCAAGCCGAGCATGAGGGTGCCGACGACCCAGGATGGCCGCGCAAGCAGCAGCCCAAGCTGCTTGGGATTCAGCCCCTTGCCCAACGTGTCGGCGGTGTACGCCTCGACCTTCACGACACCGCGATGCTGGAATTGCGCACCGAGCGACAGAAATACTGCGCCGATGAGCGCCAGCGGGATGCCGATGAACTGAGAGGGGTCGAGGGCGATCTGCTCGGTGAGCTCGCTCAGGTCCGGTTCCACGTCCTCGACCCTACCTGTTGCCTCATGGATATCCTTGGCGAATGGCCGTGCTCCCCATTCGCATCACCGGCGACCCGGTGCTCCACTCCCCCGCCTCCCCCGTCGAGGCGATCGACGACGAGATCCGGGGTCTCGTGCGCGACCTCTACGAGACGATGGATGCCGCGCCGGGCGTCGGACTCGCGGCTCCCCAGATCGGGGTACCGCTTCGCGTCTTCACCTATGGCTGGGTCGACGAGCAGGGCACGCGGTGGCGCGGCGTCGCGATCAACCCCGAGCTGTGGATCTCGCCTCCGCCGCCGGGCGACCCCGATCTCGACGAGGAGTCCGAGGGGTGCCTCTCGTACCCCGGCGAGCGCTTCGGCCTGCGCCGCGCAGAACGTGCGATCCTTCGGGCGACCGACCTTGCCGGCGAGCGGTTCGAGATCGAGGCCGAGGGATGGCTCGCTCGCATCTTCCAGCACGAGTACGACCACCTCGACGGCATCCTCTACCTCGACCGGCTGAGCCATCGCGACCAGCGCATCGTGGCGAAGATCAACCGCAAGGTCGGCTGGGGCAAGCCTGGCGAGCAGTGGATGCCGGGCGTCGACGACCTCGAGGGGTGAGGCACGCCGAGCGGATGTCCCGGCTCGTGTTCGCTCAGACCAGGGCGCGGATTCCGGCGGCGACGGCGGCGGCCACCGCCACCACGATGACGAACGGCACCCGCAGGGCGTAGAGCGCCGCTGCGACGATCACGGCAGGCACCCGCGCGTCGACGACGATCGCCTGGCCGACGCCGAGCGTCTGCACGGCGATGAGTGCGGCGAGCAGCGCCACCGTCAGCAGGTCGGCGATGCGGGCCGGGCGTTCGCGCTCGAGGAAGCCCGCCGGCACCAGGTGGCCGGCCAGCTTCAGCGCGAGGGTCGCCGCCGAGGCGATGAGGATGATGTGCCAGGTCGTCATGCTGCAGTCCGCCTACCGCCGAGGTCGAACCAGCCGACGACGATCGCGACGAGCGCGGCGACGAGCACCGGCAGCCCCGGCATCAGCACCGGTGTCGTGAGCGTCGCGAGGAGCGCAGCGGCGACCGCCACGGCGCCGGCCTGGAACCGCTTCAGGCGGGGCCACAGGAGCCCCAGGAATGCAGCTGCGGCCGCGGCATCCAGTCCCCACGCACTCGTGTCGCCGAGCGCGTCGCCGATGAGCGCACCAGCGAGCGTCATGAGGTTCCACCCGGCGAAGATGACCAGACCCGTCACCCAGAAGCCGACGCGTGCGGCCCGATCGCTCGATTGCGCGAGCGCGACCGCGGTCGACTCGTCGATCGTGATCCAGGCGGCTGCGATGCGGCGCCAAGCCCGGCCGTCATCGACGATCGGCTTCATGCGCATGCCGTAGACGACATTTCGGATGCCGAGCATCGCCGCGGTCGCGATGGCCGCGCCGCCGGCCGCCGCGCCGCCGCTCGCGAGCACGCCGACGAGCGCGAACTGCGAGCCGCCGGTGAACATCACGAGGCTCAGGAAGCAGGTCTGCCACACGTCGAGGCCGGCCGCCACTGCCAGTGCCCCGAATGAGATCCCGTAGACGGCGGTCGCGAGGCCGACCGCGAGGCTGTCGCGCACCGCGCGGCCCGACTGCGTGGCCGGGTCGGCGACGGCGTCGGCCACGCCACGCTCGGGATCGGATGCGCCGGCCGGCGCGGCATCCGGACGCTCGTGCACGATTCCTCCCGAGTCGACGAAGGGCCGCCCGGTCGCCCGGACGGCCCTGTACGCTCCCCCACTTGGACTCGAACCAAGAACCTATCGGTTAACAGCCGATTGCTCTGCCAATTGAGCTATGGAGGATCGCTTGTTCAGCATCGATACTCTAGCAAAGGGATGCCCCGACTCCCAATTCACGGCCGCCGCTGGCCGGGCCGCGCGCCGCCTGGCTCGCGTCAGTACCCGGCGGCGAGGTCGATGCGGCCCTCGAAGCGCCCATCGCCGAGGAACGCTCGGGTGTTGCGGGCGATTCGCTCGGCATACAGGGGCACGGTCATCGCGTGGGTATCGGCCACGTGCGGCGTGACGATGCAGTTCGGCGCCGTCCAGAGCGGGTGCCCGTCGGGCAGCGGCTCGGGATCGGTCACGTCGAGCCCGGCACCGCCGATCCGGCCGGTCTCGAGCGCGTCGAGCAGGGCCTCGGAGTCGACGAGGCCGCCACGAGCCACGTTCACGAGCAATGCCCCGCGCGGCATGCGCTCCAGCTCGGCGCGACCGATGAGCCCTCGAGACCCGCGCGTCAGCGCCGCGGCGACGAACAGCACCTCGGCGCTCGCGAGTACGGAGCCGAGCTCGGCGACGGTCACCGTGCGGGAGGCGCCGGCAACCGGCATCGCGCGCCGTCGCACGACGGTCGCGTGCACGCCGAACGGCTCGAGCAGCCGAAGGACCTCCACCGCGATGCCACCCGCACCGACGATGACGACCTCGGCGCCATAGAGCGTGCGTCCGACCTCGTCGGCCTCCCAGGTGTGTGCCGCCACACGCCGCGGCAACACGCGGGCGAGCGAGAGGGCCAGCATGAGGGCGTGCTCGGCGACGGGCTGCGCATAGGCGCCCTTCGCACTCGTCCAGACGCGCCCGTCGTCGCGAGCCGACGCCAACAGGTCGGCGAAGGCGTCGACTCCTGCCCACGGCAGCTGCACCCACGAGACGTGGGGGTGGTCGTGCAGCAATCGGCCGAGGGAGTCGGCACCGGATGCCGCCGTCCACACGATGCCGCGGGTCGACGCGGAGAGCGGCGCCACCGTTCCGCCCTCGCGCTGCACGGCGGCCACGAGTGGGGGCTCCGCTGTCGGGACGACCGCGATCGGACCCGGCGTCACCGACGCCGGCTCGATGTCGCCGGGCTCGTCGGCCACGACGGGTCGGTGTCGTGGACGCGGCGCCGGCTCGGCGGCATCGGTCACGCCGGAAAGTCCGGCTCGAGATCGTCGGTCACGGCATGGCCCGCGTCGAGCGCGCCCGCCAGTGCCATCACGTACGGGTGGCGCGGGTCGTCGAAGACCTCATCGATCGTGCCGATCGCGGCGAGCTCACCGCGGTCGAGCACGGCGATGCGATCGACGGTGCTCCGCAGCACGGGCAGGTCGTGGCTGATGATGATCGCTGAGAACGCGTGATGCGCGCGAAGCTCGCCGATGAGCTGCGCGACCGCGTCGCGCACCGTGAGGTCGATGCCGGCCGTCGGCTCGTCGGCGATCAGCACCGATGGCCCCAGCACGAGCGCTCGCGCGACCGCCACTCGCTGCCGCTGCCCGCCACTCAGCTCGTAGGGGTACTGCTCGAGCATGCCGAGCGGAAGCCGCACGGAGTCGAGCATCGTCGCGACGCGCGTCGCGAGCGCCTTCGCGTTGTACCGGCGGTCGCGCTCGAGGATCGGCTCGCCGATGATCTCCGCGATCGTCCGGTCGGCCGGCAGGGTGGATGCGGCGTCCTGCTGGAGGTAGCCGACATGGAAGCGGTACTCGGGCACCTTCCGCTTCGGAATCCCCCGCAACGCATACCCGAGCACGTTCGCGTCGCCCCCCGTGATCACCGGCTGCACCTCGCCCGATCGCGGCTCGAACGCCGCACCCGACAGCACCTTCGCGAGCGTGCTCTTGCCGCTGCCCGCGCTGCCGAGCACCCCCAGCACCTCTCCGGGAGCCACCGTGAGCGTGAGGCCGCGCAGTGCCACGTGCGCGGGGCTCGGGCCGTGCGCCGGGTACTCGAGCGAAAGGTCGCTCAATCGAATTGGAAAGCCGTGCGCGGCGGCGCCCATCAACCCGCCTCCCGAAGTCGGCGAAGTTCCTCTCGGCGTTCGGCCTGCGCGACCGGATCGGGCACCGGCAGCGAGGCGAGCAGCCGTTGGGTGTACGGGTCGGACGGAGCGCCCAGCACCTCGGCACCGGTCCCCTCCTCGACGAGCTGGCCGCGGTACATCACCGCGATGCGGTCGGCGAGGATGTCGACGACGGCCAGGTCGTGGCTGATGAAGAGGCAGGCGAAGCCGAACTCGCGCTGGAGCTCGGCGAACAGCTCGAGCACCCGCGCCTGCACCGAGACGTCGAGCGCCGAGGTCGGTTCGTCGGCGATGAGCAGCTCGGGCTCGAGGGCGAGCGCACGCGCAAGGCTCGCGCGCTGGCGCTGGCCGCCGCTCAGCTCATGCGGATAGCGGTCGCCGTAGGCACGCGGAAGCTGCACGGCCTCGAGCAGCTCGTCGACGCGTTGCCTGGCCCCTGCTGCGTTCTCGGCACGCCGGTCGATGATGAGGGGCTCGGCGACGCACTCGGCGATCGTGAGCAGCGGGTTGAAGCTCGACGCGGGGTCTTGGAACACGAACCCGAGGCGGCTGCGCGCGGGCCGGAACTGACGCTCGCGAATCCCGTTCATCTCGTGGTCGAGCACCCGGAGGGAACCGCCCGACACCTTGGTCAGCCCGGCGATCGCACGTCCGATCGTGGTCTTGCCCGACCCGGATTCGCCGACGAGGCCGAGTACCTCGCCCGGACGAATGACGAAGTCCACGCCGTCGACGGCCCGGAACCCAGGGCGACCGAATCGACCCGGGTAGACGATCTCGAGCCCGGATGCCTCGACGACGGGCGGCTGTTCCAACCAGTCGGCCGAGCGCGCCTCCACGCGCGCCACGGCGCTCGCGGTGCCGGTGCCGACGTACGGCACCGCGGCGAGCAGGGCCTTCGTGTATTCGGCCTGCGGTGAGGCGAAGAGCGTCTCCGCGTCTGCCTCTTCCACGACCTTGCCCTGGTACATCACCGCGACCCGGTCGGCGAGGTCGGCGACGACTCCCATGTTGTGGGTGATGAGCACGATGCCCATGCCGAATTCGTCGCGACAGCGACGCAGGAGGTCGAGGATCTCGGCTTGGACCGTGACGTCGAGCGCCGTCGTCGGCTCGTCGGCGACGATGAGCCCCGGGTCGAGCACGAGCGCCATCGCGATGACCACACGCTGCTTCTGGCCGCCCGAGAACTGGTGCGGGTAGTGATCGATCCGCGACTCGGGGTCGGGGATGCCGACCCGGCCGAGGATCTCGATCGCCTTCGCCCGGGCGTCCTTCTTCGAGATGTCGGTGTGGGCGCGGAGACCCTCGATGATCTGCCACCCGACGGTGTACACGGGATTCAGCGCCGTCGACGGTTCCTGGAAGATCATCGCGACGTCGGTGCCGCGGAGGCCGCGCAGCTCGCGCTTCGGGATCGACACCACGTCGTGCGTCGAGGTGCCGGCCTTGTTCGAGAGGATCACCGCGCCGCTCGCGGTCGCGGTCTCGGGCAAGAGGCCGAGGATGGCCTTCGCGGTGACGGTCTTGCCGCTGCCGGATTCACCGACGATCGCCAGCACCTCACCGCGCTCGACGGAGAGCGAGACGCCGTCGACCGCCTTGACCGCCCCGGCGTCCGTGGAGAACGAGATCCCCAGGCCCTTGATGTCGACCACCGTGCTCATCGCCTGACCTCGATCCCGTGCTCGTCGAATGATTCGCCGTCTTCGAGGCCGGCGAGTCCGCCCGGCCCGGCGGTGAGCGTGCCGCCCGGCACGACCGAGGTCTCAGCTACGACGCCCGCGGACTGCGCAACGCGACGGCGTCCGCGCAGGCGCGGGTCGGCGAGGTCGTTGAGGCTCTCGCCCACGAGCGTGATGCCGAGCACCACGAGCACGATCGCGAGTCCGGGGTACAGCGCCGTCCACCAGATCCCGCTGGAGACGTCGGAGAGGGCCTTGTTGAGGTCGTATCCCCACTCCGCTCCGGCAGTCGGCTCGATGCCGAAGCCCAGGAAGCCGAGCCCGGCGAGTGTGAGGATCGCCTCGGACGAGTTCAGCGTGAAGATGAGCGGCAGGGTCCGCGTGGCGTTCCGGAGCACGTGGCGGAACATGATGCGGCCGTTCGACGCGCCGAGCACCCTCGCGGACTCCACGAACGCCTCGGCCTTGATGCGCACGGTCTCTGCTCGGATGACACGGAAGTACTGCGGGATGAAGACGACCGTGATCGAGATCGCGGCGGCCAGCACGCCGCCCCAGAGGCTCGACTGGCCGCCCGAGATCACGATCGCCATGACGATCGCGAGCAGCAGCGACGGGAAGGCGTAGATCGCGTCGCAGATGACGACGAGCACGCGGTCGAGCCATCCGCCGAAATATCCCGAAACGAGACCGAGGAACACGCCCGCGAAGATCGAGAGCAGCACGGCGACGACGATCACGAGGATCGCGGTCTGCGCACCCCAGATCGTTCGCGACAGCACGTCGTAGCCGCCGACGGTCGTGCCGAAGGGGTGAGCCGACGACGGGGGTTGCTGGCTGCCGAACGGACCCTCGAGGTCGCGGAGCTGGGCGAAGCCATACGGTGCGATGAGGGGGGCGAAGATGGCGATGAAGACGAAGAGCGCGGTGAGCACGAGTCCGGTTACGAGCATCCCTCGCTGCAACCCGACGCTCTGCCGCAGCTGGTGGACGACGGGAAGGCGGTCGCGGAGGAGCCGCTTCGGGGGCCGTGCGGCGGTGTCGGTCGTCATGTCAGTACCTCACCCTGGGGTCGATGAGCGCCGCGATGATGTCGACGACGAAGTTGGTGAGCGCGACGATCACGGCGAGCAGGGCGACGATGCCCTGCACCGCGACGAAGTCGCGGGCCTGGAGGTACTCGGAGAGCTGGAAGCCGAGCCCGTTCCACTCGAACGTCGTCTCGGTCAGCACGGCACCGCCGAGCAGCAGCGCGATCTGCAGGCCGATCACGGTGATGATCGGGATCAGCGCCGGACGATAGGCGTGCTTGCGCACAAGGCGGAACTCGCTGACCCCTCGTGATCGTGCCGCGTCGACGTAGTCGGTGGAGAGCGTGCCGATGACGTTCGTGCGCACGAGTCGAAGGAACACACCGGCGGTGAGCAGGCCGAGCGCGATCGACGGGAGCACCGCATGGGCGAGCACGTCGCCGAGTACGGCCGGGCTTCCCGTCATGATGGCGTCGATTGTGTACAGCCCCGTCTCGTTCGGAAGCAGCTCCATCTGGATCTGCGCTCCGGTCGAGGCTCGTCCGGCGACGGGCAGCACCTTGAGCCACACTGCGAACACGAGCTTCAGCAGGAGGCCCGCGAAGAACACCGGCGTGGCGTAGCAGAGGATGGCGAAGACGCGCAGCACGGCGTCTTGGCCCTTGTCGCGGAAGTACGCGGCCACGAGACCGAACGGGATGCCGATCAGGAAGGCGACGATGAGCGAGTAGAACACGAGCTCGAGCGTCGCGGTGCCGTAGGTCAGCAGCACCTCGGTGACCGGGCGGTTGTTGAGCGTCGTGCCGAAGTTGCCGGTGAAGATCCCGCCGAGGTACTCCAGGTACTGCACGATCACGGGTCGGTCATAGCCGGCGGCGTGGATGCGCTCCTGCAGCTCGTCTGCGGTCACTTGGCCGCCGAGCTTGGCGGTGATGGGGTCACCGGTCGTGCGCATCAGCACGAACACGAGCGTGACGAGGATGAAGATCGTCGGGATGATCAGGAGCGCTCGCACCAGGATGTACCGCCCGAGGCCGCCACCCGGCGTCTTGGTCGATCGTGTACTACGTGGGGGCGCTCCGGCGGCGGGCGTCGTCGTTGAGGTCAATGTTCGCCAATCGGGTGAAGGCTCGAAATGCGGGTGACCCGCTCCGGAGAGCGGGCCACCCGTTCCTTGCGTAGAAGTGACTCTAGCCGTTGTTCAGGCGGCTCAGCCCTTCGCCAGCGCTGCGTACCGGAACTTGAACGACGCGTCGAGCGTGTCGTCGGCGCCGGTGACGTCGTTGCCGGTGACCGCAACCTGTGCGCCCTGCAGGTACGGCACGGTCGACAGGTCGGCCGCCACCTTCTGCTGGATCTCCTCGATGAGGGCGGTGCGGGCGGCCGGGTCGAGCGTCGACGCCTGCTCGATGATCAGGTCGTTCACTTCCTGGTTCACGTAGTGGTTCGAGAGGAAGTTCTCGATCAGGAAGAACGGCGTGATGTAGTTGTCGGCGTCGGAGTAGTCGGGGAACCAACCGAGCTGGTAGGCGGGGTACACGTCGGCCGTACGGTCCTCGGAGTACTGCACCCACTCGGTGGTCTGCAGGTTCACCGTGAACAGCCCGGTGGACTCCAGCTGGTCCTTGATCAGCGCGTACTCGTCGGCCGAGGAGGGGCCGTAGTGGTCGTTCGAGTACTGCAGGTTCAGCTCGACCGGTGTGGTGACGCCGGCAGCTGCGAGCCGGTCGGCCGCCTTGTCTGCGTCAGGACCACCATTGCCGTCACCGTACAGTTCCTGCAGGGGCTCGATCGCACCGGCGAGACCCGCGGGAACGTAGGAGTACAGGGGCGTGTAGGTGCCCTTGTAGACCTGGTCCGACAGCTCCTGGCGGTCGATGAGGTCGGCGACGGCCTGGCGAACCGCGAGCGCCTTGGCCGGGTCGGCCTCGGGGGTCTTGGCGCCATAGGGCTGGGTGTCGAAGTTGAAGACGATGTAGCGGATCTCGCCACCGGGGCCCTCGACCACGTTGACGTTGTCGTTGCCCTTGAGGTCTTCGATGTCGGTCGCGGAGAGGCTCCGGTACGCGACGTCGATGTTGCCCTCCTGCACGTCGAGCTTCAGGTTCGAGGACTCGGCGTAGTACTTGAGGTTGACCGTCTCGGTCTTGGCGGCAGGCAGCAGTCCCTTGTAGTCGGGGTTGGCCTTGAACGACACGAGGTTGTTGAAGTCGTAGCTCGTGATGACGTACGGACCGGCGAACGCGTTCGCCTCGACGATGTCGGCATCGGGGGTGAGCTCGTCGGCGGCGAACACCTCGTCGTCGACGATGGCGCCCGGGAAGCTCGTCAGGATGAGCGGGAAGACCTGGTCGTTCTCCGCCTTCAGGTGGAAGACGACCGTGGTGTCGTCGGGCGCCTCGACGCTGTCGAGGTTGTACAGCAGGCTCGACGCGCCGTTCGGGTCGGCGATCGCGATGTTGCGATCGAACGAGAACTTGACGTCGGACGAGGTCAGTTCGTTGCCGTTCGCCCACTTGAGGCCTGCGGGAAGCTTCACCGTGTACTCGGTGGGCGAGGTGAACTCGGCCGACTCTGCGAGGTCGGGAACCACGTCGGTGCTCTGGTAGTCGGTGTTCAGCAGGTACGGGAAGACCTGCGTCTGCACGGCGAGCGAACCGTTGTCGTACGAGCCGGCCGGGTCGAGCGTCGTGACCTTGTCGGTGGTGCCGATGGTGATCGAGTCGCCCGAGGCGTCGTCGCCCGTTTCGCCACCGGCCGAGCAGCCTGCGAGAGCGAGGGCTGCGACCGAGAGACCAGCCAGCGCGGCGATGCCGCGACGGCCGTTCTTGGATGCGGATGTCATATCCGTCTACCTCTTCCTGTGGATATCGGCATGACCTTTGGAAGGCTGTTGCCGAGCTGTGTGAGACCGGCCCGTTCGAGCCCCGCGCGCGGGACGAACCGGGTTGCTCATTCTCCACCCACAGTTACGAGGGTTGGAGGCGCCCCGCCGCGCGGTTGCGGGAGACACTTCAAGAGGTAGCACGGCCACCTGAAGCGGGAACCCAACGTTATCGGACCGTAATTGTTCAACAATTCCGAACAATACCGATCGGAACTCCCCACTCTTCGAAGACACCGGATGTCTGTTGCTCGATGATGTCTCGATGGGAGGCTGCCAGCACACCATCTTCACGGGGGACTCCACACCGCTGCACAGGATGGTGAGCGGGCCACATCGCTCGCACACACCATCGGGAGGTTGGCAGTGAAACGACACGACCCAGTGAAACGTCTCAAGGAGCGACGCCGGATCGGCAGGGGGCGCACCGGCATCGCGGTCGCCGCAGCCGCGGGTGTCATCGCGCTCGCGACGGTCTCGAACAGCACGGCGATGGCGGCGCCGCCCGACGCGTTCGACCCTTCCGTCCTCGGCCCGATGGACTCGCAGAGCTGGGAGAACATGGACGACATGACCTGGGACGACTACGTCGGCGTCCCAGGTACGGACTGGGCGAATGACGTCGAGGGCTCTGAGCGGCAGTTCAACGGCGCCATCGTGCTCCTCGACTTCGAGAACCAGCCGTTCCTCGTGACCCAGCCTGAAGGCACTCACGCGTTCGGCGATCCTTCCGGGCTCGCGAACGGCCTCGACCGTGAACAGGTACCCGGTTTCTACCTCGACCTGCTCAACAAGCCGAGCGAGCTGAACCACGGCCGAACCATCAACGAGTACTGGATGGAACAGTCAGGAGGCCGGCTCAGTGTGCAGATGGAGGCATTCGGCCCGTACCAGCTCCCGGGGAACATCGAGGAATACGGCCTCAACGACTCGTTCAACAAGCCGAACGCGGCCTTCTGCCCGCAGGGCCTGTCCTGCAACAAGAACATCCGCACCGACGCGCTCCCGCTTTGGGGTGCGGACATCGGCAGCGCCGACCCCCTGACCCAGTTCGACCAGGTGTTCTACGTCACAGCCGGGCACGACGAGTCGGCGACGTGGGAGGAGTTCGGGCAGATGCTGTTCGAGCACCCCGAAGACGTCACCGACGACTTCGGGCCGCCCCGTGACGAGAACGGCATCGCGCTCGACCAGAACGGCGCGCCGATGGCGAACTGGGCCAAGACCCGCTACATCCCATGGACCTCGTGGGCCGCTGCGGTGAACCACTGGCCGAACGCCAACTTCGCCTCGAACGGGCGGGCAGGCAACTCGACGCAGGCAGAGTCCTCGGGCATGGGAACCTATGCCCACGAGTTCTCGCACATCCTCGGCATCTCGGACAACTACGGAAACCCGTACGGTACCGAAGCCGCCGATGGCGGGCCGCTCCGCGACACCAGCGGACCGTTCGACATTCTGGCCAGAGGAACGTTCAACGGTCCGGGCGGCACGCACGAGCGATGGAGCGTCCCGTCGGTCGCCGGCGGATCCCAGCCCTCGGGCGTTGCGCTGCGCAACCGCATCAACCTCGGCATCATCGACGAGTCGAGCTACCTGAACCTCCAGGAGAGCGAACTCGATTCGCTCGGTTCGATCGTCACGAATGTCGTCTCACGAGCGGTGATGCGCCCCGGTGAACTCACCGGCATCAACCTGGTGTTCGACAAGCCGGGCGCGGCTCCGGCCGACGATTCGACCGGCACGTGCACCCGGCGGGCCAAGTTCGACTGCGACGGCGGTTCCTTCGACAACTACACCGTCGAAGTGATCGACCGGATGGGCACGGACTCGTTCCAGCCCGACCACGGTGTGATGATCGCGAAGACGAAGAACCAGGATCGCAACCCCTTCATCTGGACGATCGACGCGAATCCCCAGGACATCGCGACGGTCGACTACGTCCGCCCCGACGGAACGCCGATCATGATCACTCGCGGCGACCAGCGTCAGCTGAACGATGCGCTCTTCCACGCCGGCAATGACTCCGGCTCGGAGTTCGAGTACGTCGACACCGCGAACGGTCTGCACTTCTACATCGTGAACGTGCAGCGCGACGAAGCGGGCATCCTCGCCTACGACGTGGCCGTGCGTTCGACGGTGAGCGCCGGACCGCAGGCCCGTGGCGTCGACCTCGGCGAGGCCGTCGTGAACGGCAACCTCGCGTCGCTGCATGGACAGGCCCAGGCGAACGGCACCGCGATCGCGCAGTGCGCCGTTCCGCTGACGAACACGGGCGGTGCGGTCGAGGATGCGAAGGCGAACAGCGACATCTATCGCCTCGCGACCTCGATCGAGGGCCGCGGCTGGTCGGTGCACACGCCGAGCAGCATCGTCACGGCCACGGCCGGCGAGACGATCTCCGTCCCGGTCTACGCATCACGCGGTGCCGACGCCGCTCGGGATGCCACCGTCACGATCACCGCGACGTCGGAGAACGACCCGTCGGCGACCGAGACGCTCACCTGCGAGATCGACGCACCGGGCAACGCCCGCTGAGTCGACCTCGCCGACCGGGGCGCGCGGAACGGGAAGCACTCCGTTCCGCGCCGCCCCGTTCGGCGTCGGGCATCATCGGCAGCACACACTCGCCCTGGCATCGATGGGCATGAGGAGGCAATGTTTGTTCACGTCCGTCCACCGCTCGGCATTGTGCCTTGCACTCCTTCCTGCGCTCGCGCTCACCGCCTGCGCGAGTTCCGGCGCCGACGATGACGTCGCCGATCGCCGTGAGCTCGAGCTCGTCGTCCGTGATGGTCACCTGAGAGAGCTCGGCGCGTCATGCTCAGGCGCGAGGCCGTACCTCGAGTTCCACAAGGGAGCGGAGCTGGCCCTGATCGACGAGCACGGCCACGAGGTGTTCACCACCGAGCTCGAAGACGGTGAAGCGGTGAAGGTCGACGACATCGACTACGGCAAGGCGCCGCGCATCCCCACCTTCTGCCGCTTCCCGCTCGGTGCCGCAGAACTCGACGACGGCGTGACCTATCACGTGAGCATCGACGGCCATGTCGTCGCCGAACATCGAGCGGATGCCGCGGCGACGATGGTCTTCGTGCCCGCGCTCGCCTCGGTCGACCCCACCACCGAAGGATCAGAATGACCGGCATCCGACCCATCGCCGTGATCGGCACGATCGCCGCGCTCATCCTCGCCCTGACCGCCTGCGCGACCGGCATTCGAGGAGGCGCCGCCCAGTTGCCTGCGCCATTGCCCGAAGGCACCTCGTACACACCCGGCACGACCGGTCCGGCGGCTCCAGCCCTCGACGGAATACTCGTCGACGACACCCCTGTCGACCTCGACGCACTCGCGGCCGGTCGACCGCTCATCGTGCAGTTCATGGCCAGCTGGTGCTCGAGCTGCGCCGAACAGCAGTCGGTGCTCTCGAGGGTCGCCGCGGAATACGGCGATGCGATCGCCATCGCGCAGGTCTCGGGCGACACCGACGCTGCGGCCCTGGCCGGATATCTCGACGCGCATCAGGTCGCTCAACCCGTGCTCGTCGATCACGACCTGCAGATCTGGCGTTCCTACGCCGTAACCGAACCTCCCATGACCGCCCTCATCGACAGTGAGGGGCACCTCCTCAAGCTCTGGCCGTCGGGTGCCGATGAGCAGAAGCTCCGCGAGCAGCTCGATCGAATCGTGCCGCACGACGGCTGAACCGGAAGCTATTCGGCGCGGAGTGCGCGCCGTTCGGTCTCGAGCTCGACGAGCGCGTGCTGCAGCGCCGTGAACGTCGTCACGTCGGCACGGTCGGTTCGCTGGAGCCGGCCGAGCAGTTCGGCCTTCTGGCGGAGGAGCTCTCGATCGACGAGCGCGCTCACGACGCCCTGCACGTAGGCCGCGAGCTCGGCCTCGCTGCGCTGGGGCACGGGTGCGACCGCGAGCTGCTGGACGACGCCCGCGAACGGCGCGGGCACCTCGGCCATCACCCGATCGACCCGCACGGCGGGGTCTGGTGAGGCGAGCACCGAGGCGATGCCGTCACGGATCACGGCGAGGGAGGCGTTTCCGAAGCGGCTGTCGGCCGCATGCCGGAGCAGGTCGGCGCCGATCGTGTCGGGGAACTGCAGCATGGCCTGCAGCGCGTCGCGCTCGAGCCTGGTCGAGGGGTCGTTCGGCAGGTCGGTGATGGAGAACGGTCGCTCAGGGGCATCCGTCGCCGTCGTCGCTGCACGGTTCTGGCCATCGGATGCCGCCGCGCGACCTCGATCGCCCGCCCCCGTCGGGGCCGCAGCGCCGGCACGGCCCGAGGCGCCTCGCACTGCGCGGGTCACCTCGGCGAGCTCGACGCCCAGCATGCGTGCGAGTTCGCGCGTGTACCCCGGCCGCATCGCGGGGTCGCGCATCTCGGCCACGATCGGCGCCGCCGCCCGGAGGGCTGCGACCCGGCCCTCGACGGTCTCGAGGTCATGGCGGGCGAGGGTGTGCCGGATGACGAAGTCGAACAGGGGGGTTCGGGAGTCGACGAGCGTGCGCACGGCGGCGTCGCCACGCGCGAGCCGCAGGTCGCACGGGTCGAGTCCGTCGGGTGCGACCGCGACGAAGGTCTGGGCTGCGAACCGCTGCTCTTCGGCGAACGCGCGCATCGCCGCCTGCTGTCCGGCCGCGTCGCCGTCGAAGGTGAAGACGACCTCGCCGAGTCCCGAGTCGTCGCCGAGCACGCGCCGGAGCACCTTGATGTGGTCGACGCCGAACGAGGTGCCGCAGGTGGCGATCGCCGTGGTGACGCCCGCGAGATGGCAGGCCATGACGTCGGTGTAGCCCTCGACGACGACGACGCGGTGGGTCTTGGCGATGTCGCGCTTGGCGAGATCGAGCCCGTAGAGCACTTGCGACTTGTGGTACACCGCGGTCTCGGGGGTGTTCAGGTACTTCGGGCCCTGGTCGTCGTCGAAGAGGCGTCGTGCGCCGAATCCGACCGTCTGGCCGGTGACGTCACGGATCGGCCACACGAGCCGGCCGCGGAACCGGTCGTAGACCCCGCGGTCGCCCTGGGAGACGAGACCGGATGCCGCGAGCTCTTCGGTGCTGAATCCCCGTGCCGTGAGGTGGCCGGTGAGTGCGTCCCAGCTCTTCGGCGCGAAGCCGACGCCGAACCGGCGCGCGGCCTCGGCATCGAAGCCGCGTTCGCCGAGGAAGCGCCGGCCGATCTCGGCCTCTGGGCCGCCGAGCCGATCGACGAAGAACTCGGCCGCCGCCTGGTTCGCCGCGAGGAGCCGGGCGCGGTTGCCGTGGTCGGAGGCCTGCCCGCCGTCTTCGTAGTGCAACTCGAACGCGATGCGGCCGGCGAGACGTTCGACCGCCTCGGTGAACGACACGTGGTCCATGCGCTGCAGGAACGTGTAGACGTCGCCCGATTCACCGCAGCCGAAGCAGTGGTAGTACCCCAGGCCGGGGCGCACGTGGAAGCTCGGGCTGCGCTCGTCGTGGAAGGGGCAGAGCCCCTTCATGGAGCCGACGCCGGCGGATTTCAGGCTGACGTGCTCGCCGACGATGTCGGCGATGTTCGTGCGAGCCTTCACCTCATCGACATCGCTCTGTCGAATTCGGCCCGCCATGCTCACATCCTATTCGTCGTGTTGGTCGTGGCGGCCGGTGCGGCCGGTTTCAGCGCTGCACGAGCCGCTCGTACCAGGACAGCGCGGACTGGTCGGTGAGGCTCGCGACCTGGTCGACGACCACACGCTTGCGCGCGGCGTCGTCGGCGGCGTCACGCCATTCTTCGGCGAAGCCCGCATCGAGGTGCTGCTCGCCGCCGTCGAGCAGCACGTCGGCGAGCGAGGTCAGGATCTGCCGCTGCTGCTGGTAGATGGGCTGCCTGGTGTTGCGCGACATCACGAAAGCCGCCACGATGCCCTTGAGCACGGCGATCTCGGCCTGGATCTCGCGCGGCACGACGACGTCGGCGTCGAACCGGATGAGACTCGCGAGCGGGAACGCCGAGCGAGTCGCATCGGTCGCGGCATGCGCGAATCGTCCGATGAGCTGGCTCGTGAGGTTCTTGAGGCGCGCCTGGTCGCGACGGCTGCCGTCCCACGACTCGAGCCACGCATCGAGGGAGTCGAGGCGGTCGAACGCCGCGATGAGCTCGTCGTGCGGGATCGCACCCCCGATCCACTCGTACATCGAGGTCACGAGGTCGTCGTGGTCGACGCGAGAGCCGAGCGCCGCGACATCGAGGTAGCCGTTGACGACGGCGTCTTCGAAGTCGTGCACCGAGTACGCGATGTCGTCGGAGAGGTCCATGACCTGTGCCTCGATGCAGAGCCGCCGCTCGGGGGCGCCGGCCCGGAGCCACGTGAAGACGTCGAGGTCGTCGGGATAGAAGCCGAACTTCGCGCGGCCGCTCGGATCGGACACCGACGTCGCCTCGGGCCACGGGTACTTGCAGCTCGCGTCGAGGCTCGCGCGCGTGAGGTTCAGTCCGTAGCTTCGGCCGTCGGAGCCGAACACCTTGGGCTCGAGTCGCGTGAGCAGTCGCAGGGTCTGCGCATTGCCCTCGAACCCGCCGATGTCGGCGGCCCAGACGTTGAGCGCCTTCTCGCCGTTGTGGCCGAACGGCGGGTGGCCGAGATCGTGCGCAAGGCACGCGGTGTCGACGACGTCGGGGTCGAGACCGAGGCTCGTCGCGAGCTCTCGACCGACCTGGGCGACCTCGAGCGAGTGCGTCAATCGGTTGCGGGCGAAGTCGAGCCCGGCGGTGGGGCTCAGCACCTGCGTCTTCGCAGCGAGGCGTCGCAGGGCGCTCGAGTGCAAGAGCCTCGCCCGATCGCGCGCGAAGTCGCTGCGGCGGGACTCGTGTTGCTCGGGCAGGCGCCGTTCGATGTCGGCGTCGTGATAGCCGCCGAAGAGTCGTTCGCGCATCAGCCGCCGCTCGTGTCGAGTTCGGCGCCGACGAGGGTGGCGCGGTCGTCGCCGACCAGGTCTTGCGACGCGAGCCAGCCGTCGGGCAGGGCGGGCTTCTTCGGAGTGCCGGCTCGGCCCCGAGGGCCTTCGGCCCCTTCGCCCGGGTAGGGCATCGACCAGTCGAGCGTGCCGAGCAGCTCGTCGAGCTGCGCGAGCGACTCGACGGTCGCGAGTCGCGCGCGGAGCTCGCCGCCGACCGGGTACCCCTTGAAGTACCACGCGACGTGCTTGCGGATGTCACGGCATCCGCGCTCTTCGCTGTCGAAGAACTCGGTGAGGAGCTCGGCGTGCCGTCGGAATGTCTGGGCGACGTCGCCGAGGCTCGGGTGCGCCGTGCGGTTCTCGCCGCGGAAGGCCGCGGCGAGGTCGCCGAAGAGCCAGGGCCGGCCGAGGCATCCGCGCCCGACGACGACGCCGTCGCAGCCTGTCTCGGCCACCATGCGCAGCGCATCGTCGGCCGACCAGATGTCGCCGTTGCCGAGCACGGGCACGCTCGTGACGGCCGCTTTGAGCCGCGAGATGGCCGACCAGTCGGCCTCGCCGGAATAGAACTCGGCAGCCGTGCGCGCGTGCAGCGCGACCGCGGCGACTCCGGCACCTTCGGCGATGCGACCCGCTTCGAGGTAGGTGAGGTGATCGGAATCGATGCCCTTGCGCATCTTGACGGTGAGGGGGATGTCGCCCGCAGCGCGCACCGCTCCCTCGACGATGCCGCGGAAGAGCTCGGTCTTCCAAGGGAGGGCCGCCCCGCCCCCCTTGCGGGTGACCTTCGGCACGGGGCATCCGAAGTTCAGGTCGATGTGGTCGGCGCGGTCTTCGGCGACGAGCATGGTGACCGCCTCTGCCACCGTCTTCGGGTCGACGCCGTAGAGCTGGATCGATCGCGGCGTCTCGGACTCGTGGTGCGTGATGAGGCGCATCGACTCGGGCGTGCGCTCGACGAGGGCGCGCGAGGTGATCATCTCGCTGACGTAGAGGCCGGCACCGAACTCGCGGCAGAGCCGGCGGAACGCGGTGTTCGTGATGCCGGCCATGGGCGCGAGCACGACGGGTACGTCGAGCTCGATGCCGCCGATCGTGAGCGGGCCTGCGGGCAACGTGGTGGTGGAGGACATCACCGTCGATTCTCCCAGAGTTCCGGGCCTGCTCGCCCGCTCCCCCGTCGCGCGCCTAGGATTCACGGGGAAGGCGAGGCTGGGGAGGACCACATGGCAGAGCTCACCGGTGTCGAACGAGTGCGAGCGGATGCCGCAGCACGAGGTCTCGACGTCGAGATCATCGAACGCCCGGCCGCGCGCAGCCTCGAAGAGGCCGCCGAGCTGATGGGCATCACACCAGCCGACATCGTGAAGTCCCTCGTCGTGAAGCGCAGCGACGACACCTACGTGTTCGCCCTCGTGCCCGGCGGTCGCAAGATCTCCTGGCCGAAGCTGCGCGGGCTCCTCAACGTGAACAAGCTCCAGCTGCCCGACGCCTCACTCGCGCTCGCCGCGACCGGCTACGAGCGCGGCACCATCACCCCGCTGGGCTCGACGACCGCGTGGCCCGTGGTCGTCGACGAGACCGTGGCCGGCCGCCGCGTCTCGATGGGCGCCGGCGAACACGGCCGGAGCCTGTTCGTCGACGCCGACCGGCTGATCGCCGCCCTCGACGCGACCGTCGCCGACATCAGCGACCCCGAATAGCGTCGAGGTCAGCCCTCGGCGCCGGGGATGAAGCAGACGTCGCCCTCGCAGACCATCGCGGCCGGATCGCCGGCGATCATCGCGAACGGCGCCCGGGCCGGGGCATCCGTCGGCGTCGTCGGCTCGGACGAGCTCACGCCGCCTGCTCCTCGGCGACCTGGGCGATCGCCTGCGCGAACACCTCGGCGGGCTGGGCGCCCGAGATGCCGTACTTGCCATCGATCACGAAGAACGGCACGCCGTTGATGCCGTAGGCACCCGCCTGCGCGATGTCGGCCTGCACCGCCGGCCCGAAGCGGCCCGAATCGAGCGCTGCCCGCGCCGCGTCGGCGTCGAGGCCGACCTCGATCGCGAGCTCGATGAGCTCGTCGACGCGGCCGAGGTGGCGCCCCTCGGTGAAGTAGGCGCGGAACAGCCGCTCGGAGAGCTCGAGCTGGCGCCCCTGCTCCTTCGCGAAGTGCAGGAGCTCGTGCGCCTTCAGCGTCTTGGTGTGCTGCAGGGCATCGAAGTCGTAGGTGAGCCCCGCGTTGGCGGCCACGCCCGTGACGTGCTGGAGCATCTGCTGCACGCGCTCCTCGGGCAGGCCCTTGTGCCGCGCGAGGAAGTCGACCTCGGAGCCCTCGAAGTCGACGGGGGTGTCGGGAGCGAGCTCGAACGAGTGGTACTCGATCTCGACGTCGGGCCCGTCGTCGCCGAGGGCCGCGATGCCGCCCTCGAGGTTGCGCTTGCCGATGTAGCACCACGGGCACGCGATGTCGGACCAGATGTCGATCTTGATGGCTTCACTCACTTGAAGGGTGAACGGATGCCACGGCTCGCCTATTCCCCGGCCGGCATCCGCGCGGCGCGGTGACGGGGCATCCGCTCGCTACGACGTTGCCGTCGGCGTGTCGACCGCGCCGCCGAAGCGACGATTGCGCGCCGCGTAGAGCTCGATCGCCTGCCAGAGGTCGGTGCGCGAGAAGTCGGGCCAGAGCGTGTCGAGGAAGACCATCTCGGCGTAAGCCGACTGCCAGAGCATGAAGTTCGAGGTGCGCTGCTCGCCCGAGCTGCGCACGAACAGGTCGACGTCGGGCAGGTCGGGCACGTAGAGCCGCTTCGCGATGAGCTTCTCGGACACGGCCGAAGGGCGGATGCGCCCGGATGCCACGTCGTCGGCGATCGATCGCACCGCGTCGGTGATCTCGTTGCGGCCGCCGTAGTTCACGCACATCGTGAGCGTGAGGACGTCGTTGCCCGCGGTGAGCTGCTCGGCGTACTGCAGCTCGTTGATGACCGATGCCCACAGGCGCGGACGTCGCCCGGCCCAGCGGATGCGCACGCCCCACTCGTTCAGCTGGTCGCGGCGGCGGTGCAGCACGTCGCGGTTGTAGCCCATGAGGAAGCGCACCTCGTCGGGTGAGCGCTTCCAGTTCTCGGTGGAGAACGCGTAGACCGAGAGGTGCTTGACGCCGGCCTGGACGGCGCCCGCAACGACGTCGAGCAGCGCCGCCTCCCCCGCCTTGTGCCCCTCGATGCGAGTGAGCCCGCGGCGGTTCGCCCAGCGGCCGTTGCCGTCCATGACGATCGCCACGTGCTGCGGCACGGCGCCCTTCGGCAGTTCGGGCGGGTAGAGGCCGGTCCAGTCGATCGGCCGGTAGGGAACGGCGTCGCGGTGCGTGTAGGGCTTCGGGGTCACGTGGCCGTCGTTTCTCGGGAGACATGCGGCAGCGAGCGGAGCCCCCGCTCGAGATGCCACTGGGTGTACGCGGCGACGATGCCGCTCGCCTGGTTGCGGTCGCGCTCGCTCGACGCCTTCGCGAATGCCCAGTCGCCCGCGAGCAGCGCGCCGAGCAGCTCGACGCTCGAGCGGGCGATGCGCGGGGTGCCCGGCGGGGCGCATTCGTCGCAGACGACGCCGCCGAGCTGCACCACGACGGCGGAGTGCTCGCCGGTGCGGCCGCAGCGCGCGCAGTCCTGGAAGCTCGGCGCCCAGCCCGCGAGGGCGAGCGCCCGCAGCAGATAGGAGTCGAGTGTCAGGCTCGCACCGTGCTCGGTGCGTGAGAGCGAACGCAGGGCGCCGACGAGCAGGAGGTACTGCTGGAGCGACCCCTCGTCTTCGGTGAGCCGGTCGGCGGCCTCGACCATGGCGTTGGCCGCCGTGTAGGCCGCGTAGTCCTGCGTGATCAGCGCGCCGTAGGAGCCGAGCGACTCCGCTTGGGTGACCACGTCGAGGCTGCGGCCCTCGTAGAGCTGGAGGTCGGCGACCATGAACGGCTCGAGCCGCGCACCGAACTTCGACCCCGTGCGCCGCACGCCCTTCGCCACCGCACGTACCTTGCCGTGCTGGCGCGTGAGGAGCGTGAGGATGCGGTCGGCCTCACCCAGCTTGTGGGTACGCAGCACGACGGCTTCATCTCGGTACACGGGCACCCTTCATTCTCCCACCCGCGATCGTCGAACCGGCCGAGGCTGGCGGTTCCGGATGCCGCGGCGGGGCATCCGCTCGTGGTTCACTGTTCGCGTGACCACCGCGCTCTTCACCATCCCCCTCTGGCTCGATCTCACGGCCGTCGCCGTCGGTGCGATCCAGGGCGCGATGTTCGCGGCGCGGCTCACCGAGCGACGCATCGACCTGCTCGGAGTCGCGCTCATCGGCGTGATCGTCGGCCTCGGCGGCGGTATCCTGCGCGACCTGCTGCTGAACCAGCGCCCAGCGGCGATCTCCGACAACTGGTACCTGCCGGTGGCGACCGCGGCCGCGCTGCTCGGCATGCTGCTGCTGCGCGTGTTCACGAAGCTGAACGGGCTCATCATCGCGCTCGACGCGGTCACCATCGGCCTCTTCGGCGCGATCGGCACGTCCAAAGCGCTCGCGTACGGGGTGCCCGAGGTGCCCGCGGTCTTCGTCGGGGTGATCTCGGCGGTGGGCGGATCGATCCTTCGCGACGTCGCCCTGAACCTGCCGATCGCGCTCATGCACGTCGGCTCGCTCTATGCGATCGCGGCGACGGCGGGCACGGTCCTGCTCGTCGTGCTCGTGTCGCTCGGCGTGAACGTGGTCGTCGCAGCGGGCTTGTGCGTGGTCGTGACGACCCTCACCCGCCTGGGTTCCGTGCGCTACGGGTGGAGCCTGCCCGAACAGCGCGCGCTCGGCAGCTGGCGCGTCTGGCGCCGCGCCTGACCACCGGCGACCCGAGCGGATGCCCCGGCCGCCGGTGACACGTCAGACGCCGGCTGCCTCGAGCACGGGCTCGGCGACTCGCGCTCGCAGCGCGCGGTTCACGGCCGAGACGACGGCCTTGAGCGACGCGGTGGAGATGTCGGCGTCGATGCCGACGCCCCACAGGACGCGACCGTCGACCTCGAGCTCGACATAGGCGGCGGCCTGCGAGTCGCCGCTCGCCGAGAGCGTGTGCTCGACGTAGTCGCGCAGCTTCACGTCGACGCCTTCGCCACCCAGCACCGCGAGGAACGCGGAGATGGGCCCGTTGCCGCTCGCGTCGGCCTCGAGGCTCTCGTCGCCGTCGCGCAGGCCGACCCGCACGTTGACGACGCCGTCGAGCGCGCTCTCCGTGCGGAGCGACAGCAGCTCGAAGCGGCCCCACTTCTCGTCGGGCCGGTTCTGCGGCGCCGGCAGGTACTCGTCGTTGAAGACGGCCCAGATCTGCTCGCTCGTGACCTCGCCGCCCTCGGCGTCGGTCTTCGCCTGCACGACCCCCGAGAACTCGATCTGGAGGCGTCGCGGCAGGTCGAGTGCGTGGTCATGCTTCAGCAGGTAGGCCACGCCGCCCTTGCCCGACTGTGAGTTCACGCGGATGACGGCCTCGTAGCTGCGACCGAGGTCGCGCGGGTCGACCGGCAGGTAGGGCACCGCCCACTCGAGCTCGTCGACGCTGACGCCTCGGCGCGCCGCCTCGGCCTCCATCGACTCGAAGCCCTTCTTGATCGCGTCTTGATGCGAGCCCGAGAATGCCGTGTAGACGAGGTCGCCTGCCCACGGCTGGCGCTCGGGCACCGGCAGCTGGTTGCAGTACTCGACGGTGCGCTTGACCTCGTCGATGTCGGAGAAGTCGATCTGCGGGTCGACGCCCTGCGTGAACAGGTTCACGCCGAGGGCGACCAGGTCGACGTTGCCGGTGCGCTCGCCGTTGCCGAACAGGCACCCCTCGATGCGGTCCGCGCCGGCCAGGTATCCGAGCTCGGCAGCGGCGATGGCCGTGCCACGGTCGTTGTGCGGGTGCAGCGAGAGCAGCACGTTCTCGCGGTGGGCGAGGTGACGGCTCATCCACTCGATCGAGTCGGCGTAGACGTTCGGCGTCGCCATCTCGACCGTCGCGGGCAGGTTGATGATGACCTTTCGCTCGGGCGTCGGCTCGAACACCTCGAGCACCTGGTTGCACACGTCGACCGCGAACTCGAGCTCGGTGCCCGTGTAGCTCTCGGGCGAGTACTCGTAGTAGACGGTCGTACCGGGGATGCTCGACTCCATCTCGCGACAGGTGCGTGCACCGTGCAGCGCGATGTCGATGATGCCCTGCCGGTCGGTGCGGAAGACGACCTCTCGCTGCAGGATGCTCGTGGAGTTGTAGAGGTGCACGATCGCCTGCTTCGCGCCGGCGATCGACTCGTAGGTGCGCTCGATGAGGTGGTCGCGCGCCTGGGTCAGCACCTGGATCGTGACGTCGTCGGGGATGGCGCCCTCGTCGATGAGGCTGCGCACGAAGTCGAAGTCGGTCTGGCTCGCCGACGGGAAGCCGACCTCGATCTCCTTGTAGCCCATGCGCACGAGCAGGTCGAACATGATGCGCTTGCGCTCCGGGCTCATCGGGTCGATGAGGGCCTGGTTGCCGTCGCGGAGGTCGACGGCGCACCAGCGCGGTGCGCGCTCGATGCGCTTGGACGGCCACGTGCGATCGGGCAGTTCGACACGGATCTGCTCGTGGAACGGGCGATAGCGATGCACGGGCATCGACGACGGCTTCTGGGTGTTCTGCATGGGGTGCTCTTCTCGCTTACGGATGGGTTTCAGCCGACGACGAACTCCGCAGCGAGGGAGGCCTGGGTTAGGACTCGCTGCGGCAGCTAAGGAGAAGCAGGCCGTGAAGCACGAGTCAAGGCTAACACCCGGCCCGGTGGGGCGCGCAACATGACGGAACGGGCGGATGCCTCCCCCGAAGCATCCGCCCGTCGCAGTCCCCCTGCCGCCGCCCCGGCACGCGTCCGCGCGTCAGTCGATCGCGAGCGCCGCGACCGGGGACACCCGCATGGCCCGCCGCGCGGGCGTGATCGACGCCACGAGCGTGAGCACGCCCGCCGCGACGAGGAGGCCGCCGAACAGCATCCACGGGATGCCGGGCAGCACGAAGGTCGGCTCGCCCTGTGCGCCGCCGAGCAGCGCCTGCGCGCCGGCCCAGCCGTACGCGAAGCCCAGCACGATGCCCGTGAGCGTGGCAGCGACCGTGAGCGCCGCGCTCTCGGCGACGATCATGCGACGCAGCTGTCGACGGTCGAATCCGAGTGCGCGCAGCAGCCCGAGCTCGCGAGTGCGCTGCATCACGCTGAGCGAGAGCGTGTTCACCATGCCGATCGCCGCGATCAGCGCGCTGAAGCCGATGAGCACCGTGAAGACGGTCACCGTCACGTCGAGCATCTCGTCGATGCCCGCGTAGACCTCGGGGCGGGCGCGCTGCGCCTCGAGGAGCATCGCACGATACGACTCCATCGTCACCGCGAAGGTCGTGACGAGCGTGACGCCGATGACGAGGCCGATCGTCATGCGGGAGCTTCGCTCGGGATGGCGCACGGCGTTCTCGGCGGCGAGGCGAGCCGCCGGGCTCGAGCCCAGGAGCCGCCCGACGAGCCGCAGCACGGGCGGCATCACGATGTGAGCGCCGAGCACGAGCCCCGTGAACGAGAGGATGCCACCGATCATGGCGACGAAGACGCCGTACGGCTCGGTGAGGCCCCAGGCCACCCCGGCTGCGAGCAGTCCGATGCCGAGCACGACGAGCACGATGGCGCTCACGTTCCGCGTGCGGCGGCTGCCGAGCTCCTCCCGGTCCTGCTCGTTCGCGTTGCCGATCGCCTGGATCGGGCGCACGCGCAGCACCCGGCGCGACCCCACCCACGAGGCGAGCCACGTCGTGATCACGACCGCGACGGCCGGCAGCACGACCGCGACGTTGAGGTAGTCGTACTCGGTGGCGGGCATCAGATCGCCCGCCACGGCGATCTCATCGAGCGCGAAGGCGATGCCGGTGCCGGTGACGATGCCGACCGCGGCACCGGCGATGCCGACGAGGAGTCCCTCTTTCGCGATCTGCGCCCGCTGCGTGCGCGCGCTCGAGCCGATCAGTCGAAGCAGCGCGATGAGCCGCGTGCGGCCCGCCACGACGGTCGACACGGTGTTGGCGGTCACGATCGCGCTGACGTAGACCGCGATCACGATGAACACCGTCGCGACGATGCCGAGCAGCAGCGCCACCGTGCTGCTGTCGCCCGTCACGTCGTCGGCGGAGATCGCGGCGGCGAGCAGGCCGGTCACGTGCAGGAGCGCGACGCCGAACGTGCCCGCGAGCGTCGCGACGAGGAGGGTGGGCCACTGGTCCTTGAATCGGATGCGCATGTCAGGCCGCGATCTCCATGGAGAGCATGAATGCCGAGATCTCCTCCGCGGTCGAGCGTGCGGCATCCCGCACGATGCGCCCGTCGGCGAGGAAGAGGATGCGGTCGGCGTGACTCGCCGCGATCGGGTCGTGCGTCACCATCGCGATGCTCTGTCCATACCGCGCGCTCGCCGTGGCGAGGAGGCCCAGCACCTCGCGGCCGGTCCGCGAGTCCAGGTTCCCGGTCGGCTCATCGGCGAAGACGAGGTCGGGTCGGGTCGCAAGGGCGCGGGCGATCGCCACACGCTGCTGCTGGCCGCCCGAGAGCTCGTGCGGACGGTGGTCGATGCGGCTCCGGAGCCCGAGGGTGTCGACGAGGTCATCGATCCACGCCTGCTCGTCGAGGCGCGGGCGCCGGCCGTCGAGCTCGAACGGCAGCATCACGTTGCCCCGCACATCGAGCGTCGGCACGAGGTTGAACGATTGGAAGATGAATCCGATGCGGCGACGACGCAGCACGGTGAGCGCGCTGTCGCTGAGCTCGGTGATGTCGGTGTCGCCGAGCCACACGCGGCCGGCGCTCGGCGAGTCGAGTCCCGCCATGATGTGCATGAGCGTCGACTTGCCCGATCCGGACGGGCCCATGATGGCGGTGAACTCGCCGCGGCGAAGCCCGAGAGAGACGTCGTCGAGCGCGATGACGGCTCCCGAGCCATCGCCGTATCGCTTTCCGAGGGCGGCCACGCGCGCGATGAGGCCGAGGTCTGAGGGTTGGATCTGCATGACATCGACGCTACGGATCAGCCACCGGTCGGGGCATCCGGCCGCCGGATGGTTCGCCGTCATCCTCTGGGATGACCGTCGCGCCCGAGACGCGGCCCGGCGCTCAGCCGGGCGTCGGGAGGTCGTGCTCGTAGGCGAAGACGACGAGCTGCACGCGGTCGCGCAGGCCGAGCTTCGCGAGGATGCGGCTCACGTGCGTCTTCACGGTCGCTTCGGAGAGGAATTCGGATGCCGCGATCTCCGAATTGCTGAGGCCCCGCGCCGCGAGCCCGAAGATCTCGCGCTCGCGCGGGGTGAGCTCCGACCAGGTCGCCGGAGCCGCCCGGCGGCCGCTGCCGCGGCCGACGTGCGCGAACAGCTCGCGCGTGGCGTTCGCCGCGATCACCTGGTTGCCCTGATGCACCGTGCGGATGGCCGCGAGCAGGAACTCGGGGTCCGCGTCCTTCAGCACGAAGCCGCTCGCACCCGCGCGGATGGCACGCGCCGCGTTCTCGTCGAGGTCGAACGTCGTGAGCACGAGGATGCGCGGCGGCGTGCGTCCGTCGCGGTCGGCGGCGGCGATGATCTGCTCGGTGGCCGCGATGCCGTCTTGGAGCGGCATCCGGATGTCCATGAGCATGACGTCGAGCCGTGCGCGTGCGGCGAGGGTGACCGCAGCGGCACCGTCGCTCGCCTCACCCGCGACCTCGAGGTCGGGCTGGGATTCCACGAGCATGCGCACGCCGGCGCGGAACAGTGCCTGGTCGTCGACGAGGGCGACGCGGATGCCGCTCATACCGTGCTCACCTGCTGTGCCGGGATGCGGGCGATCAGCCGGAACATGCCGTCGTCGCCGGTCTCGACCCGCAGGGCGCCGCCGGCCAGCTGTGCACGCTCGCGCATGCCCGGAATGCCGTGGCGGAACGCATGCGAGTCGGGCGGCGCGGCATCCGCTCGCCTCGCGTTCACGACCGTGACGGCGACACCGCCCGCATCCCAGGCGAACTCGAGGTGCACCGGCACCGAGGTGTCGCCGTGGCGGAGCGCGTTCGTGAGGCCCTCCTGCACGATGCGGTACACCGCGATCTGGTGCCCGGTGCCGAGCGGGAGCCGATCGCCCGTCTCGGTGAACCGCAGGTCGAGACCTGCCGCGCGAACCTGCGCGAGCAGTTCTTCGAGGTCGTCGAGCACGGGCTGCGGTGCCCCCGCCTCATCGTGGCGGAGCTCGGCGAGCAGGAGCCGAACGTCGCCGAGCGCACCGCGCGCGACGCCCGCGATCGTCTCGAGCGCCTCGACCGCCGCCTCGGGTCGCGCCCGGGCGGCGAACCGGCCGCCGTCGGACTGGGCGATCACGACCGCGAGCGAGTGGGCGACGACGTCGTGCATGTCGCGGGCGATGCGGTTGCGCTCCTGCTCGACGACGTACCGGTACTCGACGAGCTCGCGCTCGCGGTTTGCGGCATCCTCACGGCGCCGGACCTCGCGGGTGTCGCGCACGGACCGCACGAGCAACCCGGTGGTCCAGGCGAGCACGAGCACCGCGATCGAGGCGATGAAGAGGAACGCGGCGGTGAAGAGCATGCTCCACGCGTTGTCGCCGATCGGTGCCGCCTGGTCGAAGAGCGGCTTCACGAGGGCGAGGTAGCCGGTCGCCACGAGCGCACCCACGCCGGCCGACACGAGGCCGGCCCACTTGACGACTCGCCCGCCATGCGCGGCGGTGGAGTAGAGCACGCCGAGCACCGCGACGTCGTAGAGCTGCAGGTCGCGCAGCATCGCCATCTGCACGACGGCCGCCGCCCACGCGATGCCGAGCGACCAGCCCGGCGAGAGTCGCCGCACCGCGAGCGCCGCCGAGAAGAGGACGAGGCTCACGAGATCAGATGCGCCGCCGAGCCACGCGAGCGGCAGGCAGACGAGGGCGAAGACGACGGCGAGCACGACATCGGTCGTGATCCTGCCGCGGCTCAGGGTGGTCTGCACCGATCCACCGTACGCGTTGACGAGCCCGGTCATCGCTTCAGGCACCCGGAATCATCCTCGAGTCGTACGTCGCGCGTCGCGCGTCGTGCCGTTCAGCGGCGGGCCAGCGCGACTGCCATCAGAAGCCGAGGCGCCCGAGCTGCTTCGGATCGCGCTGCCAGTCCTTCGCGACCTTGACGTGCAGGGAGAGGTAGATCTTGCGCTCGAGCAGCCCCTCGATCTGGGCGCGCGCCGTGGCTCCCACCTCGCGCAGGCGTTCACCGCCCTTGCCGATGATGATGCCCTTCTGGCTGTCGCGCTCGACGTAGAGGTTCGCGTACACCTCGAGGAGGTTCTTGTCGTCGCGCTCGACCATGTCTTCGACGGTGACCGCGATCGAGTGCGGCAGCTCGTCGGAGACACCCTCGAGCGCTGCCTCGCGGATGAACTCGGCGATGCGCTCGGTCACCTCCTCGTCGGTGCGTGCCTCGGCGGGGTACAGCGGCTGCGACGATGCGGGCATGAGCGCGAGCAGTTCGTCGACGAGTACGTCGAGCTGCTCGCCACGGGGGGCCGACACCGGGATGATCGAGTCCCAGGCCCGCAGCTCGGAGACGGCGAGGAGCTGCTCGGCGACCTTGGCCTTCGACGTCGCATCCGTCTTCGTGACGATCGCCACCTTCCTGGCCCGCGGATAGTGCTCGAGCTGCTCGTTGATGTATCGATCGCCGGGGCCGATGGCCTCGTTCGCGGGCACGCAGAATGCGATCACGTCGACGTCGCCGAGCGTCGACTGCACGAGCGAGTTCAGACGCTCGCCGAGAAGGGTGCGGGGGCGGTGGAGGCCGGGGGTGTCGACGAGGATGAGCTGTCCGTGCTCGCGGTGCACGATGCCCCGGATCGCCCGGCGCGTGGTCTGCGGCTTCGAACTCGTGATCGCGACCTTCTCCCCCACGAGGGCGTTCGTGAGCGTGGACTTGCCGACGTTCGGGCGCCCCACGATCGACACGAATCCGGCACGATAGTCAGCCACGGTTGTTCCTTTCCACTGCATCGCCCTCGTCGAACGCGGCGTGCGCGTCGATGAGGGCCTGGTCGGCCTCGACGAGGATCGTGGAGATCCGCTTGCGACGGCCTTCGGTGCGTTCGGCTTCGAGCACGAGCCCCGACACGCTCGCGCGCTCGCCGGGTTGCGGCAGGCGCCCGAGCTCTTTCGCGAGGAGTCCGCCCGCCGAGTCGACGTCTTCATCTTCGAGGTCGAGCCCGAAGAGCTCGCCGAGCTCGTCGACCGGCAGCCGCGCGTTCACGCGGAACCGGCCGTCGCCGAGATCTTCGACCTGGGCCGCCTCGCGATCGTACTCGTCGGAGATGTCGCCGACGAGCTCCTCGATGAGGTCCTCGAGCGTGACGAGGCCCGCGATTCCGCCGTACTCGTCGACGACCATCGCGAGATGATTCGACTCGAGCTGCATCTTGCGCAGCAGCGCGTCGGCCTTCATGGAGTCGGGCACGAACACCGCCGGCCGGACGAGCTCACCCACCGTGAGGCTCTCGGCGTCGAGCGGGCGCTCGAAGCTGAGGCGTGCGAGATCGCGGAGGTAGAGGATGCCGCTGACGTCATCGGCGTCGCGCTCGACCACCGGGATGCGCGAGTAGCCCGCCTTGAGGAAGAGGGCCATCGCGTTCGCGAGATGCGCGGAGGACTCGATCGTGATCATGTCGGTGCGCGGCACCATCACCTCGCGCGCGACGGTGTCGTTGAACTCGAAGATCGAGTGGATGAGCTCGCGGTCGCCCTCTTCGAGCACGTCGAGCTCGGTCGCCTCGTCGACCATGCTGAGCAGCTGCTCTTCGCTCGAGACGCCGGCGAAGCGGATGCGACCGGGCGTGACGCGGTTGCCGAGCGAGACGAGCGCCCCCGCGAGCGGCCCGAGGAGCACGCGGAGGAAATGCACGAGCGGCGCCGTGAGCCGGAGCACGGCGGGAGCGTGCGCACGCCCGACGCTGCGTGGGCTCGCCCCGACGAGCACGAACGAGACGGCCGTCATGATGAGCGCCGAGTACAGCAGCACGAGCCAGATGTTGTCGATGAAGAACGTGAAGGCCAGGGTCACGAGCACGGCCGCCGTGGTCTCGGCGATGATGCGCACGAAGTTGACGGCGTTCACGTGCGCGCCGGTGTCGTCGGCGATCGCGAGCAGGGAACGGCGCGCCCGAGCGGTGAGCGCGAGGTCGGTGACATCCGCGCGGGAGCTCACGCCGATGGCGGAGTCGACGGCCGCCATGAGGCCACCGAAGGCGACGAGGAGGAGGGCAGCGCCGAGGAAGAGCCAGGGCTCCATGATCAGCGGCGTCGCTCCTGCATCGAGTATCCGACGAGGATGTCTCGCTGCAGGCCGAACATCTCCTTCTCCTCGTCGGGTTCGGCGTGGTCGAACCCGAGCAGGTGCAGGATGCCGTGCGTCGTCAGCAGCAGCAGTTCGTCGATGAGCGGATGCCCCGCGGTCTGGGCCTGGGCCTGGGCGACCTGCGGGCACAGCACGACATCACCGAGGAGCCCGGGCGGCGTGGGCTGCTCTTCGGTGCCCGGGCGGAGCTCATCCATGGGGAAGCTCAGCACGTCGGTGGGACCGGGCTCGTCCATCCACTGCACGTGCAGCTGCTCCATCGCGCCCTCGTCGACGAGCACGATCGCGAGCTCCGCGTCGGGGTGCACGTGCATCGCGTCGAGTGCGTACACCGCGAGGCGCTGGAGCGCCGTCTCATCGACGTCGATCGCCGATTCGTTGTTGATCTCGATGCTCACGCGCGAGGCCTTCCTGTCATGCTCACTCGGCCGGTCTGGCTCACTTGGACTTCCTCGGCAGGTGGTCGCGGGGGCCGGCATGACCGCGCCGTTCGGCACGGTTGGCGAACTCGCGCGCCTGGTCGCGCTCGAACCGCTGCGCCTGCTGGCGCTGGTCGTACTCGGTGTACGCGTCGACGATGCGGCCGACGAGGGTGTGGCGCACGACGTCGTCGCTCGTGAGCCGGACGAACTCGATGTCGTCGACATGGTCGAGGATGCGCGTCACGAGGCGGAGGCCGCTGGCGCCGCCCGGGAGGTCGATCTGCGTGATGTCGCCGGTGACGACCATCTGCGAGCCGAAGCCCAGCCGGGTGAGGAACATCTTCATCTGCTCGGGCGTCGTGTTCTGCGCCTCGTCGAGGACGACGAAGGAGTCGTTGAGAGTGCGGCCGCGCATGTACGCGAGCGGTGCGACCTCGACCGTACCTGAGGCGAGGAGCTTCGGCACGAGCTCGGGGTCCATCATCTCGTTGAGCGCGTCATAGAGCGGCCGGAGGTACGGGTCGATCTTGTCGGTCAGGGTGCCGGGGAGGAATCCGAGCCGTTCGCCCGCCTCGACGGCCGGACGGGTCAGGATGATGCGGCTCACCTCCTTGCGCTGGAGGGCCTGCACCGCCTTCGCCATCGCGAGGTAGGTCTTGCCGGTGCCTGCCGGTCCGATTCCGAACACGATGGTGTGCTCGTCGATCGCGTCGACGTAGCGGCGCTGGCCCTCGGTCATCGGCCGGATGGTCTTGCCGCGGCTCGAGACGATGACCTGTCCGAGCATCTCGGACGGCTTGGCATTGGGATCGGATTCGAGCATGCGGGCCGAGCTCCTCACTTCGGTGGGTGTCGGATCCTGCCCGTTGCGAACCAGCTCGAGCAGTTCCTCGATGAGCCGTCGCACGCGCAGGCGTTCGTCGGTGGCGCCCCGGATGGCGATCTCATTGCCGCGCACATGCACCTCGACGCCCGGGTACTCGCGCTGGATCGTCGCGAGCAGTCGGTCTTGGGGACCGAGCAGGCGGACCATCGCGATGCCGTCGATGCTGAGCCGCTCCTCGTCGCCGCTCGCGGACTGCGGCGCGGGTCGGGGTGCGGTCGGGTCAGGCGTCGGCAAGCGTGGCCTCCTCGAGCCCACCCGCGGAGCTGTTGCCGGCGAGCACGTGGGCATGCACGTGGAAGACGGTCTGGCCCGCGGCCGCGCCGGTGTTGAAGACGAGCCGGAACTGGCCGTCGGCCAGCTCGTCGGCGACGCCGTGGGCCACCGCGACGAGCTCGGCGAGCAGCCCGGGGTCGCCGCCGGCGAGTTCGACCACGTCGCGGTAGTCGCCCGCCTTCGGGGTCACCACCACGTGCACCGGCGCCTTGGGCGCGATGTCGTGGAAGGCGATGACGCGCTCGGTCTCTGCGACGATGCGCGCGGGGATCTCACGGGCGGCGATGCGCTCGAAGAGCGTCGGTTCTGCGCGAGAGTCGGTCATCACCCCATCGTAGCGACGGATGCCTCACCACCGCCCGAGCGTCGCATTGAGCACGGCGATCGCGGCCGGCCCTGCCGTGGAGGTACGCAGCACGGATGCCCCGAGCCGCACCGGTTCGGCACCCTCGGCGATGAGGCGTTCGAGCTCGGACGGCGCGATGCCGCCCTCGGGCCCCACGACGAGGGCGAGGTCGCGGCCATCGGGTTGCAACCCCGAGAGCGCGGTCGTCGCGCTCGGCTCCAGAAGCAGCACCCGGGCGCCCGCGAGACGCTCGGTCAGTTGCGCGGTCGTCGCCACGGGCGAGACCTGGGGAAGCCAGGAGCGGATGGACTGCTTCACGGCCTCGCGCACGATGACCGCCCAGCGCTGTCGGCCCTTCTCCGCCTTGGGTCCCTCCCAGCGCGAGACGGAACGTGCGGCGGCCCACGGCACGATCGCGTCGACGCCGAGCTCGGTCGCGGCCTGCACGGCGAGCTCGTCGCGATCGCCCTTCGCGAGGGCCTGCACGAGCGTGATGCGGGTCGCCGGTGGCTCTTCGACGAGCACCTCCTCGGCCTCGAGCGAGAGCTCACGGGGGCCGGTCGAGGTGACGACGCCGCGTACGACGACACCCCGGCCGTCGCCGATCGCGATGCGCTCGCCCGCGCGCACTCGCGCCACGGTCACGGCATGCCGCGCCTCGTCGCCCGTGAGGTCGACCGTCGCCCCGGGCGCGAGGGTGGTCAGGTCGAGGGACTCGTCGAGGTAGAGGCTGCTCATCGGGGCATCCGCTACCCGAGGAACCGGTCGCGCAGCCGCGAGAAGATGCCCTGCTGGAAATGGCTCAGCTCGGGCGCCGGCGCCTTCTTCGACGCCGCGAACTGCTGCATGAGATCGCGCTCCTTCGACGAGAGCCTGGTCGGCGTGACCACGTGGACCCCGATCTTGAGGTCGCCGCGGCCGGCGCCGCGGAGCTTCGTGACCCCGCGGTCCTTCACGGTGAGGATCTCACCGCTCTGCAGCCCGGGCCGAAGCTCGACCTCGACGTCGCCGTCGAGCGCCGCGACCGTCGTGGTCGTGCCGAGGATCGCGTCGGTCATGGCCACCTCGAGGGTGCAGAGCAGGTCGTCGCCGTTGCGGCTGAAGACGTCGTGGTTCTTGACCTTGATCTCGAGGTAGAGGTCGCCGTTCGGGCCGCCCGCCGGGCCGGCCTCGCCGGATCCCGGCATCTGCAGCCGCACCCCGGTGTCGACTCCGGCGGGGATGTCGACGGGCACTGTGCGGCGCGCACGCACGCGGCCCTGCCCCTGGCAGGTCACGCACGGCGTCGCGATGATCGTGCCATACCCGCGGCAGGTGCCGCACGGGCTCGACGTGATGACGTTGCCGAGGAGCGAACGGACCTGGCGCTGGATCGATCCGGTGCCGTGGCAGATGTCGCACGTGACGGGCGAGGTGCCGGGCTGGCAGCACGTGCCGCGACACGTCTCGCACGTGACGGCCGTGTCGACCTCCATCTCGCGGTGCGTGCCGAAGATCACCTCGTCGAGGCCGACCTCGACGCGGATCAGGGCGTCTTGGCCCCGCTCGCGACGGGAGCGCGGACCCCGGCTCTGCTGGCCGGCCCCGAAGAACGTCTCGAAGATGTCGCCGAAGCCGCCGTAGTTCTGCCCGCCGAAGCCGCCCTGGCCGCCGAGGTCGTACTGCTCACGCTGCTTCGGGTCGGAGAGCACGTCGTAGGCGTGGGTCACCATCTTGAAGCGCTCGGATGCCTCGGCGCCGGGATTCACGTCGGGGTGGAGTTCGCGCGCGAGCCGACGGTACGCCTTCTTGATCTCGTCGGGGGTGGCGTCGCGCGCGACGCCGAGGACCTCGTAATGGTCGGCCACGGAGGGCTTGTCCTTTCGATTGCGGGATGCCGGTCGGTTGCGACGAGCGGCGGTATCAGCTCTCGCCGAGCGTGCGGGAGAGGTAGCGGGCGACCGCGCGAACGGCCGCCATGCTGTGCGAGTAGTCCATGCGGGTGGGGCCGACGACGCCGAGGCGCGAGACGTCGCGGCCGGGGATCTCGAACGAGCTCGACACGATCGACGTCTCGCCGAGGCCGAACGAGGCGTTCTCGCGGCCGATGCGCACGGCGACGGTGTGCTCGTCGCCGGCCATCTCGCCGAACAGGCGGAGCAGCACGACCTGCTCCTCGATGGCCTCGATGACCCCGAGGATCGAGCCCGCGAAGTCCTGCTCGGTGCGCACGAGGTTCGCCGCACCGGCCACCACGAGGCGGTCGCTGCGCTGTACGCGCGCCTGCTCGGCGAGGGTCGCCGCGAGCGTGTGCAGCACGGCGGCGTGGCGCCGGTCGGCGTCGTCGATCTCGCCGGAGAGGAGGGCCGCGGCATCCGCCATCGTCGACCCTGCCGCGATCTCGTTCAGCCGCGTGCGCAGACGGCTCAGCGTCTCTTCATCGACCGGGTGGTCGAGCTCGGCGAGCCGCTGCTCGACCTGCCCGGAATCGGAGATCAGGATGCAGAGCACCCGGGTCGGCGCGAGCGAGACCAGCTCGACGTGTCGCACGCGAGCGCTGCCGAAACTCGGGTACTGCACGACCGCGAGCTGCCTCGTGAGCTGCGAGATGAGCCGAACCGTGCGGGCCAGGAGCTCGTCGAGGTCGCTCGACTCGCCCAAGAAGGTCTCGATCGCCTGGCGCTGAGCCGGGCTCAGGGGGCGCACGTCGGTGAGCTGGTCGACGAAGACGCGGTAGCCCTTGTCGGTGGGGATGCGCCCCGAGGAGGTATGCGGCGCCGCGATGAGCTCCTCTTCTTCGAGGAGCGCCATGTCGTTGCGGATCGTCGCCGCCGAGACGCCGAACGAGTGCCGTTCGACGATCGTCTTCGAGCCGACCGGCTCGCGCGAGGCGACGTAGTCGTGCACGATCGCGCGGAGCACTGCGAGACTTCGTTCCGAGACCATGACCCTCGCTTCCGTCGTATCGATTAGCACTCGTAAAGACTGACTGCCAATCATATCGCGACATCCCGGCAACGAGCCGTTGCCAGCGGTGGGTCGCGGCGCTACCGTATGGGTAGTCCGCGAGTCACCCTGGCTGCGATCCCTCCCCCAACGCAGTCGCGGTTCACCGAGAACCCTGAAAGGCACGCACATGACCGATCCGAACGCCCAGTCGCCCGATCCCAACGTCCCGCCGACTCCGCCGCAGCAGCCCGCGGGCCCCCAGCCGGTGGCCGCCGCGCCGCTGTCGCCCGAGCAAGACGTCCAGTGGGGTTCGTTCGCGCACCTCGGCGGCATCCTCGGTCCGCTGCCCTCGCTCATCATCTGGCTCATCTTCAAGGACCGGGGATCCTTCACGAACACCGAGGGCAAGGAGGCCCTGAACTTCCAGATCACGATCCTCATCGCCTACGTGGTCGGGTGGATCCTCACCTTCATCCTCATCGGCGTGTTCATCGTATGGGCGGCTTGGATCGTGAGCGTCGTCTTCTCGATCATCGCCTTCCTCAAGGCGAAGGACGGCAACCACTACCGGTACCCCTTCGCGATCCGCCTCATCAAGTAGCGCCAGCGCCGATCGCGCGCCGAGACGGAAATCCGCTCTCGGCGCGCGACTCTGTGCGAGCATGAATGAACCGAGCCCGCCCTCGGGCGACCCACCAAGGAGACACCATGTCCGACGCACCTCCGCCGCCCCCGCCGCCGCCGGCGAATCCCTACCAGCAGAGCCCACAGCTGAGCCCGTCAGACGAGAAGCTCTGGGCGACGCTCATCCACATCGGCGGCATCTTCTTCGGCTTCCTTCCCGCCCTCATCGGCTACCTGGTCCTGAAGGATCGCGGACCGTTCGTGCGCGCGCACACCGCGACGGCGCTGAACTTCCAGATCACGATGACGATCGCCGCGATCGTCTCGGGCCTGCTCACGATCATCATCATCGGCTTCATCCTGCTGGCCGTGATCGGCGTGCTCGTCATCGTCTTCAGCATCATCGCCGCGGTCAAGGCCAACCAGGGCCAGCCGTACACGTACCCGCTCACGATCAAGTTCGTGAGCTGACGAGCCTCAACCCTCGAGCAGGCGCCTGACCACGGCGTCGGCGAGCAGCCGTCCTCTCCTGGTGAGCGTGAGCCCACCGGAGAGGGCGGCTTTCGCGTCGACGAGCTCATCGGCGATGAGACCGGCGACCGCTCGCCGGCCGCCCGCGTGCAGCGAGGCGAGGTCGATGCCCTCGCGGATGCGCGTCAGCAGCAGCACCCGCTCGGTCTCCCGCGTCGAGGCATCGAGCACCTCACGGCCGACCGCCGGCGAGACGCCGGAGTCGATGCGGTCGGCATACGCCGACGGATGCTTCGCGTTCCACCAGCGCACGCCGCCCACGTGACTGTGCGCGCCCGGACCGACACCCCACCAGTCGTCACCCCGCCAGTAGCCGAGGTTGTGCCGTGACCGGTGTGAGGCGTCCGTCGCCCAGTTGCTGACCTCGTACCAGTCGTACCCCGCCGCGGCGAGCAACTCGTCGGCGAGTTCGTACATGTCGGCCTCGAGGTCGTCGGACGGCTCCGCGAGCTGGCCACGCCGGATCTGCCGTGCGAGCTTCGTGCCCTCCTCGACGATGAGCGCATAGGCGCTGAGGTGATCGGGATGCTCGGCGATCGCCGACTCGAGACTGCGTCGCCAATCGGCGAGCGACTCCCCTGGCGTGCCGTAGATGAGGTCGAGGCTCACATCGAGGCCGGCGTCGCGTGCCCACGCCACCACGAGCGGGACCCGATCGGGGTCATGGGTGCGATCGAGCGCCGCCAGCACGTGCGGCACCGCCGACTGCATGCCGAACGAGACGCGAGTGAACCCGCCTTCGGCGAGGCGGACGAGATCGGCCGGCCCGACCGAGTCGGGGTTCGCCTCGGTCGTGACCTCAGCGTCGCCGGCGAGCCCGAATTCCTGCCGAACCGCGTCGAGCATCCGGACGAGGTCGTCGGCGGGGAGCAGCGTCGGCGTGCCGCCCCCGAAGAACACGGTCTGCGCGGCTCGCTCAGGCAGGCCGGATGCCTCCAGCACGCGCCGCGACATCCGGATCTCTCCGATCGCCTGGCCGGCATAGTCGGACTGGCGCGCACCCCGCAGCTCACCGGAGGTGTAGGTGTTGAAGTCGCAGTACCCGCACCGCACCCGGCAGAACGGCACGTGGATGTAGACGCCGAATGCGCGGTCGAGTGCGCCGCGGGCGGCCGTCGCCGGCAGCAGCCCGTCGGCGGGCGCAGGCTCGCCGAGCGGGAGGGCGGAGCCCACGCCTACACGCCGCCTGCCGGGTGCAGCGCCCGCAGCTCTCGCTTCGTGAGCTCGCGACGCTTGCGACGTTGGCGCGGCGCGAACGGGCGATGGATGCCGCCGCGAGTGGCGAGGATCGAACGGATCGTGAGCCAGACGGTGTCGTCGTCACGCCGCTCGAGGATGAACGATTCCTCACCGCTTTCGGGGCCGTCGGCGGTCGTGCCGTAGGCGAAGCCGATGCGGTCGGGCTCGTCGACGACGTAGACGACGAGCACGGGCGTCTGCTGCGCGCGGAAGCGCCCCTTGCGCCGCAGCGTGGCGGTCATGCCGGCCGTGATGTACGGCGTGCCGTCGACACCGAAGCGCTGCTCGTTGCGAGGACCCGGCTGTTCGCCCAGCGGTGCGCCGTCGGCATCGTAGACGATGCCGGGATACTGGGCGCCGGTGCCCTCGGACACGTCGTCGACCGTGAAGCCGACGCCGCGCTGGATGCCCCACGTCATGAGCGACTCGGCCGCACGCTCGAACCGCTCGACACCGCTGCCGAGGCGGACGGTGTCTTCAGCGGGGCGGTAGCCGGCCGGCGGGTAGCGGAGCAGATCGGGCGCGAGCGTCGCCCCGATCGCCCCGTAGGTGACCGACTGGTCGGTGAAGGTGCTTCGACGAGTCATCGGTGTCCTACTTCTTGACCGCTTTGCTCTCGGTGTCGCCGGAGAGCGCGGCGATGAACGCCTCTTGGGGCACCTCGACGCGGCCGACCATCTTCATGCGCTTCTTGCCCTCCTTCTGCTTCTCGAGGAGCTTGCGCTTGCGGGTGATGTCACCGCCGTAGCACTTGGCGAGCACGTCTTTGCGCATCGCGCGGATCGACTCGCGTGCGATGATGCGGGCGCCGATCGCCGCCTGGATCGGCACTTCGAACTGCTGCCGCGGGATGAGCTCGCGCAGGCGTCCGGTCATGAGCACGCCGTAGGCGTAGGCCTTGTCGCGATGCACGATCGCGCTGAACGCGTCGACCTGCTCGCCCTGCAGCAGAATGTCGACCTTCACGAGGTCGGCCGCCTGGTCGCCGATCGGCTCGTAGTCGAGCGAGGCGTAACCCGCCGTCTTCGACTTCAACTGGTCGAAGAAGTCGAACACGATCTCGCCGAGCGGGATGTTGTAGCGGATCTCGACGCGATCTTCGCCGAGGTACTCCATGCCGAGGAGCGCCCCGCGGCGCGACTGGCAGAGCTCCATGATGGTTCCGACGTAGTCTTTCGGCGCGAGGATCGCGGCGCGCACCATCGGCTCGCGCACCTCGACGATCTTCGCCCCGGTGGGGAACTCGCTCGGGTTGGTCACTGTGACCGACTTCTTGTCTTCGGTCGTCACCTCGTAGATGACCGACGGCGCCGTCGCGATGATGTCGAGGTCGAACTCGCGACGCAGCCGCTCGGTGACGATCTCGAGGTGCAGGAGGCCGAGGAATCCGCAGCGGAACCCGAAGCCGAGCGCGACCGACGTCTCGGGCTCGTAGACGAGCGCGGCGTCGGAGAGCTTCAGCTTGTCGAGGGCCTCGCGGAGCTCGGGATAATCGCTGCCGTCGATCGGGTAGAGACCTGAGAAGACCATCGGCAGCGGTTCGGTGTAGCCCGCGAGCGCCTCGGTGGCGGGCTTCGACGCCGTCGTCACCGTGTCGCCGACCTTCGACTGGCGCACGTCCTTCACGCCCGTGATGAGGTAGCCGACCTCGCCGATGCCGAGGCCCCTCGTCGGCGTCGGCTCGGGCGCGCTCACGCCGATCTCGAGGATCTCGTGCGTGGCACGCGTCGACATCATCTGGATGCGTTCGCGAGGGCTCAGCTGCCCGTCGATCATGCGGACGTACGTGACCACGCCGCGGTAGCTGTCGTAGACGGAGTCGAAGATCATGGCACGAGCCGGGGCATCCGGATCGCCCACCGGTGCCGGGATGCGCTCGACGACCCGGTCGAGCAGCTCTTCGACGCCGACGCCCGTCTTGCCGGACACCTTCATGACGTCGTCGGGCGAGCCGCCGATGAGGTCGGCGAGCTCGCGTGCGTACTTGTCGGGTTCGGCGGCCGGCAGGTCGATCTTGTTCAGCACCGGGATGATCTCGAGGTCGTTCTCGAGGGCGAGGTAGAGGTTCGCGAGCGTCTGGGCCTCGATGCCCTGCGCCGCGTCGACGAGGAGGATCGCGCCCTCGCACGCCGCGAGCGAGCGGGAGACCTCGTAGCTGAAGTCGACGTGCCCGGGGGTGTCGATCATGTTCAGCGCGTACGCGGTGTCGCCGAGCTGCCACGGCATGCGCACGGCCTGGCTCTTGATGGTGATGCCGCGCTCGCGCTCGATGTCCATGCGGTCGAGGTACTGGGCGCGCATGTCGCGGTCGCTCACCACACCGGTGATGCCGAGCATGCGGTCGGCGAGCGTCGACTTGCCGTGGTCGATGTGCGCGATGATGCAGAAGTTGCGGATCAGCGCAGGGTCGGTGGCGGCAGGCACCGGCGGGGTTACGGCTCTCGGAGACATCCTGTCGATTCTCCCATGACTTTCGACACCCGCTTCGACGGATGCCCACGCGCGGCCTCGGGCGTACGCTGGCAGCACCATGACCGTAGGGATGCCTCGCGCTCGCGTCGTGCTCGTGCACGGCCTGCGCACGTCGGCGTCGATGTGGCGGAGGCAGCTCCTGGCGCTCGAGGCGCTCGACCTCGATGTCGTCGCGGTCGACCTGCCCGGGCACGGTGCGCGCCTCGGGGAGCCGTTCACGCTCGACGAGGCGTTCCGCGTGATCGATGCGGCCTTCGAGGCTCCGACGGCGCCCGAGGCGCCGCTCCCCCGCCTCCTCGTGGGGCTGAGCCTCGGCGGATACCTCTCGATCGAGTACGCCGCCCGGAACCCGGGCCGGATCGACGGGCTCGTCGCCGCCTCCTGCGGCATCCGCCCGCGAGGGGCGCCCCTCGGCGGCTACCAGCGGCTCGCCGCCCTGATCGGACGCCTGCCCGATCGGGGTCGCGCCCTGAACGACCTGATGGCCCGAGCGTTCCTCCCGGCGGCCGCAGTCGACGACGTGATCGCGGGAGGCGTCGCGCTCGACGTGATGGCTCCGGCACTCGAGCTCGTGGGCACGCTCGACCCCGAACGTGCGCTCGCCGCGGTCGACGTGCCGGTCTGGTTCGTGAACGGGCGATTCGACCATTTCCGCCTCGAGGAGCGACGGATGCTGCGCGCCACGCGTGATGGCCGGCTCGTCGTCGTGCCCGGCGCCACCCACCTCGTGAGCCTCGCACGACCCGACGAGTTCACCGCCGTCGTCTCGGGGGCGGTCGCGGAACTCGAGCACCGCGCTGCCCTCGCGGCGCGCCGCCGCCGCCGCATTGGTGCGTCCGACGCCTAACTGGTATCGTTGTCTGTTGGCTTCCGTGTGGGTCCCACCCCGCACGACTCGCCGCGACGGCCCCTCTACCGATTGCGGCATGTCCGGTACCCGCATAAGACGAAAGACGAACCACGTGGCAAACATCAAGTCGCAGATCAAGCGCATCCGCACCAACCTGAAGGCGCAGGAGCGCAACAAGGCCGTCAAGAGCGAAGTGAAGCGTGCCGTCCGCGCGACGCGCGAGGCGATCGCCTCGGGCGACAAGGAGACGGCCACCACCGCTCTCCGCGCCGCGACGCGCAAGCTCGACAAGGCCGCCAGCAAGGGCGTCATCCACAAGAACCAGGCCGCGAACCGCAAGTCGGCCATCGCGAAGCAGGTCGCCGCTCTCTGAGCGAAGCGCACTGATCGAAGGGCCCCGCACCTCGTGCGGGGCCCTTCGTCGTACGTGGACGAACGAGCGGGCCGACTCAGCGGAGGTCGCGACCCCGCGCCGAGATGATGCCGACGAGGCGTTCGAGTGCGAACACCGGATCGCGCTCGGCGCCCTTGACCGCGGCGTCGGTCGCCGCGAGGGCCTCGATGGCTCGGGCGAGGCCCTCGTCGTCCCAGCCGGCGAGGTCGCGCCGGGCACGGTCGACCTGCCAGGGCGCGAGCCCGAGCGAGGACGCGACCTGCGGCCCGCCCCCGCGCACGCCCGAAACCTTGGCCATGGTGCGCACCTTCATGGCGAACGCGGCGACCATCGGCACCGGATCGGCACCGCTGTCGAGGGCGTGTCGCAGCGCGATGAGCGCTTCGCCGTGCCGGCCCGCGATCGCGGCATCGGCGACGGCGAAGGAGTTCGTCTCGACGCGGCCGCCGTAGTACTTCGCGACGACCCCGTCGGTGATGTCGCCGGGCGCATCCGAGATGAGCTGCCGGCACGCCGATGAGAGCTCGCGGAGATCGTCGCTGAATGCCGCGACGAGTGCCCGGAGCGCGCCGGGGCTGATCTTGCGGCTCGCCGCGCGGAACTCAGCCGCGGCGAAGTCCTGCTTCTCGGCGTCTCGCTTGAGCTCGGCGCAGACGATCTCGATGCCGCCGCCCGTGCCCGCACGAACCGCGTCGAGCAGCTTCTTGCCGCGCACCCCGCTGCGGTGCCGGAGCACGAGGGTGGTCGATTCCGCGGGCTGCCCGAGGTACTCGAGCGCGTCGATGAGGAAGTCGTCGCTCGCCCGCTCCACGCCGGCGACCCGGATGAGCCGGGGCTCGCCGAAGAGCGACGGACTCGCGAGCGTCATGAGCTCGCCGCGGCGATAGCCGTCGGCTTCGAGGTCGCTCACCTCGAGTGCCGGGTCTTCACCACGGAGGAAGTCGCGGAGCATCGTGATCGCGCGTTCGGCGAGCACGTCTTCGGCGCCGGAGACGAGCACCACCGATGCCGGGCGGATCTCGTTCCACCCGAGTTGCGGGATCACCGCCCTGGCCTTCGTCGTCGCGCCTGCCCGTGCCACGGCACCTCCCTGTTCCCGCCAAGTCTACGGGCGGGCACCGACGTCACCTGCGGCCCGCTCGCTCCAGAGCCGGAACCCATTGCCATCGGCCGTGAGCAGCGAGGTTCCCGATCGGTCGGTGCGCACGTCGCTCGTTCCGGTTTCCTCGAGGAGCTCGAGCAGCCGCTCGGTCGGATGCCCGTACCCGTTGTCGGCACCGACGCCGATGATGCCCACGGTCGCGCGCAGGACCTCGTAGAGCCGGTCGCTCTGGTCGGCGGACCCGTGGTGCGCGACCTTCACGAGATCGACCGGGCCCACGCCGCCGCCCACCAGCATGCGCGTCTGCGCTTCCTCGCCGAGGTCGCCGAGGAAGACGCCCGTGTAGGCCGGGGTATCCACCTCGAGCACGACACTCGCGTCGTTGCCCGGCGGGACGCCCGGTTCGGGCCAGAGCACGCGCCAGCGGGCGTCGCCGAGCGAACCCCGATGCCCGGCGACGACCTCGACGGCGACGGTGCCCGCCCCGACGAGCGGATCCAGCACCCGGCTCGACCGAGTGCCGTCGAGTGGACCGTGGATCATCGTGTCGACGCGGCCCACGACGGCGTCGACTCCCCCGGCGTGATCGGCATCCCAGTGCGTGACGACGAGCAGGTCGATGCGGTCGATGCCGAGGAACGACCTGCAGCGCTCGAGCGCGGCCGGGTCGGGGCCTGTGTCGATGAGCGCCACCTGTCCGCCGGATCGGAGGAACACGGCGTCGCCCTGTCCGATGTCGCAGGCCGCCACCGACCAGTCGCCGGGGCGCGTCGCCGCGGTGATCGCCGGGGCGCCGGCGAGCACCCCGACCGGGATGGCCAGGGCCAGCAGGAGCATGCTCCATGCGGTCGCACGAAGCCTCGGCGACGAGCGTCGCTCGAGTGCCAGCCAGAGCGCGAGTGCCGTGCACGCCGCGATGAGGATCGCGCCCGGGCCGTCGGGAAGCCATGGCAGCCGTCCGAACGGCAGTTCCGAGGCGCCGTGCGCGACGAGCGCGATCCAGCTCGCGGGCAGCCACGCCAACTGCAGGCAGGCGAACGCGAGTGAGGGCAAGACGGGCAGCAGGAGGCAGCCGACGAGTCCCACGATCGTGCCCACGGGAGCCGCTGGCGCCGCGAGCAGGTTCGCGGGCACGCCGTAGAGCGCAAGACCGGGATCGAGCAGTACGAGCACTGGCTGGCATGCCAGTTGCGCGGCGAGCGGCACCCCGAGGACGGCGGCCATCGGCAGCGGCATCACTCTGGCGAGGACGCGTGCCACGGGCCCGGCGAGGAGCAACAGCCCCGCGGTGGCGCACACCGACAACGCGAACCCGTAGTCGCGGGCGTACCAGGGATCGACGACGAGCAGCACGATGACGGCCAGGCAGAGCGCGGCGACCCCGCCGCCGGGCCGGCCGACGGCGATGGCCACGAGCACGACCACGGCCATCGTGCCCGCACGAACGACACTCGCCTCTGGCGTGACCAGCGCGATGAAGCCGACGAGCGCTGCGACCGCCACGACGACGCGCAGCGTTCGCCGCACACGGAGCGCACCGGCGGCCGCGAATGCGGCGGCCGTGACGATCGCGCAGTTCGCACCGGACACCGCGGTGAGATGGCTCAGCGAACTCGCCTTCATCGCCTCGTCGAGTGCGGAGCCGACGGCGCTCGTGTCGCCGATCGCGAGGCCGGGCACCAGCGCGCCGCCGTCGCCGCCGAGTCGCTCGGCGGCATCCGCGAAGCCGACCCGAAGTCCGGCGCTCCAGCGGAGCCAGGGCGGAGGGCTCGTGATCTGCACCTCGCCGATCGGCCGCAGCCGGAACGCCGCACCCTCCGAAGCCGGGAGTGCGGCGACACGGGCCTCGAAGGTCAGGCGTGTTCCGAGCTGCAGCCCGTCGCGGACTGCCGACACCATCGCGACGACCGCCACGCCCGCGACCGTCCGGTCGTCGACGCCGACTGCACGCCCTTCCACGCGGAGTTGGGGAACCGCCTCATCATGCGACCACGGCGCCGGCATCGACCGCGGGGCCGCGGTGAGCTCCATGACCACGCGTGCCGTGCGGAACTCCCCCGCCGCTGCGGCCAGCGGAGACGCGGTGCGCGCGTCGAGCGCCGTTGCGGCTGCGGTGGCGACCAGCGCGCAGGCCGCCAGCACTGCCAGTGCGGTCGCGGTGCCGCGGGTGAGTACGTCGACGGTGACGGAGCGCCGAGAGGGGCGACCGGCGGGCCATGCCAGCTTCGCCGCCGCCCGCAGTGCGAGCACCACGACGGCAGCGCTCCAGCATGCCGTCGCGAGCGCCCACGCCGGTACCCCCGCGTCGGGTGCGGCGACGGCGAGCCACGCCGCAAGCCAGGCGAAGCAGGCCGGCGCCAGGAGCCTGAGGTCGGGCATCAGAGCGCCACCCGGTCGGCGAGGCCGCCGAAGACCGCGTCGCCGATTCCCGTGACCTCGAGGAGCTGGTCGACGCTCGTGAACGGACCGTTCGCCTCGCGCCAGTCGATGATGCGCTGCGCGAGTGCCGGGCCGATGCGCGGAAGGGTGTCGAGTGCCGCGACATCCGCCGCGTTCAGGTGCACGATGCCGTCGGCGCCGACCGCGCCGCCAGGTGCCTGTCCGGGTGCCGGCGCTGGCGCGGGCGCGGGCGCCTGCCCGACGGCGAACACCACGAGTTGCTCGCCGTCGACGATCGGACGGGCGAGGTTCACCCCGGCGGGGTCGGCGTCGGCGGTGAACCCGCCAGCGGCCGCGACCGCGTCGACGACCCTCGCCCCGGCGTCGAGCTGGACGAGGCCCGGCTTCACGACGGCACCGAGCACGTGCACGAGCACCGGCGAGCCGTCGACCGTCACGGCATCGGGCGCGGCGGTCGCGGGCAGTTCGGTCGCCGACCCGTCGATCAGCGTCTGCTCGCCACCGCCGCCTGCGCTGAACGAGAGCATCGCGGCGACCGCGACCGCGGTGATGAACAGCACGACCGCCGCGCCGACGGCGATGCGCACGCGGGGTTTCGCGCGCCGAGCCGTGGGGTCGAGCCCGTCGAGAGGATCGGGATCACGGGACGCAGTCACGCTCGCACGCTATGCGAGCGCCGTGCCCCGAATCAGCTCGGCACCGCCGCGGCACGAGCAGCAGTGCCGCCGGGCGGTGTTGAGGAGGAGTCGTCAGGCCTTCGTGGCGATGTTCACGAGCCGCGGCGCACGCACGATGACGTTCACGACCTCACGGTCGCCGAGGGCTCGCACGACGGCCGCCGACGAGCGGGCGAGCGCCTCGAGCTCATCGCCCGACACCTTCGGCGAGACCTCCAGCCGATCGCGCACCTTGCCGTCGACCTGCACGATGGCGGTGACCGAGTCCTCGACGAGGAGCGCCGGGTCGGCCTTGCGCCACGTGACGAGCGAGACCGACGGCTCGTAGCCGAGACGCTGCCACATGTCTTCCGCGGTGTACGGGGCGAAGAGGTCGAGGATCATGGCCGTGACCTCGGATGCCTCGCGCACCGCGGCATCCGCGGCACCGGCCCCCGAGTCGATCGTCTTGCGCGTCGCATTCACGAGCTCCATCAGGCGCGCCACGACGACGTTGAACTTGAACGCCTCGATGAGCCCGGGAGCATCGGCGAGCAGTCGGTGCGTCACGCGGCGGAGGGCCACGTCGCCGGTCTTCCACTCGACGTCGGGGCTCGAGGCGACCTCGCCCGAGATGCGCCACGCGCGAGCGAGGAACTTCGCCGAACCGACCGGCGAGACATCCGCCCAGTCGATGTCGTCTTCGGGCGGCCCCGCGAACGCGAGGGTGACCCGCAGCGCGTCGGCACCGTGCGCCGACAGCTCGCCCGCGAACTCGACGAGGTTGCCCTTCGACTTCGACATCTTCGTGCCGTCCATGATGACCATGCCCTGGTTGAGCAGGGAGGTGAACGGCTCGGTGAAGCTCAGGTAGCCGAGGTCGAACAGCACCTTCGTGATGAAGCGCGAGTACAGCAGGTGCAGGATCGCGTGCTCCACGCCGCCGACGTACTGATCGACGGGCGCCCACTTCTCAGCCTCGGCCGGGTCGAACGGCTTCGTGTCGTCGTTCGGGTTCAGGTACCGCAGGTAGTACCAGGAGCTGTCGACGAACGTGTCCATGGTGTCGGAGTCGCGTCGCGCGTCGCCACCGCACTTCGGGCAGGCGACGTTCACCCAGTCTTCGGCGGCACCGAGCGGGCTCGCACCCTTCGGCTTCAGGTCGAGGCCCGCGGCATCCGGCAGCTGCACCGGCAGCTCGGACTCGGGAACCGGCACCTCACCGCACTCGGAGCAGTGGATGATCGGGATCGGCGTGCCCCAATAGCGCTGGCGCGAGATGAGCCAGTCGCGCAGCCGGAAGTTCTTCGAGGCACGGCCGAGCCCCCGCTCGGCGAGCAGTTCGATGACACGGCGGATCGCGTTGGACTTCGAGAGTCCGTCGAGCGGTCCGGAGTTGACGAGCCGACCCTCGCCGGCGAGGGCGATGCCGGTGGTCGCCGGGTCGAGCGGCGAGGGCTCGTCGGGCAGCATCGGTGCGCCGTGCTCATCGAGGGCGATCACGGGGATCACGCCGGTGACGGGGGCGTTCGTGTCGACCACGATGCGCACCGGCAGACCGAAGGCGCGCGCGAAGTCGAGGTCGCGCTGGTCGTGCGCCGGCACGGCCATGATCGCGCCGTGGCCGTAGTCGGCGAGCACGTAGTCGGCCGCCCAGATCGGCAGACGCTCACCGTTCACCGGGTTGATCGCGTACCGCTCGAGGAAGATGCCGGTCTTCGGGCGGTCGGTGGAGAGGCGATCGATGTCGCTCTCAGAGCGGACGGAGTCGAGGTAGTCGGTGAAGCGGGCCTGCACCTCGTCGGATGCCCCGGCCGCGAGCTCGGCCGCGAGCTCGGAGTCGGGCGCCACGACCATGAAGGTCGCGCCGTAGAGCGTGTCGGGCCGGGTCGTGAACACGGAGATGCGTTCGTCACGGCCCTCGATCACGAACTCGACGTCGGCGCCCGAGGAGCGGCCGATCCAGTTGCGCTGCATGGAGATGACCTTCGACGGCCACGCGCCCTCGAGCTGGTTCAGGTCGTCGAGCAGCCGGTCGGCGTAGTCGGTGACGCGGAAGTACCACTGCGTCAGGGCCTTCTTCGTGACGACGAAGCCGCAACGCTCGCAGTGACCGTCGATGACCTGCTCGTTCGCGAGCACGGTCTGGTCGTTCGGGCACCAGTTGACCAGGCCCGCCTTGCGATAGGCGATGCCCTTCTCGTGGAGCTTCAGGAACAGCCACTGGTTCCACTTGTAGTACTCGGGGTCGCTCGTGTGCAGCTCGCGAGACCAGTCGAACGACGGGGCGTACTGGCGGAACGAGCGCTTCTGCTGCTCGATGTTCTCGTAGGTCCAGCCACGCGGGTCGATTCCGCGCTTGATCGCGGCGTTCTCGGCCGGCAGCCCGAACGAGTCCCATCCGACGGGGTGCAGCACATCGAAGCCCTGGTGGCGCCAGTAGCGGGCGACGGTGTCGCCGTAGCCGAACGCCTCGGCATGCCCCATGTGCAGGTCGCCCGAGGGGTACGGGAACATGTCGAGGATGTACTTGCGCGGCCTCGTGTCGCCCGGCTGGCCCGCGCGGAACTGCTGGAGCTCGTCCCACACGGGAAGCCACTTCGCCTGGATCGCGGCGAAGTCGTACGCGCCGGCATCGGCGTGCGCAGGGTCCTGGTCGTGTGCCACGTGACTCTCAATCGTTTCGCTTGCGGGGCTCGCTCCGCGGGATTTCCGGGCGCGCCGCAACGAGGCGCACTCGGGTATCCAGCCTACTCACTCCGCGGCGGGCGTCGCCGCGCCGAGCACCTCGAGCAGCGCCCGGGCCTTCACCCGGGTCTCCTCGATCTCCTCCTCGGCGATCGAGAGCGCGGTGATGCCCCCGCCCGTGCCGATGCTGGCACCCTGCGGGGTCAGCACGATCGATCGGATGACCATGGCGAGGTCGGCGGTGCCGTCGATGCCGAGGTAGCCGAACGCGCCCGAGTAGACCCCTCGGGGCCCCTGCTCCAGTTCGTGCAGGATCGTCATCGCACTGCGCTTGGGGGCTCCCGTCATCGAGCCGGCCGGGAACGCCGCCTGCACGACGTCGAGTGCGGTCAGCGGATGACGGATCCGGGCCTGCACCGTCGAGACGAGCTGGTGCACGTGCGCGTACTCCTCCACTTCGAGCAGACTCGGCACGCTCACCGTGCCGAGCTCCGCGATGCGGCCGAGGTCGTTTCGCATGAGATCGACGATCATCAGGTTCTCGGCGCGCTCCTTCTCGCTCTCGAGGAGCTCGCGCCGCAGGGCCAGGTCGACCGCCGGATCGGCAGAGCGGGGGCGCGTGCCCTTCATCGGCTTCGTCGACACGATGCCGCCCGGCTCGACGTGGAGGAACTGCTCGGGTGAGGCGCTCAGCAGGGCGAAGCCGCCGAAGCGCAGGTACCCGCCGTGGTGACTCGGACTCGACGCCCGCACCGCGAGGTAGGTCGTGGCGGGGTCTGGCCGCACCGCGACGTCGACCCGATTCGTGAGGCACAGCTGGTAGGCGTCGCCACGCACGATCGCGGCCTGGCATGCGGCGATGAGGGCGGCGTACGTCGCCGCGTCGTGGCGCCAGCGGACCGCGGGTGGCGCTGCGGGCGCATTCCGCGGGCGGGCGTCGGCTGCCGTCGACACCGCGGTGTCGGCCATCGACACGAGCGCTGACGCGAGTTCGTCGGCCCACGCCTCGGCGTCGGGCTCGGCGTGGGGGCTCGGGGCATGCGCCTCACCGCCGTCGAGCCACACGAGGCTCACCGTGCGCGAGCCGTGGTCGAAGAGGATGCCGCGATCGATGAAGAGGAATGCGGCATCCGGAGTCTCGGCATCGTCAGCCGGCACGTCGTTCAACTGCGCACCGAGTTCGTAGCCGAACCAGCCGATCCAGCCGAGGGGGCCGGTCGTCTCGGGCGCGCCCTCCGCGGATGGATCACGCGTGATGCGCTCGGCCAGGATGTCGAACACGGATGCCGCGAGCGTCGCCTCGCCCGGTTCGCCACGCAAGGGCCTGCTGCGGGTCACCGTGCCCTGTGCCGCGTCTGCGGTCACGAACTCGGTGCCGGCGTGCGCGGAGGCGATGAAGCTGACCCCCGACGTGGCATCCGTGCCCCCGTCGAGCCACACCGCGTATGCGGTGTCGGCGTACCGGGCGCTGAAGACGGCCTCGGGGTCCCGCCACTCCGGCAGGGGTCGGCTACGGATGGCGCGCGGCATCCTCTCAGCCTAGGACGCGGCCACGGGCTCCCGGTCGGTCGTGGCTCGACCCGCCTCGATCGTCACGACCCGGTCGACGAGCGACTCGTCGACGGGCGCGTGGGAGATGAGCACCACCGTGCCGCCCGAGCGGCTCGCCGAGTGCATCAGCTCGCGCACCAGCGCGTCGGCGCGTGCCGGGTCGACGTTCGCCGTGGGCTCATCGAGGACGAGCACCGGGAACTCGGCGAGCATCGCTCGGGCGAGCGCGATGCGCTGCGCCTGTCCGCCCGAGACGAGCGCGCCACGCTCGCCGACCTTCGCGTCGAGTCCGCCGCGCTCGCCGACCCACTCGAGCAGGCCCACCCGATCGAGCACGTCGAGGAGCTCCTCGTCGCTCGCGGACTCGCGGGCGAAGAGCAGGTTCTGGCGAACGCTCTCGTCGAAGAGCCATGGGCTCTGCTCGACGAGTCCGACGAGCCGGCGCACGGCCGCAGGTTCGAGGGGTCGCCGCTTCGACCCCGTCGAGGCGGTAGGAGCCCGCGTAGTCGAGGAACCGCACGAGGACGTGCGCGAGCGTGGTCTTGCCCGCCCCGGATCCGCCCCGCACGAGCACCCGCTCCCCCGGCGCGAGCGCGAGGTCGAGGCCGTCGAGTCCGGCGGAGTGCGGCCCATCGACGTGCGGCACCGGGCGTTCGAGGACGGCCGCCCCGGCCAGAGCCGGCCATTCCGCGCGGACGCCGCCCAGTACGATCGCGGGCGGGTGCGCCGGCGTCGACGCGAGCTCGGTGGGTACCACGGGCCGCGTCGGGATGCCGGCAGGCAGCAGCGCCGGCACCGCAGTCGCGACGCGTTCGGCGCTCGGCCGCGCCTGGCGGTACGCGCTGACGGCGAGGGGCACGGCCGATGCGACCTCGGCGATCGCGAGCGGCACGAGGCAGAGCACCGCGAAGACCGGCCCCGAGATGCGTTCCGCCTCGAGGAGCGGCACTGCCGCAGTGAGACTCGCCGCGACGGCGATGCCCCCGACGGCCGTCATGGCGGCGGATGCCACGCCCGTCGCGGCGGCCCTCGAGCGCGTGGCTCGTGCGAGCCGCTCGCCCAGTTGCTCGATGCGCCGGCGCCGGGTGTCCGCCGCATCGAACGCGACGAGCACGTCGAGCGCCTGCACGTGCTCGACGATCGCCGCCTGCAACTCGCCGCGCAGCAGCGCGAGCCGTCGCTGCGCCCGGCCGGCGGAGCGATGCTGCACGACGAGGGCCGCCCCGATGCCGGCGACGAGACAGGCGAGCACCGGTACGGCCGCCGCAGGAGCGAGCACCGCGATGCCGACGACCGCCAGCGCGAGGACGATGACCGCGCTCACGATCGGTTGCACGACCCGGAGGGGCACGTTCTGCAGCTCGTCGACATCGTCGACGAAGCGCGTGAGCAGGTCGCCCCGGCGACTCGCGGCGAGGCCGTCGGGCGCGAGCGGGAGCATCCGTTCGAAGATGCCCGCGCGAATGGCGGCGAGCTGACGGAAGGAGGCGTCGTGGCCGGTCAGCCGCTCGAGGTACCGGAAGACGGCTCGCCCGAGTGCGAAGGCCCGAACACCGACGATGCCGAGCGAGAGGTAGAGCACCGGCGGCTGCTCGGCCGCGCGCGCGATGAGCCAGGCCGCGCAGGCGAGCAGCGCCACGCTCGAACCCGCAGAGGCGACGCCGAGCACCACCGAGGGCAGGAGCCGCCGGAAGGGAGGGATCGCGGTGCGAAGCATCGCGCGGGTCGGATCAGACATGCGCCGCCGCCAGTTCGATCGATCGATCGGCCGCATCGCTCAGCGCCGATCGGTGCGTCGAGAGGACGACCACGCGGCCCTCATCGGTGAGCCGCCGAAGGCGTGCGGCGAATTCCGACTCTCGGTCGGCGTCCTGTGCGGATGTCGGCTCGTCGAGCAGGAGGAGCCGACCGTCGCGGGCGAGCAGCCGGTGGATCGCACGTGCCGTCGCCACCCGCTGCGCCTGCCCGCCCGAGAGGCCGGCGCCCGCTGGGCCGAGGCGCCGCTCGGGATCGAGTTCGACCCCCGCGATCAGCAGCGCGCGAGTGAGGTGATGGCGGCCGGCGTGCTCGTCGCCCAGGCGCACGTTCTCGGCGATGGTCCCCTCGAAGAGCGCCGGAGCCTGCCCCGACCACGCGATCGCCGACCGGTCGCCCGGCTGCAGCGGCCGTCCCGCGAGGCGGAGCTCGCCCTCGGAGTCGGCGAAACCGAGGATGGCGGCGAAGAGGCTCGACTTGCCCGAGCCGCTCTCGCCGGTGATCGCAACGAGTTCCCCCGGTCGCGCCTCGAGGTCGAAGCCGTCGAGCACGACGCGCTCCCCGCGTCGAACGCGCACGTCGCGCACGATGAGCCCTTCGTGCCGCGCGCCTCGCCGGTCGGGACCGCGATCGTGATCGCCGGGCGCAGGTGCCGCCGACTCGCCGGCGGCCACGTGCAGATCGAATGCGTCCGACGATGCCGCCACTCCGGCCGCTGAGGCGTGGAACGCCGCACCCACGTTCCGCAGCGGCACGAAGACCTCGGGTGCGAGCACGAGCACGAAGAGCCCCGGCGCGAGCGTCAGGTCGCCGCCGACGAGCCGGAGGCCGATCGACACGGCGACGAGCGCGACCGAGAGGCTCGCCGCGAGCTCGAGGGTGAACCCCGAGAGGAACGTGATGCGGAGCACCTTCATCGTGCGTGAGCGATAGTCGTCGGTGACGTCGCGGATTCGGCTCGTCTGGCGCTCCGCGCGCCCGAACACGGCGAGCGTCGAGAGTCCGCCCACCACCTCGAGGAATCCGCGGGAGAGCGACGCGAGGCTCTCCCACTGGCGCCGCTGCACCGCTTCGGTGGCCATGCCGATGAGCGCCATGAACACCGGGATGAGCGGCAGCACGAGCACGAGCACGAGGCCTGACAGCGGGTCGGCGATCCACGCCGCGGCGATGAGCAGCGGCGTCGCGATGACCGTGAGCACGAGCTGCGGGAGATACCGCCCGAAGTACTCGTCGAGCGCGTCGAGGCCCGGGCCGAGGAGGGTCGCGATGCGGGCGGTCGGGAAGCCGGGCACGCCGCCCGGCCGCCGTTCGAGCAGCTCGAGGACATCGCGGCGGAGTTCCGCCTTCACGCGCATCGCCCCCGCTGAACCCGCGAGGTCCCAGAGCCACGCGGTGAGGGCCCGAGCGGATGCCGCCGCCACGAGGACGACGAGGAGTGGCAACGCCTGTGACATCCGCATGCCATCGATCACGCCCGCGACGAGGGAGGCGAGCGCCCACGCGAAGGCGAGGATCGCCGCAGCCTGCCCGACGGCGAGCGCGCCGCCGGCGACGAGGAACCCGCGGGCGGCGCGCGAGCGACGGAGGAGTCTCGGATCGAGTGGCGTCACGGTCAGTGCGCTGCGGCTTCGATGGAGGCCCGCGTCACGCGCTTGCGGAAGACCCAGTAGGTCCAGCCCTGGTACGCGAGCACGAGCGGAAAGAAGATGAGCGCCGTCCAGCTCATGACGGTGAGCGTGTAGGTCGAGCTCGAGGCGTTCTCGATCGTGAGGCTGTTCGCCGGGTCGTTCGACGCGGGCATGACCTCGGGGAACAACGCCGAGAACAGGGCGAGCACCGCGGCAGCGGTGGTGATCGCGAGCAGGCTGAACGCGAGGCCCTCGGCGCCCCCGGCGTTGGCGAGCCAGCCGGCGACGAGGGCGATCGCCGCTGCGGCGGCGAAGCCCCAGAACCAGGGGGCGCCGAATGCGAGCCCCGTCCAGGCGAGGAACGCCGCCGCGACGACGATCGCGATGAATCCCGACCGCGCGGCGAGGCGGCGTGCGCGTTCGCGCAACTCTCCCTCGGTCTTGAGTGAGACGAAGACGACGCCGTGCGTGAAGAACAGGAGGAGTGTCGTCGCTCCGCCGAGGAGCGCGTACGGATTCAGGAGATCGAGCAGCGTGCCCGTGTAGTTGTGTCCGGCGTCGAGCGGGACCCCCTGCACGATGTTCGCGAACGCGACCCCCCAGAGGAACGCCGGCACGGCGGATCCGACGATGATCATGCGGTCGAACGATCGCTTCCACCTCGACTCGGGCCGCTGGTGGCGGTACTCGAACGAGACGCCGCGCGCGATGAGCGCGAGGAGGATCAGCAGCAACGCGAGGTAGAACCCCGAGAAGAGCGTCGCGTACCACTCGGGGAAGGCCGCGAACAGCGAGGCGCCGGCGACGATGACCCACGTCTCGTTCAGGTCCCAGACCGGTCCGATCGTGTTGATGAGCACACGGCGGTCGGTCTCGTCGCGGCCGAGGAAGGGCAGCGACATCCCGACGCCGAAGTCGAACCCGTCGAGCACGAAGTACCCGATGAAGAGGAAGGCGACGATCCAGAACCAGAGCACCGACAGATCCATGCGCGTTTCCTCCTAGTAGACGGTCGTGGCCGGTTCGACGCGGCCGGTCTCGGGGTCGGGCTCGCCGACCTCGGGCGGACCGTTGCGGATGGCGCGCACCACGAGTCGGGCCTCGACCACCGCGAGCGTGCCGTAGACCAGGGTGAAGGCGACGAGCGAGATGAGCACGTCGAGCCCGGTCACGTTCGGCGACACCGCCGACTCGGTCGGCAGCAGGCTGAACACGATCCACGGCTGCCGGCCCATCTCGGTGAAGATCCAGCCGACGATCATCGCCGCGAGTGAGAGCGGGAAGCTCCAGATCGCGATCTTCCACACCCAGGGCCGCTTCGGCATGCGCCCCTTGCGCGTGAGCCAGAGGCCGATCACCGCGACGAGCACGTGCGCCATGCCGAGCCCGATCATCCAGCGGAACGACCAGTAGGTGATCCAGATGATCGGCGTGTAGTCGCCCGGCCCGTAGAGCATCTCGTACTGGCCCTGCAGGTCGTTGATGCCCTCGACGCACCCGTCGAACGTGTGGGTCGAGAGGAACGAGAGCAGATAGGGCACGCGGATCGAGAAGAGCTCGCTGGAGCCATCGGGCGTGCCGAGCGTGAAGAGCGAGAACGAGGCATCCGCTCCGCACACCGTCTCGTAGGTGGCTTCGGCCGCGGCCATCTTCATCGGCTGGGTCGCGACCATCGCGAGGCTCAGCTGGTCGCCGAAGACGGTCGTCAGGATGCCGGCGCCCACCATGACCCAGAGGCCGAACTTCAGCGCGGGCCGCATGGTGTCGAGGTGCTGGTTGCGCGCGAGGTGCCACGCCGCGGCGCTGATGACGAGCCCGGCCGCGACCATGAAGCTCGCCGCGATGGTGTGCGGGAACGCGGCCACCGCCACCGGGTTGGTGAGCAGGGCGCCGATGTCGACGAGCTCGGCGCGGCCCTTCTCGGCGTTCATCTCGTAGCCGACGGGGTTCTGCATGAACGCGTTCGCCGCGATGATGAAGTACGCAGAGGCGATGGAGCCGACGGCGGTCGCCCAGATCGTGGCGAGGTGCACGCCACGCGGGAGCTTGTCCCAGCCGAAGATCCAGAGGCCGATGAACGTCGCCTCGAAGAAGAACGCGAGCAGCCCTTCGAGTGCGAGCGGGGCACCGAACACGTCGCCGACGAAGCGCGAGTACTCCGACCAGTTCATGCCGAACTGGAATTCCTGCACGATGCCGGTGACGACGCCCATGGCGAAGTTGATGAGGAAGATCGAGCCGAAGAACTTCGTGATGCCGAGGTACTCCGCCTTGCCGGTGCGATACCAGGCGGTCTGGAAGACGGCGGCGGTGGTCGCGAGGCCGATCGTGAGCGGCACGAAGAGGAAGTGATAGACCGTCGTCAGCCCGAACTGCCAACGGGCGAGCAGGAGCGGATCGAGCAGTTCGTTCACGGATGCCCCTTTCACGCGCCGCCGGCCGCGGCTACAGTTCTACAATGCGTAGAACTCGCTTTCTACACAGCGTAGAACATCTGGCGTTCCGACGGTAGTCTGGAGCCATGGCGAGTCTCGGCGATCTCGAACGCTCCGTGATGGAGGTGCTCTGGTCGAACGACGGCGCCCTCACGTCGAACGAGCTTCGCGACTCGCTCGCCCTCCGCGGCGACGAGCCCGGCCATGCCGTCGCGATCACCACCGTGCTCACCGTGCTCTCGCGACTCGAGCGCAAGGGCTTCGTCACCCGGGCTCGCGACGTGCGTCCGCACCGTTACCGCGCGCTCCTCAGCCGCGAGGAGCACACCGCCGAGCTCATGCACGAGGTCCTCGATCGTGCGAGCGATCGCGATGCGGCACTCGCCCGCTTCGTCGGCACCGCGAGCGACGGTGAGGCCGCAACGTTGCGCAGGCTCCTCGACGATCTCGCGCGATCCTGACGATGCTCGCCATCGCCGTCATCCTCGGCGTGCTCGCGGTCGCCCTGGCGTGGCCGATCCCGGTGGCGCTCTCGCGAGCGGCGTGGCCCGCACGCTCCCCCGCGGTTGCGCTCGGACTGTGGCAGGCGATCGCGCTCGCCGGCGGTCTGTCGATGATCGGATCCCTCATCGCCTTCGGAGCGGCACCGGCGGGTTCTCTCCTTGCCGCGGCCGCCGACCTCATCCCCGCATTCACTGCGGGGCCGATGCCGGCCGCCTTCGGCGTCATCCAGGTCGCAGCCCTCACCCTCGCCGCCGGTCTCGCCGTTCACCTCGGCCTGAGCCTCGCGCTCACCGCGGTGCGCGCCGAGCGCGAACGGCGGCGCCAGCACCAGTTGATCGACCTCCTGAGCGACCCGATGCCGGGCGAGCCCGGCACGCGCGTCCTCGCCCATCCGGTGCCGCTGGCCTATTGCGTGCCGGGCATCCGCACGACGACCGTGCTCACCGAGGGCCTCGTGCGCACCCTCGAGCCTCGGGAGCTCGCCGCCGTCATCGCCCACGAGCGCGCGCACCTCGAACAACTCCATCACCTCGTGCTGCTCGCGTTCCGGGCATGGCACAGCGCCCTCCCCTGGTTCCCGATCGCGAATCGCGCGGAGCGCTCGGTCGTCGTGCTCACCGAGATGCTCGCCGACGACGGCGCACGCCGGACTGCCGGCGATGCTGCGCTCCGCTCGGCGCTGCTGCGGCTCGGCAGCGGCGGTGAACCCGGCGCCTACGCCGACACCGGCGGCGTGGCGCCCGACGCCGAGATGCTCACGGCGCGGCTTGCGCGACTCGACGGCGGCGACCGTGACGGTGACGCCGCGCCGCTCGGCAGCGGCGTCCGAGTCGCGGTGCTCGTGGCATCCGTCGCCCTGGTCGCCGTGCCCGTCGTCGCCGGCATCGCGATGCTCGGAATCCTCCCCTAGTCTGACGCGGCCTCGGCCGGGCGCCGATACGCTCGAACGATGAACGAGATCCTCGACTGGATCCTGAGCACCGTGCAGAGCGTCGACGCGGTCACCCGCACCCTGCTCGCCGGGCTCGGCATCATGCTCGAGACCTCGGTGCTCATCGGGCTCGTCGTGCCCGGCGACACCATCGTGCTCGTCGCGTCGACGGCGGTCGACGGCGCCGGCGAGTACTTCGCGCTCGTCATCACGGTCATCATCGGTGCGCTCATCGGCGAGAGCATCGGGTTCGGGCTCGGGCGCTGGTTCGGCCCGCACATCCAGCACTCACGGCTCGGACAGCGGCTCGGCGAAGACAACTGGCAACGGGCGCAGCGCTACCTCGATCGTCGCGGCGGCCCCGCGATCTTCATCTCGCGGTTCCTGCCCGTGCTCCACTCGCTCATCCCGCTCACGGTCGGCATGAGCACGATGCGCTACCGCAAGTTCATCGCGTGGACCATCCCGGCGTGCGTCATCTGGGCGTTCGCCTACGTCACCGTCGGATCACTCGCGGCTGGCAGCTACCGCGAGGTGAGTCGCGAGTTGCACTGGGCCGGCTACGTGTTCGTCGGCGTGATCGTGGTGTTCCTCCTCGCCGTCTGGGGTGCGAAGAAGCTCATCGTGCGCTCCGAGGCGAAGCACATGGCGGCATCGGCGAGCTCGCACACGCTCGACGACCGCGAGGGGCCGGATGCCGCGGCATCCGACCCCTCGAATCTCGACGCGAACCGCTAGAACAGCGCCTTCTCGGCGAGCCAGTCGCTGGCGATCTGATCGGCCGACTGCTGCTCGTCGACGCTCAGCGCATTGAGTGCCACGAGGTCTTCGGCGGTCAGCGCAGCGCTCACCGTGTTGATGATCTCGGCGATCTCGTCGGTGACCTTCTCGCTCACGACGGGTACGACGTTCGACGCCAGGAACAGCCCCTCGGGGTCTTCGAGCGTCACGAGCTCGTTCGAGGCGATCGCCGGGTTCGCACTGTAGATGTTCACGAGCTGCACCTGCCCGTCTTCGAGCGCCTTGAGGGTGAGCGGGCCGCCGCTGTCCTCGATCGGCGTGAACGCGACCTCGACTCCGTAGACCTCCTTCAGCCCCTCGGGTCCGTAGGGACGCGTCGCGAGCTCGGAGTTGCCGCCGAGCGTCATCGGCGTCGTCACGTTCGCGAGGTCGGCGAGGCTCGTGACGCCGTTCGCCTCGGAGAACTCCTTGGTCACGTTGTACGAGTCCTGGTCGGTCGCGGGCGACTGGTCGAGGACGCGGAGGCCCTCGGGCAGGGAGGCCTCGAGTTCGGCGTACACGTCGTCACTGGTCGTCGCCGTCGTGTCGGGCACGTAGAACTGGAGCAGGTTGCCCGTGTACTCGGGGAAGACGTCGATTGAGCCGTCTTCGATCTCGGGGATGTACACCTCGCGCTGGCCGATGCGGAATTCCCGCTCGACGTCGACTCCGTTCTCCTCGAGCGCCTGGGCGTAGATCTCGGCGATGATCTCGTTGGAGTAGTATTCCTGCGAGCCGATGACGATGGTTTCCGAAGCACCATCGCCGTCACCCGATCCGCTGTCGAGCGGATCACCGGATGCGCACCCTGCCAGGGCCACTGTCGCCCCGACCGCGACCGCTGCGAGTGCAGCGAGCCGGCCTCTTCCTGCTGTGATCATTGTTGATTCCCTTCATTGATGGGTTGCCCCAGGATCGCCCGTGGCCGAGCCGGCCGCGAGCGAAGCTCTCTCGTGCGGTTCGCCCGCACGCCTGCCGGCACCGCGAGGCGCTGGGCGAGCGCGAACGCTCCGTCGACCACGAGCGCCAGGATGATGACGAGGATCGAGGCGCCGAGCATCTCGCCGTAGTCACGGGTTCGAAGGCCCTCGAAGATCGGGCGTCCGAGCCCGAAGTCGGCGATGTACGCCGCGAGGATCGCCGTGGCGATGATCTGGAGCGACGCCGACCGGATGCCGCCGACGACGATCGGAAGGCTCAGCGGGAGCTCCACCTTGCCGACCACCTGCGGCTCGTTCATGCCCACGGCGCGGGCGGCGTCGATCGTGCGTCGATCGACGGACTCGAATCCCGCATAGGCGCCGGCGAGCAGCGGCGGGATCGCGAGGATGACGAGCGCGATCACCGGGGCCGGCAGCCCGATGCCGAGCCAGAGACCGAAGAGGGTGAGCGCGCCGAGGGTGGGCAGTGCACGCAGGCCGCCGGAGGTCATGACGGCGAACTGCTTTCCGCGCCCGGTGTGGCCGATGAGCATGCCGATGGGCAACGCGATGGCCGAGGCGATCACGAGCACCAGTGCCGCGACCCAGAGGTGCTCCCAGATGCGCAGGGGGATGCTGCCCGGGCCCGTCCAGTTGGCCGGGTCGACGATCCACGCGATGGCGTCGAGGAGGAGGTTCACGCAGCCCTCGCCTGCTTCGCGGGCGTGCCCGCCCCGGCACGGCCGATTGCGATGGCCGACCGCGTCCACGGCATGAGCAGCCGCCCGCCGAGCACCGCCAGCGCATCGAGCACGAGTGCGAGCGCGATCGTCGCGACGACGCCGGTGATGACCTCGGCCTGGATTCCTCGCTGGAATCCGTCGGTGAAGAGGCTTCCGAGGCTCTGCACACCGATCACCGCGCCGATCGTGGCGAGGCTGACCGTGCTCACGATGACGACGCGAAGGCCCGAGAGGAGCACCGGTCCGGCGAGCGGGAGCTCGACGCCCCAGAACCGGCCGACCTCCGAGTAGCCGATCGCGGTGGCCGACTGACGGATGTCGCGTTCAACCGAGTCGAACGCATCGGCCGAGGTGCGCACGATGACGGCGATGCCGTAGAGCGTGAGCGCGACCACGAGATTCAGGGGTGACCGCACACCCTGCCCGGTGACGACCGGGAGCGCGATGAGCAGCGCCACCGAGGGGATGGCGTAGAGGAGGCCGCAGAGCGACAGCAGGACTCCCCGCGACCACCGATACCGGTGGGCGAGCCATCCGATCGGAACCGACACCACGAAGCTCAGTATGATCGCGGGCACCGACAATGCCAGGTGCACGACGATGAGCTCGCCGACGAGGTCGAGATTCGACCACAGCCAGGTCACGACGACAGCACCCCGGCCGGACGCCCGTCGGCATCGACGACGACCTGCCGACCGCCGACGTCGGTGAGGTGCAGCGCGCGCTTGCCGCGATCGGCGCCGACGAAGTCCGCCACGAAGGCGTCGGCCGGCGCCGCGAGGATCTCGGCCGGGGAGGCCGCCTGCGAGATCTGTCCGCCCTGCTGCATGATGACCACCTGGTCGCCGAGCAGGAACGCCTCGTCGATGTCGTGAGTGACGAACACCACGGTCTTGCCGAGTTCGCCCTGCAGCCGCAACAGCTCCTGCTGGAGCTCCGCGCGCACGATGGGGTCGACGGCGCCGAAGGGCTCGTCCATCAGCAGGATGTTCGGATCGACGGCGAGGCCGCGGGCGACGCCCACCCGCTGCTGTTGCCCGCCCGAGAGCTGACTCGGATACCGGTCGGCGAGCGATCGATCGAGTCCCACGGTGTCGAGCAGCTCGAGCGCGTGCGCGTACGCCGCTCGCTTGCTCACGCCCCGGAGCAGCGGCACGGTCGCCACGTTGTCGATGACCTTGCGATGCGGCAGGAGACCCGAGTTCTGCATCACGTAGCCGATGCCGCGCCGGAGGTTCACGGGATCGAGCGTCGCGACATCCGTGCCGTCGATCAGCACCTGGCCGGCCGTCGGATCGACCATGCGATTGATCATACGCAGCAGGGTCGTCTTGCCGGAGCCCGATGACCCGACGAGCACCGTCGTCTGGTGCGGCGGGATGACGATATCGACGCCTTCGACGGCGAGCGTGCCATCAGGAAACTGCTTCGTGACACCGCGGAACTCGATCATGCTGCCTCAATCCCCGCTGACGCGCGGTCACTCGACGGTGGAGTCCAAGCCAAACATCATTCGCGCGTCGAGGCAACGCGCGGCTCGGCGCGGCGCGTCAGGCTGCGGCACTCGAGGCGATCGCCTCGCCGAGGTGCTCCGAGAGGTAGGCGTGCACGAGCCGCTTCGCCTCCGCGAGGTACCGCTCGTCTCCCGCCTCGTGGCGTTCGAACGCTCGGCTGATGAGCGCGTCGCCCAATTCGATCGCGACCCCGAGGCGGAATCGCAACTCCGCCTGCTCGACGTCGGGCCCGAACTCGGCTTCGATGAGGCTCGCCAGGCGGTGTGCGAACTCGGGCTCGATGTCGCCGTCGGCGGTCTCGCGACGCGCGGCGTGCACGACGCTGAACCCCGGCTCGTCACGGTAGAGGGCGGCGCATGCCTCGAGGGACACATCGATGATCTCCCACCACGAGGCGAGTTCGGTGCGTTCGAGGTCGTCGGCGACCCGCTCGCGGAAGCGGCGCACCGAGCGCTCACGGAGCGCGTGCAGCACGGCGACGCGGTCGGGGAAATAGCGGTAGACCGTGCCGATGGAGGCACCGGCGCGCTCGGCGACCATCTGGGTGGTCAGTCGCTCGAAGCCGGACTCGTCGACGATCTCGGCTGCTGCGTCGAGCAGGGCATCAAGTCGCTGGGTGCTTCGCCGCTGGGTGGGCTCAGTACGTACAGAGCGTCTCCGGCTTGGATCGGCCCCAAGGATCAGGTCGACATTCGGCACGGAACCTCCTCAGTTGCGGCCTCCACTCTACCCGGCGGAATGCCGTGATCCCGACCATGCGCCGGGCGCGTTTCGTGGCGGGACGAGCACGCATGACAGACTGAGTGGATGTCGGCGAGCTCCCCCACTCCGGCCGGATCCCGAGAGCACGAGGTCCGGCATCGTGCCGCACGCCTCGAAGACTGGCTCCACGAGATCCGTGAACGCTGGGCGAGGCGGCGGGGGCACGTTCCCACCGTCGTGCCATATACGGGCTACGGCTCCACCGAATGGGTCCGGGTGTTCTGCCGCGTGCTGCTCAGCAAGCCGGTCGCCGCCAACGAGCAGTCGAAGCGCCGACGTCGGCGCGGCGAGCAGGGCATCAGGGGCTGGCGCAGCTTCACGAGCGTGCCCGTCGGCGACGTCTCCGTCGTCATCGAGGTCGGCGGCGAACGCATCGAGGTGCTCGCCGATCGCGGCGGCGTCGTCGACACCAAGGTCCCCGTCGCCCTCTCCCCCGGCTGGCATCGTGCGACCCTGAGCACGGCCGGCTCCGTGAGCGTCGAGGCACCGATCTGGATCGTCGGCCCCGACGTCCAGTTCGGCATCATCTCCGACGTCGACGACACCGTCATGGTCACCGCGCTGCCGCGACCGTTCGTGGCGTTCTGGAACACGTTCGTGCTCGACGAGCACGCTCGCATCCCGACGCCGGGCATGGCGGTGCTCTTCGAACGTCTCGTGCGCTCGCACCCCGGCGCGCCCGTGATCTACCTGTCGACCGGCGCATGGAACGTCGCACCGACGCTCACCCGGTTCCTCTCGCGCAACCTCTACCCGGCCGGGCCGCTGCTGCTCACCGACTGGGGTCCGACACACGATCGCTGGTTCCGGAGCGGTCGCGACCACAAGGCGGAGAACCTCCGCCGCCTCGCGGAGGAGTTCCCGCAGGTGCGCTGGCTCCTCATCGGAGATGACGGCCAGCACGACGAGGAGCTCTACGCGCGCTTCTCCGCCGACCACCCGGGCAGCGTCGCGGCCGTGGCGATCCGTCGCCTCTCCACCGGCGAGGCGGTGCTCGCCGGCGGACGCACGAAGGCGGAAGAGCACGACACCGACGTCCCGTGGGTCTCGGCGAGCGACGGATCGGCGATCGCCGACCGCCTCGCCGACGTCGGCGTGCTCTAGTCCGACGACGCCATCGCGGGCGACGTGACCCGCGATCGTCGCAGCCGCGCAAGCTCCCGATTCACCTGGCGAGCCCAGAGCGGTCCGCGGTAGATGAACGCCGAGTAGCCCTGCACGAGCGTGGCGCCGGCGTCGAGCCTGCGCTGCACGTCGGCGCCGGTCTCGACACCGCCCACCGAGACGACGCAGAACTCGGCGGGCACGTTCGCACGCACGAGGCGGAGCACCTCGAGCGACCGCGCGGCGAGCGGAGCCCCCGAGAGTCCGCCGGCTCCGATGGCCTCGATCGCGGATGCCGCTGCAACGAGCCCATCGCGAGAGATGGTGGTGTTCGTGGCGATGATGCCGTCGAGCCGCAGCTGCTGTGCGAGCTCGCAGATGCGCACGATCTCGGCGTCGTCGAGGTCAGGGGCGATCTTCACGAGCAGCGGGGTCGACCCCGCGGCCTCGCGCACCGTCTCGAGGAGCGGTGCCAACGCATCGAGCTCCTGCAGGCCGCGAAGGCCGGGCGTGTTCGGCGAGCTCACGTTGACGACGAGGTAGTCGGCGAAGGGCGCGAGCACTCGGGCGCTGCGCTCGTAGTCTCCGACGGCGTCCTCGACCGGAGTGACCCGGCTCTTGCCGATGTTCACCCCGAGCACCGGGCGATGCGAGCGACGCGACAGCCGCGAGAGGCGGCCGGCAGCGGCATCCGCCCCGCCGTTGTTGAAGCCCATGCGATTTACGAGCGCACGGTCGGCGACGAGCCGGAAGAGCCTCGGCCGCGGGTTTCCGGGCTGCGCGACGGCGGTGATGGTGCCCACCTCGACGTGCCCGAACCCGAGATGTCCGAGGCCGCTCACGGCATGGCCGTCTTTGTCGAACCCGGCGGCGACGCCGAACGGCGACGGGAACCGGAGTCCGAGCGTCTCGACCTCCAGCGAACGGTCGGGTGCGGTGAAGCGCTCGACGAGCCGGCCGAGGCCGAGCGTCGGAAGGAGTCGGATGACCCGGAACGCGAGGTGATGCGCGTCTTCGGGGTCCATGTGCGAGAGGACGAGGGAGAAGAGGAGTCGATACATGCCGCCCTCAGGCTATCGGAGGCGCGCCGGTTCGCCGCGCCCTCAGTCGACCGGTCGAGCCGGCAGGTGGCCGTGCTCGGCGCGAAGCTGGCCGATGGCCGACTCGAAGTCGTCGAGCGACTCGAACGCCTGGTAGACGCTCGCGAACCGGAGGTACGCGACCTCGTCGAGCTCGCGGAGCGGCGGCAGGATCGCGAGGCCGATGTCGTTCGCCTCGATCTGCGAGGCACCGGTCGAACGGATCGTCTCCTCGACCTTCTGGGCGAGCACCGCGAGGTCGGAGTCGGTGACCGGTCGACCCTGGCACGCCTTCTTCACGCCGAGCACGACCTTCTCGCGACTGAACGGCTCGATGACGCCGCTGCGCTTGATGACCGCGAGGCTGGCCGTCTCGGTCGTCGAGAAGCGGCGGCCGCATTCGGGGCACTGCCGGCGCCGCCGGATCGAGAGGCCGTCGTCGCTCGTGCGCGAGTCGATGACACGGGAGTCGGGGTGGCGGCAGAAGGGGCAGTACATGGTGCATCCAGCCTAGCGGCGGCCAGGAGCATGGCGGTTGCGGCCCAGCTCGCCTCGACACCCGTCATCGCTCGAAGCGAGCGGTGACGGCCTCCCCGTGTGCCGGCAGGTCCTCCTCGGCGGAGAGCGCCGCGATCACGGGAGCGACCTCGCGAAGGGCGCCCTCGTCGTAGCGCACGATCTGCTGGGGGCGCAGGAACGTCGCTGCCGAGAGCCCCGCCGCGTACCGAGCCTGTCCGCCGGTCGGGAGCACGTGGTTCGACCCGGCCGCATAGTCGCCGAGGCTCACGGGTGAGAACTCGCCCACGAAGATCGCGCCGGCGTTCTCGATGCGCGCGAGCGTCGCCTCGGGATCCCGCACCTGGATCTCGAGGTGCTCCGGTCCGAATGCGTTCGCGAAGTCGGCGGCCTGTTCGAGGTCGTCGACGAGCACGAGCGCCGACTGCGGGCCTTCGATCGCGGTGAGGACCCGCTCGCTGTGCTTCGTCGCGCGGGCGCGCGCTCCGAGCCGCTCGAGCACGCGCGCGGCGAACGCCGGTGAATCTGTCACGAGCACGGATGCCGCGAGCTCGTCGTGCTCCGCCTGGCTGATGAGGTCGGCGGCCACGAAGTCGGCATCGGCGGAGTCGTCGGCGATGACGAGGATGTCGGTGGGACCCGCCTCGGCGTCGATGCCGGTCACGCCCTGCACGAGCCGCTTCGCCGCGGCGACGTAGACGTTGCCGGGACCGGTCACGCGCTGCACCGGGGCGAGCCCGACGTCTTCGACACCGTAGGCGAAGGCGCCGATCGCGCCGGCTCCGCCCATGGCGTAGACCTCGTCGATGCCGAGCAGCGCGGCGATCGCGGCGATCGTGGGGTGGATGCGGCCGTCGAACCCGGACTGCGCCGGCGAGGCGAGGGCGATCGATCGCACGCCGGCGACCTGTGCCGGGACGACGTTCATGATGACACTCGACGGATAGACGGCCTTGCCGCCGGGAACGTAGAGCCCGACCCGTGCGACCGGCTGCCATCGCTGCTCGACGACCGCGCCGTCGCCGAGCACGGTCGTCTGGGACGAGGGCACTTGTGCCGCACTCGCTGCGCGAACCCGTTCGATGGTCTGCACGGCAGCCGTGCGCACCTCAGGCGAGAGCTCGTCGAGGGCCGCCGCGAGCTCGGAGGCTGGGACGCGCACCGCCGCCGGGCGCACGCCGTCGAACCGCTCGGACTGGTCGAGGAGCGCTGCCGCACCGTGCCGGCGCACCTCGTCGATGATCGTGCGGGCGGCGTCGAGTGCCGCCGAGACATCCGTCGCGGCACGCGGCACGAGGGCGAGCATGCCGGCCGGAGTCGGACGGGTTCCACGGAGGTCGATGGTGCGCAACATTTGGTTCCAGCCTATCGACGCATCACTCGGCCGAGGCGCTCGCGTCACACGAGGCAGTTCGGCCCGAGCAGGCTCTTCAGCTCGCCGTACAGGTCGGCGGTCACCTGCACGGGGTACGGCAGCTCGAACACGCGCGCGGTACGGCCCTTCACGAGCTTCAGTCGCACCTCGGTATCACCCGCGTGCCGGACGAGCACGTCGCCGAGAGCCGAGATGGTGTCGGTCGTCGCGCGTACATCGGGCAGCGAGATGACGACGGGCCCCGAGTCGTCGCCTTGGCCGAGCTCGGGCGTGAAGACGCTGTAGGCGTGCAGGTTCATGCCGTCGTCGCGCATGCTCACGCGGCCACGTACGACGACGATCGAGTCGCTCTTCAGCCCCGGCGCGAACTCCTGGTACGCCTTGCCCATGAACATCACGGTGATCTCGCCCGAGAAGTCCTCGACCTGGATCATTCCATACTGGTTGCCGCTCTGCCGGGCGACACGGTGCTGCACGCTCGTGACGAGGCCCGCGATGGTCACGGTCTCGCCGTCTTGCGTGGAGTCCGAGGCGATCAGCTCCGTGATCGTCGTCGAGGCGTGCTTCGCGAGCGGCACTTCGAGGCCGTCGAGAGGATGCTCGGAGACGTAGAGGCCGAGCATCTCGCGCTCGAAGGCGAGCTTGTCGCGCTTGGCCCACTCGGGCCGGTCGGGCACGAGCGAGACGGGCTCTGCGGCGTGGTCGGCGAGGAGCGAATCGAAGTCGAAGCCGGCCTGCCCGGTGGCCTCGACCCGCTTCTCGGCCACCGAGGACTCGACGGCACTCTCGTGCACCTCGATGAGGGCCCGACGGGTGGCGCCGAGGGAGTCGAACGCGCCGGCCTTGATGAGCGACTCGACGGTGCGCTTGTTGGCGACCTGCAGCGGCGACTTCTTCAGGAAGTCGTGGAAGGACTCGAACCGACCCTTCTCGTCGCGCGCCGAGCGGATGGCATCGACGACGTTGAAGCCGACGTTGCGCACGGCGCCGAGGCCGAACCGGATGTCGTCGCCGACGGCCGCGAAGTAGCCGATCGACTCGTTGACGTCGGGCGGCAGCACCTTGATGCCCATTCGACGGCACTCGTTGAGGTAGAGCGCGAGCTTGTCGCGTGCGTCGCCGACGCTCGTCAGGAGGGCGGCCATGTACTCGGCCGGGAAGCGCGCCTTCAGGTACGCGGTCCAGTAGCTCAGCACGCCGTAGGCGGCCGAGTGCGCCTTGTTGAAGGCGTAGTCGGAGAACGGCAGGAGGATGTCCCAGAGCGTCTTGATCGCGGCATCCGAGAAGCCGTTCGCCTTCATGCCGCCACTGAAGCCGGCGTACTGCTTGTCGAGCTCGGACTTCTTCTTCTTGCCCATCGCGCGGCGGAGGATGTCGGCCTGGCCGAGCGAGAACCCGGCGACCCGTTGCGCGATCGCCATCACCTGCTCCTGGTAGATGATGAGGCCGTAGCTCGTGTCGAGGATCTCGCGCAACGGCTCCTCGAGCTCGGGATGGATGGGCGTGATCGGCTGCAGGCCGTTCTTGCGCAGCGCGTAGTTGATGTGCGAGTTCGCGCCCATCGGCCCCGGGCGGTACAGCGCGATGACGGCCGAGATGTCCTCGAAGTTGTCGGGCTTCATCTGCCGCAGCAGTGATCGCATCGGACCGCCGTCGAGCTGGAAGACGCCGAGCGAGTCGCCGCGGCCGAGCAGCTCGTAGGCAGCGGGGTCGTCGAGTGCCAGGTCTTCGAGCACGGGGCGGAAGCCGCGGTTGGCCTCGATGTTGTCGAGGGCGTCGTCGATGATCGTGAGGTTGCGGAGCCCGAGGAAGTCCATCTTGATGAGGCCGAGGGCTTCGCACGCCGGATAGTCGAACTGCGTGACGATCTGTCCGTCTTGCTCGCGCTTCATGATCGGGATGATGTCGCGGAGCGGATCGCTCGACATGATGACGCCGGCGGCGTGCACGCCCCACTGGCGCTTCAGGTTCTCGAGGCCCAGCGCCGTCTCGAAAACGGTCTTCGCCTCGGGGTCGGTCTCGATGATGGCCCGGATGTCCCCGGCCTCCTTGAAGCGCGGGTGGTCCTTGTCGAGGATTCCCGAGAGCGGGATGTCCTTGCCCATGATCGCCGGCGGCATCGCCTTCGTGAGCTTCTCCCCCATGCCGAACGGGAAGCCCAGCACGCGCGAGGAGTCTTTGAGGGCCTGCTTCGCCTTGATGGTGCCGTAGGTCACGATCTGGGCGACTCGCTCGTCGCCGTACTTGTCGGTGACGTACTTGATGACCTCGCCGCGGCGACGCTCGTCGAAGTCGACGTCGAAGTCGGGCATCGAGACGCGGTCGGGGTTCAGGAACCGCTCGAAGATGAGGCCGTGCTGCAGGGGATCGAGGTCGGTGATGCGCATGGCGTATGCGGCCATCGAGCCCGCGCCCGAGCCGCGGCCGGGACCGACGCGGATGCCGTTGTTCTTCGACCAGTTGATGAAGTCGGCGACGACGAGGAAGTAGCCCGGAAACCCCATCTGCAGGATGACGCCGACCTCGTAGTCGGCCTGCTTGCGCACCTGGTCGGGGATGCCGTTCGGGTAGCGCACGTGCAGGCCCCGCTCGACCTCCTTCACGAACCAGCTCTCTTCGCTCTCGCCCTCGGGCACCGGGAACCGCGGCATGTAGTTGGCGTTCGTGTTGAACTTCACGTCGCAGCGCTCGGCGATGAGCAGTGTGTTGTCGCACGCCTCGGGGTGGTCACGGAAGACGTGGCGCATCTCGGCGGCGGTCTTCAGGTAGAACTCGTCGGCGTCGAACTTGAAGCGGTTCGGGTCGTCGAGCGTCGAGCCTGATTGCACGCAGAGCAGCGCCGCGTGGCTCTTCGCGTCGTGCGCGTGCGTGTAGTGCAGGTCGTTCGTCGCGACGAGCGGCAGGTCGAGCTGCTTCGAGAGGCGCAGGAGGTCGTCCATGATGCGCTTCTCGATGCCGAGGCCGTGGTCCATGATCTCGGCGAAGTAGTTCTCACGGCCGAAGATGTCGCGGTAGTCGGATGCCGCCTGCACGGCTTCGTCGTATTGGCCGAGTCGCAGCCGGGTCTGCACCTCGCCACTCGGGCACCCCGTCGTGGCGATGAGGCCGTTCGAGTACTGCTGCAGGATCTCGCGGTCCATGCGCGGCTTGAAGTAGTAGCCCTCGATCGACGCGAGGCTCGAGAGGCGGAAGAGGTTGTGCATGCCCTCGGTGCTCGCTGAGAGCAGCGTCATGTGCGTGTACGCACCGGAGCCCGACACGTCGTCGCCGCCGCCCGAGCCCCACCGCACGCGGGTCTTGTCGCTGCGGTGCGTGCCCGGGGTGATGTACGCCTCGGTGCCGATGATCGGCTTGATGCCGGCGTCGGTGGCCTGCTTCCAGAAGTCGTATGCACCGAACACGTTGCCGTGGTCGGTGATGGCGACGGCCGGCATCCCCTCGCCCTTCGCAGCCTGGATGAGCTCTCCGACCCGGGCGGCGCCGTCGAGCATCGAGTACTCGCTGTGCACGTGCAGATGGACGAAGGAATCGGTGGCCACTGGGCTCCTCATCGGGATGCTGCGAGGTCGGTTCGGGGGTCTTCAAAGTCTATGGCGACCGACCGTCGTCGGGGCCCGCGACGAGCGGAGTCAGTCGCCGCGAAGCACGCCGAGGGCATGCGCGAGGTCGGCGGGGTACTCCGACTCGAAGGTGGTCCACTCCCGCGTACCCGGGTGGGTCAGCGAGAGTCGCTTGGCGTGCAGCCATTGCCGCGTGAGCCCGAGCCGCGCCGAGAGGGTGGGGTCGGCCCCGTACATGCCGTCGCCGGCGCACGGATGCCGCTGCGCCGCCATGTGCACGCGGATCTGGTGCGTGCGCCCGGTCTCGAGCTGCACCTCGAGCAGCGACGCGTACGGGAACGCCTCGAGTGTCTCGTAGTGCGTCACGGCGTGCTTGCCCGACGAGATGACCGTGAACTTCCATTCCGAACGGGGGTGCCGCCCGACCGGGGCGTCGATCGTGCCCGCGAACGGATCGGGGTGGCCCTGCACCACCGCGTGGTAGATCTTCTCCACCTCGCGGTCGTGGAACTGCCGCTTCAGCTCGGTGTACGCGCGTTCCGACTTCGCGACGACCATGAGCCCGCTCGTCCCGGCGTCGAGGCGATGCACGACGCCTTGGCGCTCGGGTGCTCCCGACGTCGAGATGCGGAATCCGGCTGCCGCGAGGGCGCCCACGACCGTCGGGCCGTCCCAGCCGAGCGACGGGTGCGCGGCGACGCCCGCCGGCTTGTCGACCACGACCAGGTCGTCATCGTCGTGGACGATGCCGAGGTCGGGAACCGGGATGGGATCGACCTGCAACGTGCGCGGGGCCTCCCAGCTCACCTCGAGCCACGCGCCAGCCCGGAGGCGATCGGACTTGTCGACGGGTGCCCCGTCGAGCGTGACCCCGCCGCTCGCGGCGATGTCCGCCGCCAGCGTGCGAGAGAACCCGAGCAGCTTGGCGAGGCCGGCATCGACGCGCGCGCCCTCGAGCCCGTCGGGAACGGGGAACGAACGGTGCTCCATCAGGCCTCGTGCGCGAGGTGGACGCCCGACGACGGCGTGCGCCCGTCACCGGCCGCGAGGTCACTGGCGGCCGCCTCATCGCGCGGCTCGCCGTCGACCGCAGTCGCCTGCTCGCCCTTCGTCGGCCGTGGCTCGCGCGTGCCGTCGAGGCCGATTCCCCGGATGGTGAGGATCATGAACAGCACCATGCTCGTGAGGATCGAGATGTCGGCCACGTTGTAGATCGCGGGGATGAGCCACGGCGTCGAGATGAAGTCGATGACGTGACCGAGGCCGAAGCTCGGCTCTCGCAGGAGCCGGTCGGTGAGGTTGCCGAGCACGCCGCCGAGCAGGAGCCCGAAGACGACCGCCCAGGCGACCGAGCGGATGCGCCGGGCGAACCACACGATGAAGGTGATCACGCCGGCCGCGAGGATCGTGAAGATCCAGGTCATGCCGCTCGCGAGCGAGAAGGCCGCTCCGGGGTTGCGCACGAACTGCCACTGAAGCAGGGAACCGAGCACCGAGACGACCTCACCTTCGGTGAGGTTGGAGACGACGAGGAACTTGCTCAACTGGTCGAGGCCGTACGCCGCAATCGCGGCGCCGGCCAAGACCAGGAGGGCGGTGGTGGTGCCGACCTTCGCGGCCCGCTCAGCCGCCAAAGCCCTGGAAGGTCGGCGCAGGCTGCTCTGCGGGCAGCCCTGATGCGCCCACCGGTGCGGAGAAGCCCTGGTTGCCGGAGACCGCCACCGGCGCAGCCGTGTCGAGCTCGCGCAGCTGGCCCTCGATGTAGCTCTTCAGCTTCTGGCGGTACTCGCGCTCGAAGACGCGCAGCTCGTCGACGCGCTTCTCGAGCGCCAGGCGCTCCTGGTCGAGCACGCCCATCTGGGCGCGCTGCTTGGCTTCTGCCTCGGCGACGACGCGCGCCGCGGTGGCGTGGCCCTCGGCGATGAGCGCATCACGCTTCTCGACGCCCTCACGCACGTGCTCCTCGTGGAGACGTCGTGCGAGCTGGAGCAGGTTCGTCGTCGAGGTCTGCTCGTCGAGCTCCGACTGCGGCTGCGACACCTGCATCGGCACCGCCACAGTGGGCGGCGGCGCGGCCGGCTCGGTGTAGACCGCGGCAGGGGCCGGCGCGGCGGGAGCCTTCGAGGCCTCCGCGGCACGGGACTCTGCCGCCGCCACGCGCTGGCGCAGCTCTTCGTTCTCCTGATTCAGCCGACGAAGCTCGACCACGACCTCGTCGAGGAAATCGTCGACCTCATCCTGGTCGTACCCTTCCCGGAACTTCGTCGCTTGGAAGCGCTTGTTGACCACATCTTCCGGAGTTAGCGCCATGGCTTCCCACCCTCAAATCTGTCGAACTGTTGGATCACGTGCAGCTAACGGTAGCAAAGACATCCTGAGAGAGGTGAGAGCCGTTCGTCTCGGCCTGTCACCCTCGCGGGAATTCGGTCATCCGGCGGCGGCCGCTGCGGCCAACCAGGACACCACGGTCATGGCGATGATGACGACGAGCATCGCGAGACTCCACCCCAGGTCGAGTGCGATCTGCCCGATGCGGATCGGCGGCACGAGTCGCCGGAAGAAGCGCACGAGCGGATCGGTGACGCTGTAGATCGTCTCCACGACGATGAGCCATCCTCCACGAGGTCGCCACGATCGATTGAACGTGCGCACGAGGTCGAGCACGAACCGCGCCCACATCAGGAAGAAGTAGATCAGGAGCAGCGTGTAGAGGATGTTCCAGACGACGGCGAGTGCGCCCACGTTCAGCTACGCGTGCGTGAAGAACGACGCGTCGACGTCGCCTTCGGCTTCGCCGGCTTCGCCCGAGACGACGACGTGCGCAGGCGAGAGCAGGAAGACCTTGCTCGTGACGCGCTCGATCTTGCCGTAGAGGCCCTGCGAGAGGCCGCTCGCGAAATCGATGAGCCGGCGCGCGTCTCCATCGGACATCTGCGAGAGGTTGATGATCACCGGTACCCCCTCGCGGAAGGACTCGGCGATCACCTGGGCGTCGCGGTATTGACGCGGGTGCACGGTCAGGATCTCGTTCATCTCCGCCTGCGGTGTGCTCGGTTGTACATGGTGCTTGCGCAGCGGCGTCACCGCTGCACCGGTTCTCGGGGAAGGCGCCGCGTGCACGATGGGTGCAGGGGTCGGCGCGCTCGCTTGCGGCGGGTCCTGCTCGAACTCCTCATCGGCGAGTCCGAGATAGACCATGGTCTTCTTGAGCGGGTTCGACATCGCTGCCTCCGTCTGTATTCCGTCTCTTCGAGGCTAACCGGCGTCCGGCCGATTCCCGGTGATTGCACTGCCGATCCGGAGGTGTGTCGCGCCCTCCAAAATCGCCTCACGAAAGTCGTGTGACATCCCCATGGACAGATTGCGTGCTTCGGGGACGATTCGCAGGATGCGTTCGGACAGCACCCGCACCTGCGCGAACGCCGGCCTCGCGGGCTCGCCGAGGGGCGCCACCGCCATGAGTCCGAGGAGACGGAGCCCGGGTGTGTCCGCCACGTGCGTGACCAGCGCCTCGAGTTCGGAGGGCGGCACGCCGCCACGCGCCGGGTCGTCGGTGAGGTTCACCTGCACGAAGCAGTCGACGGATGCCTCATCAGACCGCAGCGCATCGACGAGGGCCGGCCGGTCGACCGAGTGGATCACGGATGCGTACTCGCGCACCTGCTTGGCCTTCTTGCTCTGCAGCTGGCCGACGAAGTGCCAGCGGAGGCCGAGCGGCGCGAGCTCCGCAGCCTTCGCCTGCCCCTCCTGGTGGCGGTTCTCGCCGACATCGCGCACGCCGAGGTGGGCGAGTTGCGCCACGAGTGATGCCGGCTGGAACTTCGTCACGACGATGGTGGTGAGCTCGTTCGGATCACGCCCGGCATCGCGCGCGACATCCGCGATGGAGGCGCGTACGCTCGCGAGGCGGTCGGCGAGGCCGTTCACGGCCACGCCGATCGTCGAGCGAGCCGAGCGTTCACTTCAGGAAGTCGGGGATGTCGAGGTCGTCGCCTTCGTCGTCGAAGGCCGGATCCGAGACGATCTGATCGCCACTGCTCGTGCTCGCCTCGCCCCAGTTGGCGGTTTCGACGAGCTCGTCGATGTCGATCTCGCCGATGACGTCGCTCGTCGCCGTGGAGAGCGAGCCGCCCCCGACCGACGCGCCGACGGCTGCCGACGCGAAGCTCGGACGCTTCGCCTCGACCGGCTTGGCGCTCGACGTCGGCTCCCCGCCGTCGAAGCCGGCGGCGATGACGGTCACCCGCACCTCGTCGCCGAGCGTGTCGTCGATGACGGCACCGAAGATGATGTTCGCCTCGGGGTGCACGGCCTCCTGCACGAGGCGGGCGGCGTCGTTGATCTCGAAGATGCCGAGATTCGATCCGCCCTGGATCGAGAGCAGGACGCCGTGGGCGCCGTCGATCGAAGCCTCCAGCAGCGGGCTCGCGACCGCGAGCTCAGCGGCCTTGATCGCACGATCGGCCCCCCTCGACGAGCCGATGCCCATGAGCGCCGAACCGGCGCCCTGCATCACCGACTTGACGTCGGCGAAGTCCAGGTTGATGAGTCCGGGAGTCGTGATGAGGTCGGTGATGCCCTGCACACCGGCGAGGAGCACCTGGTCGGCCGTCGCGAACGCCTCGAGCATCGAGATGCCGCGGTCGCTGATCTCGAGCAGGCGGTCGTTCGGCACGACGATGAGGGTATCGACCTCTTCCTTCAGACGCGCGACGCCCTGTTCGGCCTGCGTCTGGCGCCGCTTGCCCTCGAAGCCGAACGGCTTCGTCACGACGCCGATCGTGAGCGCGCCGATGGACTTCGCGATGCGGGCCACGACCGGGGCGCCACCGGTGCCGGTGCCGCCGCCCTCGCCTGCGGTGACGAAGACCATGTCGGCACCCGCGAGGGCCTCCTCGATCTCTTCGGCGTGGTCTTCCGCGGCGCGACGGCCCACCTCGGGGTCTGCGCCGGCGCCGAGACCCCGCGTGAGGTCGCGCCCCACGTCGAGCTTGACGTCGGCGTCGGACATCAGCAGCGCCTGCGCGTCGGTGTTGATCGCGATGAACTCGACTCCACGGAGCCCGAGTTCGATCATGCGGTTGACGGCGTTGACACCGCCGCCGCCGATGCCGACGACCTTGATGACGGCGAGGTAGTTCTGGTTTGTCGACATGACCGGCCTTCCGTGCGAACTCTGAACCCTGAACCTCTAGTCGAAGGTTAAAGTTATGCTGAGTATGCAATTCCTAAGACGACGGTAGGTGCCCCGTCGCCCGTGCCGGGAAAGGCGCGCCAGCGTGTCGCGAACCGCCGCCCGTATTCACCCGAGCGGATGCCGCGGAGCGCGCATCACTCCCACACGGGACTCCGCGGCGAGGAGACATCGTAGGACGTGACCGTGTCGGGCGGCGCCGCCCCCATGAGCCTGGCGAGCACCGTCGCCTTCAGCGCGGACTCCTCGGCACTCCCCCAGAGCACGGATGCGCCGCCGCCGAGCTCGAGCTGCACGTCGTCGGCCGTCTCCGCCTGGACGGCCACGAGTTGCCCCCGCACCTCTGCCGGCAGGCTGCGGATCACCGCCGCAGCCGCCCGGAAGCCCTCTCCCGCGATGCCGCCGTCGGTGGTGATGAGCGGCTGACCCTCGGGGCGCTCCGACGGCCGCTCGATGACGACGCCGGCAGCGTCGACGAGGGCGAGTCCGTCACCGGTCTCGACGACTCCGACCGGCGTGCGCTCGACGATGCGCACCACGACCGTTCCAGGCGGGATCGTCTCAGTCGAATACGTCTCGATCAGCGGGAAGGCCGTGAGCACCTCGTGCACATCGGCACTCGCGACGAGCGGCAGCGGCGTGCCGAGCGTCGGTGCGAAGGCGGCCTCGATCTCGGCCGGGGCGATGCGCTGGGCCCCTTCCACGCGCACCTCGCGCAGGGCCATCAAGGGCGAGTATGCGCCGACCACGACCACCACGACGAGGGCGAGGACCGACCCGATGGCCACCGACCACGCGATGCGGCGCCGCCGCGACCGTTTCGTGAAGCGCCGGACCTCCTGCCGTTCGTATCTGCGCCGCTCCCGCGCGGCGGCAGCGAGCGCACGCTTCGCCGCACGCGGGTCGCCGGAATGCACGGTGCTGACCGGAGACCTCGCCGGCTCCGCCGCGGTCGGCGTCGCACCCGTCACGCCGACCGGCGTGCGGGCGCCGAGGCCGGCTCGAGGACTCGACGTCACGACCGTGATCGGCTCGGTCGTGACGCGATCGGCGTCGACGCCGATCGCGGTCGCCCGGCCGCCTGGAACCGGCGGGCGGGACTCGAGGCGGGACGATGATCGCGTCGTCGGGGCAGGAGTCGACGCCGGCGGCTCCGCAGCGCGGGGTCGCCGGGCCGGCGCCGGCTGATCGAAGCCCTGCGGCCGCTTCACACGCGGCGCGCTCTCATCCGCGCTCCCGCTCGAGCGAACCCAGCAGCTGCGGCACGATGCGATAGACGTCGCCGCAGCCGAGCGTGATGACGAAGTCGCCGTCGCGCGCGATCTTCGCGGTGTAGTCGGCGGCCTCCTGCCAGTCTGCGAGGAACGCGACGTGCGAGGCATCCGCGAACCGCTCGCTCACGAGCGCACCCGTGACACCGGGCTCGGGGTCCTCGCGCGCGCCGTAGACATCGAGCACGACCGTCTCATCGGCGTACGTCTCGAGCACCTCGGCGAACTCCTTCGCAAAGAGGCGGGTGCGGCTGTAGAGGTGCGGCTGGTGCACGGCGATGATGCGGCCACCGCCGACGACCGTGCGAGCCGCGGAGAGCGCCGCAGCAACCTCGGTCGGGTGGTGCGCGTAGTCGTCGTAGACGCTCACACCGCCGACCGTGCCGTGCAGCTCGAAGCGTCGGCCGGTGCCGGCGAAGCGGGCGATGCCGGCGAGGGAAGTCTCCGGGTCGAAGCCGAGCCCGACGAGCACCGCGAAGGCACCGGCCGCGTTGATCGCGTTGTGCCGGCCGGGGATACGCAGCCGGGCGCGATAGGTGGTGCCGGCATGGTCGATCGCGAATGCCACGGGACCGTCGGTCTCGATGGAGTGCACGCGCACCGTGGCGTCGGCAGCCTCGCCGAACGTGACGACCCGATCGTGCGCGAGCCGGCTGCCGACGCGGGTCGCACCGGCGTCGTCGGAGGAGATCACGACGAACTCACCCGCGCGGTCGGCGAAGTCGACGAACGCCTGCTCGAAGGCCTCGAGCGAGCCGTAGTGGTCGAGGTGGTCGGGGTCGACGTTCGTGATGAGCGCGACCGACGTGTCGTAGAGGAGGAAGGAACCGTCGGACTCGTCGGCCTCGACCACGAACAGCTCGCCGTCGCCGGCCGCGGCCGAGAGGCCAAGCTCCTCGATCACCCCGCCGTTCACGAAGCTGGGGTCTTCGCCGAGCGCGAGCAGGCCCGTGACGATCATGCCGGTGGAGGTGGTCTTGCCGTGGGCGCCCGCGACCGACACGAGCCGCTGCCCCGCGATGAGCCAGGCGAGTGCCTGCGAGCGGTGCAGCACCGGGATCCCGCGCTCGAGCGCCAGCTGGTATTCGGGGTTGTCCTGCCAGAGCGCACCCGTGACGACGACGGCGTCGGCGTCGCCGACGTTCGCCGCATCATGACCGATCGCGATCTCTGCCCCGAGTGCGCGGAGCGCGGCGATGTTGTCGGAGTCGCGCACGTCGGATCCCGTCACCCGGTGGCCGGCACCGATGAACAGGCGCGCGATGCCGCTCATTCCCGAGCCGCCGATGCCGACGAAGTGCACGGCGCCGAGCTCGGCTGGGATCTGGGCGTTCAGGTCGGGCTTGATGGTCACGGTCGGGGCGGTTCTTCCTCGATGCGGTCGGTCATGGGTTCACTGAAGCTGGCGCGAGTGCGGATGCCGCGACATCCGCTCCCCCAACGTTACGCGCCTTGGGAGCCGTCGCCGGCTCCCCCGCCGAGTGCCACGTCGACGAGTGCGACCATGCGATCGGTGCCGTCGCGGAACCCCGCGGATGCCGCGGCCTCGCCCATGGACTCGACGCGGGCGTGATCGCGCAGGAGCGGCAGGAGCTGGGCGTCGATCCAGGCCGGCAGGAACTTCGCGTCCTCGACCAGGATGCCGCCGCCGGCTTGCACGACGCCCGCGGCATTGAAGCGCTGCTCGCCGTTGCCGACGGGATACGGCACGTAGATCGCGGGGATGCCGAGGGCCGCGAGCTCGCTGACCGTCGCGGCGCCCGCCCGGGAGACCGCGAGGTCGGCGATCGCGAGTGCGAGGTCCATGCGATCGGCGTACGCGACCATGCGGTAGCCGTCGATGCCGGGATCGGCGACCCCCGAGTTCGCGCCGGTGATGTGCAGCAACTGCCACCCGGCAGCGGTGATCGCGACGGCGCTGTCGACCATGGTGCCGTTGATGCGCCGCGCGCCGAGCGAGCCGCCCGTGGCGAGCAGCACGGGGCGGGCCGGGTCCAGGTCGAAGAACGCGGCCGCGTCGGTACGCAGAGCCGCCCGGTCGAGCGTCTCGATCTCACGCCGGAGCGGCATTCCGACCAGCCGCGCACCGCGAAGCGGGGTGCCCTCGAACGCGACGCCGACCGCTTTCGCCCACCTCGCCCCGAGCCGGTTGGCGAGTCCGGGCTTCGCGTTCGCCTCGTGGATCGCGACCGGCACGCCGGCACGCTGCGCGGCCAGGTAGGCGGGCGTCGAGACATATCCCCCGAAGCCGACCACGACGTCGACGCCGTGCTCGGCGATGATGCGGCGCACGTCGTCGATCGAGCGGCGGAACCTGGCCGGGAACGCCGCTGCGGCTCGATTCGGGCGCCGCGGGAACGGCACCTTCGCGATCGTGAGCAGTTCGTAGCCGCGGGCCGGCACGAGCCGCGCCTCGAGTCCCTCGGCGGTGCCGAGCACGAGCACCTCGGCGCGGGCATCGCGCTCCCGAAGCCGATCGGCGACCGCGAGCAGTGGGTTCACGTGGCCGGCGGTTCCGCCGCCGGCCAAGAGGTAGACGGTCATCCTGCGAGCCGCTCGCCCGCGCGCGCCTTGCGTGCCGCGAGCCTCGCGGCGGCACGCACCGGCGCCTCGGGGTCGCGCGCCACGGAGAGCACGATGCCGATCGCGAAGAGGGTCGTGAGCAGGGCGGTGCCGCCCGCCGACACGAGCGGGAGGGGAACTCCGAGAACCGGGAAGACGCCGAGCACGACACCGATGTTGACACATGCCTGGCCGATGATCCACACGAGCACGGCCGCCGTGGTCGCCTTCGCGAACGGCGAGCGAGCTGCCTGCAGCACGCGGCCGAAGGCGACCGCGAGCACCACGAACAGCCCGATCACGACGAAGGAGCCGATCAGGCCGAGTTCCTCGCCGATGATGGCGAAGATGAAGTCGTTGTCGGCCGCCGGCAACCACGACCACTTCGCCGCCGAGTTACCGAGGCCGACGCCGAAGATCCCTCCGCTCGCCAGCGCGAAGGTGCCGTGCTGGATCTGCCAGCAATCCTCGATGTCGTACTTCGTGCACGCCTCTCCGAAGAACGCCGTGAGCCGCCGCATGCGACTGTCGCTCGACACCGCGACCACGACGAACACGATGACCGCGGCGAAGATCGGCAGCACGAGGAGTCGCAGGCGCACACCGATGAGGAACAGTGCGCCGAGGAGCATCGCGCCCATGATGATCACCGTGCCGAGGTCGCCGCCGAGGAGGACGAGGCCGATCGCACCACCGCCGACGAGAAGGATCGGCAGGATGCCGTGCGTGAAGTCGCCGAGCAGCGCCTGCTTCTTCGTCACGATGAGCCCGAGCCACATGACGAGCGCCACCTTGATGAGCTCCGACGGCTGGAACTGCACCGGGCCGATCGCGAGCCAGTTGGTGTTGCCGCCGACGGTGATGCCGAGCGGCGTCGCGACGACCAGGAGTTGCAGGGCGCACGACACGACGAGCACCGGCCAGGCGAGGCGCATCCACAGCGTCTCGGGCATGCGGCTGGCGATGAGCATGATCGGGATGCCGAAGAGCGCGTAGAGCCCCTGCCGCGTGGCCTGGACGAGGAAGCCGCCGTCTTCGAGGTTCGATTCGACGAGCGACGAGGAGAGCACCATGACGAGGCCGAAGACCACGAGGAAGAGCGTCGTGCCGAGCAGCAGGAAGTAGTCCTTCGACTCGACGCGGAATACGCGGCCGAGCTTGATGCGGGCGGCCGAGACGCCCGGGGTGTCAGCCTTCGCCGGGCGAGGCGTGCGGGGCGGTGTCGCCATCCGCCTCACCTCCCAGCATCGATCTGACCGCGTCGTGGAATCGCCGACCGCGGTCACCGTAGTCGGCGAACTGGTCCATCGATGCCGCAGCGGGCGCGAGGAGTACAGTGTCGCCGTCCTCGGCTACCGCCGCGGCCAGGGCGACCGCGTCGTGCATCACCGTCTCAGTGTCATCCGACTCCACCTCGAAGAGCGGCAGTGCCGGCGCGTGTCGGCGGAACGCAGCGACGAGCGCCGCCCGGTCGACGCCGATCACGATCGCCGCCCGGAGGCGCTCGGCGTGCGCGGCGACGAGTGCGTCGGCGTCGACGCCCTTGAGCAGTCCCCCGACGATCCAGACGACCGAGCGGAAGGCCCGGAGGGATGCCTCGGCCGCATGCGGGTTGGTGGCCTTGGAGTCGTCGATCCAGCGGATGCCGCCGGCCACTGCGACCGTCTCGATGCGGTGTGCGTCGAGACGGAAGTCGCCGAACGCATCATGGATGACGCCGACCGGGACGCCGAAGGAGCGGACGAGCGCCGAGGCGGCGAGGATGTTCGCCACGACGTGCGGCGCGGCGAGGCCCCGGGGCTCGAGCTCGTCGACGGTGATGATCTCGAGGGCCGCAGTGCGCCGCTCATCGAGGAACGCGCGATCGCAGAGGATCCCCTCGACGACGCCGAAGTCGCTCGGCCCCGGCGTGTCGAGTCCGAACCCGATCGCGCGGGCGCCGTCTTCGACCTCGGCCTCCTCGACCATCGTGCGCGTCGCCTCGTCGGCACGGTTGTAGACGCAGGCGACCTTGGTGTTCTCGTATACCGTGGCCTTCGCGGCCCGATAGGCCTCGGGAGACCCGTGCCAGTCGAGGTGGTCGTCGGCGACGTTCAGCACGACGCTCGCCCATGGGTGCAGCGCCCCCGGGCCGGTCTTCGGCAGGTGATGGAGCTGATAGCTCGAGAGCTCCACGACGAGCACGTCGAAACCACCGGGATCGCGCACGGCGTCGAGCACGGGCACGCCGATATTGCCGCAGGGCGCGGCGCGCAGGCCGTTCGCGGCGAGGAAGGTCGCCGCGAGCTGCACGGTGGTGGTCTTGCCGTTCGTGCCGGTGACGAGGATCCATTCCGCCTCATTCACCTTGTCGCGCACGCGCCAGGCGAGCTCGATGTCACCCCAGACCGCCACCTTCGATGCGCCCGCCCATTCGAGCACCGGGTGGTCGGGGTGGAAGCCCGGCGAGGCGACGACGAGCTCGGGCGCGAACGCCACGAGCTCCTCGGGAACCGAGTCGAGCGGATGCACCAGCAGGCGCGCCCCGATGACGTCGAGGATGCGCGCCCGGTCGTCGTCGACCGACGGTGCGACGACGAGCACGTCGGCGCCCAGCTCGGTGAGCGTATCGGCGACGGCGAAGCCCGTGACGCCGAGGCCGAGCACGGCGACTCGAAGGCCCGCCCAGTCGGCATGCCAGCTGGTCAGCGCGTCGAGCCTCGCCGCACCGGTGGCTGCGGCATCCGCCATCAGCTCTGCAGCCATTCGAAGTAGAAGCTGCCGACGCCGGCGGCGACGAAGAGGCCCGCGATGATCCAGAAGCGCACGACGATCGTGATCTCGGCCCAGCCCTTGAGCTCGAAGTGATGATGGATCGGGCTCATCAGGAAGATGCGCTTGCCGTGGGTGAGCTTGAAGTAGCCCCGCTGCACGATGACCGAGCCGGTCTCGATGACGAAGAGCGCGCCGATGAGCAACAGCAGGAGCTCGGTGTGGCTCACGATCGCCAGCGCCGCGAGCGCGCCGCCGAGGGCGAGCGAGCCCGTGTCGCCCATGTAGATCTTCGCTGGGTTGGTGTTCCACCAGAGGAACCCGATGAGTCCGCCGACGATCGCGGTGGCGACGATGGCGATGTCGAGCGGATCGCGCACGTCGTAGCAGCGATAGGCGTCGCTCGGGTTGAGGTTCGCGCTTCCGCAGGCCTGGTTGAACTGCCAGAACCCGATGATGACGAAGGAGCCGATGGCGAGGATCGAGGCGCCGCCGGCAAGGCCGTCGAGGCCGTCGGTCACGTTCACGCCGTTCGAGCTGCCGACGGTGATGAGGCAGATCCAGATGACGTAGAGGATGATGCCGACGACCGTGCCGAACACCATGAAATCGAGGTCGAGGTCGCGGATGAACGAGATGCTCGTGTTCGCGGGAGTCACCCCGCGATCGTTGGGGAACTGGAGCGCGAGCAGCGCGAACGCCGTCGCGACCACCACCTGGCCGACGACCTTCGCCCACCCGCCGAGGCCCAGGCTCTGCTTCTTGCGGGTCTTCAGGAAGTCGTCGATGAAGCCGACCGCGCCGAGCCCGACCATCATCAGCAGCACGAGGAGCGCCGAAGCGGTCGGCAGCTCGTTCGAGACGAGCAATGTCGAGACGAAGTAGCCGAACAACGTGCCGAGGATGAAGATGATGCCACCCATGGTGGGCGTGCCGCGCTTCACGTGGTGGCTCTTCGGTCCGTCGTCGCGGATGAACTGCCCCCAGCCGATCCTCGTGAAGAGGCGAATGAACAGCGGGGTCAGAAACAGCGTGAAGGCGAGCGACAACGCTCCAGCGGTCAGCAGTGCTCTCACGAGAACCATTCTCCCAGTCGGTCGCCGAGGTGACGGAGGCCCGCCGAGTTCGAGGATTTCACGAGCACCGTGTCGCCGGGGCGAACGGATGACACGACGAGGTCGAACGCCTCGTCGGCGGACTCGACGAATGCGGACTCGCCATCCCACGAGCCCTCGTTGATGGCGGAGATGTGCAGGCGCCGCGCGCCCTGCCCGACGACCACGAGTTGCGAGATGCCGAGCCGCACGGCGAGCAGGCCGATGCGGTCGTGCTCCTCACCCGAGAACTCGCCGAGTTCACTCATCTCACCGAGTACGGCGATCGTGCGCGAGCCGGGGCGCTTCACCTGGGCGAGGGTCTTCAGCGCCGCGGACATCGAGTCGGGGCTCGCGTTGTAGGCGTCGTTGATGATGGTCACGTCGTCGCGTCCGCCCATGACCTGCATGCGCCAGCGCTCGGCGAGGGTCACGTGCTCGAGGGCGTCGACGACGGATGCCAGTGGCACGCCGAGCTCGACGGATGCCGCGATCGCGGCCAGCGCATTCATCACGTGGTGTTCGCCGAGCACCCCGAATCGTACCCGGGCGGACTCGCCGCCCGGCACCGTGACGGTGAACTCGGTGCCGCGCGCGTGGACCACGAGGTCGCTCGCCCGCACGTCGGCGGCGTCGCCGAGACCGAACCACACGACGCGGGCAGCGGTGAGGTCGGCCATGGGCACGACGCGGGAATCGTCGGCGTTCAGCACTGCGACATCCGTCTCGAGCAGGTCGGTGACCATCTCGGACTTCGCGCGCACGGTCTGCTCGATGCCGCCGAACTCGCCGGCGTGGGCGAGGCCGACCTTCAGGACGATGCCGATGTCGGGGCGCGCGAGGCGTACGAGGCGTGCGATCTCGCCGACGCCGGAGGCGCCCATCTCGGCAACGAGGAAGCGGGTCTCGTCGGTGAGCTCGAGCATCGTGATCGGCGCGCCGACCTCGTTGTTGAACGAGGCGCGCGCGGCGACCGTGGGGCCGACACGCTCGAGCACGGTGCGAAGCAGGTTCTTCGTGGTCGTCTTGCCGTTCGAGCCCGTGACTCCGACGATGCGGAGCGCCCCGTGGGCACGCACGCGTGACACGACCTCGGATGCGAGGGCGCCGAGCGCGGCGACGGAGTCGGCGACCACGACCTGCGGTGCCGCGAGCTCGAGCGGGTGCTCGACGATGAGGAGGGCTGCGCCCAGCTCGACCGCCGACGGTGCGAAGCGATGTCCGTCGTCGAACTCGCCGGGCTTCGCGACGAACACACCGCCGGGAACGATCTCGCGGGAGTCGGTCGTCACCGTGCCGTCGACGAGCGTGTCGGCGGTTGCCGTCGTTCCGTCGAGCCGGAGGGTGCCGTCGACGATCTCGGCGACCTCGGCGAGGGTGAGCGCGATCACGCGAGCCACCCGGCTTCGCGGAGGGCCTGCTTGGCGTCTTCTCTCGCCGAATAGGGGATCTTCACACCTCGAACCTCGTGATATTCCTCATGACCTGGGCCCGCATAGAGGATCGCATCGCCCTCGCCCGCGAGTGCGAGCGCTGCACGGAACGCCGCGCGCGGGTCGGCGACCTCGTGGATCTCGCGGTCGGGCACCGCGTCACGCGCTCCGGCGATGAGTGCGGCCCGGATGGCCGCCGGATCCTCGAAGCGAGGGTGGAAGTCGGTGACCACGACGACGTCGGCGCCGCGGGCGGCGATGGCGCCCATCTCGGCGCGCTTCGTGGTGTCGCGGTCGCCATCGGCGCCGAACACCATGATGAGACGGCCGTCGGTGAAGCGCCGGATCGCGCCGAGCGTCTGCAGGAACGCGTCGGGGCTGTGCCCGTAGTCGATGTAGACGAGCGGACCCTGCTCGCCCGAGATGCGCTCGGCGCGCCCCGGAATGTACGCGTCGACGCCGCCGTCGCGCTCGAGTGCCTCGGCGATGAGCCCAAGGTCGTATCCGGCCTCGGTGAGCATCACGATGGCGAGGGCTGCGTTGGCAGCCATGTACCAGCCGAGCAACGGAACTCGCGACTCGAGCCGGCGACCATCGGGCCCATCGAGGATGAACGACGTATACGTCGCCTCCTCGTCGAGCACGGTGAGCCGCCAGTCGGCGTCGAGATCGGGCTTGGTGGTGAGCGTGGCGACCGGGATGCGCGACTCGGCCACGAGGCGCTCGCCCCACTCCGAGTCGACGGTGACGACGCCGCGCCGGGCCCGCTCGGGCTGGAAGAGGTCGCGTTTCGCGTCGAAGTAGTCGTCGAGGGAGTCGTAGTCGTCGAGGTGGTCGTGGGTGAGGTTCGTGAAGCCGACGACGTCGAACACGAGACCGTCGACCCGGTGCCGCGAGAGCGCCTGCGCCGAGACCTCGACGCCGACCGCGCGCACCCCGACCTCTCGCATGCGCGCCAGGAGCGCGTGCAGCTCGCTCGCCTCTGGAGTGGTGAGCGAACTCGTGACGGCTTCGTCGCCGATGCGGCGCTCGGCCGTCGACGTGAGTCCGGCGACCACGCCGAGCTGGCGGAGGATGCCGTAGAGGAGGTAGACGACACTCGTCTTGCCGTTCGTGCCCGTCACGGCGAAGAGGGTGGCGGGGTTCTCCGCGGTGCGATGGATCCACGCGGCGACGTCGCCGAGCGCGGCGCGCGCATCGGGCGTGACGAGGATCGGAAGGCCCGCATCAGCCGCTCGCTGCGCCCCCTCGGGGTCGGTGAGCAGTGCGACGGCGCCGGCAGTGCGCGCGGCGGCGGCGAAGTCGGCTCCGTGTGCGTTGCGGCCTGGGACGCCGACGTACAGGTCGCCCGGTTGCACGTCTCGCGACGAGAGCCCGGCGCCGGTGACCTCGAGCCCGCCGAGCGAGCCGTGCACCTCGAATCCGAATGCATCGGCGAGGCCGTGCAGCGATCGGGGGCTCGGGTGCTGCGGCCGGAGGGCCGTGGGAGGCGATCCGGTCACGAACCCAACTTTCTCACCAGGTTGCTGGCAACTCGGGCGCCGCGGCGCCGGATGGAACGGTCCGATACTTCTTCAGCACCTGGCTCATCACCTCTTGGAAGACGGGAGCCGATGCGGCGGACGAGTTCATCTTAACGGGATTCATGATGCTGACCGAAACGACGAACTCGGGGTCGTCGGCCGGTGCGAAGCCCGAGACCGACACCAGGTAGCCGGTGAGGTACCCCCCGTTGCCGTCGGGCACCTGCGCCGTACCGGTCTTCGCGGCCACCCGGTAGCCCGGGATGTTCCACTCGTCGGCGAGCCAGCCCTCGAGGTACACGCGCTCGAGCATCTGGCTCGTCTGGTCGGCGGCCTGCTCCGAAACGACGCGCGTGCCCTGGGCCGGCGTTCGCGTGACCTCCCCGTTCTCGTCGCGGCATCCGTCGACGAGGGTGACCGGCATGCGCACCCCTCCGTTCGCGAGGGTCTGGTAGGCACTCGCGATCTGCACGGCCGTCGTGGTGAGGCCCTGGCCGAACATCGTCGCGTACTTCGTCTGGTTGTCCCACTCTTCGGGGACGCCGTGCAGGTCACCGGGCTCCTCACCGGGGAATCCGACCTCGGTCTCGGCGCCGAGGCCGAAGGCGAGCATGTCCTCGTACCGCTCGCGGTCGGACAACCGCTCGCCGAACTGCGACATGCCGGTGTTCGACGATTCGACGAGCACGCCGGTGAGCGTGAGCCGCTGGTCGTCGTGATAGCCGCTGTCGTTGATGTTCGCGCCGTTCGGGGGAAGGTACCGGAAGGGAGCGATGATCTGGCTGAGCGGGTCGCCCTTGCCGTGATCGATGACGGATGCCGCGGTGAGCGCCTTGAACGTCGACCCCGGCTCGAAGGGGGCGGTGAACGAACGCGACCCCCGGTCGGCCTCGGGCGTCGCGGACGGGTCGTTCGGGTCGATCGTGGGCACGTCGGCGACGGCGAGCAGCCGGCCGGTCTTCGCCTCCATGACCGTGACGGTCGCCCACGAGGCCCCGGTCGCCTGTCGCTGTTCCTCGGCGATGCGCTGCACCGCCCACTGCAAGTCGGCGTCGATCGTGAGCTGGAGCGTGCCGCCGTCGTGCGCCTGCTTGTTCACGACCTCGGTGCCGGGGATCTCGACCCAGTCCTTCAGGCTGCGCAGGGAGGTCACCTCGCCGTTCTCGCTCGCGAGGCACTCGTCTTCAGAAAGCTCGAGTCCGGCGACGGCATTGCCGTCCGGATCGATGAAGCCGAGCAGGTTTCCCGCGACGGCCCCGTTCGGGTACCGGCGACTGGGGTGCTCGTACGGCTCGACCCACGGGATGCGAAGCGCCTTCACGGCCTCGTAGGTCTCGGTGTCGACGAGCTTCGCGACGAAGGCGAAGTCGGAGTCGGGGTCCTCGGCGAGATCGGCGCTGATGATGCCGAGCACCTGGTCGCCCGTCAGCCCGAGCACGCCGCCGAGCTCGGCGGCGACCTGGACGAGCGGAACCGTCACGTCGATGGTCTTGCTCGGGTCGTCGGGGTCGGGCACCTCGCGGACGACGTCGCTCGCCTTCTTCGGCGAGAGCGCGATGTCGTAGCGCATGACGCTGTCGGCGAGCACCTTGCCGTTGGCGTCGACGATCTCACCGCGGGTGCCGTATACCGGTGTGGACTGCGAGCGCACCTCGTCGGCCTGCTCGCTGAGCTCCGCCGCCCGCACGACCTGGATGTCGACGAGGCGCACGGCGAACACGCCGACGAGCGCGAGGAGGACGACGGCGGAGAGGAGGATCCGGCGCATCGGGTGTCGGCTGGTTCGGTTCATCCGTCGCTCGTCCTCACCTGCGTGCAGCGGTCAATGGGTGGCGGGAGTGGGAAGCGTGCCGTCGACAGGCGGCGGTGCCGGCGCGTGTGCCGGCACCTGCGCGGCCGAATCGGCGGCTGCACCGGGAACTCCCCCGTCGGCAGTCTGCCCGCTCTGCTGCTCGGTGACGAGCGGCACGTCGGTGATCAGCAGATTCGGGACGAGCGGGCCGGATGCCGCGCCGCCGCCGGCTGCCGTGGGCTGGCCGAGCACCGCGCCATCGGAGAGCCGCAGGTACACCGGATCGGCGTTGGGCACCATGCCGAGCGACTCGGCGTTCATGGCGAGGTACTGGGGGGACTCGAGGCGATCGAGGTCTTCGCTGAGCTTCTGCTCTTCGAGGGCGAGTGCGGCCTGATCCATCTGGTACCCGTCGATCTCGTAGGCCCCCTGGGTCACGGCGATCGACAGCAGCAGCTGGGCCACCACGATGAGGGCGACGCCGCCGAGGGCGATGATCGCGTAGCCGAGACGCGGCTTCGCCCTGGCTGCGCGTTCGGGCGCGGGTCGGAGACGTCGCGGCGTCTGCGGCGTGCGCCGCGGGGCGGGGAGGGACTGGACCGGCACAGCACTCATGACGGTCTCCTCACTCGTTCGGCGGCGCGGAGCCGCACGGGCTTCGCACGCGGGTTCTCCGCCTGCTCGGCTTCGCTCGCGAGTTCTGCTCCTCGCACGAGGAGCTTGAACACGGGGCGGTGTTCGGGAAGCTCCATCGGCAGCCCGGGGGGTGCGGTGGAGCTCGACGCGGCGCTGAGCGCGCGTTTGACGATGCGATCTTCGAGGGACTGGTACGCGAGCACGACGATGCGACCGCCGACGGCGATCGTCTCGAGCGCCGCCGGGATCGCGCGATCGAGTACCGACAGCTCCTCGTTCACCTCGATGCGCAGCGCCTGGAAGACGCGCTTGGCAGGATGCCCCTGTCGCTGGACGACCACCGGCGTCGCGGCAGTGATGATCTTGACGAGTTCGCCTGAGCGCGTGATCGGGGCATCCGCTCGCGCCGTGACGATCGCCCGGGCATAGCGGGCCGCGAGCTTCTCCTCGCCGTAATCGAGGAAGATGCGCCGCAGTTCCTCTTCACTCGCCTCGGCGATGACGTCGGCGGCGGTACGACCGCTCGTGACGTCCATGCGCATGTCGAGAGGCGCGTCTTTGGAGTACGCGAATCCGCGCTCGGCACGATCGAGCTGCAGCGACGAGACGCCGAGGTCGAAGAGCACGCCCTGCACCTCGCGGAACCCCTCGGAGCGCACGGCCTGCTCGATGCCGTCGTACACGGTGTGCACGAACCGCGCGCGGTCGCCGAACTTCGCGAGGCGCTCGCGGGCGATGCCGAGCGCGTCGGTGTCGCGATCGAGGCCGATGACGGTGAGCGCCGGGAAGCGCTCGAGGAACGCCGCGGCGTGGCCGCCCATGCCGAGCGTCGCGTCGACGAGCACGGCGCGGTCGCCCTCGATGGCCGGTGTCAGCAACTCGAGCGTGCGCTCGAGCATGACCGGTGTGTGAATTCGTTCGATGTCCATGATTCCCGCCTCGGCTTCCGGGCCTCGGATCCCGATCCCCATCCGTTCGTCCTGATGCGGGGAAGTGCACCAGGCGCGGCCGGCTGGGAGTCGGAGTCAGAGGACTAGAAGAGTCCGGGGATCACCTCCTCCGCCGTGTCTGCGAAGGCCGCCTCTTGCTCGGCGAGGTAGGTCTGCCACGCCGTCGCATCCCAGATCTCCACCCTGCTGCCCGTGCCGATGACCGTGAGGTCGCGGTCGAGGCCCGCGTACGCACGGAGCGTGGCGGGGATGGTGACGCGATGCTGCTTGTCGGGGGTCTCCGCGGACGCCCCCGAGAGGAAGACGCGCATGTAATCGCGTGCCTGCTTGCTCGTGACCGGGGCTTGGCGGATCTTATCGCTCATGCTCTCGAACTCCCGTGCGCTGAACACGTAGATGCAGCGCTCCTGGCCTCGTGTGAGCACGAGGCCGCTCGACAGCTCCTCCCGGAACTTCGCCGGAAGAATGACGCGGCCCTTCTCATCGAGCTTTGGTTCATAGCTGCCGAGGAACACCACACCACCCCCTTTCCTCCGGCCAGAATCCAGGTAACACCACTTTACTCCACTCTCATCCACCAATCAACGACATTCGCTCGATTTCGCGCGTGATCAGCCGGGAGTTCCCTGTGAACACAGGCATCTCGAGGGGTGGAGGACGGTGGAGGAACGGCGCAGCGCCGCGGCGTTTCACCCTCCACATCACGACGGGTTCCGAGCCGGAAGCGCGCCCGAGCCACAGCCGGGTGCCCGTGCTCAGGCCCTGACGCACGAAAAACGGGCCGATCCGAAGATCGACCCGTTCAAGTGGTGGGAAGTGGAGGGACTACTCGCGACCCTCCTGGCGGCGGTCCCAGCGGTCGTTCATGCGATCCATGAAGCCGCCACGGGGACGGGCCGCTCGCGACGCCGATCCCGGTTCTGCGGGCGGCGGCGATGCCGCGCCGCGCTTGCCGGGACTGATCGCGATGAGCACGCCTGCGAACATGAGCGCGAAGCCCAGGATGCCGATGACCAGCAACTGCAGGGCGACGCCTGCAATGAGCGCACCGACACCGGCGACGGCGAGGAGTACACCGAGTACGATCGCCCGATAGTCGGGGCGGCGCCCGCGCACGCCACCGACCGCATGGACGAAGTCGGCGTCATTGCGGTAGAGGTTCCGCTCCATCTCCTCGAGAAGACGTTGCTCCTGCTCTGAAAGCGGCATCTCATTCCCCTCAGGCTCGGGATCGACGCATCCAAGCTCATTCTAGCGCCGCCCCGCCTCGCTAGGCTAGGCGGGTGGCTCACGGTTCCCGGCTGGTCGATCTGGTGCACGAACGCATCGAGGATTTCCTCGTCGAACGCTCTTCTATTCTCCGCTCGATCAGCCCCGACCTCGAACCGCTCGATGCGTTCTCAAGGCGCTTTCTCAGCGGGGGCAAGCGTTTCCGGGCGCTGTTCTGCTATTGGGGCTGGGAAGCCGTCGGCGCACGCGACTTCGACCCCTTCGCACCCGAGGGCGGTCGTGACCGATTCCCCGTCGTGTCCGCTGCTGCGGCGCTCGAGTTGTTCCATGCGGCGGCCCTGGTGCACGACGACCTCATCGACAACTCCGACACCCGACGCGGCTCGCCATCCGCGCACCGCCTCTTCCAGTCACTGCACCGCGACGAGGGGTGGGCCGGGAGCGACGCCGACTTCGGCCGTGCGGCCTCGATCCTGCTCGGCGACCTCCTGCTCGGCTGGAGCGACGAGCTCCTCGACGAGGGCCTCGCCGCGCTGACCGACCAACGCGCCGCCCGCACCGCCCGCACGGAGTTCATGCGCATGCGCACCGAGGTCACCGCCGGGCAGTATCTCGACATCCTCGAAGAGCGCGCCTGGATCACGAAGCCCGACTCCGAGCAGCGCCTGAGAGCCGAGCGCGTGATCGTGTACAAGGCTGCGAAGTACAGCGTCGAGTCACCGCTCGTCATCGGCGCAGCCATCGCCGGGGCGACGCAGCCGCAACTCGATGCGCTCCGCGCCTTCGGGCTCCCGCTCGGCATCGCCTATCAGCTTCGCGACGACCTGCTCGGTGTGTACGGCGACCCGCAGGTCACCGGCAAGCCGAGCGGCGACGACCTTCGCGAGGGCAAGCGCACGATGCTCATCGCCATTGCACGGGAGCGCCTCGCGCCCGGACAGCGGCGTCTGCTCGACGAACTGCTCGGCGACCGCACGCTGGAACCCGAGCAGATCACGATGCTCCAGCGCACGATCTCCGAATGCGGAGCCGTCGACGAGATCGAGCTCCTCATCGGCGCGAACGTCACCCGCGCGTCGGAAGCGCTGGCGGATGCGCCGATCAGCCGCGAGGCCCGCGCCGAGCTGGGTTCACTCGCGAAGGCCGTCACACGTCGCGCGAGCTGAATCGCCGGGCTGGGCGGCGCACGGCGACCGCCCGGTCGAGCTCAGGCCAGAGCCTGCGCGACGCGACGCACCTCGGCCTTGCGGCCCGCGCGGAGGGCCGCGATCGGGGTGGTGCCGAGGCTGTCGTCGACGCTGAGGAGCCACTCGAGCGCCTCCTGGTCGCTGAACCCGGCATCGGCCAGCACCATGGCGGTGCCATGCAGCTCGGGAATCGGCGCATCGTCGCGCAGGAAATCGGCCGGCACCTTGAGCACGCCGTCGATGCGCGCGGCGAGGAGATGCCGGTCGTCGATGAGTCGGCGGATTCGGCTCGGGGTCGACCCGAGCATCTCCACGAGGTCGGGCACGGTCAGCCAAGTGGTCTGGGCGGCATCGGTCACGCCTCAAGCCTGCCATGCCGAGCGCACTCGGTGAAGCGAACCGCCGCGAACCTCGGTGGCGAACGCCTCGCTCGACGGATGAGAAGACGCGCGCTGGCGGTGTTTGACTCGCCTGAAGCCCTGTGCGACGGTTGCCGCGGGGGCAGGTACCGGATGCCGGCGAAGGGGGCACCATGTCGTACGAATCCGAGGCACGGGCGGAACGCGCGCCCGGTGCCGACGGTTTCGGCGGCAGGCGCGGGCAGCGTGGCATCCGCCGATTCCTCACGTTCCCCCTCGCGATCGCCAGCACGGTCGCCGTGACGCTCGGCATCGTGCAGCCCGCCGAGGCGGCCCCCTCGCAGGTCAAGCGCCAGCCCAAGGCTAAGGCGACGAGCGCCCGACCCGCGCTTGCGGCGGTCGCGTCGACCGCGGCGCCGGCCGAGTACGTCGTCGGCGAGGGCGACACGGTCAGCGGCATCGCCGAGCGATTCGGGCTCGCGACCGCCGAGGTGCTCGCCACGAACGGCCTCAGCTGGTCGAGCCTCATCTTCCCGGGACAACGGCTCGCGCTGCCCGGCTCGGGCGTTCGCCAGGAGCCCACCGCGGCGCCCATCGCCGACATCCCCCACCACATCGTGGTCGCGGGCGACACGATGAGCGGCATCGCCGCCGCCCACGGCGTCGACCTCGACGAGCTGATCAGCGCGAACGGGCTCGGCCGGCAGAGCCTCATCTTCCCGGGGCAGGCGATCGTGCTGCCGCCGCCGACCGGAGCGGGCGTCGGCCCGCCACCGCCACCGCCCGCCCCGGTCCAGCCCGCTCCCCCGGCAGCGCCGCCCGCCACTGCGCCCGACCCGCCCGCAGACGCGCATCTCGTCGCCGACGGCGACACGCTCTGGGACATCGCCGCCGCCAACGACGTGAGCGTGCAGGAACTGATCACGGCCAACGCACTCGACCCGGCGGGCGTCATCATCCCCGGTCAGGCGCTCGTGATCCCGCGACCCGTCGCCGTGACCAGCGTGGCATCGGTGACGGTCGCCCTCACCGACGAGATGCGCCAGAACGCGCGGATCATCGTCGACGTCGGACGAGCGCTCGGCGTCCCCGACCACGGCATCGTGATCGCGCTCGCAGCCGCCGCGCAGGAGTCGGGACTGACGAACGCGCACCACGGCGACCTCGATTCGCTCGGCCTCTTCCAGCAGCGTCCGAGCCAGGGCTGGGGCACGGTCGAAGAAGTGCTCGACCCGGTGCGCGCCGCCACCGCGTTCTACGGCGGCGCCGGGAATCCGAACGCCGGCCGCACGCTCGGCCTCCTCGACATCGCCGGCTGGGAGGCGATGACCGTGACCCAAGCCGCGCAGGCGGTGCAGTCGAGCGCCTTCGCGGACCACTACGCGAGATGGGAGGCGTCGGCGCGGGCCTGGCTCTCAGAGCTCGGCTGATCGCATCACGATGGAGTTGCGATCCGCGCGTTCACGGCGTTTGGTCGGACTCCGGCATATACCTCTTCGTAGACTCGAAGGGTGACCAACGCGCCCGCAGACCCGATGATCGGCCGTCTCATCGACGGTCGCTATCAGGTGCGCTCGCGCATTGCGCGCGGCGGCATGGCGACGGTGTATCTCGCGACCGATCTGCGTCTCGAGCGGCGTGTCGCCATCAAGATCATGCACGGCCACCTCGCCGATGACAACACCTTCAAGACGAGGTTCGTGCAAGAGGCCCGGTCTGCGGCCAGGCTCGCGCACCCGAACGTCGTGAACGTCTTCGACCAGGGCCAAGACGCCGACATGGCCTACCTCGTCATGGAGTACCTGCCGGGCATCACCCTGCGGGAGCTCCTGAAGGACTACAAGCGACTCACGCCCGAGCAGACCGTCGACATCATGGACGCCGTGCTCTCGGGCCTCGCCGCCGCGCACAAGGCCGGCATCGTGCACCGCGACCTCAAGCCCGAGAACGTGCTCCTCGCCGACGACGGGCGCATCAAGCTCGGCGACTTCGGTCTGGCACGTGCGGCCACCGCGAACACCGGCACGGGCCAGGCCCTGCTCGGCACCATCGCCTACCTCTCCCCCGAGCTCGTCACCCGCGGCCTCGCCGACGCGCGCAGCGACATCTACGCGGTCGGCATCATGATGTACGAGATGCTCACGGGCGAGCAGCCCTACGTCGGCGAGGCGCCGATGGCGATCGCGTACCAGCACGCGAACGACACGGTGCCGACCCCGAGCTCGAAGCACCCCGGAGTGCCGGCAGAGCTCGACGAGCTCGTGCTCTGGTCAACCGCGCGTGAGCCCGATGAACGACCGCGCGACGCCCGCGAGATGCTCGACCGGCTCCGCGAGGTCGAGCCGTCGATCCGCGCGGCCCACGTCCCGCTGACGACGCAGGCCACGACCGTGCTTCCCGCGGCGATGCCGGTCGGCGCCGCGACGGCGGAGACGCGGGTACTCGACGGCTCGGTCGCCGCCTCGACGGCGACCCTCGAGGCATCCGACGACGAGGCAACCGCGCTCGCGAGGTCGGCTGATCGGCGCAAACGCAAGGGCTACTGGATCTTCGCCCTCGTGCTCCTGCTCACGGGACTCGCCGCGGGCACGGGATGGTACTTCGGAGCGGGTCCGGGCGCCCTCGCCCAGGTGCCGGCGACCACGACGCTCACGCCAGACAGCGCGACGCTCGTGCTCGAGGAAGCCGGCTTCACGGTCGAGCCTGCCGAGCGGAACGACCCGGTCGTGCCCATGGGACAGGTGTCGGGAACCGATCCCGCCGAGGGCGAGATGGCCCAGCGCGGATCGGTCGTGACGATGTACGTCTCCACCGGTCCCGCGATCATCCCGGTGCCCGACGTCATCGGCGCGCCGGAGGCCGACGCGCGCGCCCAGCTCGCCGACTTCACCGTCGCAGAATCGAGCCAGCGCCAGTTCTCGGATGCACCGGCCGAAACGGTGATCGCGGTGCTCGACGTCGACGGCAACCCGGTCGGCGCCACCTACGCCGAGCTCGGCGCGCTGACCCTCGTGGTCTCGGCGGGCGCACTGCCCGATGTCATCGGGCTCCCCGCTGCCGAAGCCGATGCCGCGCTCGTGAATGCCGGAGTCGCGGTGGCCTATCTCGACCCCGTGTTCGACAACTCGGGCGCCATCGCCGCCGATCATGTGGTCGCCATGGAGCCGACCACCGACCCCGTTCGCCCGGGCGACACCGTGAACCTCACGCTCTCGAAGGGCCAAGACCTCGTCGAAGTGCCCAATGTGGTGGGGCTCCCCATGAACCAAGCCCTCGACACCCTTCGTGCAGCCGGGTTCGAGGTCGCCTACAACTTCCCCGAGCCGCTGCTCACCTTCGCGACCTGCACCTCCACCGACCCGGCCGCCGCCGCGCAGGCGGTCCGGGGATCGACGATCACGGTCGTCGCCTCGCTCACGCTCTGACCCGCTGCGTCACACCGCAACCGCTGGCCGGAACAGGCGAGCGCGGGACATCCGTCACCGGATGCCCCGCGGCAGGCCTCTCAGCGAGCCGAGAGCTCTTCAGCGACGAGGAACGCGAGTTCGAGCGACTGCATGTGATTCAGTCGCGGGTCGCAGAGCGACTCGTACCGCGTGGCCAGCGTCTCCTCGTCGATGTGCTCGGAGCCGCCGAGACACTCGGTGACGTCGTCGCCGGTGAGCTCCACGTGGATGCCGCCCGGGTGCGTGCCGGCTGCGCGGTGCGCCTCGAAGAAGCCCTTGACCTCGTCGACCACGTCGTCGAAGCGACGCGTCTTGTAGCCCGTGGGCGTCGTGATGCCGTTGCCGTGCATCGGGTCGGTGACCCACAGCGGGTTCGCGTCGCTCGCCTTGATGGCTTCGAGCAGGGGCGGCAGCGCGTCGCGCACCTTGCCGGCGCCCATGCGCGTGATGAACGTGAGACGACCGGGCTCGCGGTTCGGGTCGAGCTTCTCGACCAGCTCGAGCATGACCTCTGGCGTGGTGGTCGGGCCGAGCTTCACGCCGATCGGGTTGCGCACGCGCGACAGGAAGTCGACGTGCGCGCCGTCGAGCTCACGCGTGCGCTCACCGATCCAGATGAAGTGCGCCGACGTGTCGTAGGGCGTGCCCGTGCGCGAGTCGATACGGGTCATCGGGCGCTCGTAATCCATCAGCAGGCCCTCGTGGCCGGTGTAGAACTCGGTGTGCTTGATCGCCTCGAAGTCGGCGCCGCATGCCTCCATGAACTTGATCGCGCGGTCGATCTCGCGCGCCATCGACTCGTAGCGGGCATTGGCCGGGTTGGTGGCGAAGCCCTGGTTCCACGAGTGCACCTGACGGAGGTCGGCGAACCCGCCCTGGGTGAAGGCGCGGATGAGGTTGAGCGTCGAAGCGGCCGTGTGGTAGCCGCGCACGAGGCGCGCGGGGTCGGCGGCGCGGGACTCGGGCGTGAAGTCGTAGCCGTTCACGATGTCGCCACGGTAGGCGGGAAGGCTCACGTCGCCGCGAGTCTCGATGTCGCTCGAGCGGGGCTTCGCGAACTGGCCCGCCATGCGGCCCATCTTCACGACCGGCATCGATGCGCCGTAGGTGAGCACCACCGCCATCTGCAGCACCGTCTTCACGCGGTTGCGGATCTGGTCGGCGGTGGCCCCGGCGAACGTCTCGGCGCAGTCGCCGCCCTGCAGGAGGAACGCCTCGCCTCGGGATGCCGCGGCGAGCCGATCGCGCAGGATGTCGACCTCGCCCGCGAACACGAGCGGCGGCAGGGTGGCGAGCTCAGCGGATGCCGCGTGCGCGGCCTCGGGGTCGGGCCACGACGGCTGCTGCTTGATGGCCAGCGTGCGCCAATAGTCGAGTCCGGCGATCACGGAGGGATCTGCGTTCACGACCGGCTCGACGAGCTGTACCACTGGAACATCCTGGAGGGTTCGGGGCGCTTGGCGCCGCATACGGGAACGGCGACGCCCGTTGCGCCGCCGCAGCTCGAGCCTATCGCGATTGCGAAGCCCGCTGCTCCTTGACCGAACTCGCGTAGACGTCGACGTATTCCTGCCCGCTCAACTCCCGGAGATCGTAGACGAGCTCATCGGTCACGGAGCGCAACACGAAGCGATCGCCCTCGAGTCCCTCGAAGCGAGTGAAGTCGAGCGGTTCGCCGATGATGATGCCGATGCGGCGCACCCTCGGGATCCGGGTGCCGATGGGCATGACCTCCTCGGTGCCGATCATCGCGACCGGAATCACCGGCACGCCGGCTTCGAGCACCATGCGCGCGACGCCCGTGCGACCACGGTAGAGGTGCCCGTCGGGGCTCCTGGTGCCCTCGGGGTAGATGCCGAGCACGCGGCCCTCGCCGAGCACCCGAAGCCCGGTCAGGAGCGAGGCCTCGGAGGCCTTGCCGCCGGAACGGTCGATCGGCAGCTGTCCGGTCGCCTGGAAGAAGAGCTTCGTCGCCCATCCCTTCAGGCCCTTGCCGGTGAAGTACTCGCTCTTCGCGAGGAACACGACCCGGCGACCGACGACGAGCGGGAGGAAGATGGAGTCGATGAATGAGAGGTGGTTGGACGCGAGGACGACCGCGCCCTCTTTCGGCACGTTCTCGAGGCCGACGACCCAGGGGCGGAAGATCGCGAGCACGATCGGGCCGACCACGATGTGCTTCATGATCCAGTAGAACACCGTGCTGCTCCCTCCCGATGCGCGGACATCGCCTCAGCCTATCGCCGCGGTCGTCAGGAGTGCTCGGCGACCCAGACGCGCGCGAGGTCGGCCGCTCCGACCACGCCGGCGTCGTTCACGAGCTCGGCGATGACGAAGTCGGGCTCGGGATGATACCCACGCGCCGGAAGGTGCTCGAGGAACGCCTCGCGGATCGGCGCGAGCAGGAGTTCGCCCGCGGCGGCCACTCCGCCCCCGAAGACGAAACGCTGCGGGTCGAGCACCGCCGAGAGGCTCGCGGCGGCCTGGCCGAGCCAGTGGCCGAGCTGGCGGAGTGCCGCGAGCGCCCCCGGGTCCTCGGACTCGATGAGCGCAGCGACGAGACCTCCGTCGAGCGCACCTTGCTCGGCCCGCACTCGCGCGAGCGCCTGGCCGATGCCGCCCGCGTCGGCGATCTCGTTCGACATGCGCAGCAGCGCCCGCCCGGAACCGTATTGCTCGATGCATCCGCGCTGCCCGCAGCCGCATGCGAGGCCGTCGGGAACGACGCGCACGTGGCCGAGTTCGGCCCCGGCGCCGAAGCCGCCACGGAAGAGCCGGTCGCCCGCGACGATCGCCCCGCCCACACCGGTGCCGATCGTGAGCATCACCATGTCGCTGACCATGCGGCCGGCGCCGAACCGGAACTCGGCCCAGCCCGCCGCATTCGCGTCGTTGTCGACGACCACCGTCGTGCCGACGCGGGCCTCGAGCTTCTCGCGGAACGGTTCGTTGCGCCAGTTGATGTTCGGCGCGTAGTAGACCGTCGACTGCGCGGCATCGATGAAGCCCGCTGCGGCGACGCCGACCGCGCTCACGTCGCCTCCGGCCTGGAGCGACGTGATCATCGACACCACGGCGTCTTCGAGGAGCGTCGAGTCGCCCGCGGGCGTGACCACGCGGTCACTCCGCACGATCTGGCCGAGCTCGTCGACGACGGCTCCGGCGATCTTCGTACCGCCGATGTCGATTCCGATCGCGTGCACCCGGGAGCTGCCCTTCAGGAGGTGGAATGAGGCGTGTTCGTACCGGGCATGAGGCCGCGGAGCAACGACTAGAGTGTAATCGACCCCAATGCCGAGGTTCATGCGCAGCCCGATGGCGCGACCTCCCCCGGTGCCGAAGGAGCTACCGTGATCGAATTCTCCACCCCAGCCCTGGTCACACCAGACCCCGAGGCGAATGCCACCGATCTGCTGGTCGAGCGCGTCGCGCAGACGCCCGACTCCGTGCTGTTCTCGCTCCCGACCGCCGACGGCGGCTGGTCGCCGGTCACGACGCGCGAGTTCTACGACCAGGTCATCGCGCTCGCCAAGGGCCTCGTCGCAGCGGGCATCGAGCCCGGCGACAAGATCGGGCTGATGTGCAAGACGCGCTACGAGTGGACCCTCATCGACTTCGCCACCTGGTTCGCGGGGGCGGTCCTCGTGCCGATCTACGAGACGAGCTCGCCTGCGCAGGTGCGTTGGAACCTCAGCGACTCGGGCGCGATCGCGATCATCCTCGAGACGCCCGACCACTTCGCCCGCTTCGACGAGGTGCACCCCGACGTCCCCGCCATCCGCAATACGTGGCAGATCGATCTCGGCGACCTCGACAAGCTCGTCGCAGGCGGCGTCGCCGTCCCCGACGAGGAGATCGAGCGACGCCGCAACCTCGCGGTCGCCTCCGACATCGCGACGCTCATCTACACGTCGGGCTCGACCGGCAAGCCCAAGGGCTGCGTGCTCACCCACGCGAACTTCGTCGAGACGTCCCGCAATGCCGCGGTCGCGCTCAAGGAGGTCGTCCTCGACCCGAACGGGGCCTCGACCCTGCTCTTCATCACGACGGCGCACATCTTCGCGCGATTCATCGCGGTGCTGAGCGTGCACGCCGGCGTGCGTGTCGGCCACCAGCCCGACACCAAGCAGCTGCTGCCCTCGCTCGGCAGCTTCAAGCCGACGTTCCTCCTCGCCGTGCCCCGAGTGTTCGAGAAGGTCTACAACGTCTCCGAGCAGAAGGCCGAAGCCGGCGGCAAGGGCAAGATCTTCCGCACCGCCGCCGACACCGCGGTCGCCTACTCGACCGCGAAGGAGGTCGGCCATGTGCCGCTCGGCCTCAAGGTCAAGTTCCGCATCTTCGACAAGCTCGTGTACTCGAAGCTCCGCACGGCGATGGGCGGCAACGTCAAGTACGCCGTGTCGGGTTCGGCGCCGCTGGGTCCGCGGCTCGGCCACTTCTACCACTCGCTCGGCATCACCATCCTCGAGGGCTACGGCCTCACCGAGACCACGGCACCGGCGACGGTGAACCTCGCGACCAAGTCGAAGATCGGCACCGTGGGTCCGGCACTGCCCGGCGTCTCGGTGCGTATCGCCGACGACGGCGAGATCGAGGTCAAGGGCGTCAACGTCTTCAAGGAGTACTGGAAGAATCCCCAGGCCACCGCCGAGACATTCGACGGCGAGTGGCTCAAGACCGGCGACATCGGCTCGTTCGACGACGATGGCTTCCTCACGATCACCGGTCGCAAGAAGGAGATCATCGTCACCGCCGGCGGCAAGAACGTCGCGCCCGCCGCCCTCGAAGACCCGATCCGGGCGAATCCGCTCGTCGGGCAGGTCGTGGTCGTCGGTGACAAGAAGCCGTTCATCTCGGCGCTCGTGACGCTCGACCCCGAGATGCTCCCGGTGTGGCTCAACAACAACGGTGAAGATGCCGGCATGTCGGTCGAGGAAGCGGCGATCAACGCCGCAGTGAACGCCGAGGTGCAGCGCGCGATCGACGCGGCGAACGAGAACGTCTCGCGTGCCGAGTCGATCCGCAAGTTCACGATCCTCACCACGGAGCTGACCGAGGCCAGCGGGCACCTCACCCCCAAGATGAGCATCAAGCGCAACGTGATCCTCGCGGACTTCGCTCCGCAGATCGAGGCGATGTACTCCGGCGCTCCGGCGACCGAGGGCCACTCGATCGTCTCCTGACACCCGATCCTGCGAACGTGAAGGGCCCCGCGGCATCCGCGGGGCCCTCAACGTTGGTCGGCGGCTCGATCAGAACCAGTCGGACTCGCGCACCTCTTTCATCGCCGCGCGTCGCTCGTCTTTCTCGAGACGGTCGAGGTACAGGATGCCGTCGAGGTGATCGGTCTCGTGTTGGAGCGCCTGGGCCATGAGCCCGGTGCCCGACAGCTCGATCTCGGCGCCATCGAGATCGATGCCCCGAACCCTGGCGAAGGGATGCCGCGGCGTCTTGTGCCACAAGCCGGGCACTGAGAGGCATCCCTCGTCGACGAGCTCGGGCTCGCCTGTGACCTCGACGATCACGGGATTCAGGATGTACCCGACCTCGCCGTCGACGTTGTAGCTGAACGCACGCACGTTCACGCCGATCTGCGACGCCGCGACGCCGGCCCGGCCGGGAAGGCGCACACTGTCGAGGAGGTCGGTGACGAGTGCGCGCACGCGATCATCGACCTGTTCGACGGGGGCTGAGACGGTCTTCAAGACAGGGTCGCCGAACAGGCGAATGGGACGTTCCGGCAATTGCGCTCCGATCAATGCTCGCGCTCGGTGGGCAGGCCTTCCACCACGAGGGCGGCGAGTTCGCGCGCCGCGTGCTGTGTGACGGGGCGCAATTCGTGCCAGTTCACCACGGAACCTGCGGCGAGCTGGGGGTCGTAGGGGATGCGCACGATCTCGCGCACGCGCGACTGGAAGTGGGCCTCGATCTCGTCGACCTTCACGAGATGCGTGCCCTGGGTCGCGAGGTTGATCGCCACGACGGCGTTGCGCACGAGCTCGCCGTAGCCGTTGGCCTCGAGCCACGTGAGGGTCTCTGAAGCGAGCCGGGCCTCGTCGACGCTGCCGCCGGACACGATGACGACCGAGTCGGCGCGCTGGAGCGTTGCACGCATCACCGAGTGCACGATGCCGGTGCCGCAGTCGGTGAGGACGAGCGAGTAGTAGCGGGCGGCCAGGCCTGCGACGACGTTGTAATCGTTGTCGTCGAACGCCTCGGAGAGCGTGGGATCGGTGTCGGAGGCGAGGATGTCGAGCCGCGTCTCGTCGCGGGAGACGAATCTCGAGAAGTCGGTGTACCCGCCGATCGACGACGCCTTGGAGACGACGTCGCGCACCGTCTCGCGGGTCTGGCGGTCGACCCGTTCGGCCAGCGTGCCCCGGTCGGGATTGGCGTCGACGGCGATGATGCGGTCGTCGCGGGCATCGGCGAGTGCCATGCCGAGGAGCGCGGTGATCGTCGTCTTCCCGACACCGCCCTTGCGCGTGAGTACCGGCACGAATCGCGCCCCGCCCTCGAACCGCTTCTGGATGCGCTGGCTCATCGCCTTGTGCGCCCGCACCTTCGCGGAGTCGCCGAGGTTCACGAGGTGCAGCGACGCTTCGTAGAGGAATCGGTTGAGCCCGCCATGCGGCGCCGGCCGCGTCGTGCGGTTGAGGTCGATCAGCCGGTCGGCGGTGAGGGACTCCGCCGTTTCGGGCACCTCGGCGGGCACGGCGACCTCGTCTCCCGGGCCGTCGACGATGGCGACGTGGTTGCCGGTGTCGGTGCTCACGCGCTCACGCCGGAGCTGCTTGGACGCATCAGCGGCCAGCAGTGCGCTGTAGGGCGACGGCTCGCGCCGGTAGGAGCTGCGGGAGCCCCCTGGGAGGCCTGGCGCGATGACCTCGACCGACGTCGTGCTCGCGATGCCGCCGACCACCGCGCCGGGGTTCACGGCGACGTCGTCGATCGCGACGGCGACTTCGTCGTCGGGCATCTCGGGCACCGGAGCCGGCGGCAGATCGACCCGGAGGTTCAGGTCGGACGTCGCGTCGGCGGCGTGCGCACCCGAAGGCCCGGAGTCGCGATGATCGATCGACGCGGTGCGGACACCCGCCCCCCGGCGCCTCACCGCCCCGTCGTTCTGCGTATCTTCAGCCACCGATACTCCCCTCATCAGTGCCAATGCAAGCCCAGCCTAGCGCGGACGCACGACGACGAGGAGGTCACCCGCCTCGACCTGCTGCGTCTTGGGGATCGCGACGCGCTCGACGACACCCGCGATGGGCGACGTGATGGCCGCCTCCATCTTCATCGCCTCGATCGACGCCACGCCCTGGCCGGCGGCCACCTCGGCACCCGGCTCGACCGCGAGCGTCACCACGCCGGAGAACGGCGCAGCCACCTGGCCCGGCTGCGAGGCATCGGCCTTCTCCGCAGCCCGGGTCTCGACGGCGATGCCGCGATCCCGGACGAACACGGGGCGGAGCTGGCCGTTCAGGATGGTCATCACGGTGCGCATGCCCTTGTCGTCGGCCTCGCCGATCGCCTCGAGGCCGGCGTACAGGCGCACGCCCTTGTCGATCTCGACGACGTGCTCGGCACCGGGACGGAGCCCGTAGAGGTAGTCGCCGGTGTCGACTGCGGAGAGGTCTCCGAACAGTTCGCGGATCTGCTCGAACTGGCGGGTCGGCGCCGGGAACAGCAGGGCATTGAGCGTCGCGCGCCGGGTGGTGCTGTCGGCCTCGAGCGCCTCACGCTGGTCGGAGGTGAGCTCGGTCACTCCGATGCGCACGTCTTTGCCGGCGAGCACCTTGGTGCGGAACGGCTCGGGCCAGCCGCCGGGCAGGTCTCCGAGCTCGCCCGCCATGAAGCCGATCACGGAGTCGGGCACGTCGTACTTCTCGGGATTCGCCGCGAAGTCGGCGGGATCGGCTTTCACCGCTGCGAGGTGCAGTGCGAGGTCGCCGACGACCTTCGACGATGGCGTCACCTTCGGCACGCGGCCGAGGATCTTGTCGGCCGCCGCGTACATGTCCTCGATGAGCTCGAAGTCGTCGGCGAGACCCAGGGCGATCGCCTGCTGGCGGAGGTTCGAGAGCTGTCCGCCCGGGATCTCGTGGTGATACACGCGGCCCGTGGGCCCGGGCAGACCCGACTCGAACGGCTTGTAGAGGCGGCGAACGGCCTCCCAGTAGGGCTCGAGGTCGGCGACCGCCTGCAGGGAGATGCCGGTGTCGCGTTCGGTGTGCGCGAGCGCGGCGACGAGCGACGACGCGGAGGGCTGGCTCGTGGTGCCCGCCATCGGCGCGCTCGCGACGTCCACGGCGTCGACGCCTGCGTGGCTCGCCGCGAGGAGCGTCGCCAGCTGCCCGCCGGCCGTGTCGTGCGTGTGCAGGTGCACCGGGAGGTCGAACCGCTCACGCAGGGCCGTGACGAGCCGTTCAGCAGCTGCGGGCCGCAGCAGTCCGGCCATGTCCTTGATCGCCAGGATGTGTGCGCCCGCGCCGACGATCTCCTCGGCCAGGCCGAGGTAGTAGTCGAGCGTGTACAGATCTTCGGCGGGGTCGAGCAGGTCGCCCGTGTAGCAGAACGCCACCTCGGCGACCGCGTGCCCGGTGGCGAGCACCGATTCGATCGCCGGCCGCATCTGCGAGACGTCGTTCAGCGCGTCGAAGATGCGGAAGATGTCGACGCCGGTCGCCGCCGCCTCGCGCACGAACGCATCGGTCACCTCGGTGGGGTACGGCGTGTAGCCCACCGTGTTGCGACCGCGGAGGAGCATCTGGATGTTCACGTTCGGCAGGACCTCGCGGAGCGCGGCGAGGCGCTCCCACGGGTCTTCGCCGAGGAAGCGAAGCGCCACGTCGTACGTCGCGCCACCCCATGCCTCGATCGAGAGGAGCTCGGGCGTCATGCGGGCGACGTACGGCGCCACGGCGACGAGGTCCCGCGTTCGGACACGCGTCGCGAGCAGCGACTGGTGCGCGTCGCGGAACGTGGTCTCGGTCACGGCGAGCGGCGTCTGGTCCCGCAGCGCGCGGGCGAACCCGACCGGCCCGAGCTCGAGGAGCCGCTGGCGGGATCCGTCGGGGGCGGGCGCTGTGAGGTCGATCGGCGGGAGCTTCTCGGCGGGGTTCACGCTCGTGGGGGCCGGCCCGTTGGGCTGGTTGACGGTGACGTCGGCGAGCCAGTTGAGGATCTTCGTGCCGCGGTCCTTCGAGACGCGCCCGCGGAGCAGCTGGGGGCGCTCGTCGATGAACGAGGTGCTGAGATCGCCGGCGACGAACGCCGAGTCCTCGAGCACCGCCTGGAGGAACGGGATGTTCGTGGAGACGCCGCGGATGCGGAATTCGGCAAGGGCGCGCTTGGCACGTGCGACCGCCGCCGGGTAGTCGCGACCTCGGCACGTGAGCTTCGCGAGCATCGAGTCGAAGTGGGGGCTGATCTGCGCGCCCGGGTTGATCGTGCCGCCGTCGAGGCGGATGCCGGCACCGCCCGGTGAGCGGTACGTCGTGATCTTGCCCGTGTCAGGCCGGAATCCGGCGGTCGGGTCTTCGGTCGTGATGCGGCACTGCAGGGCCGCGCCGCGGAGCTTGATCGAGTCCTGCAGGAGGCCGAGCTCGGCGAGGGACTCCCCCGCGGCGATGCGGATCTGCGAGACGACGAGGTCGACGTCGGTGACTTCTTCGGTGACGGTGTGCTCGACCTGGATGCGCGGGTTCATCTCGATGAACACGTGCTGACCGGCCCGCTCGCCCGCGGTGTCGAGGAGGAACTCGACGGTGCCGGCGTTGACGTAGCCGATCGACCTCGCGAACGCGATGGCGTCGCGGTAGAGCGCCTGGCGAACGCTCTCGTCGAGGTTCGGCGCCGGTGCGATCTCGATGACCTTCTGGTGCCGCCGCTGCACCGAGCAGTCGCGCTCGAAGAGGTGAACCGTCTCGCCAGAGGCATCCGCGAGCACCTGCACCTCGATGTGGCGCGGCCGGATCACCGCCTGCTCGAGGAACATCGTGGCGTCGCCGAACGCGCTGTCGGCCTCGCGCATGGCCTCTTCGAGCGCCGGACGAAGCTCGTCTTTGTTGTTGACGCGGCGCATGCCGCGCCCGCCGCCGCCCGCCACGGCCTTCGCGAAGATCGGGAAGCCGATCTCGTCGGCCTGCGCCACGAGCGTCTCGATGTCGCGCGACGGCGGCGTGGACTGCAGCACGGGCACACCTGCGGCGATCGCGTGCTCCTTCGCGGTGACCTTGTTGCCGGCCATCTCGAGCACGCGCTTCGGCGGGCCGATGAAGGTGATGCCGGCCTCTGCGGCGGCCTGCGCCAGCTCGGGGTTCTCGGAGAGGAATCCGTAGCCCGGGTAGATGGCGTCGGCGCCGGACTCCCTCGCGACGCGGATGATCTCGGCCACGTCGAGATAGGCACGCACCGGATGCCCCGGCTGGCCGATCTGGTATGCCTCGTCGGCCTTCAGGCGGTGCAGGGAGTTGCGGTCTTCGAAGGGATACACCGCGACCGTCTTCGCACCGAGTTCGACCGCCGCACGGAACGCACGGATCGCGATCTCACCGCGATTGGCAACCAGGATCTTCGTGAACATGCAGGCCTTTCAGAAGGGGTTCCGCACAGCGAACGTTTAGGTATCGTCCGAGTAGTAAAGGTAACGTATCTGTTCGTGCACGTACTCAGCGTCAGTTCCCTCAAGGGCGGTGTCGGCAAGACGACCGTCACCCTCGGACTGGCGTCGGCAGCGTTCGCGCGCGGCGTCCGGACCCTCGTCGTCGACCTCGACCCGCAGTCCGATGTCTCGACGGGCATGGACATCCAAGTCGCCGGCCATCTCAACGTGGCCGACGTGCTCGCCTCTCCGAAGGAGAAGATCGTCCGCTCGGCGATCTCGCCGAGCGGCTGGGCGCGATCGAACCCGAGTTCGACGATCGATGTCATGATCGGCAGCCCCTCCGCGATCAACTTCGACGGGCCGCACCCGTCGATCCGCGACATCTGGAAGCTCGAAGAGGCGCTCGCCAACGTCGAGGCCGACTACGAGCTCGTGCTCATCGACTGCGCCCCGTCGCTGAACGCCCTCACGCGCACGGCGTGGGCGGCAAGCGACCGCGTCGCCGTCGTCACCGAGCCCGGCCTGTTCTCGGTCGCCGCAGCCGACCGGGCGCTCCGAGCGATCGAGGAGATCCGCCGCGGCCTGTCGCCGAGGCTCCAGCCCCTCGGCATCATCGTGAACCGCGCTCGAGTGCAGTCGCTCGAGCACCAGTTCCGCATCAAGGAGCTGCGCGACATGTTCGGCCCGCTCGTGCTCTCGCCGCAGCTGCCCGAGCGCACATCGCTCCAGCAGGCGCAGGGCGCGGCGAAGCCGCTGCACATGTGGCCCGGCGAGAGCGCTGAAGAGATGTCCCACCACTTCGACCAGCTGCTCGACCGCATCCTGCGCACGGCTCGCATCGGCGAGTACGCCGGCGCCCAGTACGAGCTCGACTCGCCCGTCATCTGAGACGATCGCATCCGCAGATCCGGCTTCAGCCACGATTCCGTACTGCCGAATCGGTTTCGCGTCCCACGAACGGCGCCGGAGATCAGCACCGAATGTGACGTCGCATGACGTCACGGGCCCTCGAGGACCGGCGTGCCCGGCCGAACCAGGCCGTCAGGAGATCTTGCGGGACTTCGTTCCGCGTCGCGCAGCGAGCTCATCCATGGGGTCAGCCGACTGCGTGTCGAGCTCGACGAGCGTCGACTCGACTTCGCGGAGCACCTTGCCGACAGCGATGCCGAACACGCCCTGACCGCGGTTGACGAGGTCGATCACCTCGTCGTCGGAGGTGCAGAGGTAGACGCTCGCTCCGTCGCTCATGAGCGTCGTCTGGGCGAGGTCGTCGACGCCCGCCTCGCGCAGCTGCGTGACGGCGGTGCGGATCTGCTGCAGCGAGATGCCGGTGTCGAGGAGGCGCTTCACGAGCTTCAGCACGAGGATGTCGCGGAACCCGTAGAGACGCTGGGATCCGGAGCCGGCGGCACCGCGCACGGTGGGTTCGACGAGCTGCGTACGAGCCCAGTAGTCGAGCTGGCGGTAGCTGATGCCGGCGGCTCGTGCCGCGACAGCGCCGCGATAGCCGGCGGCGTCATCGTGCTCGGGCATGCCGTCGGTGAAGAGCAGGCCGAGGTCGTACCGTGAGCGTGCAGTCCGGTCGAGCTCACTCATTCGCGTCGCCCCTCACTCTCGCGCCCCGCACCCCGTTGGCGCGAGTTCCACGCTACCCACGAGGAGGGGGTCTGTCGAACACATCGGGCCGAACGTCACGGCGTGTCGCCGCTTCATCTCGTGAGGTGGCCGAGAGCCGCCCGCACGACGCTCGCGTGCACGGTCTCGAGGTGGCCAGCGAGCTCGAGGCCACGCTCGGCCGCGCGCGCCTTGTCGGCGGCATCGGCTCGTCGCGACGGTGCCATCGCCCGCTCGACCAGCGCCGCCTCGCGCTCGGCCGCGGCGCGGACCCCGCGCAGGTGCCGAGGCTCGATGCCCACCGCTCGAAGCGCGACGAGCGAGCGCAGCACGCCGAGCGCCTCGTCGCCGTAGATCTCGGCGGCAGGGAGGAGCGAGGCCGACACTGCCTCATCGAGCAGGGCCGGCGTCGCGCCGGCCGCAGTGACGAGCTCGTCGCGGCGCAGTCGCCGGGCGCCGCTCAGGAACGCTGCGGCGCTCGTCGCACCGGGCAGCGCCGGCGTCTCACCGGCATCGATCGCCTCGAGATGGGTGCGGATGACCTTGAGCGGCAGGTACTGGTCGCGCTGCATCGAGAGCACCACGGTGATGCGCTCGACGTCAGCCGCCGAGAACTTGCGGTACCCGGACGCGGTGCGGGCCGGCGAGACCAGGCGCTGTTCCTCGAGGAACCGCAGCTTCGACGGCGTCAGCTCGGGGAATTCGGGCTGAAGTCGTGCGAGGACCTGACCGATGCCGAGCAGTGGGGCCTGGCCGCTCGCCCGCGAGGAGGCAGCGGTGGCCGACACTAGTCGCTCGCCAGCGGCGCCAGGTCGTGACGTGATGCGTAGAAGGTGAGCCGGAACTTGCCGATCTGGACTTCGGCACCGTCGGTCAGGAGCGCGGTCTCGATGCGCACGCCGTCGTAGTAGGTGCCGTTCAGCGAGCTCAGGTCGCGCACTTCGAACGCCGAGCGGTGCCGAACGAACTCGGCGTGCTTGCGCGAGACGGTGACGTCGTCGAGGAAGATGTCGGCGTCGGGATGCCGGCCGACGAGCGTGACATCGCTGTCGAGGAGGAAGCGCGCACCACTGTTGGGGCCCCGCCGCACGATGAGCAGTGCAGAGCCCGATGGCAGGGCGGCGATCGCCTCCTGCTCTTCTGCGGTGATGTCGGCGTCGACGTTGCCGAGCTGCGCAGCGGCCTCGCGGCTGAAGCCGATGGTCGTATCGGTCGCCCCGCTGCCGGCGGGATGCGTCGACGTGTTCGTCGACGGCTCGCCCCCGGCCTCGTTCGTACCGCCGGCCTGAGTGATGTCGGAATCCGTCACGGCTGACCTCCTTGTTCCAGCGTATCCGATCGGCGGTCGTCTGCCACCAGCGGAATACGGATGACGCGCGCGGTCTCGATCGCGTAGATGATGCCGGCCCACCAGTAGAGGAACGCCCCCCAGAGCGTGATCGCCCAGCCGATCGGCTCGCTCACCGGTTGGAGCACGGGGTACGCGAGACCGAGCATGATGACGGGCAGGCCGAAGAAGAGGGCGAAGGTCGCGACCTTGCCGAGCTGGTGCACGGGCAGCGGCCCGAATCCGTGGTTCGCGAGCACGATGCCGAGGATGAGCAGGAACACGTCGCGGGCGACGATGACCACGACGATCCACCACGGTACGAGGCTCTGCGCCGCCAACCCGAGCAGCGCGGCGAAGATGTACAACCGATCGGCAGCGGGGTCGAGGAGCTGGCCCAGACGCGTCACCTGACCGAGCTTTCGGGCCAGGTAGCCATCGAGCAGGTCGGTGAAGCTCGCCACGACGAGCACGACGAGTGAGACGACATAGTCGCCGCGCACGATGAAGACCAGGAAGACGGGCACGAGTGCGAGCCGGAGCATGCTGAGCACGTTCGGGATCGTCCAGACCTCCGAACCGACTTCCCCCGCGCGCTCCCCAGCCACGGCACGATCCTATCGACCGTAGAATGCGGCCATGGACCCCCTCGTCGTGTGTCTCGTGATCTGCGCCGTCACGACCGCGCTGACCTGGCTCGCCTCCGTGATCACCCATGAGTACTCGTGGGTCGACCGCATCTGGTCGATCTCACCGGTGATCTACGTCTGGGTGTTCGCCGTGGCGGGCGCGTTCGACGCACGACTCGTGCTCATGGCCGTGCTGGTGACGGCATGGGGCATCCGTCTCACCTTCAACTTCGTACGAAAGGGCGGCTACCGCCCGGGCGGCGAGGACTACCGCTGGGCGGTGCTGCGGGGCCGGATGTCGGGATGGCGGTTCGGCCTCTTCAACCTGCTCTTCATCTCGATCTACCAGAACGCCCTCATCCTGCTGTTCTCCCTGCCGGCGCTCACGGCATTCGAGGCTGCGGGTATGCCGCTCGGCGCATGGGACCTCGTGCTCGCGGTGGTGTTCCTGGCCTTCCTCGCCGGGGAGGCGATCGCCGACCAGCAGCAGTGGGTGTTCCACCAGTGGAAGGCCGCTGAGCGTGCGGCCGGCCGCACGCCGCAGCCCGCGTTCCTGCAGTCGGGCCTCTTCCGGGTGTCGCGGCATCCGAACTTCTTCTTCGAGCAGGCGCAGTGGTGGGTCTTCTACGGCTTCGCGGTGGCAGCGACCGGCGTGTGGCTGCACTGGACCATCGCGGGCGCGGTCCTCCTGAGCGCGCTCTTCGTCGGCTCCACCGTCTTCACCGAGAGCATCTCCCGGGCGAGGTACCCCGACTACGACGGCTATCGCGCTCGCACCTCGGCGATCGTGCCGTGGTTCCCGCGCGGACTGAAGCCCCGCCCCGACGAACGCACCGCCTGACGCCGATCAGAGCCGCGCGGCGAGCGCCGGCCAGGCTTCGGCGAATCGCGGATGCAGCGCGAAGTCGGTGACGCGGTCGACGGGGATCCATCGCAGCTCGATGCTCTCAGGGTCGCTGACCACCGGCCCGAACCGCTGCGTCGCATCGGCGACCACCGTGGTGTACGACCAGTACCCGAGGTCGAGTACCGTGCTGAAGCGCACCTCGAGCAGCTCGGGCGGGACACCGGCCTCCTCGCCCGCCTCGCGCACGGCGGCGTCGACAGCGCTCTCGTGTTCGTGGCGCGCTCCACCCGGCATTCCCCAGGTGCCGCCGAAGTGGCTCCACTGGGCCCGGTGCTGCAGCAGCACCTCGAACCGCGGGCTCACCGCCAGGAGCCCCGCGGCCCCGTACGTGCCCCAGTATCGCGCCCCGTCTGGTCCCTCGACCCACGCGTCGCCGCTTGCACCGCTCACCACTCCAGCATGACGCACGCGAAGGCCGCACGACGACGCGGCGTAGGCTGTGCGACATGAACGGCGACTCCCCCGTGCGCATCGACGCGTGGCTGTGGGCCGTGCGGCAGTTCAAGACGCGGTCGGCCGCGACGTCGGCATGTCGAGCAGGGCATGTGCGGGTCAACGGCGAGCGGGCGAAAGCCGCGCAGCAGGTTCGACCGGGCGACGAGGTGCGCGTGCGCATCGAGGGGTTCGACCGCACGCTCATCGTGCGGCAGACACTCGTGAAGCGCGTGTCGGCGGCGGTCGCGGCGACCGCGGTGGAAGACCGCACGCCTCCGCCACCGCCGCGCGAGACGGTCGCCCAGGTCGCCATGCGCGACCGGGGCGCCGGTCGGCCGACGAAGCGGGAACGACGTGATCTGGAGCGCCTTCGCGGGCACTGAGGGTCGCGGCGTAGCCTGAGGAACGTGCACAAGGAACTCAGCCACGAACCCGACGCACGCCGCTACGTGCTCCGCGTCGACGGCGACACCGCGAGCGTGCTCGATTACCGGCTGCTCGGCGATTCAGTCGCCTTCACGCGTGCCTTCACCAACCCCCCGTACCGCGGCAGCGGCCTGGCGGGCGAGCTCGTCGCCTACGCCGTCGACGACGTCGAGGCGACCTCGACGCGGCGCATCGTCCCGAGCTGCTGGTACGTGGGCGAATGGTTCGACCGCCACCCCGACCGTCGGCAGCTCCTCGATGAGCGGATGACCTGATGGTCGCCGGCTACACGGCGGCACAGGTGCGGGCCGCTGAGGCCCCGCACCTCGCGCGTGGCGAGCCGTTGATGCTGATGGCGGCGTCCGGACTCGCCGACGTCGTGCGTGAGGTGCTCGCAGCGCGGGCTGCGTCGACGGATGCCTCGGTGCTCGTGCTCGCCGGCACGGGTGACAACGGCGGCGATGCCATGTTCGCCGCCGCAGAACTCGCGGTGCATGGCATCCGCGTCGACGTGGTGCCGACGGGCGCGCGGCTGCACGAGGCCGCCCGCGCGGCTGCGATCGCGGCGGGCGCTCTCGTGTGGGAGACGGCACTGCCCGAGGACCTCGCTGCGGCGGCATCCGAGGCCTCGGTACTCGTCGACGGGATCCTCGGCACCGGTACAAGTGCGGACCCCGCCCTTCGCGGCAGCGCCCGGGAGAGCGTCGCCGGGCTGCTGCCCGTGCTCGCCGAACGGAAGCGTCCGGTCGTCGTCGCGGTCGACCTGCCGAGCGGCATCCATCCCGACGACGGGTCGGTGCCCGACCGGGTGGTGCTGCGCGCCGACATCACGGTCACGTTCGGTGCGGCGAAGGCGGGACTCCTCATCGAGCCCGGCGCCGACTACGTCGGTGAACTGCGTGTCGTCGATCTCGGTCTCGGACCGGAGCTCGCCCGCGTCACACCGGTCGCGGAGCGGAGCTGACCGGGCTCAACCGGCCTCGCCGCTCATCGTGGCCGCTCCCCGGTCGGGCGGAGTCCGCGAGCCGCGCCGAAGCGCGTTTCGCGGCATCCGCCTCACCGGTCGACCGCATGGCGGCGCGGGTGAACCCTCGCCACGGCGGTCTCGAGGCGCGGGTTCAGCGCTTGCGGTGCGTGGCTTCGCTGACGGCGTCGTTCGCGCTGCGGCCTTCGACCTTGGCCTTCTTGTCGGCGCGCTTCTCTTTGAGGGTCTTGCTGGCGGCCGTCTTGGACGACGACTTCTTCGGCGACTTGTCTGACATGGATGACGCCCTTTGATCGGAGGCCCGGACGGCCCCGTGCGGGCAACCCTACGCGAGTTCCCTGAGGGGTCAGTACCAGTTCATCGACTGCGAGTGCGACCAGGCGCTGCACGGCGTTCCATATCCGCGCTGGATGTAGTCCAGGCCCCAGGCGATCTGGGTGGCGGCGTTGGTCTGCCAGTCGGCGCCGGCGGTCGCCATCTTGCTGCCCGGCAGGGATTGCGGGATGCCGGTCGCGCCGCTCGAGGCGTTGTAGGCCGTGTACGACCAGCCCGACTCCTTCTGCCAGAGCTTGTCCAGGCACTGGAACTGCGATTCGGTCCAGCCGTATCTGGACGCGGCGAGGTCACGGGCGGTGGCGCGCGCGCCGTCGGGGGTGTTCGCCCGGGCGAGCGCCTCGGCGGCTGCCTGCGCCTGCGCTGCCTGCACCCGGTCGAACTCGGCTGCCGCAGCCGCGGTCTTCGCGACCTCGGTGCGCGTCTGCTCCGTGAGGTCGATCACGGAGTCGATCGGCAGCGTCTCGTAGTCGCCGAGCGACGCGACGGATGCCGCGAGCCCCGAGGCGTCGACCTTGGTGCCGACGGCGGCGAGGGTCTCGTTCGCGACCGTGAGCGTGTCGGCGGCGGTGTCGAGCGTGCGTGCTGCAGCGATCGCGCTGTATGCGCCCAGCTGCTCGTGGCGGACCCCGCTGGTCTGGTTCAGGGCCGCCGTCGCGTCGATGCTGGCCTGCGTGGCGATCGCCGACTGCACGGTGAAGCCGGTGCCGACGACGAGACCCGCCGCGGCGATGGCGCCGGCGACCAGGAGCCGTCGCCGGCCGAGGCGGCGCCGGCGCAGACCGCGGCGCGAGTCGAGTTGCGCGGTCTGGGGGTCGAGGGCGGATTCGGGCGTGGGGGAAGCGGTGTTGTGCATAGGTTCAGAACTGCTCGGGATCGGGTTTCTGGTCAGGGGATGCCCCTCGAGCCGGGCACAAGTCAGCCACTCTGCCCGGGCAGACTGAACAAAACCTCAGTTCTTGCTGTGCAACTCATGAGACGCACGCCTGCGCGACGCGATACTGGGAGGATGCCCCGAGCCGATGCCGCCCTGATGCCCGAGTCCGCTACGCGCTGCCCCTGCCTCAGCGGTTCCGTGTTCGGCGAGTGCTGCGAACCCCTCGTCACCGGTGCACGGGATGCCCCCACGGCCGTGCAGCTCATGCGGTCGCGATTCACGGCGTACGCCATCGGGGCGTCCGACTACGTCAACGCCACGTGGCATCCGTCGACCCGGCCCGCGTCACTCGAGCTGGACCCCGCCGTGCGCTGGTACCGCCTCGATGTGCTCCGCACAGAACGGGGCGGGCCGCTCGACACGGCGGGGACGGTCGAGTTCCGCGCCTACTTCCGCGCCGGCGCGGAGCGGGGCGAGCTGCACGAGACGAGCAGGTTCACGCGCGAGGGACGTCGCTGGTTCTATCTCGACGGCGAGCTCTGAACGATCGCGCTCAGTCGCGTTCGGCGTCCGTGCCGAAGCCCTCGCGCATCGCGCGCTCCTCGGAGTCCTCGAGCTCCTCGAAGACCGTGATCTGGAGCCCGGCCGGGGCATCGAGGCGTGAGTTGAGCGACCGCCAAGGGGTGATCACCGGCTCCGCCACGACGAGCGCCCCCGCTTCGGCAAGACGCCGGGTCGTGCCGTCGGCGTCGACCACCTCGAACGCGAGCCGGATGTGCGGACTCGGCTTGCCGTCGGCCTCGAGCTCGTCGATCACGCGCTTGTGCCCGGGGCTCGCGATCTCGAGCGTCGCCCGGCCGGCATCGAGGATCGCGACCCGGTCGTCGCCGCCCTCGGCGTATGCGATGAGCTCGGGCATGCCGAGTCGATCGCGGTAGAACTCGACCGCGGCGTCGTAGTCGGCGGCTTCGACGACCACTCGCAGTTGCAGGACTGGGGGCAACGAGGCATCCGTCATGCTCGGATGATCTCAGATTCGCGCCCGCTGTGCAGCACCGGGCGACCGCATGTCAAGCCATGCCGCAGCCGCCGTAGCGACGTCTAGCATCCCCCCATGGATACCGAGTCGCCGCGGACGCGCGCACTGCCGGAGCTCGGGCGCCTCGACGAACTCGAGAGCCGTGTTCGAGCGCAGCGGGGCCTGCACGTGCGCTATTCCGAGGGCGTCGAGCACGACTTCGACGAACAGAGCATCGACGTCGAGAGCGGCCTCGTCCTTCCCGGGACTCTCGGCGAACCCGCTCGACCCGCAGCCGTGGTGGACCCGGCCGCTCGGCGACTGGCTCGCCCGGCAGCTGTGCCAGTACAAGCACCTTCGCGAACGCAATCCCGACCGCATCGCCTGGGTGCTGCGCGGACGCATCGTCGCGCGGGGCCCCGACGACGAGCCATTGCTTCGGGACGTCGAGCCGATCGCGCGGCTCTCGGCCGGGCTGCTCGACGAGGCCGAGCGTCGCTACGAGGCCAACTTCGCGGCCGGCCTCGGGCCGGAGGGCCCGGAGGACTGAGGCGCGCCTACCCCGCCGCGGCGGCAGGGTACGGCTGCTCCGCGAGCACCCGCGCGAGGTGCACGGCGTTGGCGACGAGGGTGGCGTTCGCCTGCTTCACCGGCTCGGGCGTCTCGTCGAGATCCTTGTAGTCGGTCTTCTCCATCGCGGCGCCGTTCCAGTACGTGCCGCCCTGCGCCGGCATCGTGAAGCCGACGTCGTTCAGCGCCTGGTGCAGGTCGGCGGTGATCTTGTGCGCGCCGTCTTCGTTGCCGAGCACGGCCGTCGCGGCGACGTGGCCGAAGAGAATCGGCCGCCCTTCATCGTCGGTCGTGCCGAGCTCGGCGTCGAGACGCTCCAGCACGCGCTGGGCGACGCTCGACATGTGGCCGAGCCAGGTGGGCGTGCAGATCACGAGGATGCCGGCGCCCAGGATGCGGGACCGCAAGGCCGGCCAGGCGTCTCCCGCGCCCATGTCGGCCTTGACACCGGGCGCGATGTCGAGGTCGACCACTCGCACGATGTCGCCGGCAGCGCCCTGCGCGGTGAATCCCTCGAGCAGTTGTTCGGCGAGCAGCTGGCAGCTGGACTCCTCTGGCGCGTGCTTCAGCGTGCAGTTCAGGATGAGCACTCGTTGTTCGGTGGCGCGCATCGCGGTCCCCTCCGGGCGCGGCACTCGCGCCCCATCCCCTTGGTATCGGGACGGGCGGCTGTCCTGAAGGGGTTGACACAGCTCAGGCGCCGTCGCGTGCCACCGGCCAGCAGCGGGTCGTCACCCCGATGGCATCCCACACGTTGATGGTCACGATCAGCGAGACGAGCGCCGCCGTGCGCTCTTCGCCGAAGATCCCGAGCACAGCCGCGAGGTCGTCTTCGGGCACATGCGTCTCGGACAGCCGGGTGACGGATTCGGTGAGGCGCAGGACGGCGCGTTCGGCGGCGGTGAACAAGCCCGAGTCCTGCCACACCACCACGGCGTGGAGTTTCTGCTCGGTCACTCCTGCCGCTCGGGCGTCCTTCGAGTGCAGGTCGACGCAGTAGACGCAGCCGTTGAGCTGGGAGGCACGCAGCGGCACCAGCTCGCGGAGCTGCGCGTCGATGCCGACTCGATCGAGTTCGGCGGTCGCCGCGTGGTCGAGTGAGGCGACAGCGCGTGCGAAGCGGGGCACGATCGCGTCGAAGTCGAGGCGGACGGGGATGTCGACGAGGGCATCGGTGATGGTCATGAGTCGACGGTACGACGCGATCGGCCCTCTGCTACAGTCCATTCTCATGTCGGATGAATGGGCCATTCTCGGTCTGGACCTGCACCTCGAGGTCGACGCGCAGCGCAAGTCCGACTCCCTCGAAACTGCGCTCCGCAGCGCCGTCCGCGACGGCCGCCTCGCGAGCGGCACTCGACTTCCGGCGAGCCGCACCCTCGCCGCCGATCTCGGGATCGCCCGCAACCTCGTCGCGGAGGTGTACGCCCGGCTGACTGCGGAGGGCTGGCTCGAGGCGCGCGTCGGCGCAGGGACATGGGTGGGTGACCGCGGTGGCCGCATCCGGTCGGCGCGCGAGCTGCCGCGCGTGTCCGAGCCGGCGAGCCTCGACCTGCGGGGAGGCATCCCCGACGCCTCGTCGTTCCCTCGCCGCGACTGGGCAGCGGCCGCTCGCCGGTCGGCACTCGACGCGCCGGCTCCGGCATTCGGCTACGGACCGCCGCGCGGCTCCCCAGCGCTCCGCAGCACGCTCGCCGAGTACCTCGCTCGCACGCGCGGCGTGTGGGCGACGCCGGATCGCGTCGTCGTGACGCGCGGGTTCGGCGCGGCGCTCGGGTTGACCGTGCGAGCCCTCGCTGCCCGCGGCGCTCGCCGCATCGCAGTCGAGGAGTTCGGACACGAGGCGCACCGCCGTATCATTCGCGCCGCTGGACTCGACGTGGTTCCGGTCGCGGTCGATGCCGACGGCGCAGCGGTGCGGGAACTCGACGCGCTCAGCGTCGACGCGGTGGTGTTGACGCCGGCGCACCAGTTCCCGACCGGTGCGGCACTTTCCCCGGCGCGGCGTCTCGATGTCGTCGCCTGGGCCGAGCGCACGGGCGCATTCGTGATCGAAGACGACTACGACGGCGAGTTCCGCTACGACCGGCGCGCAATCGGTGCGCTGCAGGCCCTCGCCCCCGAGCACGTCGTCTACGCGGGAACGGCGTCGAAGAGCCTGGCGCCGGCCGTCGGACTCGCCTGGGCCGTCGTGCCCGAGCGCCTCATCGACGACCTCGACGAGCAGGTGCTCGCGACCGGTGGGCTCGCCGACCTCGTGAACCAGGCGACGCTCGACGCCTTCATCGGAGCACACGCGTACGACCGGAACGTGCGGCGGCTGCGTGCGGAGTACCGTGCACGCCGGACGCGGCTCGAAGCCCGGGTCGCCGACGAGCTCGACGGATGCCGCGTCACCGGCATGCGAGCCGGGCTGCATTGCCTCCTCGAGCTGCCGCCGGCGACCGACGAGCAACGGGTGTCAGCAGTGGCCGATCGCCTCGGGGTCCGGCTCCACGGACTGGAGTCCTACCGGCTCGGCGATTCACGTCCGCGCCGCGGCCCCGCCATGGTCGTCGGGTACGGCGCGCCGCCGCCGCACCGTTTCGACGCCGCCCTCGACGGGGCGATCATCGCGGTGCGCTCGGCGCTCGGCGCTGCGCGGTGATCGCGCGGGCCGGATGCGCCGTCAGCCGGCGTCAGCGGCGCGCGATCGTCGAGCCCCGGATCACGAGCCGAACCGGCAGGTACTCGGTGCCCGACGGCTTCTCGTCGTCGAGCGCGGTGAACACTCGCTTGGCGGCGACGCGGCCGAGCTGCTGCAGGTTCGCATCGATGCTCGTGAGCTCTGGTCGTGAGTTCGTCGCGAGGATCTCCCAGTTGTCGTAGCCGATGACCGCGACGTCTTCGGGAACCCGACGACCGAGGTCGCGCAGGGTGTCGAGCACGCCGCGGGCGATCTGGTCGGAACCGCAGACGATGCCGTCGACGTCGGCGTGCTGGGTGAGCAGCATCGCGGCGGCGTCGCGCCCCCAGTGCTCCGACCAGATCGAGAACATCGCGTCGCCGACGAGCTCGAGTCCGGCGGCCTGGAGGCCGTCGCGGACTCCGAGGAGCCGGTCGCGCGCGGCGGCGTAGGCGGGGTCGCCGCTGATGTGCCCGATGCGGCTTCGACCACAGGAGATCAGGTGTTCGACCGCGAGGCGGCCGCCGGCTCGGTTGTCGGGCGTGATCGAGAGGTCGGCGGGATCGTCTGAGGGTGCGTAGGCGTAGACCACGGGAACCGGCAGATGCTGTCCGAGCGACGGCCGCGGATCGGTCTGGCGGCCGACCACGATGATGCCATCGACTCTGCGGTTCAGCAGCGCCTTGAGGTGATGCTGCTCGCGGATGGCGTCGCCACGGGCGTCGCAGAGGAACACGTTGACCTGCCCCGCGCCGAACGCGTCTTCTGCACCCATGAGGATCGGGATCACGAACCGACCCTCGAGATCGCTCGTGAGGAGCCCGACCGTGCCGGTTCGACCGGCGAGCAGGCTGCGGGCGAGCTGGTTCGGGGTGAACGAGATCTGCTCGGCCGCCTCGAGCACGCGCTTGCGAGTCGCGGGAGCCACTTCGTCGCGACCGTTGATGGCTTTCGACGCCGTGGCGATCGACACGCCGGCGAGGCGCGCCACATCGCTGAGCGTCGCAGCCCGACTGCTTCCCGCACCACCATCGACCCGCGCCATCGCGACCCCCTCCTTGTGACGCAAACGTTACCGGACCCGCCTCTTGACGCCGTCGGAATCCCAAGGGTAACGTACCGAAAAGCATTTCGGTATTTTCGAGCTTCTGCGCCGGAGTGTCCCAGCACCCGGGTTCACCCGAGCCCGCTCAACGACGAGTCAGAGGAGAGACCATGAGCATCACCACACGCCGGATGCGAAGAATCGCCGGCGTCCTCATCGCCGGCGCAGTGATCGGCGGCCTGTCGGCCTGCGCCGGTGGCGACGGCGGCGGCAGCGCAGCACCTGAGAGCATCGGCCCCGAGGGCGTCGACGACGGCTCGACATTGACACTCTGGACCCGCGCTCCGCTCGAGAAGCAGGCGAAGCTCCTCGTCGAGGCGTACAACGACTCGCACGACAACCAGGTCGAACTCACCGTCGTGCCGAACGACGACTACGTCGCGAAGGTGGGCGCCGCAGCCGGCTCCGGCGGCCTCCCCGATCTCTTCGCCGCCGACATCGTCTACGTGCCGAACTGGGTGGAGCAGGGCCTCTTCCAGGACATCTCCGCCCAGATCGACGACCTCGACTTCAAGGACGAGATCAACGCGGGTCACCTCTCGGCGGGCACCGTCGACGGCAAGGAGCACGTGCTGCCCTTCGTGCTCGACCTCTCGATGATGTTCTGGAACAAGGAGCTCTTCGCCGAGGCCGGCCTCGACCCCGAGGTCGCACCGGCCAACCTGCAGGAGTTCGCCGATGCCGCGAAGGCGATCCAGGCCCTGAACAAGCCCGACACCTACGGCACGGCCACCGGACTGAACTGCGGCGGATGCCTCGTCTTCACGTGGTTCCCGAGCGTGTGGGCCGACGGCGAAGAGGTGCTCTCCGACGACGGCGCCGAGTCGCTCCTGGCGAGCGACACCGCGACATCGATCTACGAGACCTGGAAGGACCTCTGGGACTCGGGTGCCGTGCTCCCCTCCTCGCAGGATGAGGCGGGTCCGACGTGGACCGCGGGCTTCACCGAGGGCAAGGTCGGGCTCATGTTCTATCCGGCCACCCTGCTCTCGTCGACGCCGTTCGACGCCGGCGTTGCCGGCATCCCCGGCCCCGAGGGCGGCGCCTCGACGTTCGTCGGCGGCGACGGCATCGGCATCTCGAAGGACTCGGACAAGGCCGCGCAGGCGTGGAACTTCCTGAACTGGATGATGTCGGAGGACGCGCAGGTCGGCGTGCTCGCGCAGAACAAGGACGTCGTGTCCCGCTCGGACCTCGCGAACAACGAGTTCTCCGACCAGGATCCGCGCCTCGTGGAGATCAACGAGGTCGCTGCAGCCGGCGACACCCCCGTCGCGCTGAACTTCCAGCAGGCCTTCAACGCACCGAACAGCCCGTGGCTCACACTCGTGCGCAACGCGGTACTGGGTGACGGGACATCCGTCGACGCCGACAACGACGAGATCACCGCGGTGCTCTCGCAGTAATCGGACGAAGACCGGCCGGCACTCGGTTCGACCGCCGGGTGCCGGCCTCCCGCCCTCTGAAAGGCTCCACCATGACTGCCACGCTCCCGACCGCGGCACCACCCGCGGCTCCACCCGGCCGAACGCGCCGGCGCCGCACGGGCGGCGCCCTCGCCGGTTGGCTGTACGCCACCCCCACGACCCTGTTCGTACTGCTGCTCTTCGTGCTGCCGCTGCTGCTCGTGCTGCAGATGTCGGCCTCGGACTGGCCCCTGCTCAGCGGCAACCAGGGCGTGAACTTCCCCGAGAACTACCAGGACGCGGTGTCCAACCGCTTCTTCTGGGACTCCGTGGTCTTCACGCTGAAGTACACGATCCTGACGACGATCATCCTGCTCGCCCTGAGCCTCGGCCTCGCGCTGCTCGTACAGGAGTCGAGTCGCTGGAAGGGCCTGCTGCGCACCTCCTTCCTCATCCCGAGCGCACTCGGCCTGGCATCCGCCTCGCTCCTCTTCTACGTGATCTACTCGCCGATCGCGGGCCCCTTCGCGGAGCTGATGGAGGCGTGGGGATTCACGTTCCTCGGCACGCCCGACGGCGCGCTGTGGTCGACGATCTTCCTGATCGTGTGGCGCTACGCGGGCTTCTACATGCTGCTGATGCTCGTGGGACTGCAGGGCATCTCCGAGGACGTCTACGAGGCGGCCCGCATCGACGGGGCGTCGCGCTGGCAGACGTTCCGCGACGTGACCCTGCCGCTGCTGAAGCCCACCCTGGCACTGACGACCGTGCTCTGCATCACGGGTTCGCTGCTCGCGTTCGAGCAGTTCTACATCCTCACGAAGGGCGGCCCGGACAACTCCACGATCACGATCGTGCAGCTCATCTACAGCGTGGCGTTCCAGGGCCCGAACAACCTCGGCGTCGCCGGGGCGCTCTCGGTGATCGTGCTGCTCGCCCTCGTCGTGATCAACATCGCGCAGATCCGCGCATTCGGCCGCAAGGTGGAGGACTGATGAGCATCGACACCGAGCCCACGACGACGCGGGCGATCGTGACGGATGCCGCGACCACGGGCGCTCGCGAGCATCGCGTCGCGCGGCGGCATCCGCCGGCCTCGTTCGCGGGCATCGCCCTGCGCACTCCGGGATGGGTGCTCACCGGCGCACTCGCCCTCATCTTCCTGTACCCGCTGATCTGGACGGCGATCTCGTCGGTCTCGCCCAGGGCCGGCACCAACCAGGTCGACGGCTGGGGCATGGGCAACTACGCGACCCTCGCGAACTACCAGGCGGGCATCTGGGTCTACATCGGCAACTCGCTCTTCGTCTCGCTGCTCACGGTGCTGCTCACCCTCGTGGTGTCGCTGCTCGGCGGGTACGCGTTCGCGCGGTTCCGCTTTCCGGGCAAGGACGTGCTGTTCCTCGCGACGCTCGCGATCCTGATGGTGCCGTACGCGACGCTGCTCATCCCGCTCTACGTGCTGCTGAACATCGTCGGCCTCTCGAACTCCCTCGTGGGGGTCGCGCTCGTGCTCACGATGTTCCAGCTGCCGTTCTCGACCTTCATGATGCGCATCTCGTTCGAGTCGATCCCACGTGAGCTCGACGAGGCGGCCATGGTCGACGGATGCTCCAGCTTCGGCGCGCTGTGGCGGGTGCTGATCCCGGCGGTCAAGCCGGGGCTGATCACCGTCGGCCTCTTCGCGTTCCTCGCCGCGTGGAACGACTTCTTCGCGCCGCTGATCCTGATCAACGACTCGAACCGGATGACGCTGCCGCTCGCGATCACGAACCTCAGGGGCCAGGTGCAGGGCGTCGTCGACTACGGCGCCACCGAAGCCGGTGTCGTGGTGCTCGCGCTGCCGTGCATCCTGCTCTTCCTGATCCTTCAACGACACTACGTGCGCGGCTTCATGTCGGGCGCCTTCAAGGGATGAACATGACCGTCACCACCCGTACACCGTCGGCGCCCGTCGCGCCGTCCCATTCGCGCCTGCGACCGCTCGGACTCGACGAGGTCGCCATCCGCGGCGGATTCTTGGGGCGAACGCCAGGACGTCAACGGTCGGGCCACGCTCGGACACATCGCCGGCTGGCTCGAGCGCGAGGGCTGGCTCGGGAACTTCGACCTCGCGGCATCCGGTCGCCTCCCCGAAGGCCGCCGCGGGCGGGAGTTCTCCGACTCCGAGGTCTACAAGTACCTCGAGGCGGTGGCATGGGAGATCGCCCGTCGGGGTGGTGACGAAGAACTCGAGGCGCGGTTCCGCGCCGTCGTCGCCCGGGTCGCGGCCGCGCAGGATTCCGACGGCTACCTGAACACGAAGTTCGGCCGGCCGGGCCAGGACCCGCGGTGGTCGGACCTCGAATGGGGACACGAGCTGTACTGCCTCGGGCATCTCTTCCAAGCCGCCGTGGCCAGGGCGCGCACCAGCCCCGACGCCGACGACGGGCTCGTCGCGCTCGCTCGCCGCGCCGCCGACCTCGTGTGCGACGTCTTCGGCGAGGGCGGCATCGAGTCGGTGTGCGGTCACGCCGAGATCGAGGTCGGTCTCGTCGAGCTCGCCCGTGCGACGGGCGAGCAGCGGTACCTGCGGCAGGCGCAGCTGTTCGTCGAACGGCGAGGCACGGGCGTGCTGGCGGACGTCGAATGGGGTCGCTCGTACTTCCAGGACGACATCCGGGTCCGCGATGCCGACGTGCTTCGCGGACACGCGGTTCGGGCGAACTACCTCGCAGCCGGCGCCGTCGACCTCGCGGTGGAGACGGCCGACGAGGGGCTCCTCGGCGCCCTCGAACGGCAATGGACGAACACCGTCGCCCGTCGCACGTACGTGACGGGCGGGCAGGGCTCGCACCATCAGGACGAGGCGTTCGGCGACGACTTCGAGCTCCCGTCCGATCGCGCCTACTCCGAGACGTGCGCGGGCGTGGCTTCCGTCATGTTCAGTTGGCGCATGCTGCTCGCGCACGGCGATGCGCGGTACGCCGATCTCATCGAGCGCACCCTCTTCAACGTCGTCGCCACGTCGCCGTCGGCCGAGGGCACCGCGTTCTACTACGCGAACACGCTGCACCAGCGCCAGCCGGGCGAGGTCGCGGATCCCGACGAGGTGTCGCCGCGGGCGTCGTCATCGCTGCGCGCGCCGTGGTTCGAGGTGTCGTGCTGCCCGCCGAACGTGGCGCGCACGTTCGCGAGCCTCGCGGCCTACGTGGCGACGGCCGACGCCGACGGCGTGCAACTGCATCAATACGCCCCCGCGTCGATTCGCACGACGCTCGACGACGGCCGCGAGATCGCACTCGAGGTCGAAACCTCCTACCCGGCCGAAGGCTCGGTGCGGGTGCGGGTGCTGACGGATGCCGCGGAGCCGTGGACCCTCTCCCTCCGCGTTCCCGCGTGGGCGGCGTCGGCGAAGCTCGTGGTGCGGATCAGCGGCGAGGAGCTCGTGCAGACGTGGCAGGTTGCGCCCGGCATGGTCTCCTACTCCCACGCTTTCTCGGCGGGCGACGTCGTGGAGCTCGAGTTCCCGGTCTCGCCGCGGTTCACCTCGCCCGACCCGCGCATCGACGCCGTGCGCGGCTGCCTCGTGGTCGAACGCGGCCCAGAGGTCTTCGCGCTCGAGTCGATCGATCTCGTCGAGGCGGGCGTCGCTGCGACGGATGTCGCCGACATCGTGCTCGACGCGTCGGTGCCGCCGCGCGAGGTCGATGGGCGCGTCCTCGTCACCGTGCGGGAGCGGCACCCCGCGATCGGGCCGTGGCCCTACGGCGACGAGACCGGCACGGCGCCGGTCGGGACATCCGGTCATGAAGTCGCGCTCGTGCCGTACCACGAATGGGCGGAGCGCGGGCCGTCGACGATGCGGGTGTGGATCCCGGCCACGTAGCGACGGCGAGCCGGCGGCCGGCTGAGCCGGGCGTCAGCCGAGCCGGGCGTCAGCCGAGCCGGGAGTCAGCCGTCGAGCCGGGCGAACGCCCGCTCGGCTGCCCCGGCGAGCCCGGCGACCGGGATCGGCCAGTCGTCGTGCGCAGCCAGCGCCTGCTCGGTCGTGAGCCCCTCGCCGTGCGCGGCGCGGAACCGGTCGGCGATGAGGCGCAGCTCCCCCGCCTGCCGGGCGACGAACTCGCGGTCGACCACGCGGCCGTGCCCCGGCACGACGAGGTCGCCGTCGCGCATCTCGGCGACGAGCGAGTCGAGCACGTCGGGCCAGCCGAGCGGGAAGCTCCCGGAGCCGTACATGACCGGCCCCGACTCCTCGACGAGATCGCCGACGATCCACACCCGTTGGGCCGGCGCGAAGACCACGAGGTCGGTGTCGGTGTGCGCCTCCGGTTGCGGACGCAGCTCGACCACTCGGCCGCCGAGGTCGAGGATGATCGCGCGGTCGAGTGGATGCGTCGGCGGCGTGAGGCGTACGTCGTCCCAGTGCCGATCGGGCTCACGTCGCGGGTCGGCGCGCCACGCGGCAAGGCGCGGCGCCTCGAAGTCGTCGAAGTGGCGGGCGATGTTCGCGTGGCCGTAGATGGCGGCATCCGTCGCCGTGCCCGGACCGAACACCTGGTTGCCGAAGGTGTGGTCGAAGTGCGCGTGCGTGTTGACGACCCAGCGCACGGGACGATCGAATCGCTCGCGCAGGTCGGCGAGCAGCGCCTCGCCCTCGGCGGGCTCGACGCGCGTGTCGACGACGAGCAGGCCGTCGTCGCCCTCGATCGCCACGATCGAGATGTCGAACGGGTCGTACCGCCGCTGGTGGATGCCAGGGGCCACGGTGAGCCAGTGAGCCATGGCCCCGAGCCTAGCGACGGTGTTGGCGGCGACCCTCGACGAATCAAAGGGAATCCAGAGCTTCGGCCCGTACCGTGACATCCGTGACCCCGCTCGATGGAACCCCACCCACCAGGCACCGCGAGGCCCCGCGCATGCTCACCGCCCGCGCGCAACGCACCCTCGACACGATCGACGGGCAGACGCTCGACGAGATGCGCGCCCTCCGTGACGAGACCGAGCGCTTCATGCTGCGCTACAAGTTCGGCATGGACGAGGTGATCACGAAGCTCTCGATCCTGCGTGAGGAGTTCAGCCACACACACGACTACAACCCGATCGAGCACATCTCGAGCCGCCTCAAGAGCCTCGACAGCGTCATCGAGAAGATGGCCCGCAAGGGCATCGAGCCGTCGTTCGACACGATCCGCGACACCGTCACCGATATCGCCGGGGTCCGGGTGACCTGCAGTTTCGTCTCCGATGCGTATCGCATCTTCGAACTGCTCACGGCTCAGCGCGACATCCGGGTGCTGAAGGTCAAGGACTACATCAAGGAGCCGAAGGCGAACGGCTACCAGAGCCTGCACGTCATCGTCGAGGTGCCGGTGTTCCTGTCGACCGGTGCGCACCCCGTCTCCGTAGAGGTGCAGATCCGCACCATCGCGATGGACTTCTGGGCGAGCCTCGAGCACAAGATCTACTACAAGTACGACCGTCATGTTCCGCAGGAACTCCTCGACGGGCTGACGGATGCCGCGCACACTGCCGCCGAGCTCGACGCGCGCATGGAGCGCCTGCACCGCGAGGTGCACGGCCCGCCGCGCATCCCGCACGCGTCACGCGACATCGCGGTCTAGCTGCGCCGTCAGGCGAGCGCGGCGAACGCCGCCCGCCCGGCGTCGCTGATGCGCAGTGAGCGCTCGCCGGGAACGCGCGCGATCCAGCCCTCCGCGAGCAGGGCGCCGAGCAGCTGGGCGCCCAGCCGGCCGGCGATGTGCGGACGCCGCTCGGTCCAGTCGAGGCATCCGCGCACTGCCGGACGTCGCGTCGCGGCATCCGCCGACCGCGCGGCCTCGAGGTCGAAGCGGCGTGCGAGGTCGCCGCTCGTGTCGAGGATGCGGCCGGGCTCACCGGCCGCGAGCGGTGCGAGCGAACCCTCGGCGACCAGTGCGTCGGCGAGCTGCAGCGAGACCCGGCCCGCAAGATGGTCGTAACAGGACCTCGCCTCGGCCAACCGGGCGGCCGTCGCCGATTGGGCGTATGACGTGACCTCGTGCCGCGGCGCGAGCAGTTGCAGCGCCTCGACCGCGTTCGCGACCTCGGGCCCCGCGAGGGTGAAGTAGCGATGGCGGCCGAACCGGCGATCGGTGACGAGCCCGCCGTCGACGAGCTGAGCGAGGTGCGCGCTCGCCGTCGAGGGCTTCACACCCGCGATCGTGGCGAGGTCGCTCGCAGGAAGCTCGCGGCCGTCGAGCAATGCGACGAGCATCGCGGCGCGGGCCGGCTCCCCCATGAGCCTGGCGGGTGTTGCGAGGTCGGCGTCTCCGTGCATACCGCCCACGATACGTCGGCGACACTTCGCCCGTCGCCGAACCATTCGCACCGTACCGTCGAACCATGACGGAGATCACCGACCGGGCCGAGGTCGCCCGCATCCTCGCCGATCCGCGTTTCGTGGTACCCGAAGCGGATGCCGCGGCCACGACGCCGTTCGACCGGTTCCGTGCTCACGCGTCGAGGTTCGCGAACGGTGCGCCGCACGACGCCCGCCGCGGCCGCCTCGACCAGCTGGCGGAAGCGCTCCGACCCGCTGAGCTCGCGCGACTGGCGGCGGCGCGCACCCGCCGGTTCCTCGAAGCCGAAGGGACGCGGCGCGTCGAGGTCGCGGCGATCGCTCGGAGCGTTCCGGTGGCGACGCTCGCCGAGGCGCTCGGCTTCAGCGATCCCCCAGCGCTGCCGCCGCTCGTCGCGACGGTCGCCCACCGCTACGCGAGCGGTGCGCCGACGGATGCCGCGGCCGAGGACCTCGCGATCACGCGGCTGCTCTCCGCCGCCCCAAGCGGCACCGACGCCGAAGCTCGGGTGCTGGCCGTGCAGCTCCTCGTGCAGGCGTTCACCGCCACGGCGGCACTCGTGGAGGGCGCGGTGCGGCGGCTCGAGGCATCCGCCGACGCATCGCCGTCATCGCCGTCGACGCGCGCGCTGCTGCTCGAGACCCTTCGCGACGACTCCCCCGTGCCGCTCACCCGCCGTGTCTCGCCGAACGGAGCACTCGTGGTGCTCAGGCTCGACGGGCCCGACCGTGAAGCCGCGGCCGCCGCCGCCGAGCCGCGCACGCTGGCCTTCGGCGCGGGACCACGAGCGTGCCCGGCGCCCCACCTCGCGCTGGCGATCGCCGCGGCGATCATCGACGAACTGCGCCGCGCCCGCGCGAGCGAACCCACGACCGACGCACCGAAACCCGCGACCGAGGAGGCCGCTCATGCTGAGTCCCGCTGAGTTCCACGCCCTGCATCGACCCGGCGCACCCATCGTGCTTCCGAACGCCTGGGACCTCGCGTCGGCTCGGTGGCTGCACGCCGCGGGTCACACCGCGATCGGCACGACGAGCCTCGGGGTCGCGTTCGGCGCAGGCAAGCGCGATGGCAGCGGCGAGACCCGCGACGACACGTTCGAGCTCGCCCGACGCATCTCAGCAGCGGGCATCGCGGTGACCGTCGATCTCGAGGCCGGATTCTCCGACGACCCCGACGCGGTCGGCCGGTTCGCCGGGCGTCTCGCGCAGTTGGGGGTGGTCGGCGTCAACATCGAGGACTCGGATGCCTCGGGCCGACTCGTCGACGCACGCGACGCCGCGGCGAAGGTCGCCGCGATCGCCGCGGCCGCGCCCGGGTTGTACCTGAACGCGCGCACCGACTCGTTCTGGATCGCCAGCGCGGCTGACGCGGAGGAACGCCACGCGGAGACCATCTCGAGGGCGCGACAGTATCTGGACGCTGGCGCGTCGGGCATCTTCGTGCCTGGCGTGCTGTCGCCGCCCGCGGTCAGTGCGCTCGTGCGCGATATCCCGGCCCCACTCAACGTGCTCGTGCAGCCGGAGATCGGCGTGCCGGAGCTCACCCGACTCGGGGTGGTGCGGGTGAGCACCGGCTCGCTCCTGTTCCGGATGTCGCTCGGCGCCATCTCGGCGGCGGCCCAAGAGATCGCACAGGGCACCTTCGCACCGACTCCCGGGACGCCGGGCTACGACGAGGTCGCCGGGCTCGACTGAGCCGGTCTCTCGGGCCGGGCTGCTCAGTCGGGATTGCGGGCGCGGCTCGGCTGGACCCGCATCGGCTCGCCCGGCATCTTCGGGAAGTCGGGCGGGAACGGCAGCTCGCCGAGCCCGGCGTCGAGATCGCGTTGCCACCACTCGAGCAGCACGTCGATGCGGCCCGGGTGCTCGTGCATGCCGGCCCACGGGTCGCCCGAGGTGGCCAGGCGAGCGGGCACCGTGCGAATGGTGTGGGCCTTCGGGTCGGTGGTCTCGAGCTCCTCCCACTCGAGGGGGCATGAGACCGAGGCGTGCGGCAGGGGCCTCGGGCTGTAGGCGCCCGCCATCGTGCGGTCGCGATTGGCTTGGTTGTAGTCGATGAAGATGCGGTCGCCGCGCTCCTCCTTCCACCAGTTGGTGGTGACCTCGGCCGGCATGCGACGCTCGAGTTCGCGCCCCAGTGCAATGACGGCGTGCCGCACATCGAGGAACTCGTGCTCGGGCTCGATCGGCGCGAAGACGTGGATTCCCCGGCTGCCCGAGGTCTTCACGAACGCCGTCAGGCCGACCTCGCCGAACAGCTCACGCAGCGCGAGCGCGGCGGGCACGGCCTCGGCGAAGCCGGTACCCGGCTGCGGGTCGAGGTCGATGCGCAATTGGTCGGGGTAGTCGGAGCGCTCAGCACGCGAGGCCCAGGGGTGGAAGACGATCGTGTTCATCTGCGCCGCCCAGACCGCGGTGGCCGGTTCGTCGATGACGAGCTGCGGATGCTTCCGGCCGCTCGGATACGTCACGGGCACCGAGCGCACCCACTCGGGTGCGCCCTTGGGCGGGTTCTTCGAGAAGAACTGCTCACCGGTGACGTCGCCCGAGAAGCGTTGCAGTGAGATCGGGCGATCGCCGTTCGCGGCGACGAATGCCTCGCCGACCGCGATGAAGTACTCGGCGAGCTCGAGCTTCGTGATGCCGGCCTCGGGCCAGATCACCCGCGTCGGGCTCGAGACCCGCACCGTGCGATCACCGTGCGGACCTGGGACAGTGAGCAGAGCAGCGTCGGCGGCCATGGCTGCGACGCTACCGCACGCCGGTGACGGCGCGTCGTCTGGACGCGCAGACGCACGCCGCAGCGACCGCGCGTGGCATCCGGATCAGACGGTGGCGTAGCGCTGGGCCGACCGCGCCCGCGCCTTCGCCGCCTCGACGTCTCGGTCTTTGGGCGGCGCAGTCGTCACGAGGTCGTCGAGCAGATGGCGGGTGATGTGCGCGATCTCGGCGACCGCCCGATCGAACGCCTCGGCGTTCGCCTTCGACGGTTTCGTCGATCCGCTCACCTTGCGCACGAACTGCAGGGCGGCCGCGTGCACCTCGTCGTTGGTGGCGGCGGGCTCGAAATTGTGGAGGGTGTGGATGTTCCTGCACATGCTCCGAGCCTAACCCCGCAGGGCTGAGGTTGTCTCGCGTTGCTCGGGATCCGACGACGACCGTCCGCGACGCCGGTCGGGATCCCCGCGAGGCCGCGGCGGTGCTTCCGGCTCAGCCCTCGGCTTCGGCGCCGCGAGCATCGTTGCGTGCAGCGTCGCGCGCGGCGTCGGCCGCCGCTGCCTCCTCAGGGGTAGGGGCGGCGCCGCCCAAGTGGCGCGGCTGCCACCACGCGCCCGTTCCGTCGACGGGGTACTCGGCCTGCAGGCGATCGACGAGCGCCTGCAGCGTCGCGCGGAGCCGCGCCGTGACGGCATGCGGTTCGTCGTCGGCACCGACGACGATCGGCGCGCCGAAGGCGAAGCTCACCGGCACGCCGAAGCGCTCGGCGAACCGGATGCGCCGGCGCTTGGTCATCAGGCGCTGCCCGCCCCAGACCGCGACGGGGATGATCGGAACGCCGGCCTCGGCCGCGAGCCGCGCCGCGCCCGTCTTGAGCTCGCGCACCGTGAACGACGCGCTCACGCCGGCCTCGGGGAAGACGCCGAGCAGTTCACCGCCGCGGAGGGCCGTGACCGCCTTCGCGTAGGCGGCCGCTCCCGCCTTCATGTCGACGGGTATGTGGCGCATGCCCCGCAGCAGGGCGCCCACAACGGGCTTGTCGAACACGCCCTGCTTGGCCATGAAGCGGATGCGGCGACGGTTCGACAGCCAGGTCGTCCACTCGACGAGGGCGAACTCGAGGTAGCCGAAATGCGTCATCGCGAGCACCGCGCCCCCGGTCGCCGGAACGTGCTCGACGCCCGAGACCCGACGCTTGAGCCGCCAGAAACCGAACAGCCCACGCCCGGCGATGATCGCCGCACTGTAGATCGGCTCGCTCGGCCGTCGTCGCGTCATCTGTCAAGCGTAGAGTCAGCGACTGGATGCCGGCTGGAGGACGCCGCGGCATTCGAATGCAGGCTCACATCGAGGCGTGATGCGGATCAGCGACGGGCTGCAGGCGGAACAGCCGGACGACCCGTCCCGACTCGCGCTCGTAGGCGCGATAGCCGGGCCACTGCGCCTCGATGCGGGCCCAGGCGGCATTGCGCTCGTCGCCGCCGATGAGGCTCGCGCGCACCGGCATCCGCCGGCCTCGCACGGTGATCGCCGCGTCGGGGTGCGCGAGCAGGTTGTAGGTCCACGCCGGATGCCGCTCCTGAGCGAAGCTCGTGCCGGCGACGATCGCCCGGCCCATTCCATCGGGCGTGTACATGAGCGCCGTGTCGCGCGGTGCACCCGACTTGGCCCCCGTCGTGTGCAGCACGAGCGACGGCACGAGGAGGGCGCTCAGCTGCACCCGGCCACCAGTGAGCCACGCGATCGCACGTTCGATGGGCGGCAGCGCCCGCGGCCCGGCCCACCGGAACAGCCGCGTGCGCGTGAGCGGGGAGATCACGGACCTGACGAAATGCAGCACGGTCGGCATCTGCCCATTCTGCTACCCGACTCCCCCGGCCGCGTCAATCCCCTTCATGGCCGGGGGGCACCGCGCCTACCGTGAGCAGTGGCTGCGGCGATCGCCGACGCCTCAATGATCGGAGGAATCATGTCGGACACGGTTGGTGCAGGCGCCCACCGGGGCGACGAGTTCGCCCGCAGGGGCGGCGAGTACACGGACTCCGAGTTGCCGCTGGACGCGGCCCTGCCGAAAGAGGAGTACGCCGAGGTCGAGGACGTGATCGACGCCGACGAGCTCGATGACGACACCGAGGTCGACACCGCCGAGTACGACGTCGAGGTCGTCGAGATCGTCGAGCCCGACTCCGACCTCCCGCCCGACCGGCAGCCGCCGCGCTGACTCGCGCGCCGTCCCGGCGCAGACGATCGCGCGCGCTCAGTCGTGTGCGCGTTCTCGGGCGACGGCCTCGCGTGCGGACGCGAGCTCGGCCGCGGCATCCGTCGCACGTCGCTCGGCGTGCTGCAGGCGGCGCATCGCGAACGTCGGTGCCCCGTGGACGGCATGCACCCGGTCATGCTCCTCGTCGATGCCGGTGATGATGTACGCCGCGGCGATGAGGATCACCTGGCTGGACAGGTTGAACCAGATCAGCAGGGCGATGAGCGAGCCGAACGACGCCAGCAGCGGGTTGTTCGCCGCACCGCCGACGAAGAGACTCGAGAGCTCCTGCAGCACGGTGAGCCCGATGCCACCGAGCACCGCCCCGGTCCACAGCGAACGCGCGCTCGGGCGCAGGCCGGAGAGGAGCCGGAACATCACGGCGACCACGAGCGTGTCGATCGCGAAGATGACGAGGATCGAGACGCCGCGCGTCGTCCAGTTGAACGCCTCGTCGTGTATCGAGATGCCGAGCCACCCGAAGATCGCGCCGAGTGCGGTCGTGCTGAAGAAGGTCACGGCCGCCGCCACGGCCAGCGCCAGGCCGAAGCCGACCGCGAGCACCAGGTCGCGAAGGAGCACCCAGACGAAGAACGTCTGGTCGTCGGGCTGGTCGCCGAGGTCGCGGAACGCCATGCGCAGCGATCCCACCGCGCCGATCGCGGCACCCACGAGACCGACGAGCGCGAACGCCCCCGCGATGCTGAGGGTGAGCGGCTGGATCAGGTCGTCGGGCGAGATGAGCCCGTCGTCGCCGAGCAGGCCCGGGATCGCCGCGCCGATGGTGTTGACGAGCGCGTCCATCGCGGTCTCGTTGCCCGAGAGCCAGATGCCGCCGATCGCGAACCCCAGGAAGACGCCCGCGAACACCGAGAACAGCGTGCGATACGTCACGCTGTCGGCGAGCATCGGACCGTGATGCTCGAGGTAGAGCATGAACGCGCGCACGGGCTTGCGTGCCAGAGCCCACGCGGTGACGCGTTTGCCCAGGGCCACGATGCCGTTCTCGCGCGGCGCTGCAGCCGGCCCGGCTCCCCCGCGTTCGCTCATCCCGTCAGGCTATCGAGCGCGGATGCCTCGCACAGCGGATTGACACGCTGAACCGGTCGCGGGACGGACGCGGCCGCGACGACAGCCACGGCGTTCCACGGCTGAACGGGTCAGCCGTGGAACGCCGTGCTGCTGATCAGTACCAGCCCTGCGACTCCGACGTGTCCCACGCCGCGCACGGCGTGCCGTAGCGGGCGGAGATGTAGCCGAGTCCCCAGCTGATCTGGGTGGCGGCGTTGGTCTGCCAGTCGGCACCGGCCGTGGCCATCTTGCTGCCGGGCAGGGCCTGGGGAATGCCATAGGCACCGCTCGAGGGGTTCGAGGCGTAGACGTTCCAGCCCGATTCCTTGTTCCAGAGCGACACGAGGCATCCGAACTGGTCGTCGCCCCAGCCACGCTGGGCGAGCATGTCCCGGGCGATGGCCTGGGCACCGCTCGGGTTCGACGGACCAGACGGGCGCGACACCGGGCCGGATGTCCCTGCCCCGGCCTCGGCCTCGGCCTCGGCAGCGGCGTCGGCGGCGGCCTTGGCGGCGGCAGCCGCAGCGGCTGCGGCGGCGGCCTGCTCCGCGGCGATGCGGTCGGCCTCGACGACGGCGGCGTGCACGGTCGCAGTCTGCGTCTCCGTCGCGTCGACGAGCTCGAACACCCGCTCGGGCGCGAGCAGCTTGTAGTCGTCGAGTGCGGCGACGGACGACGAGAGCTGCGAGGCATCCGCCTTCCCCTGCGCTGCAGCGAGCGTGGCGCTCGCTGCGGTGAGGGTGTCGGCGGCCTGCTTGACCGCACGAGCCTCGAGGATGCCGGCGTGGGAGCCGAGCTGCTCGATGTCGGGGTTCAAGGCCTCGGTGAGCGCGGCGGTCGCCGCGACGCTCTCACTCTGCGCCGCGACGGCGGACTGCACGGCGAATCCGGTGCCGACCATGGCGCCGATCGCGGCGACCGCGCCGGCCGCGAGGATCGGGCCGCGACGCCAGCCGGTCGACGACATGCGGCGAGCCCGTCGGCCGTGGGGCGCGGGCTCGTTCTGCGTTTCGATGGAGTTGGGTGAGGGGTTCTGGTTCTGCATATCTTTCACGGGGCGAGTCGCTTGCTGTCGCATCGGACTCTTGCTCGACGTTCCACGGGCGCGGGGGCGCCCGGGCGAAACGGCCAGTCTGCCGAGAGGTTCTGTACGAACCCTCATTTCTTCCTGTGAAAGTCATCACAACGGTTGCTCGACGAACACCCTGTTGTCGGGTGTTCAATACCAGCCGTTCGCCTCAACGTGACCCCAGGCGCCGCACGGCGTCCCGTACCGACCGGAGATGTAGCCGAGTCCCCAGATGATCTGGGTACGCGCGCTCGTCTGCCAGTCGGCGCCCGCCGTGGCCATTTTCGAGCCTGGCAGAGCTTGCGGGATTCCGTAGGCGCCGCTGGGATTGCTGGCGTAGACGTTCCAGCCCGATTCGTAGTTCCACAACGCCACGAGGCATCCGAACTGGTCGTCACCCCAGCCGTACTGCGACGCCATCACGTCGCGGGCGATGGCCTGGGCCTCGCTCGGGTTCGAGGGCGGTGCGGGTGTCGACGGCGAGCCGCGGCTCCCCGGCTTCGGTTGCGCTGCCGCGTCCGCAGCTTCCGCGGCCGCACGCTCGGCTGCGGCGGCTTCCGCCGCGGCACGCTCGGCAGCCGCCCGCTCGGCCGCGGCCCGTTCTGCGGCGATGCGATCGAACTCGGCGATCCCCGCGCGCACCGTCGCGACGTGCGCCTCGGTCTCCTCCACGAGGGCGAAGACCCGCTCGGGTGCGAGGAGCTCGAAGGACTTCAGCGCCGAGACGGACGCGGCGAGCGCGGCGGCATCCGACTTCCCGTTCGCTTCGGCGATCGCGGCCTCTGCGCCGCTCAGGGCCTGCTCGGCCGCCTGCGTGGCGCGTGCGGTCAGGATGCCCGCGTGAGCGTCGAGCTGGCTCGCGTCCAGGTCGACGCTCTCCGTGAGGGCTGCCGTCTCCGCGATGCGCGCCTGCTGCTCTTCGACGGTCGTCTGCACGATCAGCCCGGTGCCGGCGGTGACGCCGAGCGCGATGACGGCCGCAGCGGCGAGCGCGGCGCGCCATCGGCGTGATCGGCGGTGAGCCTTGACCTGTTCGCCTCGGGTGCCCGGTTCGGGCACAGCGGTGGTCGACGTCTCCGGGCTCGTTGCGCATGTTGGTTCACCGGGAGTCGCACGCCACGGGGCGATCGACTCGTGCTCTCGATCCGCGGGCGTCTTCACTCGCGGGAGTTGCCAATCCGCACAGACTAAAGAGGCATCCTCATGTTCGCAAGGGTGTGCCGGACGGATGCCCCCGGACTCAGACCATGGCGAACGGCATCGGCGCGAACGGCCGCACCTCCTCCTCGCCGTCTTCGACGACGAGGCAACTGCCCTCGGGAACCTCGCGCCAGGCGCCCTTCAGGTCGCCGAGCGGTTCGGAGACGACGATGCGCGTCGCATCGCTGAGGCCGTGCAGGAGCGGGTTATCGGGATACTGGAGCTTCAACGTGGCGACGTCGGTGTTGCGGTACAGCGAGCGGGTGCGTCCCTCGGTCGAGTAACGGAACGCCCACAGCCGCTCTCCGTCGGTCGTCGCGATGGTGCCCTGCATCGGATACGGCACGCCGTGCTGCTCCGCCACGTGCTCGACGAACGCGATCGCCCGCGCCACGGCGGCCGGAGGGTCGTCGTGCAACCCGAAGGTGAGCGCGAGGTGGAACAGGATCTCGGAGTCCGTCGAGCCCTGGATGTGCGGATACAGTTCGGGGTCGACCGCGAACGCGAGGTCGCGCTTCAGTTCGGCGAACTGCGAGATCAGCCCGTTGTGCATCCAGAGCCATCGCCCGTAGCGGAACGGGTGGCAGTTCGTCTGCTGCACCGGCGAGCCGCTCGAGGCGCGGATGTGCGCGAACACCAAGCCCGACCGCACGTGTTCGGCGAGCTCGTGCAGGTTGCGGTCGTGCCAGGCCGGCTCCGTGCTGCGGAACACCCCGGGTGTCGGCAGTTCGTCGTACCAGCCGACGCCCACGCCGTCGCCGTTCGTCGTCTCGGCGCCGAGCCGACTGTGCAGGCTCTGCACGACGAGCGAGTTCGCCGGCTTGTAGAGCAGTTCATCGATGAGCACCGGTGTTCCGGTGTACGCAAGCCATCGACACATATCGGCCTCCTGCCGCATCGGCCGGACCCCCACCGCTCGATCGATCGACCGGCACCGGCGTCCTCCCAGCAGACCACAACGGGCGACGGATGTCACGACCCAGTGCGAGGGTGCGAGCATCCGTTCACAGCGAACCCACAGCGGGGCGGGCGCATTCGCGGAACAGCACTGGCCCCGCCGTCGTTTTCCCTGATGACGCCGCAGCCAGCGGCGCCGATCAAGGAGGAACCGTGTCATCCGACTACCGCAAGACTCCAGAGGCCCTCGCCCGTCTCACCCCGCAGCAGTACCAGGTCACCCAGGAGGACGGTACCGAGCCGGCCTTCCGCAACGAGTACTGGAACAACCACGAGCCCGGCATCTACGTCGACGTCGTCTCGGGCCAGCCGCTCTTCGCGTCGACCGACAAGTACGACAGCCGCTCGGGCTGGCCGAGCTTCACGAAGCCGGTCGAGCCCGACGCGGTCATCGAGAAGACCGACCGGTCGCTGTTCATGAAGCGCGTGGAGGTGCGCTCGTCGGCCGCCGACAGCCATCTCGGCCACGTCTTCGACGACGGTCCCGCCGAGGCGGGCGGCCTGCGCTACTGCATGAACTCCGCGGCCCTTCGTTTCATCCCGCTCGCCGAGCTGGACGAGGCGGGCTACGGTCGATACCGCGCACTGTTCGAGAACCAGGAGAACGCACGATGACCACACGAACCGAGACCGCCATCCTCGCGGGCGGATGCTTCTGGGGCATGGAAGACCTGATCCGCAAGCGTCCCGGGGTGCTGAGCACGCGGGTCGGCTACACCGGCGGCGACGTGCCCAACGCGACGTACCGCAACCACGGCACCCACGCCGAGGCCATCGAGATCATCTTCGACCCCGAGGTCGAGTCGTTCCGCGACCTGCTCGAGTTCTTCTTCCAGATCCACGATCCGTCGACGAAGAACCGCCAGGGCAACGACATCGGCACGAGCTACCGTTCGGCGATCTTCCCGACGACCGACGAGCAGGAGGTCATCGCGCACGAGACGATCGCCGACGTCGATGCGTCCGGGCTCTGGCCGGGGCCGGCGACGACCGAGGTCACCCCCGCGGGGCCGTTCTGGGAGGCTGAGCCCGAGCACCAGGACTACCTCGAGAAGTACCCCAACGGGTACACGTGCCACTTCGTGCGGCCGGGTTGGAAGCTGCCGAAGCGTGACAGTGAGACCGTCGCGTAGCGCGAACAGCTGACGAGAGGGGCGGATACCGCGGCATCCGCCCCTCTTTCACGCCGAGCCCGCCGCGCGCACGCGATCGTGCAGCAGCTTCGCCGCGAGCCCCAAGGCCTGCTCGGCCGCGGGCTGCCGCTGCGCCGGCACGGACGACTCGCTCAGCACCGCGATGGCGAACACGCCGCCATCGGAATGCTCGAGCACGCCGACCTCGTGCCGGAGATGCAGGAAGGTGCCCGTCTTGGAGTGCCACGCCGCATCGTCGGACTCGAGGTCGGGTGCGAGCCGCTGGCGCATGAGGTTCATGCCGAGCAGGCGACGGAGCGGTGTCTTGACTCCGCTGAGGTGCGGGCTTCGCCAGATGGCCTCGAGAAGCTGCACGAGCGCTCGCACCGTGCCCGAGTTGGCGCTCGTCACGTCGAGCTGCGGGATCAAGTGGCCCTTTCCCGCCGTCGATGCCTGTATTGCGAGCGTCAGCGCCTGCGGCATCTCCTCCGGCGACAGCCTGCTGGCGAGCGTGCGATGGAGCTCCCGAATCGAGTGCCGCACGGTGATGTCGGTGATGTCGAGGTCGCGCAGCGCGTCGGTGACCTCGCGAGGCGGGCACAGGGCGAAGAGTGCGTCGGCCGCGGTGTCGTCGCTCGCGCACACCGCGAGGTAGAGCAGATCCTCGACCGCGACGGTGGCGGGATGCCCGAACCGGCAGAGTCCGGTGAGACCCGGGGTGCGCTCCTCGTCGGTGAGGTGCACCGGCTGCGCGGGATCGAGATCGCCCCTCGCGAACCGTTGCAGGATCGCGAGGGCGAGCGGGAGCTTGACCACCGACGCCAGCGGGTACGGCTCATCTGCGCCCATCGCGATGCCACGGCCCGACCGCAGGTCGCGAACGGCGATCGACGCGCGCAGCCCGGCATCGTCGAGCACGGCTGCAGCATCCCGAAGGGCGGTGCGGTCACTCTGCATGGCCGGCATTCTTCGGTCCGGGCTCCGCTGCGACGGCGTGTTCCGCCTGATGAGCGCCATCCGATCGCAGCATGGCGGCGAGCAACGGTCCGGCCGCCGTCATGAAGCGGACGGCCAGGTCGCCATCGCGAGAGGAGAGTGCATAGCCGCGCATCAGGTGGACATCGCCGAGCGGACGCCATCCCAGGCCGAACTCCCTCGCCTCACGCAGGGAGCAGAGCACGAGGTCGTCGCTGCCGATCGCCTCCGACATGGCGCTGACGACCGAGCGGGCGATGCGCAGCTGGGAGGGCGCAAGAGCGGCACCGTTGCGCACGCGTTCCACACGGTCTCGCACGGCCGGCACGTCATCCTCCGGTTGCAGCCAGAGACGGCGCACGGTGCTGCGCCCGCGTCTCGGCCTGAGCTCGGCGAAGAAGAAATCGTTGGCGGATTCGTGCACCCGGGCCGTCGCCACCCCGAGCCGGGTCGACCACCGGGCCCGGTCGGGCTCCACGTGTTCGAGGGCGAGCTGCAGGCGGCCCGTTCCGAGCGCCTCGGCTCGCTCGGCGGGCAGCCCGGGCACGAGGTCGATGAGCATCCGTTGCGCACCGGCAGCGGCGCGCAACCTGGCTGCGGCAGCGGGGTCGGTGTGGAGCGGGACGCCGACGGTCACCGTGAGGTGCGACGCACGACCCGCGTCGTCGGAGAGCTCCTGCGCCGCGGTCACGAGCTTGACCGCGCTCGGCAGTACCCCGCGGCCGAACGCCGTCAACGCCACTCGACGAGAGGATCGATCGAACAGGCGTGCACCGAGGTGGTCTTCGAGGGCGGCCACGCGGCGGCTCGCGACCGATTGGGTGACTCCGGCAGCGCTCGCGCCGGCGGTGAAACTCTCACGCTCGGCCACGGCGACGAACGCCTCGCAGGCGGCTCGGAGGTCAAGCTGTCGGGGCATGCATGCGATTCTTGCATTGATGCGTCGGTGAAGTGCTTTGCCTGCATCGATCGGGCCGCGCGAGACTCCCGCCATGACCCAACGAATTCCGAACACATCCATCTCCCGGCGCTCGATCCTCGCCCTCGGCGGCATCGCAACCGCCGGCGTCGCCGCCACCACGCTCACCGGCTCACCGGCCGTCGCGTCACCGTCGTTCGACGGGCGCGGACGGATGAACGAGGCCATCCGCGCGCTCGAGCAGGCGAACTCGGTCACCATCGGCGTCACGGCGTTGGTGCACGGCTCGCGCAGGGCATTCCGCTACCGCGGCGAGGAGCTCTTCCCGATGTGCTCGCTGTTCAAGAGCCTCGCCGCCGGTGCGCTCGTACGGGCGCGCGGCTACGACGAGGACTACTGGACCAGGCCGATCCCCTTCACGATCGACGACGTCGTCGGCACGGCGACGAAACTTAACACCCAGACCTGGCACGCGACGCCCGAGGAACTCGCCGACGCGGCCATCCGCTACAGCGACAACACCGCCGGAAACCTGCTTCTGCGCGAACTCGGGGGCACCCAGGCGGTCACCACCTTCGCGAAGTCGCTCGGCGCGACCCGAACCCGCCTCGACCGCGACGAGCCCGAGGTCAACGAGGCGATTCCCGGCGACGAACGCGACACGTCCACACCCGACGACATCGCCTACCTGTTCCAGCTGCTCATGCTCGATCACGGTGCCGGCGCGCTCACCGGCGCACGCCTGCAGGAGTGGATGCTGCGCAACACGACGTCGGGCCGGCGGATCCTCGCGGGCCTGACCCCGCCGTTCGAACTCGCCGACAAGACCGGGCTGGGCGGCTACGGCGTCGTCAACGATGCCGGCATCATCTGGCGACCGGGAGAGGCCCCGGTCACCCTCGCGATCATGACCCGCACCGATCGCGTCGACGCGCCGAGCAACCACGACGTGCTCGCCGAGGTCACCCGCATCGTCACCGCCGGCTGAGGCGGGTATCGGCGGACGTCGCTCCGGCGTCCGCCGACGCTTCACCGCTCGACCGTCCGGTCGAGTCCCGAGGGTCAGGGTTCGTCGTCGAGGTCGATCTCCTCGTCAGCGAGGTCGTTCTCGGCGTAGATGGGCTCCTGCTCGCGTGGCGAGCCGCCCGTCGGGCCGTCGTTGCCGTCGCCCACTCCGGGCAGCACCGTCTCACCGGCCACGGCGTCGTTCGTGACCGTCTCCTGCCATTGCTCCTCGTCGTACGGCATTCCCGTCGCGTCGGTCATGGTCAGCCCTCTCGTCTCGTCTCCGTCGAGCACCGGCGCCCGCACTGCAAGTCAACGATCTTCGGCTCGGCCCTGAAAGGGGATGGACGATCGCCCGGTGTGCGGCTATCGTGCGGGCGGCCGGTCACGCGGAGGCGTCGAGCCGTCGCGGACCGGCGCCGTCGTCGCCGAGGGCGTCGTCGGGGTTCAGCAGGCCGCAGGCCTTCATCGAGAGGCATCCGCAGCCGATGCATCCGGTGAGCTCTTGTTCGAGCCGTTCGATGCCGAGCCGGCGCTCCTCGAGCTGCCGTTTCCAGCGGCGCGAGGCGCGCTGCCAGTCGTCGTGGCTCGGGGTGCTGTCGAGCGGCACGTTCTCGAATGCCGATTGCACGTCGGACAGCGGGATGCCGAGGCGCTTCGCGACGGCGATGAGCGACACCCGACGCAGCATGTGCCGCGGGTAGCGCCGCTGGTTGCCGCCCGTGCGGTGCGACGCGATGAGTCCGAGCTCTTCGTAGAAGCGGAGTGCCGACGGCGCGACGCCCGTGCGGCGGCTCATCTCACCGACGGTCAGCAGTTCGTCGGGCGCGTGTCGCGTCGCCGACGTCTCACTCGATCCGATTTCGTCGTGCTGCGGCATCCGTGCCCTCTCGTTTTGACTTCAAGGGTACTTGAGGTTTTAGCTTGGATGCATGCGAGTGATGAAGGCCACCCGATGACCTACGTGATCGCCCTGCCGTGCGTCGACCTCAAAGACAAGGCGTGCATCGACGAGTGCCCGGTCGACTGCATCTACGAGGGTGAGCGGTCGCTGTACATCCACCCCGACGAATGCGTCGACTGCGGCGCCTGCGAACCGGTGTGTCCCGTCGAGGCGATCTACTACGAAGACGACCTGCCCGACATGTGGGCCGACTACTACAAGGCGAACGTCGAGTTCTTCGACGACATCGGCTCACCCGGCGGCGCCGCGAAGACCGGCATGCTCGACTTCGACCACCCGCTCGTCGCCGCACTGCCGCCCCAGGTGCATCCCGCATGACGGATGCCCCGACGCGGCCGGTGGCGACGACCCGTGCCGCGGACTTCAAGGCGGCGTTTCGCGTGCACCCCGCCGGCATCGCGCTCATCACGGCGACCACCGATTCTGGTCCCGTCGGGTTGACCGCGTCGAGCGTCGCCTCGGTCGCGCTCGATCCTCCGGCGCTCTCCTTCTCGGTAACGCGCGCAACGGGCTCCGCGGGCGCTCTCCTCTCGGCCGACACGTTCGTCGTGCATCTCCTCGCTGACCGGCACCTCGACCTCGCCCAGGCCTTCGCCCACTCGGGTGCGCCGCGCTTCACCGCCGAGCAGGGATGGTCGCGTCTCGACACCGGAGAGCCGCTGCTCGACGATGTGCCCGCGGCACTGCGGTGCCGGGCACTGCACATCGTGCCGGTCGGCAGCTCGTCCCTCGTCGCCGCCGAAGTGCTCGAGGTGCGCCTCGGGCCGCCTGCGCCGCCGCTCGTCTACCACGACCGCCGATACCACCGCCTCGGCCAAGGCTAGCCGGGTGGTCAGCCGCGGCGCGGCGGATCGACGGCCACCAGTTCGAGATCTCGGAGGCGCCCGTCGGCGGCGATCGCGGTCATGAACGTGCCGGCGGGCTGGCGCCGGCGATCGGTCGGCGAACCCGGGTTCAGCAAGCGCATGCCGGCCGGCGACACCGTGTCCCACGGGATGTGACTGTGCCCGAAGACGAGCAGGTCGATGTCGGGGAACGCGACGTCCATGCGTTGCTCGCGACCGGTCGCCTGACCCGTCTCGTGCACGACGGCGAGGCGGATGCCATCGACCACCGCCGTCGCGACCTCCGGCAGTCGCGCCCGCAGCTCGGCCCCGTCGTTGTTGCCCACCACGCCGACGAGTCGCGCGGACCGCGCCTCGAGCTCGTCGAGCAACGCGACCTCCACCCAGTCGCCCGCATGGATCACCAGGTCGGCTGCCTCGATTGCGTCCCACAGCACCGGGGGAAGCGCTCGTGCTCGCTTCGGGACGTGCGTGTCGGAGACGATGACGAGGGAGGTCGGCATCCCTCCATCATGCTCGCCCTCGCGACATCCGTCACCGAGCTGCTCAGGGCCGCCGCTCGGCGCTGCGCTTCACCGCGGCCAGCATTCGGCGGGTGACGAGCACATGGCCGCCGGTGCCGAGGAGGAGCATCCGATAGACGGCTCCCCTCGCGCCGGGGAACGCCGCACGGCTCTCGGCGCGGATTCGTGTGCGGTCGGGCGCGAGCTCGTCGAGGCGGAAGACGAGCAGGTAGTCGGAGAAGTGATGGCGGCCGGCCAGGGCGAGCTCGCTCGGCACGTCGGCGGTGACGACGCGGAATCCCGGTACGACCGAGCCCTCGGTCAGCGGTCGGGGTCCGGATGCCTCGGCGTCGACGCACCCGAGGAGGCGCGCGAAGGTTGCCGAGATCATCGAGTCCGGCATCGCGAGCAACGAGCGCCACACCGCCTCGCGGCTCGCCTCGATCGTCAGTGCGTGCTCGTCGAGGTACGGCGGCGACGTGTCGGCGTGGCTCATACGTCCACGCTAGTTGGACTCGCCGGGCCGCTCCGGCCCTCGCCTAGTACCCGGCGACGTCGAACTGGTAGATGCTTCCGCCCTGGGCGTAGGTCGTGGTGAACGTGATCCGCACGTACCGTGCGGTGACGGATCCCCCGGGCGCGGCATCCGTTCCCGGAATGGAGTCGACGGTGGTCTTGTCCACGAACGTGTTCCACGTCGTGTTATCGGTGGAGTACTGGATCTTGTACCTCACCGCGTGCCCCGACAGGAGGTACGCGAGCGTGCTGACACTCGTCACCGTGTGATCGGCGCCGAGGTCGACCTTGAGCCATGAGGGATCCGGCGCACCACCCAGTTGCGCCCACCGTGTCGTCGTGTCGCCGTCGACCGCTTTCGAGGCGTCATACGGCTCGGAGTAGATCGACGACGCCGTCGCCGGCTTCCCCTGCGAGAGGGGCGGTGGGACGGTCCCGTACACATCGAACTGGAAGATGCTTCCACCTTGGAACTGCGTGTCGGTGAAATTCAGCCTCACGTACCGCGCGATCACGAGACCGGCCTTCACCTCCTCACCAGGCACGTTCGCCTCCGACGTCTTGTCCACGTACGAACTCCACGTCGTTCCGTCGACCGAGTAGTCGATCGTGTACTTCATGCCCAACCCGCTGAGGAGGTACGCGGACGTGTTGATCCGCGTGATCGCGTGGTTCGCGCCCAGGTCGACCCGGAGCCACGACGGGTCGGGCGCTCCGCCGAGCTGCGCCCACCGCGTCGTCGGATCGCCGTCGACGGCTTTCGACGCATCGTACGGCGCCGAGTAGATCGAGGACGCCGTGGCCACCTTGCCCTGTGAGATCGGAACCTCACCGACGGCCGTGATGTTCGCTCCGCCGACGCCGGACTGGCTGATGACGTTCTGCGCCCCGACCGGCCACTGGTACGCGCCTCCCGACAGTGCGACGGACGTGTTGGAACCCACCGTGTTCTGGCCGCTGGCACCGTTGTTCGTCATGCCCGCCGAGTAGTAGTTCCCCTGGCTGACGTTGTCGTGCGCGTTCCAATAGCCGCCACTTCCGACATTCGTGAAGTACCACGTGTTCATCGTGGTGTCCTGCTTGCTGACGACGTTGTTGGTGTCGAGAATGAACCCCGACCCGTTGTCGCGGTAGAGGTTGCCGTATGGCTTCTTGTCGCCGTAGATGTAGTTGTCGACGACCTTGGTGCCCGGTTGGTTGCCCAGCGTGTAGATCCCGCCCCCGTCGTCCAGCGCCTTGATGAAGTCGTGGATCTTGTTTCCACGGACGATGTTGTTCTTGGCCACCGTGCTGCCAAGGGTGTCGACGTAGCCCCACCCCCAGCCGAGCGAGATCCCGGTGTACGGAAGGTCATGAAGCGTGTTGTGGGCGATATCGGTCGCTTGGGTGTAGCCCACGTTGATCGCGGAGTTGTCGTAGTACTGTGCGCCGACGGTCGTGATGTCGTTGTTCGACACCGTGACGTTGCGCGTGATCACTGCCGGATCGGTCGCGTTGTGGTCGGCGATGGTGATGCCGCCGACATTGATTCCGTTGCCTCCGATGTCCCTGAAGGTGTTCCCGGTCGATGACACTGTTCTGCACTCCGGCGCCGAATGAGAGTGCGGCATTGGCCATGTGCGTGAAGGTGCAGTTCTTGACGGTGATGTACTTCGCATAGCCGAAGCTGACGCCGGCCGGAGTCAGGTAGTTCGCCTGCGACCAATCGCCTGGCGCGTGGTAGATCGCACCCGACTGGAAGTCGGCGTAGCCACTTCCGTCGCTCGGCTCGAGCCAGCTGTCGTACTCGAATCGCACGCCGTCGAAGGTGACGTTCCGAAGCGGCGTCGACGACGTGCCCGCTGCGTCGAGGAGCTTCACGGTGCCGCCGAAGACCACCGACGCCGTTGCGAGGTCTTCGCCTGCCTTCGGCATGTAGGAGAGGACCCGCTGCGTGCGGTCGAGGAACCACTCGCCGGGTGTGTCCAGCAGCGCCTTGGCGTTCTCGAGCCACGACACGCCCGACGTGTTCGGGTAGTACCCGGGCTGCGTGAAGGCATTCGTCCAGCCCGCGGCATCCATGGTCGCCGTCGAACCGCTGACGGACGCGATCCCCCATCGGCGCATCTTCCAGGACTTCTGGCTGACGATTTCCATGTCGTCCTGGTTCGTCCACGACGCGATGCCGGCGAACTGACCGGTCGTCGGCACCGTGTAGGCGGGAACGTTGACATCGTTTCCGGCCACGAAACCACTCGGCGAGGTCGTCGAGCGGGCGCGCGTCGCGCGCACGCCGTTGACGTACAGCTCCCTCGAGTTGAAGCCGACGGCGAAGTCGGCAGACGGCAGCGGCGCTGAGTAGATCGAGGTGGAGCCGCTGCCGCTCGTTGCCGAGAACCCGGTGATGGATCGCCCCCCACTGAATACCGGGGTCGCCCCGGCTGCCGCTTCGTAGCGGATCGTGAATCCGTTGGTTCCCGAGTCATGGATGCTGCTGCTCTCCGTCAGCCGGAACGTCGACCCGATCGCATAGTCGCCGCCGGCGAGCTTCACCACGATGTCACCCGTCATGTGGGCGTTGATGAGCCGCACCCGGTCGCGGGCGCCCTCGAGCGAACATGGGCTCGTGCTGGTGCACGCCGTGCCGGAGCCGGTCGGGGAGGCATGGAGCGTGGCCTGCACGGCGTTCGGGGCAGCGACGGCCGGTGATGCATTGGCGCTCATCAGGGTGGCGACGACGACACCCGTGATGCCGATCGCAGCGATTCTCGTGAGGGTGCGCGAAGAGGTCATGAACTACTTCCTTGTAGTCAGAGTTGCGGAGCAATTCTCGCCTTCGACGGTACGGTCACCGAGCGGAAATCGCTGCTTTCGGCCCGAACTGTGCACGATTGAACGCGTCTGGCCGAGGATCGTGTGGCGGGTCTGCGGGCCGCGTCCGACAAGCGTCCGCTCGGGCCCGCCATCGGCATCGAACCGAAACCGGCTAGGCCTGCGGGTACGTCTCCTCGGCCAGCGCGATCGAGCGCCGAATCAGGGTCGTGAGCACGCCCAGGTCGACGTCGTCCAGCCGCTTCACGTACAGGCAGACCTTGCCGCGCCGGTGCTTGCCGAGCGTGGCCATCAGCTCGGGCGCCAGCACCTCGGACATGAGGTAGATCACCAGCTCGGGCTTGCGCGGACTGAATCCCGCAAGGGGCGCATCTCCTTCACGACCACTCGCATAGCGGTAGTGGTACGAGCCGAAGCCGATGATGGTCGGCCCCCACATCCGGGGCGCTTCGCCGGTGAGCTCCTGCATGAGCCGGATCAGGGCGCGGCTGTCATCGCGCATCGTCTCGCTCGGCAGCTCGGCGATGAAGGCATCGACGCTGGCGTCGGTCGCGTGCGTCTTGTTGGGCTTGCCGGCCATGGGTCCACAGTAACCCTGGCTCCAGAAGTCGGCACTGCGACCGAACGCTACCCGCTGCGCACGTCAGACCAGGGCACGTCGAAATGCTCGACGGTGGTCTGCCGGTCGATCAGGTAGCGGTCGTCTTCCGGGTAGAACACCGCGGCCTCGATGTCCTGACCCGCGAAGGCGACGATGTCCTCGCGCGAACGCCACAGCGAGAGGGTTCGTACCTCCGTGCGGTCATCCTCGACATCGCGGTACAGCAGCACGGCACCGAGATTGCCCGGAGTGTCTCGGTACTCCCGCAGGCCCGTGCGTTCCAGGTACTCGCGGTACGGCTCGCGATCCGCTCGACGAATCCAACCCGTCCAGCTCCTGAGCACGGTCGCTTCGATCGACATCGTGGTTCCCTCCTTGCGCTAGCGGTGCTCGCGGCGCACGAGAAGCCTCCTCGGCGACACCTTCGACGATATGAGTCTTTTCATCCGATGTCTACTTCCCTGATCGCGTTGAATCGTGTTAACTGGCGACCATGAACTCATCTCACGCAATGACGCGGCGTACCTTCGGAAAGATCCTCGGCATCAGTGCGACAGCCCTGGCCCCGCTCGTTCAGCCCGTTTCCGGTGCTGCATCGGCCGCATCTGCGACGGAGCCGCCCGTGGTCACCGAGACCGATGCCGAGGTCATCGTCGACAACGGGGTCATTCAACTGACCGTGAACAAGTCCAATGGTCGGATGACTTCGCTCGTCTACGGCGGTGTGAACATGGTGGGCCGCGGCAACTACGACATGAACACCGTCCGCGAGGGCGCGGGCCTTCCGCTGCCGCCCGCGGACAACGGGCTGACGATCCGGCGCGAGCAGGACTTCGTCGACATCGCCTTCCGGCACAGCCCCTCTGGGGACATGCCCTGCTGGCTGATCCGCCACCATATCGTGCGTACTGGCGAGGCCGGCGTGCACCTCGCGTACAGCTACGATCACCCGGCCGCATTCCACGGGTTCCGGATCGACCAGCATCGCTATGTGTTCTACACGGCCGGCGACACCTTCACTCACGCGTCGGTACCCGACGACGTCATCGGAACACCGTGGCGAGAGGCGGCGGCGCAGATGCCGACGGCAGACGAACTCTCGCGGGCGCCCATGGTGATGGACGCGACCTACGACCTCGAGGGGACGGGGTCGTCGTATCCCCGCCGTCATTACACGAAGTACGACTGGGCCGTCTACATGAAGGACCACAGCCTGCACGGACTGTACGGGAACGGCTACGGCATGTGGGCGGCGCTCCCGAATCTCGAGGCCTTCACGGGTGGCCCCGTGCGGCAGGACCTGATCCTGCACCAGACCAGCGACGGACCCGTCCTGCTCGTCGAGCCGCACGCGACCCACTACGGCGCGCCGCCGGTGCGCGTCGAGGCCGGTCAGGCATGGCAGAAGACGTACGGGCCCTACTTCGTCTACGTGAACCAGGGCGACGACCCTCGTGCGATGCGGCGAGATGCCGCACGGCAGGCTCGGTTCGATGCGCACGCGGCGTTCTACGATCGCCTCGGCGTGGAAGGCTGGGCTCCCACGGCTCAACGCTCGCGCGTGCGCGGGAAGGCGCAGATCCCCGGCGTGCCGAACCTCGCGGGCGCTGTCGCCGTGCTGTCCGACAACCGCGTCGAGATGCAGCGCACCGTGCTCGGCTACAGCTACTGGTCCGACATCGACGAGGGCGGCCAGTTCGCAATCGACAATGTGCGACCGGGCACGTACCGCTTGACCATCTACGGCGACGGGGTCTGGGGTGAGTACGTGATCGACGACGTCCAGGTCGGCGCCGGCCAGGACATCCAACTCGGGCGCATGCTGTGGACCCCCGAGAGTCACGGCCGATCCGTCTTCCAGGTCGGTTCGCCCAACCGAACTTCCGTCGAATACCGCAACGGCAGGGACTTCCGGCAGTACGGCCTGTACAAGACCTTCCACGAGGACTTCCCCGAGGGCGCGACCTACATCGTCGGGGAGAGCACGGAGGCCGCCTGGAACTATATCCAGTACCAGCGCGCCTACCTCGTCGAGGCCCCCGAGGGCACCGTGGTGCCGGAGAATACCGAGGGCATCCGGCTCTTCGACTTCGGCAGCGCCGGCAGCCCCGTCGCGCAGGGGTACGAGCGAGTGGCTCAGAACACGCTCTACGGCATCGGGGGCTTCGGACTCGACCGTGTCGTCGCCTCCCGGGATCGCGGTCAAGACGGCGACCTGCAGCGCGATTTCACCGTCGGGTCGCAGTACACCTTCTCGGTGGAGCTTCCGAACGGCGACTACCAGGTCACCGTGATCTCCGGCGACGCCATCGCCGCAAACAAGACTCGGATCTCGTTCAACGGCGGCGAGCTTGTCGACCTGACCGCGGGCACGGGCGAGTATGCCGTCCACACTGCCGACGTGACCGTCGACGCGGGCCGGCTCGACGTGGCTGCGAGCGGAGACGGCCGGATCAACGCCGTGGAGATCGTGTCCGCCGATGCGGCGGTGCCGGTGCTGCAGAGCCTGAGCATCGACGGCGCAGAGCTGGTACCCGGCTTCAGCGCATTCCGCTCGGACTTCGCGGCCGATTTCCATTTCGACCAGGAGTCGGTGACGGTGCACGCGGTCGGCCGCGGCGGTGCCCACGTCGCGATCGACGGCGTGCCGGTACCGGCGACGGGTCTCGCGGTGCCGCTCGACGGGCGGCACAGCGTGATCGAGATCCAGGTGACGGGTGACGACGGCTCGGCGCCGACGACCTACCGGATTCACGCGACCCGGCAGGAGCTTCCGTGGCGCATCCTGTTCGATCTCGACGGTGCCCCGACGCCGGGTGCTCAGGCCACCCTCTCAGTCGGGCTCGCGGCCTGGTCGATGGGATCCGCGCTCCCGGTGCCTCCGGAAGAGAGCAATCTCACCGTCACGATCAACGGCGAGGCATTCGTGTGGACCTTCCAGCCTGACGATGCCCGCGGAGCCACTTACCGAAGCGGATGCGGCGGACGGACGTATCGCAACGAGTTCACCTTCGACGCCTCCCTGCTGAAGCCGCAGGGCAACGAGATCTCCCTGCAGATCAACGCGGGCGCCGAGCACCTCTGGAACGAGGCGGCCTACGACTCGGTCCGACTGGAGATCCGCTGACCCGCGCTGGACGCGCAGAGGCTCCGGCAAAGACAGTGAAGCCCCGGTGGATCTTGCGATCTACCGGGGCTTCACTGGTCGGACGCTGACCGTTACCCGACAGTGAACGTCGAGCTGCTGCCGGTTGTCAGGGTTCCTGATCGAGCCGTGAGTGTGTACGTGCCCTTCTTGTTGATCGAGCACGACGAGAACGTCGCCGTGCCAGAGGATGCGCTGGTGGGGTTGACCGCGCACGTCAGAGTTGTTCCGCCGGGTGTCCCGGTGACACTGAGAGTGATGGCGGCTGTACTGGTGGTCACGGTGTTCCCGCTCGAGTCCTGCACGGCAACGATGGGCTGGGTGGAGAATATGCCACCAGTACTCGAGCTCGACGGGCTCACGAGGAACACGACTCGCGCTGCGGCCCCAGGGGTGACGACAATGCTCGCACTCGTGCTGGCCGCGAGTGTCCCGGACGTTGCGATCAGCGTGTAAGTGCCCGTGCGGTTTATGTTGCAACCGGAGAAGGTGGCCACACCCAATGATGTAGTCCTCGGGTTGCTCGCGCAGGTGAGGGTTGCGCCCGACGGATTCGTGAGCGCCAGAGTGACTGGGGCAGTGTTCGTTGTCACGGCATTGCCTCCGGCATCCGTCACGGTCACTCTCGGCTGCACGGCGAAGGCGGTCGCCGCAACCGCCGTGCTCGATGGTGCGGTCGTGAACTGGAGTCTGGTTGCGGGCCCAGTCGAAATAGACACCGACGTACTGACCGCCGCACTGAGCGAGCCCGACCGGGCCGTGAGGGTGTAGAGGCCGATCTTGTCGATCGAGCACCCCGTGAACGCGGCCCGACCTTGCTCGGCGGTGAGCGGATTCGTGGCGCAACTGAGCACGGCGCCATTGGGTGTTGCGAGCTCGAGCGTCACTGCGCCGCCCGTCGTGGTCCGCCGACCACTCGCATCGCGGAACTCGATGACCGGTTGCGTCGCGAACGCGACGCCGCCGGTCGACAATGCGGAAGGATTGCTCGTGAAGACGAGCCGCACGGCCGGAGCGGCAGCTGGGTATCTCCAGCTACTCCCCACAGATGAGGTCTGAGTAGAGAATGCGGCCGCGTTCTGCCCGAGCGAGGCGGGACCGATGACAGCGCCCGCGGTAATCACGGCAACGAGCAGGCTAGTGGCAGCAGCCCCGGTTCGGACCCCTCGTGACCGAAAAGCCCTGTGTCGGCGTCGGGCGGAGAGCAGTGATCGCGACTCGACCGCGAGCGCGGCGAGAGTCAGCAGTATCCAGATCCCAAGGGGCACAATCTGACCCGTTGTCAACCACAGGCTCGGCAGGCCTATCAGGGGGACGAGCACAACGGCGCGGCCGACGATGTCAGATCGCGACAAGCCCGTGCTGTCGGGGTGAGCGTTGGCGTCCCCCGCTGTCACGACTTGCCCGTCGTCGTCGATGGCCACGATGCGATGAAGCACCAACCCCGGCCGAGCGGAGCCCGCGGGAGCCTCGAAGGTGATCACGCGGCCCATTGGTGTGGCTTCTTCGGCCGAGAAGCTTGTGCTGAGCGTCACGTCACCCGGCTCTATCAGTGGAGCCATCGAACCGCTCTGCACGACGGAGCCCGTGAGGCCGAACAGCATCGGTACAAATGCACAGGTACCGAGGCCGAGCATGAGCATGAGCATGAGATAGAGGTGAGCCGCCGCGGCCGCACCGAGCCATCCCCACCCTCGGATTGCCGCCGAGGGTGGGGATGTCGCTGCTGATTTCATGGTCACGGCCACGGTCAGACTCGGCTAGTTGTTCTGGAGCTCCCACACGACGTCCACGCTGACCGACTTACCCTGAAGAGCATCGATTTCAATCTGGCTGAGTCCTGTGGTGTTGAAACTCCAGATGACCCGGTAGGTCCTGGACTCGCCCGGAACGCCGGTCGTCGCCCACGGGGTGCCCCCCGTGGCGTAGTCGTGATTCGCCGTCGACAAGTATGACAACGGCGCGGCCGGTAGAGGCGTGCCAACGCGTACGAACCCGTCGCAGCTCGCGAAGCCTCCACCCGTTCCCTGCTCCATCTGGATGTAGATGTAGTTTTCGAGGCCCTGTGCCCCCAATCTGGCCACGTACGGCTTGACAACTCCGGCAACCGTCGACGTGGACGTCACTGTGAGACAGCGGCTCCCGGTCACCCCGGGTGTCGCGTTCTGCACCGAGAAAGCCGCCGCGCCGGCGTCATCGTCAGTGAGAGTGACCGAGCCGGTCTCCCAGTTGTTGCCGACGTTCTGGGTTCGGGCGGTGAAGGCCGCGGTCGATCCCTGCCACACGAGCAATCCCGCCACCAAGATGGCCAGCGGAGCTACCGCCAGTCCGACAATTCGGCGAGTTCTAATGGTTGGTGCATCCACGTTGGATCCCCGGTGTTCCTTCTCGACCGATCATTGGTCGATATCTGTTCCCCCCACCCGACCAGACAGTCGAGCGACACGGCTTGAACGCGACCGCTGCACCGGACATGCAATGTCCCCGCTCGCAAACCATACGTCCTTTATCACCGCGCAAACCGGATCCGGTACACCCAGTTCAGGGGGCTTCTCGAGCCGCGCGATGGGACACGCGAGTTACGACATCACCGGTCGCGTCTACGCCCATCTGGGCGAGAAGGACTACAACTCGCATCGAGCTCGGTTCTCCGCCCGCATCGCAGGTGCTGGCGCCACTTCCCCGGAGCGTCTTCAGCTGCTTGCGGTGGAGGGCTAGACCTCGGGAAGGACCTCATCGACCACTGCGAACCCCCAGCCCGTTCGTTTGCGTACCTGTTTCTGAGCGGCCCCAGCGTGGAGAGCGCTACTTCCCGAGGCATACGTCTCACGGGTGATCTTTGCTATCGATTGGTCGATGAGCGCGTCCAGGCTTCAGCGGTATCGGTTGAGACCACGCCGAGGGTTTGGAGGGGTTGGCGGTTGTGGGCATGAGCACAGTGGTAGAAATGCGGTATGCACAAGCTGCTCACGTTCCCTGAGCAGCTGCGGCTGATCGACGAACGGTCGGCCGCCTTCCGCGCTGCGGTCGCCGCGGCACCCAGCCTCGATGTTCAGATGCCGACCCATCCCGCGCGGACGCTGTTCGATCACGTGCAACGCGTGGGCATGGGGCGCCGCAAGGCAACCGCCATCGTCGCGGCCGGGCCCGCGGACGGTCCGCCTGAGGAGTCCGCTTGGGGAGGCGGCACGGGTGCGCCTCGGGAGCGCGAGGCTCTCCTGGACTGGTGGGTCGAGTCCGTCGAGCACCTGGCGAGTGTGCTGCGCGAGGCGGGCCCGGATCGTGGCTGCTGGACATGGTGGGCGGACTCGCCGTCACCACAGACCTCCGGGGCCTGGGCGCGGCGCCAGCTCCACGAGATCGCGGTGCACACCTATGACGTCCAACTCACCGGGGGTGCCCCGCAGCCGATACCGGAGAAGATCGCCCTCGACGGCTTCGACGACTGCCAGTTCACCCTCTGCGCGACGACGGTCGCCTGGCCACACGACCCCGCGATCGTCGACTACCACGCCACCGAGGGCCACGCCTGGCGCCTCCGGCTGTCCCACGACGGCGCACAGGTCGCCCGCCTCGCGCCCGCTGCCGGCGAGGACCCCGACACGGCCCACGCCTCCGCCCGGGGCACTGCCAGTGACCTGGTCCTGTTCTTCTACGGCCGCAGAGCACTGGATTCGCTCGAGTTCGATGGCGACCGTCGCATCTTCGATCAGCTCGAAGCCTGGGACCCGTCCGTGTGACAACCGACGACATGCACCCGAAGGCCGAGGCCGCAGCGACCTCGCAGGTATCCGGCTCGGGTTGCTACGGGGCGCCGCGCGGGGGCGCGTGGTAGCTCTCCCTCATCGCGGGTACTTAGCCACGTCGGACGCCTGACGCCTCCGGACATCAACTCGATGCGATCGTCTTCAGCGCCCGTGACGCCAGAGGTCGCCCTCGGACGATTCTCGGATTGCGTAGTTCAATTGGGCGACCGCGCGCATAGCGGGCGTCCACCTGCCGTCCAGCCATAGGGTGCCCGATTGGACCAGGCCACTCAGAGCGGAGAGGACATTCGTAACCGCACGAGGCGATCCGCAAACCCGTCGGACGCACTCGATGATGTCGTGGCCCTCGTCAATGGTCGAGATGGTCTCAACCGTCTCCACGATAGTGCGCTCAACAACTCAGACCTGAAACGCCTCCGGCTTCCGGGCCCGTCTGTCGTCGTAGGCCGCCTTGCGGCATCCGGGCCCGCAATAGATGCGTGGACGCCCGGTGGTAGCCGGCCGCGGCAGCGCCGCAGCGCACCGTGCGCATCGGCTTGGCGGGATCCGCCGGATGGTGGTTCTCTGCCGGTTGCTCATACTCCGAAGGTGCGCCAAGCTATCCCGTTTCGTCACCGACGAAACAGCGAAGTCCTCGATCTGCAAGAGGCGTGGGATCGCTTGGGGTCTAGGACGAGGACGTCGGCGCTCGACGCCGCGAGCTCGGAGAACATCCCCCTGGGGTCGGATCTTGGTCGTTCATCGATATGCCCGGGTGGCAAATCAGCTTGCGTCGGCGGTCGTGTTCGGGGCACCTTTACCGGGCACTATCGCGGGCGCGTCGTACGGGAATTGGACATTCAACGGATGCCGCGCGCCCTCACAGCTCGGCTTGAGAACGTGCCGAGTGTTTCGGTCGGCGACCTCTCAACGCAACGGGTAGAGCTGGAGTTGCTGTTCCCATTCGTTAGTTGCAACAGCGAGTAGGGCGTGCTCGACGCGAAGTTCCATCCGAATCCCTCGACCCCATCGGTCGTCCCAAGAAGCACTCGGTGGTGCTGCCTCTCCCGCCAGCCTGATGACGAGAATCGACTCGCCTGGATCGGCAGCCACTGCGGCAAGCGACAGGTTCGGTTCCGTGAATTCGATCGAGGTGTCTACGGCTGGGGGAACAGCTCGGAGCCAGGCGAGGAGCTCGCGTGCCTCCCACGTCGTCAGGCAAGGGTCTCGAAACTCCCAGGACTCCTCGGCCAACTTCACACGCCCATCGACGAGCAGCCAGTTCTCGTCCCAACCACCCGTCGGTGCAGCGTCCGAGGCCCCGAACTGATAGCCATCGAGACGAATCTCGACGAAGTCGCCGTCGGGGGAAGAAATTCGCACGCTCGTACTCTTGACGCCCTGTAGATGCGCGATGAGCGCCGGGTCCGCCGCGATCACTTGCACCCGGGAAGATTGCTCGCCCGCGGGTGCTCCCCCGACGACGATGGCCTTGAACTGCTCACCGCCGTCGATTAGCTTGGCCAGTCGAGCCGCCATCTGCTTGTTCACGTACCCGAGCTTGCCAGCGGTGCCCACGACCGCAATGGCGTTTCGGTCGTGTTCGTTGTTCGGCTCGCGCTCGAGCCGTACGACCTTACCGAGGTTCAGATCCGCCGCCTTCGCGGCCTCCGGACGGTATTGGACGCCTCGCACCCGGAATGCCCAGAGTCCGAGTCGCGCGAGGTGTCGGTTTCCGACCGGGATGAGTTTGCCCGTCGTCGTTTCCGACAGCCAAAGTTCGCCCCGATACGGCACTAGCCGTAGGTTCGGCGGGCTGATGCTCGGCGAGCAAGGCGTCCCACCGGTCACTCGGCAGATAGACCGACTCTCGCCTCGCACCCATGGCGCCAGCGTAACCGTGGCGAACGGTCTACGTCTCTGATTGTTCGCTTTGCTCTTCGGCGCCGAACCGGAACCAGTGGTCGCCGCTCGATGTGAAAGGACGATACCCCGCGGCCTCGAGCAGAGAAATGCAGCGGTCCTCCTGGACGCCGAGGAGCAGTGCAAGGCTTCGCGGCAACCATTCCGAGCCATGCCCGCGAACCCATGCAATCAACTCTTCGTCGCTGTGGCCCGTCCGCGTCCAACGCTTCACCGCAGCGAATGGCACCTTCTGTCTCAGGCGAGCCGCGAACCGAGCAAGCTCGCGACCACCGACATAGATTCCGTAGATTTCAGCTGCCGCTCTGATCACTTCCACCGTGACCACAGCGGGGTAGAAGCCGTCGCCGCCCCGAGCGCCGACCTTGTCGATTCTGAGAAGAGGAGGCTCGGACTCGAGATCCGGTCCGAAGAACTGCGCTACCAAGTCGAACGTCGAGTCATCGGGAAGTGCGATCTGCGATGGAAGATCCCACGCTGCGTCATCCTTGCGAATGTAGTCGAGGGTGAAATGACTCTCGTAGAACGTCGCTCGGGGCACCTGTGACTCGTCGAGTGCCGGGTCCTGCTTGAGGTGAGCCCTGACAACTGCACCCAAGAATGATTCCGAGGAGTCACCGACTACCTTGACCACCGTGCGCCCGTTCGGAACAACAAGGGCCGATTCAATGATTGCGCGGCGCTCCGACACCCTTGCCTCCTGACGCTGATGCGTTTAAGTTCCACTCCAGTATCGTGCGGAACTGCCGACATGGCTCTCGACCCGTCTAGCCCTCGTTCAGTTCGAGGACCCGCGGGTCGTCCAGTTCGTACGTCAGGATGCCTTGAGCAGCGGCATCGAGGCAGACCGGCGACTCAATCGAATAGATGCATACGAGGTCGAGGAACGCCTCGGCGTCCTCGACCGTGTAGGACACGAGTGACCCGGCGCCGGGGTTGTGCTGCAGCGCGACGATCCATTCGTCGGCGTTCTCGCATGTCTCGGTCGTTGCCATGAGTGCGTCGTCGTTGTCCAAGTCGACGACAGCAGCGGCCGACTCCATCGCCGCCTTGCAGGCTGCCGAGACATTCCGTGACTCTGCGAGCGAGCACGCCGCTAGCGCGAACGTGGCGAGAAGTACCGACGCGGCCAGCCCTGCGGCCCTGTAGCGAGTCATGCGCCTGACACTACCGAGCGGGGAGACCGCGGCAACGCCTGCCATCGCCCCCACTTCGTGGCACAACATCCCGGCACGCCGCTAGCGTGTCGCGGCGCACCGACCGGCCCGGGCTGAGAACGTAGGCCCATGGACTCAACCCGCGCCATCATCATCTGTCTCATTCTCGCGGGCGCCGTCCTGCCCGTCCTCGGCGCGGTGCTCGCTGTGCTCGGCGCTCGCCGAACGCTCGCGCAGCACGAGGCCGACGTGGTGGAGGCCGCTGCACTCAAGAAAGAGTGGGAGGCCGCCACACAAGCCATCATGGACTCAAAGCCCGCCGATCTGGGAGCCGCCTCCAACCGGGTGAACGCGGACTTTCATGCTCGCTTCGAGGAGCACGGTCTAGTTGTGCCGTCAATCGCCACATTTGACAGGAACGCCACGGGCGACCTCGCCGTGTCCCGCACCCTTCGCCTCCTCGCCAAGGGTCAATGGGGCAACGTCGCACTCGTCGTCCTCGGCATCGCCGCATCGACCGTCGCCGACGTCTGGAGCCTCAACTTGGCATCCGCGTAGTGTCAACACCAAGGCCCCCGGCCCCGAGTTCATCACTCGGAGTCGGGGGCCTTTTCGTCGTTTCTCAGGGCAGTTCAGCGGCCTAGGCTGAGTACTGGGACCGGGCGACTACGATTCGTCCGGTCCCGCCTCACGCCGCCGCGGATGTGGCCCGCGGGTCCCAGCCGTACACGTATGACCCGTCTGGGAATACTGTGCGTTGACCTCCATCTGGCGACGTCTCCACTGTCCACGTCATCCCGGCGAGGTCGCTGTCCTCGTACATTCTCAACTCCATCCTTCGCGGCGTCCGTTGCCGCGTCGAGCACGAGGTTAACCCAAAGCGGGGCGCCGTGGTTGTCACGCTAGGTGACGTGCGAGAGTCGACGCATGCACACGTGGGCGAGCGCCGTTACGCGTCGGTAGCCTCAAGCCATGACTGACCTCATCGGCACGCAGTCCACCAATGGCACCGACCCCGAGACTCAGCCCAAGCCCCGCCAGTCGTTCGCGGACGACATCGTCGGACGCTTCCGTAGCGGCTACGTGATCGACGACCGCCCCGCCACCCTCAGGGACTGGCGCGTGACCACGGGTGACCCCGAGGTCGCCGAGAAAATCCACGACCTCCTCGGCGGCGACGCTCCCCAGTCGTGGGCGAGCAAGGGCGAGGACAACCTCGAGGTGTTCACCGCCTCCTCGTCCGTCGAGGTGATCCTCGCGGGTCCGTCCGCCATCCGCCAGCGCATGGTCCTCTGGGGCCGCTCGGGCAATCCCATCTACACGTCGGACGGGTTCACCAAGAACGACGGCACGCCGGACCCGGATGCCGAACTCTCGTTCCAAGAGCGCAAGCAGCGCGGCAAGGACGGCATCGGCCCCGTGCCGGACATCGACATCACGTTCCGCCTCGCGGAGGAGGTCGACCTCGGCATCTTCCGTTTCAAGACGGGCGCGTGGTCCATGGCTCAGGACTTGGTCCGCGACGGCACGCTCGAGCGCCTCGCTGAAATCGACGGTCCGACCAAGGCCGTCCTCGAACTCGAGGAGGTGTCGTTCGTCGCCAAGAACGGCCCCATGAAGGGCAAGACGGTCAAGTACACCAAGCCCGTCCTCAAGATCAAGGGCGCGGACCCGTTGGTGTACGCGTTGGTGTACAGCCCGTTTACACGCCGAATGCAAAAGGCCCGGAACCCGCGACTTCCGCGTGATTCCGGGCCTCTTCCCGGTCGGGCTGACAGGATTTGAACCTGCGACCCCTTGGAGGATCCGGGCGTGTGCCGGTGACCTCCGGAAATCTCCGGAAACCCTTGGATTCCCTTGTGTTCACAGGGAACCGAGCGGTTCGCTGACTCCGATTCTACCCGGTCGATTGGGGGTCGCTCACGGGTCAATCTGATGGGTAAATGATGGGAACAGCGGTGACCCGGGTCAAGCGCTCGCCCTCGCCGACCGACCTGTGCTCAAGTGACGCGTCGTCAGATCGTGTCCTCAATCGGGGGCGGCGGAGCCACCAGGGAAAGGCTCGTGAGCCGGGCCACTTCGGCGAACACCACTGCGTTACGCGTCACCCTCAGGGTCCCGATAGCAGGCACTCGTCACCCGCAGACTCAGAAGGGAACGGGAGGGCTCGTACCTCAACTCGATTTCAGGGTGTCCCTCCGCTTCCGTGGGGAGAAGACTTCGATTGTCCAACTCTGCAGAGGTCGGATAGTAATCGCCCTCGCCAATCACATCCCACCCTGATCGCTCGTAGTCGTCGCCAATCCGCTTCAGCAGCGCCCGCGCTTCCTCAACTTGAAGCGGGACCTCGACATCGAAGACGGTCGTGCCGACACCCTCGTCGAGCTCTTCGTACGCGCACCAGCTGAGCCGCTTCATCACCGCCGGCGATGTAGCAAGCTGCGGATACGACGCGTGTATCTGCTCGGCCTGATCTCTCGCCCATCGCTCCGCTTCGGGCTGCTCGGCGAGCGGCAGTCTGACGCACCCCGTCAGGGCCGCAGTCACACACGCAGCGATGACGAAGCCCATGGTTATCTCGCGAGCGAGTTGTTTGCTCTGACGCATCGAATAGCAATCTAACTGCCGGAGCGACAGAAAGCCCGCCTGCCGACCTGGACTATCGCGTCGACAAGACTGGATCGGCACGCCCGCAAGCCGGTCCGTCAGCGGACCTCCGGGAAGCGAATCCGCTTCCGGACGTCCAGAAGCGGATCGTCCAGCGGGCGATCCCCAGACCTAAGTACGCCGTGTCATTCTTGAGACTGTCGGGGCGAGCGGAGGAAGAAGAAGAAGTACGCGCCCCAGCACAGCACCACGGGGATTGCCACGATCACCGCAACGATGGGTCTCGCGAACACCAGAGCGAAGGCGAGTGCGGCAACCGCGACGATCGCCGCCATGACCGAGATCAAGAGCCACGCTGTTCTTGCACCGGGTGTGATCATGGCGAAAGGGTACCCGACCTCATGCCCGTCAATACCGGAGCAGTTTTCCGCACCCGGAGAATCGGCCGGCCGGCTCCTTGTTCGACTTCGCCCTGGCTTGCGTATTGCGGTAGGGGATCCACCTACGGGCGATGGCCCGGCTGCGGTGCAGGAATCGGGCAATCCGCGATAGCGATGCAGGAGGCGCTCCCGATCGGCGCGCCCGAACTGGCCACTATCGCTCGCGCGAGATCTTGACTTGAAAGTTCCTATTGATTGCCATCGAAAGCAGGCCCGTGTAGTTGCTCCCGAAGGGTACGGTCCGAAGATGCTCAAGCAGAGCTCGCCGATGAATTGGAATCGATCCCTCCTCGCCAAGAAGGCGGCTCTTGGCAACGGTGTGGATCGCATCGATCTCGTCTGCGAAGGAGGAGGCGACTGCGAGGTTGATCGACGGGAAAACAAATTGGGTGGTCTCCCGCCACTGCTGGACCCCGGGGTCCGATCCGGGCAGCTTGTTGAGAAACCTGATCGAGGATCCGTGGTGATCGATGATCACGCCGCTCGAATCTTCCTCGCTGCCTAGCCGCATGGCGGACTTTCGAGGCTGTACGGCAAGGCCGTGCTTCGTCGCGTTGTAAACGTTCGACTCGCGGGCCATCAGCTCCGCCGCGCGGTGGACAAGAAACTGGAGCACCTCTGCATCCTCGTCCCATGTCTCTTCAGGCACGTCGGGCGGAGCGTCAAGCATGCCTCGGAAGACGCGGCGCAGAGATTCGATGCTGGGAGGGTCGGTGAGCAAAGCCGCTGCCTGCTGTTTGAACTTTGCGTAGCTTGTCAACGATGACAATTGCAATGGAGGGCACGTCCCGCCGTCCGCGTGCGCGAAGTACAGGCGAAGGAGCGCTTCGGCCGCCAAGTACATGATCGACAGGGACTCGACGACTGCGAACCCGTCCGTCTCATCGTCGTCTGGCGCGGCATCAGAGTTGGCGCTCATATCCCAGGCGCTAACACCTTCCGAGACCGCTTGGTGTATCGGCGTACGTGCATCTCCGAATGCGATCAGCAAAGTGATGCGAGTGCGCAAGTACTCGGAGGGAGAATGTGCATAGAAGTCGCGATTGAGCTCATCTCCAAGCCCAATCCCGCTCGTCTCGCGATCATTCGGCGCTGCAGTCGATTCCTGATCACTCATCGACGGAGCGTATCGGTAGCCGCCGTCGCTGATCCGGCAACCAACGACCAAGTTGCGCCGGCCCGGATACTGATCGTTCACTGACACGATCGCAGCGCACCCGTCCCGGCGATCGTCGCGTGCAGGGCGATCGACCCTCATGCCAGATCGGCACAAAAGGACCGATCGCCGACGAGGAGGTGCGCGATCGCTGGCGGTGCCTTGGTCAGAGTGAGTAATCGCCTGAGCCGCGATATGTTCGTGCAATGAGCGACTGTGCCGGAACCTGGTGGAACTCGTTCCTGTGCATACTCACCAGCCCCGCCACCGCTGTAGACCTCGTTGTCGTGGCGATCAGCGCCGGCGTGGCAGCCGCGATCGCCGTGGTGGTGCTCAGACGTCAACTCAGACACGACCGCGAGATCCTGGATGAGCAGATGAAACACGAGCAAGCCATCACCCGCGCGAGCTTGCGCAGGCCTTACATCGAACAGCTCGCCAACGCGCTCATCGATTTCGGTACTGCGACTGGCTCGTTGCGCACCAGCGAAATCGGAAGCGAGCTCTGGAACGGGAAAGACGCCCCGGGCAGCAAAGAGCTCTTCACCACATGGCTCCGACTCGAGAGTTTCGTGCAATTCGAAGACAGCGCGGTGGTAGACGACATTTGGCGCGATGTGATGCATAGGTGGAATTGGAGTGCAAAGTGGACTCGCGAGCTCATTGCCGATGACACCACCGAGCGAACGCTCGCCGCCGCGGGCACCGCAGCCGACTCCGTTTACACTCCTGCGCACGCGCGCGCAGTTGGAGTTGGAGCTGCCCTTCTTAAATGGGATGGCGTGGCTCCTCTGGACCTCAGCGGTCCGTTGAGCGGGTGGACGCCGGCAGACTGGGAGCGCGACGAGATCAAGGCCGCCGCTGAAAAGGAGTTTCTTCGAGTGCTCACGAAATACCTCCATAGGGGATCACCGCAGGAGGCGAGGATTTTGGAGCGCGTCAAAGGTGCGCGGGAAGAGGCATCCATCTAGTGCGAGTCGGGCTAGCTAGCGGAACAAGATCGGCGGACGTCCCACTTCATCCTCATGCGGGTAACTCTGCCACCGACGCTGAGGGTCTCTACTCGTTCCGGGGTCTGTGCGTTTCCTGGAGCATCACACAGTTTGAGGAGAGGAACGAGGATGCCGCGGAATGGTCGGCGAGGAAGCCACGGGGAGGCGGCGAGGCGGGCGGCGCGACGCACCCAAACCGTCACGCCTACTACATCGGAGGTCACCGCGGCGGACCTGTTCTCCCGACTTCGACAGGGCGCGCGCAATGTCGCCGGCGTGACCTACCAGGTCGGCCTGTCCGCGTCGCTGCTGGTTCGCTCAGGAACAGATGGCTGGCCCGGCATCACTGCGGTGCGTCCTGAGGGCTTCGAAGACATCGACTGTCGCCTCGGGGACGGCAGCTGGCTGTTCGTGCAATCGAAAGAACGCTCCCGCGGGAACGCACTCGGCGCATCGGGTGTCGCCGATGCCATCGCGCACGCGCTTGAGCTGCGCTCCGTGACCGCAAGCGACGGACCGCTGCGGGTCGCGGTGGTAACGAACGAGGCGTTCGCATCGAACGTGCCCGTGACCGGCTGGAGCTCCATTCTGTCCGGCCTGCCGGGGCTTGACGATCTTCGCGCAGCGCTGAGAGCCCATGGGATGGACGACGCCGGCGTCGACCACGCTCTCTCCTGTACTTCGATTGTCGTCGTTCCCGACCCACTCAAACCTGGCATCGTGCGCGGCGTGCTGGACGGCTACGGGGTCGCGGATACCGTTGCTCTCACCGTCCATGCGCACCTGGTCCACGAACTCGCGCAGATGGCTGGCGAGCAGCGTTCACGTCAGCTGCATACCGCGTTCGTGTTCGAGCGAACGCGGATCGACCGTCTCGTGGAGGACGTCCAGCACGCGACAGACCTCACGCGTCTTTCGCGCGCCGTCGACGCGGGCGTGTGCGAGTTCGCCGACTTCGCGCATGGGACTCCCGACGACTTGACTACATTTTTCAGTGGCGTCGCGGTCCTGCCCTCGCACATCGCCTCAGGGCTCGACGTCCTCCGCGTGAACGAGACCGAGCAGGCGCTCGAGGCCCTGAGCCGTTCTCGTCAAGCACTGATCGTGGGCCCCAGCGGCACCGGCAAGTCCGCACTGCTGTGGCGGACCGCGTCGATGATCGCGGATGGCTCTCGTGTCATTCGAGTCATGCGCGTGTCCTCTGATGCCGACGTCGCGCTGCTCGTGGACCACGTCGCCGCCCTTGCTCCGGAGAACTCACGTCCGGTGGTCGTGTGCATCGACGATCTGGGACGAGCGCGGGCCAGCGCCTGGCCGGCTGCTCGCGACGAGCTTCTCGCCGTGATTGGCGTTTCCGTGCTCGGCGGGTGCCGCCAAGAGGACCTGACTCCGGAGATCGGGCGGCGTGCAGCGCTCGTGGACTCCCGGCTGGCTGGGGAGTCTGCCAACGCGGTGATCCAGGCTTTGCAGGACTCCGGGATCAATGTAGTGGTGGAGCCGGAGGAGGCAATTGAACGCGGCGAGGGACTCATGATGGAGATGATTGCCTTCGCGACCACAGGCCATCACCTCCAAGACGTGCTCGCCGAGCAAGTGGCGAGGCTCTCGACACAGGATGCGCTCGCAGTCGAGGCCCTTCGCATTATCGCGACGCTGCACACCCTCGGCCATGCCCTGCCCGCCGAACATCTCGGCCCCATGTGCACCCAAGACGGTGACCTAGCCCGATCATTGCGGCTGCTTCAGGACGAGCACCTCATCGCGATCGAGGACGCGACAGCGTGGCGAGCACTGCATGACCTACGCGCCGAGGTCTTGGTGGAGGTGCTACACGCAACCGCTCCACCAATCCTCGGTGCCACCTATGCCCGCGCCATCGCGGGTGTTCAGCCGCGATTGCGCTCAGAACTGACCCGCCGGGCGGCCACACGCCTCGCGAGACGGTCGTCCAGCGTGCCCGGCCTCAGCCGTGAGCTCGCAGCCCTCGCCGACATGATCCGCGACCAGATCCGCCGTGAGATCGACGACCCAGGTGACGCAACGGCAGGCCGGGTGGCCGAGTGGGTCCAGGTCGCGGAGCGGCTCGATGCACTGATCTACGTGCACGCCGCGCTCCCGATCGTGGGCAACTCGATCTCTGACACCGCCGACCCGACCGACGTCCTGCTGATGGCATACTCGCAGCAGGCGTCCAACCTCTTCGCCGGGATGGACTTGCTACAAGGCATCCGGGACCTCGCGACCCAGCTTCCCCAATGGTCGGCGACCTCCGTCGAGACCGTCCTTACCGTGCTCGAGCCCGGAGCCGTCGCCGCCGCCCTCGTCACCGCAGACCTCGAATCGGCGATCGCGCTCGCGGAGGCGATCGAGGGCCGGATACCGGTATCCGCTGCCAGTGTTGCCCGCGTCCTTGAATCGCACCCGGTCGAGCCCGGAAGCCTTCGAAGCGTTGGCCTCCGTGCACAACTCGTGGCTGCCCTGTTCTTCGCCAACGATCCAGCACCCGAAGAGGTCGACGGACTCTTCGGTCCGGTCGCGGAACGCGCCGTCCTCGCCGTCGCCGCAGATTCCTTCGCTTACGAGGCGAGCGGCGCAACAATTGCGGCCGCGGCCCTCCCGGAGTCCCCGAGTGCGCTCGTCAGGCCGCCCCGCTCGGCCATCGCGACCGTAGCCACCGCGAGGGCGTTCGCCCGCGCCGAACCGAGGTACGAAGGCGATAGCTATCCGGATCAGCCCGGAGTCGACCCCGCCTCGGTCAACGCCCAGGCCGTGCGATTCGTCCGGCGGCTGTTTGATATGTGCCCCGAACTCGACCTCGCCACCGTCGACGTCGTGCAGGCCGACGGTGGAACCGAGATGATGGGTGTGCCCTCCGATGGGCACAAATCGATCCGTGCCGGCGTGGTTCCGAGGGCGGCCGAACAGCGGCACAACATTGCAGTCCAGACCGCCGCGATGTCGACACGGAACAATGAGCGCTGGTCAGATCGATGCCGAGAGCAGGCGGCTATCGCCAACGATCTCGCAACGCTCCTCGACGAACTGCCGCGGCGCCTCTCCGCCAACGACAACGCAACTCGGCGACGCGACTGGTCAGACCGGGTGCGCAAGGTCGCTGCCCGCGCAGCCCGGATGCCAGGAATCCCGGCACCGCGCCCGTTCCTCGACGAGGCATCGACGCTTCTCGGCTCGAACGTTGCCGACCTCGAGCAGCGCACTAGGAATTCCGACGGGGCCAGGAAGTTCTACGAGGCGGTCACCGGGTCGCTCCTGCAGGTGGTCCAGTCCGGGTTCGAGCAGAATGCTACCCACGGCGCCGGACTCCGGCTGGCCGACACCGTCAAGGTGTTTGATGAGGCTGCCGCGCAGCCCCATCTTCCCGTATACGCGGCAATCGGTCCCACGCTGCCGAGCGCCCTCCGCGATTCGGTCCGAGTTGCCTCGCGGATGATGACTTCTTTCGAACGCCTCCCTGCCGCCGCGCTCCGCGTCGGGACCATCGGCGACCATACGCTCGCGAACGCACTGGACGAACTGGCAATCGGACACGCGACCACGACCGCGAACGCCGTCGTGGCGCGGCTCGAGGCGACCGGCGTATCGGATGTGAACGTGGTGACGTACGAGGCCGCCGAGCCGGTACCCGCATGGAATCACCTCGGGGTCAGCGTTGCCGTGGGTCTGGAAGACTGGGCTGCAACCGAACGAGCCCTCCGCGAATGGGACGTGGGCGCCCGTGTCGACGCCGGGTTTGACAGTGTGGTCGTCGCATCGGTCCGCGATGGCGAACTGGCGCTCCCAATCGGCATGGTGCTTTTCGGATCCGGCTCACGAGGAACACCCGCGACCGACGAGTATCTCCAGGTTGCTCAGGTCGCGCATGCGCTGGACGAGATCCCTCGCGTCTACCGCGCCAGGATGGGCTCTTACCTCGACCAGCTCGTCTCGCTCTCGCAGGCCAAGAATTTGCGCCTTCACCGACCCGAGCATTGGCCGGCGATCCCCGCGCCGCCTCCGCTTCCCGCGCCGCTGACCGTCGAGGACGACGACCCCGCAGCATGGAGTCCAGCTGTTGAGCGGGCGGCTGCGCTCGCAGCCGAAGTCGGCGCCAGCGATACCCATGGTGCTCAACTCGCCGTCGACCTTGCCCAGCTTGACTTCCGCCAGGTGGATTCTGCGCCCAACCAGCTCGCGAGGCTCCTGCTCGAGGCTGGCCTCCTGGCTCTGGAAGCCGATATCGATCTTGCCCGATCGAGTTAGGAGACGGACGGGGTGCCTACCCTGGCACTGGATTGGAGACGTGCCTGCTAGGCCCTTTCGCCGACGGATGTTTCGCACTGTCGGAGCTCGGTCGGCGAGTGCACCTATGCCGGTCCCCCATCGGTTCTCATGTTCGACGTGAGCTAACGGCTCAATCGGCGACCCGAGATTCCCGTATGACCCGCCCGCGAGGATGTCTCTGTGACGGTGCCCTAATCGCTTCACGTGTGATCGAGCATTGTGAATAGTCGGTTAGGGGCGCCGCGGCAGGGGCGTGGAAGCTCTCCCTCATCGCGGGTACTTAGCCACGTCGGACGCCTGACGCCTCCGGTGATCGACTCGATGCGATCGTCTTCAGCGCCTGTGACGCCAGGGGTCGCGCTCGGACGAATCTCGGATTGCGTAGTTCAACCGGGCGACCGCGCGCACAGCGGGCGCCCACCTGCCGTCCAGCAGTACGGTGCCCGATCCGACCTCGCGACTTAGAGCTGAGAGGGCATTCGTAACCGCACGAGGCGATCCGCAGACCCGTCGGACGCACTCAATGATGTCGTGGCCCTCGTCAATGGTCGAGATGGTCGCAACCGTCTCCACGACAGTGCGCTCAACGACTCGGACCCGAAACGCCTCCGGCTTCCGGGCCCGTCTGTCGTCATAGGCCGCCTTGCGACATCCGGGCCCGCAATAGATGCGTGGACGCCCGGTGGTAGCCGGCCGCGGCAGCGGCGAAGCACACCGGGCGCATCGGCTTGGCAGGATCCGCCGGACTGTGGTTCTCGGCCGGCTGCTCATACTCCGAAGGTGCGCCAAGCTATCCCGTTTCGTTACCGACGAAACAGGGAAGTCCTCGATCTGCAAGAGGCGTGGGGAGAATCCGCGAGGTCCGAATAGCGAAGCTCGATTCGCGGCTCTGGAACCTAACGGACCCGACCAACGGCACGCGGAGATTGCCGATATACGTCTCTTGGTTGTTGCGATCGAGGCACGTTCATTGGGCACTTTCGCGGGCGGGTCGTAGGGGGTTGGGCTGTGGTCGAATGCCCGTCATCACAACCCCGTTCGACAGGGAGTCAACCGTCTCAATCGGCGACCGGCTGGCGGGCGCGTTGTGTGACGCGACGCTCTGTGGCCCCACGCGATGACACCACGGAGCTAGAGACCGTCCGCGCAATGCGGTTTGCGAAAGCAGCGCGACAGGTCCTAATCCAGCCGAGTTTGGCAGAGACGGCGCAAATGTGTACGCGAATAGTGCCACGCCTGCGCCACATAACGTGATACCGTTGAGGCATGTCACTCATGGAGCCGCCTGTCGTGCACACGAGCCGAGAAGCTCGCGAGCTTCTCGGCGCCACGATAGAGGCCTTCCGGCACGACAGCGGACGACCCCTCATTTTCGGCGCTCAACGCAAGCCAGAGGCTGCCGTCATCCCGTATCAGCTGTACAAGCAGATCATCCCGCTCCTTGAGGATCTCGAGATCGCGAGGATTACGCGAGAACGGCTGGCCGCGGCTGAGAGTGAACCCCTCTCCGATGTCGCCGCACGGCTTGGCCTCTCGGTCCCCGGCGAGTGAGGCTTGCGCTCTGCGCACTGAAAGGCTTTGAGGGCGACCTCCGGGCTCTCCCTTCCGTCGCGCTTCAGAAGAAGACACTTGAACTGCTCAGCTTCATCGCTGATGGGAAGCTTGCGGGTCAACCTCTCGACGAGCGGGTCGCGACCGGTGACCTTAGCGACTGTCGCAAGGTGTACTTCGACGAGGATCCACGCGCAACGAATCCGAACTACAGGCTCGTGTATCGCCTTCTACCGGATGAAGTCCACGTGGTCGCGGTCGAAGCTGTTGCCGTTGGTGAACGTTTCGAGCTTGATGCGTACTTGAGAGCTGCGCACAACCTCGGCCGCTGAGCGACCGACAAGTGGCGCACTAATCGACTTCCCCCGACTGCTGTGTCGCAACCAGGATGAATCAACGCAGAATTCCCTGAACGCTCACGAGCACCAGGGGCGACACGGGGTTCGTTTCCCTCGCCCTCCGTCATTAGGTAGCGCATTTCCGATCCGCTCCTCACGGACGAAGAAGCAGTTGGCAGCGAATCGGTGCCAACTGTCCTCCTCATGTCCCGGCCTTCGGAGTGGTACCAACCCGTCGCCGCGCCGATGGCGGAACAATCCGCGCGCGGCTTACTCGTCGGTGAAGCCGACCTCGAAAAGCGCGTGCTGCACGCGCCTGCGCAGGTCCTCCGGAAGCCGCTGCCCTTCGCCTCGGAACCACGCATGCACAGGCTCCATGTCGAGCTGGGCCATCGCTCGATCCGACCCGAGATTTCCTGCGCACATCGCCTCAAGCGTCGCGACGGCGTCGTGGCTCGCGAGGGAGCGAACGAGCCGGTCGGCGAGGTGGTGCATGGACATCGGCGCACCGCGGTTACTCCTGGCCAGATCCGAAGTGAAGGCGAACAGATCCTCATCGCTGACGTCAGGTGAGCACGCGATGCTGTCCATGGAGTGCCAGATCACGCTGGCCCGGGGCGCGCCAGTGGCTGCCCATTGCAGGATCTCCAGCCGGCGGGAAGCCCTTGCATCCTCCTCGATCGATCGATCCGGGAACAGATAGCGCAGCGCCATGTCGGCCGAGTGGCGGTCGCGGAAGATCGCCGACCAGGTCGACTCCTCGATGGCCGCGATCGGGAGGACGCCAAAGAGGACGGCGGTCAGCGCCGGGGCCGCCGCATCCTCGGCCTGCTGGCTCGCAAAAGAATTGAGCAGGGGCACGTCGCGGTCCAGGAGCGTGAACGCGAAGTCGTCGGACTCCCAATTCGCGGTGAGAAGTGCCTGGTGAATCTCAGGGGTGCTGTCCGTTCCGATGAGGTGGACGGCGCAGCGATCCCACCAGGCAGGGTCGCGCCGAATGAGCCACCGCGCCCAGTACCCGACACTCCGGGCGAAGCGCGCGTCCGCCGCCGCGGCCTCGGCCAACAGATCGAGCGCCCGACCGAGCGCGGCGTCCCGCGCGGTGTCGTCGTCGATCGGCGAGCTCAGCGCGACGAGGAGGTGAACCGCCTCGCCGCGCAGGGAGAACAGGGCCGGCATCCCGAAGTCGTGTTCCTCGCCGCCGATCCAGGCGAGCATCGGGATGAGCGGCGGCAACACGTCCGTTGCCCACCAGTCGATGTCGCTCGGCTGTCGCGGCCGCTCCGCGACCCGATGGCGGAGCTGATCAAGTACCTCGGCGGCGAGGCGGCTCATCGCCGATTTGGCGGCTTCGACGCCATCTGCATGAAGAGTGCTTGTCTCTGAGATCAGCTGCGTCCAGAGAGCCTGCAATTGCTCCCAGCGCAGTCGGGGCGCGTCGTTGGCTTCGCTCTTCAGTGCGCGCACAATCGCGAGCCTGACCCACAGGTCGTGGACCTGTCCGATCGAAGCGTGGTCGCTGGCCCAGGCTTCGCGGTGAGTGCCCACGTGGTTGGCGACGGTCTCCTGAAGGTTCATCGCGAACCTCGGGTCGTCGGGCTCGCCGACGCCGAGCGCGCCGTTAACGCGCAACACCAACTCGGGCACGGTCGTGTTGGGAATATCCACGTCGCCCAGCGGCGACTCGTGTGCGGTCGGCCGGGCCATACGGTCTGGGGGCGGTAGCGGACCGAATATGATCCCGCGAGCGGCGGACTCGTGCAGCGCATCGACCCAGGACCCGGGCCGAGCCGCTTCAGGCAGGTAGCCGGCCCACTGCGCCGTTCGGAACCAGTCGGCCCGTTCGTCGGCCGCGTTGTCCAGATCTGAGGCGAGGATGTCGACCTGTGGCGGCTCGCCGAGCGCCGCGGCGATCCGACCGACCGCCGCGGGCCCGATCGGCCGCAGGATCTCCTCGAGTACCTCCTGGTCCGTGCTGTCCGGCCACTCGTCGCCGCTGATGCGCGCAATGACTGCGTCGAAGGCCCGCCCGGCGATCGCGGCTGCGAGATCTGGCGAAGCCATCGTGATGGCGCGGGCGGCGGCCGCGCGCTCGAGAAGCGCACGGTTGCGATCCTCGAGGGCGGTGAGGTCGACGATCGCTCCACGGGACTCGGCGAGGGCGATGATGCGCACGGCCGCGCCGATCAGCAGATCGGACATAGTCCGGGCCCGACGATGCCTGTTGTCGAAATGGAACTGCACGGCGTAAGTGGACTCCGCCTCGAGGCGGGCCAGGGCCGCGATGATCGCCGAACTGAACCTCGATTCGGTCTTGAGCGCGACGCCGGGCAGCCGGGCGATGGCGAGGTCGACGAGCTCGGCGACGCCGTAGGCAGGTTGAAACGTCCTCGTAGAAGGATCGAGACTGTCCACCAGTCGCGTCAGCACCTTCCACCAGGTCTCCTTGGGAGCGGCGTCGACGTGGCCTTGCAGCCATCGGGCTATGAGTTCGACACGCATAAGACTCCCGGCGCGCTGGCTCAGCCGATTCACCTCAGCGGCGGCGTGCGCGCCGGCGAACGATGCGCAGATCAGCAACTGTCCCGCGACCTCTGGGCTCAGCCGGTTCGCGGCGACGACGCGGTCGACGAATCCGCTGAATTCGGTCGGATGGTCCGCGGCGAGATGACGGACGTAACCGTACGCCAGCCAGAGCGTGGGACCCGGTAGCAGCTCCTCGACGTCCAGCGCCTGCGCGAGGAGCGGGCCACGGACATGGTCGAAGAGGTAGACGCGAATACGCGGGTCCGAGTTGGTCGCCAGGAGCGCCGACACGCCCTGGAAGTCCCCGGCCTCGACTAGCGACTGGTACTGCGCCGAGGTCACGGCCAGCGGCGCGATGAGGTCGACCAGCCGCTCGAGGGTGCGGTCGAGCAGCGCCACGGCCGCATCTCGGGTGGTGCTCCCGTGCAGGCCGTCGTTGGCTTCCCTGTTGAGATCGCGCAGCTTGCTCATCGCCGGGATGCCGGTGTTGGCCGGAAGACCGGGATACAGGACTCCGATGAGCCCGGACACTCGGGGCAGGAATCCCGATGTGGCCGCCTCGACGGCGCGCTCGAGCTCCTCGAAGTCGTCTTGCAACGCGGTGCTGAGGTCGGTGCCAGACCCGGCGGTCAGCTTCCGCCAGTCCCGGATAATCCGCTGGGCGGCGTGGCTGATCCTCGGATCGTCGAGCTTGGGGAAGATCGCGTCGAGCGCGTCCCGGACGCAGTAGCTGATCAGGCTGCCGGTGACGCTGGAGTCGTCGTCCCCATCATCGGTCGAGCCGGCGAGGGCGACGCCCCGTGTGAGCATCGCGAGCCCGCGGGCCCCCTGGGTCGAGATTGAGCGTAGCGGCTGAAGTAGCTCAAGCTGCTGCGCGCGTTGGACGTCATCGGGCATCTTGCACCTCCCGCTCGTCGCAATACTGCAAGGCTAGTCACCGTCGCGACAGAACCGGCGCACAGCACCCCACGTTAAGACGCCGCGATCCCGGGCGTGAACTCGCAGCCGAGGAGCATCCCGAGTCGCGGCCGAAGGTCTCTACCGGCACGGGGCGTCGTGCGAAGTCGTGGATGGAGACGCGCGTTGAAGGATCCGCGGCTATGACCACCTGGCTGCAGCTTCTCTTTGTGAGCGCTCTGGTTTGGTTCGGCGGCTGGGGGCTGGGGGCTGGGGGCGGGGAGCTGGCGGCTGGCGGCTGGCGGCCGGGGGCGATCATCGGCTACTTCATGGGGCGCTCAGCACGGCGGGCAGCGGCTGGCCTTCGGGCGAATGGGCTTGCGAACGAGATCGCATTCGGGCGCCTTGCGCCGGAGAACTTCGCCGTCGCTCTCCCCCGTCACCAGGGAGTATCAGCGCCTGGATTGACTGGGGCTACGAGCTACGTGAGGTGGCCCGCGTCTCGGAAATCTCGTCGGTCGCGCTCACCGCTCAGAAGATGGCCGACGCCTATTACTACGCGCTGCAGATCGAGTCCCCAACCGGCAGCGCGCTGGTCCCTCGGCATGCGAAGCACGTGCGGCGCGGCGGAGGCATCTCGGCGCGCCCACATTCGCCTGGCCAATGAACTCGTGGGCAAGGGCGTATTGGCTTCCGCTCCCTCTCGGTTACCACGCAGGCATGGAAGCAACGACCCTTCGCTGGAGATACCCCTGTGCTACACCGGCCGGCCGATGTCGTACCGTGGCGATAGAGTCCCATGAACAGTTCGCACCAAATCTGCGCGGGGGCCTGGAGATGACGCAACGAACACAGGTCGTTGGATACGTCCGCGCAAGTTCCATCGTCCAGAATCCCGCCCGCCAACTCGAGGCGATTGGCCACGTCGACCGCGTCGTCGCCGAGAAGCTGAGTGGTGGAACGCGGCAGGACCGCGCTGCGCTCGAGGAACGCATCCGACGCGTCCGCGATACAGATCTCGTTCTTGTCGCGTCCATGGGCCGTCTAGCTCGGTCATTGCGGGAACTGCGCTCGATAATCGACGAGCCACTCGCCAATGGCGCCACGGTCGAATTCATCAAAGAAGGGCAGACTTACAGCCTGGGTCACTTCAACGCCCTCGCGAACCTGCTGCTCAACATGCTTGGTTCATTTGCTGACTTTGAACGCGAACTGATCCGAGAGCGGCAGGCCGAGAGCACACAGCTCGCCAAGCACGCCGGTCGTTCGCGAAAACCAGCGCAACTGCAGCTCGACGAGATCCGGAAGCTCTTGGGCACTGGTGTGTCAAAAGCCGAGATCGCGCGGCTATTCAACGTCGACCGGAGCATTATCTACCATGTGCTCGCGGCAACGGAGAGTTGACCGTGACTGAGCGAGACGAGACAGACGACCTGGCAGCCTCTGCAGGTCGACCGTCGGCATGGGAGTGGCTCGGTGCTCACAAGCACGCTCAGCTTCTTCCAACGCCTTGGCTGACTGACGCAGAGCTGGAGGACTTTGTCGAGGTCCTCCTGATCTCCGAGCGGCTGCTTGGAAGCACCACTCGTCATGTGCAACACGTCGAACGATGGGGTGTCCCCGGCGACAAGCAGGACGGGATCGACTTCTTTGGGCGCTTCAATGACGGCACTCCGGCGGCCTGGCAGGTAAAGCAGCTGGAGAAGCTTTCGCGCCGCGACGTTCGAGCGGCCGTCAAAGCCGCGACGTTCGACAAAGCGGATGAGTTTTACCTCGTCTTTGGCGGTGTCGCCACGGTGCAGGCGCGCGAGGAGATACTTCTGCATCCCAGGTGGACCCTCCTTGATCGACGCACGCTCACCGAGACGCTGCGTCTGCTCCCACTCCAGACTCAGCACAGCATCATCGAGCGGTACTGGGGCGTGCAGGTGCGACGACAATTCTTGGTCGCGCCAGGCGACGCGATGATTCTCTTCGAACAGTTCAAGGCGACTCGCCAGAACCCGAACGCCCTCATCAACGATCTTGGCCAATTGGCCGGCCGCGATGACGATATGGAACGGATGGCGGGAGCGTTGAATCGATCGGGCGCAGACTCGCCCCAGATCCTGGTTGTTAGTGGTCCGGGCGGTCGGGGAAAGACGCGGCTGCTGATCGAGGCGCTCAGCGCCGAGGCTGAGCGTGCTCCGAACCGCGTCATCACATGCCTCGCGCCGATGCGCGTATTTGACACCGCAGTCATGGAGGAACTCCACCAAGGTGCGGGCATCATCGTGATCGACGACGCCCACAATGACCCGTCTGCACTCGATCCGCTGCTTGCTTTCGCGCGTAACCATCCGGATGTGCAGATCATCTTGGCGACTCGACCCAGCGGCCTTCGCTCCATCCAGGGCGCGATCGCGCGCGCTTCCTTCGGCCCACACGAGCAGAATCTGGTCTCCGTCGGCGAGTTGAACCTGACCTCCGCGAGAAGGCTCGTCAATGGGCTCACGGCCGATATCAAGCTGAATTTCGGTCTGCGCAACTATCTCGCCGAACAGGCCCGCCACAGTCCGCACGTGGCAGTCATCCTCACCAACCTCATCCGAAAGCGGCAAATCAGCGGCTCGATAGCCGTCAACGAAAACCTGCGCCGTGTCGTTCTTGCCCGCTACCAGGAGGTGATGATTCCCAGCGGCTTCGACGGCTTCGACCGGGACACCGTCCACCGCGTGATCGCGACATACGCCTGTGTGCAGCCGGACAGCAAGCAGGACAAGGACACGCAGGCGCGGATCGCGGACTTCTGCGGGCTCCCCGCCATGCAACTGGCGCGAGTAACGCGGCAGCTTATCGATCGCGGCGTGGTTGTCGATCACGATAATCGGCTTCGCGTCGTCCCCGATGTTTTGGCTGATCAGATCGTCGAGGACGTCGCTGTGTTCGAGCAATTCGACACCGGGTTCGTCTCTGACCTCTGGCTCACGTTCGGACCAACACATTATGAGCGGCTCGCGCTCACCCTTGGCGAGCTTGACTGGCGCATTGGTCAACGAGGCGGGCCAGCGATCATGGCACCCGTGTGGGAAGCCATCCGACAGCGGCTGAGCTCGCCCTACCCTTCAAGCCTGTGTCGGGAACTTGACAAGATTGCGCCCCTAGCATCCACCCAGCCCGCAGCGGTGGTCGCCGCGCTCGAAGACCTACGGAAGCGGCTCGACCTCGACGATGCATCAGGAGCACCGGTCCTGGCGGACCCAGAGGACGAGGACGAACAGCTGCATCGTCGGATATGGCCGGACTCGCGTCAAACCAGCCGATCCGACGTTCGCGCCAAACTTCCGAAGCTGTACGGGCGCGCTGCGGCTAACGATCCCGCCACCCTCGAGACCGCGGTCGACGCACTGCTGGCGCTGGCCAGCACTGACTTGCGGCCCTCACATGCCCACCCGGAACATGCTCGCCGCGTCCTCTCCGACGACTTGAGCAATCTCGCATCTCTTCCGGACCTGTCCTATCCGGGACGCATCGTTGCCCGCGTAGTGGAACACTGCGAGACACACTCCGATGAGGAAGCAGTCGCCGCACTGTCAGCCCTCAAGCCGCTGCTTGCCAAGGAAGAGCTCGAGACGGTTCAGTCGTCCCTCTACGAGCTGTCGTTCCAGCCACACCTGATTTCGGAGATCGCAATGCGGCCGGTACGCGACCAGATTCGGCGATTGCTGCTCAAGGAGGGGACCTCAGCACGATTGACCAGGGCGGGCGCTGCTGTCGATCTATTGAGAGAGGCGTTGCGTGCTCCGCACGGGTACTTCGGGAACACCGTGGGGGTGGATGCTGTGCTCGCTTGGGAGGACGACGATCTCGCGACGATGCGCACCCTCGCCGATGTCGCGGCGCGCACCCGGTTCGCGACGATTCGACGCATGGTCCGAGGGGCAGTTAGCTGGAGCGCTGAACACGCAGCGTCGCTCCTCCTTCAGCATGCGGCGCTGTCCCTTCAGTACGAGCTAGACCGCTCGGACGACATCCGGGATACGCTTGCCGACCTCATCATCGGATCTCCATGGAGGGTGGTCGGTGAGAGCGTCGACCGCGTTCCCGATCTCCGGGAGCTGGCGATCCAGCGTGAATCTCGCCAGCGGGAGTTGGAGGAGTTGACCGAAGAACAGAGAAACGAAGAGAGACAGGCTCAGGTGAGAGCGAAGGTGGATTCCAGGCTGAGTCGCGTCTCGACCCTGAACGAAGCGCTCGCGCGTCGACTTCTCGAGTCAGGCGACGCGCCTGATATTGTCAGCCTGCTCGGAGACCTGAGCACCGAAGCTCATCGACTCGGCAGACAGCCCTCGTTCCGCGGCGTGTGGCAATCCATCGGCGACATCCAGCCAACCCTGCTTCCAGAAGTCGTGCTTGCGATCGCGAGTGCCGTGGACGACCATCCACTGGATCAGGATCTTTCAGTTCTGATCACTCAGTGGAGCCTCGGCGCCATAGATGACACTCTCGCGTGGGCTTCCGACGCCGTCGTCTCAGGCCGCATCGGCGTCCGCGTTGCCATCGCCTCTTTCGTCGCCGAAATCCCATGGACGCAGCGCCAGGCCGCGTTCAGCCGTATCTGGCTCACCGGTATCGGGGACCCCGACGAGCGAGTTGCAACCACCTTCCTCGGTAGTGGCGGGTGGTATCTCCACAGCGACCCGCAAGAAGCGGCCAGCGTACTTCTTGCCCACGAGATCCCTCCGCACGCGGCGGCAGGGGTGCTTCTGGGCGCATGGCGATACGGTGACGATTCCGAGTCGACGCAACAGGACAGATCTGCGCATTCCGCGATGTTGTCAATCGCTGCGCGTGCCGGACTTAACGACTTCATCGCTCAAGAGACAATCACGGGCGCTGCGCGTGCCCACCCCGACCTCGCCCTCGATTTCCTCCTCGACCTCTCACGCCAAGAGGAACCGCTCCCGGACGATATCAATGACCTCAGAACCGTTTTCGAAGAACAGCCGACCGCGCTCATGGGGTGGCTTCTTGGCCATCTCTACGAAGCCCCCGGCAACCTCGGGAGCGTGGTCACGGCCGCGCTGAACGACCAGCTCGCGCCGAATCAGGCGCAGGCTCTGACCTCACGGGTCACTGACCTGCAGCCCGCCGAGCTGATCACGCTCGTCCAAGTGCTCGGATCGCTGAGGCTCTGGGTACCGAACAACCTCAACCTGGCGGAAGCCTGTCTGGACCGCGCAGAGGCCACAAATGTACTTGACGACATCCAACCCGACCTCAGGCGCGGACTGCGCCTGCGGAGCTGGAGCTGGACGGGAAACGAGTCTGCCGAGCTCAATGCCGCTCGCGACGCGTGCGCGGCGGCCGCGGACAGAAGCACATCCATCCATCTCCGCGCGCAGCTGGTTCAGGCAGCCGACTGGTTCCAGCAGACGATCGACAACCTCAGGATTCAAGAGCGGGATGACGATTGGTGATTTGCACTGGTTATCATCATGCGGGGTCAGGGTCGGGAATTGATGCAGTCTAAGTTGGCATGATACGTCGTGCTCAGGCCGAACGCGGATGCGCCGTACACGATTTTGGACCACAGCCCGCTGGTCGATAGAGCCTCGAGCATCTCGAGAGACGGTGGATCTCGGCGCTCCCATCGTCTACATAGGCAAGCCCGGGCCTCCCAGCAAGGGTGGTCTCAAGCCGCGGCTAAGTCCCTTTAGCCGGAAGGCTCGCAGTCACTACGAAGGTCGATCGGTCTGGCAACTCGATGACGCAGATGAACTGTTTGTCGACTGGATTAAGAGACCTGGATTGACCCCGTGATATGTCGAGGAGGACTATCCAAATGAGTTCGCACGAGTACATCTACGTCAGCCATTCGCCAACGTGGACGGCCGCAAGTAGCCCGGCAGCGGATCCTCAGCGGGGACGCGTGTGCTTTGTCAGCGATCGGACCGACGCGAACGACTTTCAAAATGGAGATGGTGAATGGAGACGGCAACGGATGCGCAGCGCTGCACGCGAGGGAGCACGTGCACACCTACTCCTCATGGAATGATCTACGCCACGCACATACCATCCAAGTCGAGGCTGTAAAGCTCGGGTGACGCGCACACGGGTCACTGGCGCGATTATGCCTCAAAGAGAAAAGCCCTGATCACACGGTGGGGCTGATTCGGCCCGACCGTCAATTCTGATCAGACGGCGCCGTATCGGCGAGACCGTCCTGGCACCCGCATCCGTGCTGGCCGTCGCTCCCCTGCCGAGCGTCTCGATCAGTCTTCATCCCGCCTGAACGCCCTCTCCAGCAGCTCAGCCGTCACCGGGTTCACCAGCTCCCGACGTTGGATGTAGTGCTGCACCGTGATCTTCGTGTCGGTGTGCCCGAGCAATTCGGCGGCGAGTTCGACGCTCGCGTTGTTGTTCACCGCGGTCGCGACGGTGCGCCGGAACAGGTGCGGTGTCACTCCACCGATGCCGGCCCGCTCGAGCACGTGCCGCAGCTGACGCCGGACGTTGGCCGTGGTCAGCGGAGTGCCCTCACGCGAGCAGAACACCAGCGACTCCGGGTCTGGGTCGCCGGTGACCGCAAGTCGACGCCGCACCGCCTCGGCCGTGTACGACGGCAATGCGACGATGCGCCGCGACTTCGCGGTCTTCGGATGGTCCTGCCGGAATGTCGGCTCGCCATGACGGCTGATGATCGTGCCGGCGATGCGGATCGTCGGCGTCAGGCCGGTGACATCGATGTCGCGCCGGCGGATCGCGAGCACCTCACCGATGCGGGCGGACGTGCCGAGCATGACCTCCACGATCGCCCCGAGCTGCCCATCCGGCCGGGGACCAGAGACGTGGTCGACGCCTGACTCCCAGCGGGTGATCACCGCGCGGATCGCGTTCACCTCGACGCTCGTCAACGCGTCGGGCATCCGACTCTCGCGATGGACGCGGGAGACGTGATGCATCGGGTTGGCGGGCAGCACCTCGTGCCGTACCGCGAGTTCGAGCGCAAGCCGCAGCACGACGCGCGACTGCTTGGCACGGTTGTACGAGATCCGCGCCTGCTCCTTGATGAAGCGGTCGCAGCGCGCCACCCCGATCTCACGCAGGGTCAGGTGCTCGAACACCGGCAACACGAGAGTGCGCATATTCCGCTCGTACAGGATCCGAGTGGTCTTCGAGATCCGGCCTTCGAGATCGATGTCCTGCAGCCAGTACGCGACGAGGTCGCCGAAGGGGCTATCCGGGGTCAGGTGGCCGGTGCCGGATGCGGGTTGGAGCTCCGAGCGCCCCGCCAGCTTGTGCTTCAGGGCTCGCTCAGCCGCCTTGGCGGTGACGGCGGTGGCCTGCACGATGCGGGAGCGACCGTCCCAGTCGCGATACCGGGTACGGGCTTCGATTCGCCCGGATGGCAGGACCCGGGTGGTGACCTCGCCGAAGCTGCCAATGGTCAGTCGTGGCCGGCCCATGTCAGTTCGCCACCCCTCGCAACATCGGTGCGGCGACTACGCCGTTTCCCGCTGCTCGGCCACCCAGGCGCGCACGTCCGAGACGGCGAACTTCAGGTGCTTGCCGAAACGGTACGCGGCAGGCCCTTTGCCGCGGGTGCGCCAGTCGTAGAGCGTCGAGACGGGCACACCCAGATAGGCAGCCAGTTCGGTGACGTCCAAGAGCGGCTCGAGCCCGAATGCGTCGGCGGGTACCGGAGCGGAACTGATCGGCAGATCCTCGTGCGTGTTCATACCGGTCAGGTGCGCATTGCGCCCCTGAGCAATCGGAACCGACCGGTGACGACACCGCCGTCTCGGACGGCACGTCTGGATCAGGGGTGCTGCAGGGGTGAAAGTGATGGGTTTTCGATGGGAGGATCAAATCTCTTAACCTCAAAAGTCCCGGAAACCCTTGAGTTTCCGGGACTTTCTGGTCGGGCTGACAGGATTTGAACCTGCGACCCCTTGACCCCCAGTCAAGTGCGCTACCAAGCTGCGCCACAGCCCGATGCCATCGGATTTCGCCGAAGACAACTTGACCATCATAGCGGCATCCGCAGGGGTGCTCATGCACACGAGGGCGGGCGCCAGGCAGGCGCCGGCGACCTCAGATGTACTTCCGCACCTCATCCATGAAGGCCACCGGGTCGTCGACCCAGATGCGCACGGCGGTCACCGACTGCTCGCCCCCGAACTTGCCATGCCCGGGCAGGCGCACGATGGTCGGGCGCTCGAGCTCGATCTCGAGGTCGGTCTCGTTGTTGATGCGCATCAGCAGCGTGCGCGAGTCATCCGTCTCCTCGATCTTCGGCGCCTTGGGCTCGTCGACGCGCAGGTTGCGCGCGACCGAGGCGATGTCGTCCCAGCTGAGTGCGATGTCGATCTCGAGCCCGCCGCGCACGCGGATGCCCTCGGGGCCCACGGTGTGCGGTCGCATCAAGTAGGCGCAGAGCAGGCCGAACATCCAGGTGACGCCCCAGATGCCGAGCACGAGCAGGCTGATGCGCACGGCCGGCCAGCGGTGCACGATCAGGTCGAAGATGGGGATCTCGACTGTCGAGAGCACGATGAAGATCATCAGGATCGTCATCACGGGCTTGTGGAAGCTGAACCCTGCTGCGCCGCGCGGCACGGCCGGGCGCCGCGCGATGAAGCGGCCGATGCTCGCGTAGATGCTGAGCTCGAGCATCAGCGCACGTTTGGCGAAGCGGCCGAGGCGGAGCCACACGGATGCCTCGGGGCGCACCTTCACGTCGACGCTCATGCGCCGACCGCCGTCGCCTGCTCCCCCGCACGACGTGCTTCGTCGGCCGCGATCAGCTCGCGAAGCCGCTCGGCGATGGCGTCGATGCCGCGCACGACGGCGTCACGGTCGGCGGCATCGACCGCGCCGAGCAGCTCGGCCGAGAGTTCGGCGTGATCGTGCTGCATCTCGCGCATCAGCTCGTGAGCGGATGCCCCGAGCGACACGATGATCGAACGCCGGTCGGTCGGATGCGGCGAACGGGTGACGTACCCACCGGCCTCGAGTGCGTCGACGAGGCCCGTGATGTTGCGCGGGCTCACCTCGAGGCGGGTCGCGAGCGCATGCTGGCTCGACGGGCCGCTCGCCGCGAGCTCCCAGAGCACGCGCGTGCGCGACGGCGTCAGCGGGGTGCCCTCGAAGGCGCGGGCCATGTCCTTCTGGAACAGCTCGCTCACCTCGAGCAGCCGGTCGAGCAGGGTGATCTCGTGGGTCATATCATGATGATACTACATTGTTACCTTGCTTCACGATTCACATCGATGCCTATGGGAGGTGCCCTCGAATGTCGGATGTCGCCGCTAGCGTGGAGGCATGATGACCGACATCACCGACGACCTCGAGCCGGCGCCGCTGCGGGTCATCCCGGCCGCCGATGCGCCCCTCGCCGATGTCGAGGCCGTGTTCGGCACCAAGGGCGACCCGGCGCACTGCTGGTGCCAGTGGTACAAGATCCCCGGCTCCGACTGGCGCGGCGTCGGCGATGACGCGCTGCACGACCGCCTCGCATCGCAACTCGCCGAGCCGGGCGCAGGCCCCGGCCTGCTCGCCTACGACGGCGACACCCCGGTGGGTTGGTGCGCCATCGAGCCGCGCGCGAACCTCCCCCGCCTCAAGCAGAGCCGACTCATCGCCGGCGCCACACCCAATCCCGACTTCGACGAGCCCGGCGTCTGGTCGCTCTCGTGCTTCGTCGTTCCGCGCGCCTACCGGCAGCGCGGTGTCGGTCGCGCTCTCGCGGAGGCCGCCGTCGACTACGCACGAGCCAACGGAGCGCGCATCGTCGAGGGCTACGCCATCGATCCCCAGGTGCGCGGCAAGACCCCGGCCGCCGACCTCTTCCACGGCACGGTCTCGATGTTCGTCAATGCCGGGTTCAGCGAGGTCGCCCGACCGAAAGACGACCGCGCGGTCATGCAGCTGCGACTCGGCAACTGACGCCCGCACTCGGCACTCAGCCGGTCATCATCTGTGAGTCACCCGGGTGACGACCGGGTTCAGGGGCGGGGGCCCGCTCAGATCGCCGTGAGCCCGTGCTTCGCCATGAGGTCGCCGTCGCGGGCGAGCCGCGCGAGCACGTCGTCCGGACCGAGCTGCGCGACATCCGGCCCCAGCTCCTCCCACTCGCGAGGGGCCGCGACCATCGGCGTGTCTCGACCGCGCAACGTGTACGGCGTCGCCGTCGAGCGAGCGGGCGAATTCTGGCTCCAGTCGATGAAGACCCGGCCCACCCGGTGCTCCCTGCCGACCTGCGCGACGAGCGCATCGGGGTGCGCCTCGGCGAGTTCGCCGGCGATGCGGCCGACGAACGCGTGCACCGCGCGCGCCGACCTCCGCTTCGGCAGCGCGGCGTACAGGTGAATGCCCTTGCTCCCACTCGTCACCGGCCAGGCCTCGAGCCCGTCGTCGGCGAGCCGCGCGCGAATGAGATGCGCCGCCGATGCGCAGTCCGCGAGGCCTGCGCCCTCCCCCGGGTCGAGATCGATGACCAGACGATCGGGCGGCCGGATGCCGCCACGCGGACCGGCCCGCCATTGCGGGGTGTGCAACTCGACCGCCGCCTGGTTCGACATCCATTCGAGGCCGGCGATGTCGTCGATGAACGGATAGGTGACGGTCTTCGCAGGCTTCGCCGAGCCCGGGTTGGCGCTGAGCGGCAAGCGCCGGAGCCAGGAGGGAGCGTACTTCGGGGTGTTCTTCTCGAAGAAGCGGATGCCGCCGACACCGTCGGGAAACCGGATGCGAGTGACCGGCCGGCCCGCGAGCTGCGGGAGGATCACCTCGGCGACGGCCCGGTAGTACTGGACGAGGTCGCCTTTCGTGAAGCCCGACTCGAAGAGCGCCTTCTCCCGGTGCGTGACCCGCACCGCCCGATCGTGACGCCCTTGTGTCTTCGCCATGACCTCACGCTACGCCCGTCACCCGAGCGTCGGCAGCGGTGTCCTACCGCTGGCGGCGCTCGCGCACGCGCATGTTGACGACGATCGGCGACCCCTGGAAGCCGTAGATCTCACGAAGGCGTCGCTGGATGAACCGGCGGTAGCCCGGGTCGAGGAAGCCGGTCGTGAAGAGCACGAACGTCGGCGGCCGGGTCGCCGCCTGCGTGCCGAACAGGATGCGGGGCTGCTTGCCGCCGCGCACGGGGTGCGGGTGCTCCTGCGTGAGCTCGGTGAGGAACGCGTTGAACTTGCCGGTGGCGATGCGGGTGTCCCACGACTCGAGGGCCACCTCGAGGGCGGGCACGAGCTTCTCGAGGTGACGACCGGTGCGCGCCGAGATGTTCACGCGCGGCGCCCACGCCACGTGGTGCAGGTCCTGCTCGATCTCGCGTTCGAGGTAGCGGCGGCGATCGTCGTCGAGGAGGTCCCACTTGTTGAAGGCGAGCACAAGTGCGCGCCCCGACTCGAGCACGAGGTCGATGATGCGCACGTCCTGCTCGGAGAGCGGCTGCGAGACGTCGAGCAGCACGACGGCGACCTCGGCCTTCTCGAGCGCAGCCTGCGTGCGCAGCGATGCGTAGAAGTCGGCGCCCTGCTGCAGGTGCACGCGACGACGGATGCCGGCGGTGTCGACGAATCGCCAGATCTTGCCGCCCAGCTCGATCTGCTCGTCGACGGGGTCGCGGGTCGTGCCCGCGAGCTCGTTGACGACGACGCGCTCTTCGCCCGCCGCCTTGTTCAGGAGGCTCGACTTGCCGACATTCGGGCGACCGAGGATCGCGACGCGGCGCGGACCGCCGAACTCGTCTTTCGCGACGGCCGAGACCTGCGGCAGCACCTTGAAGACGGCCTCGAGCATGTCGGCGACGCCGCGGCCGTGCAGGGCCGACACGGGGTGCGGTTCGCCGAGGCCCAGGTTCCAGAGCGCTGCGGCCTCGGGCTCCTGGCGCGCGTCATCGACCTTGTTGGCGACGAGGAACACGGGCTTCTTCGTCTTGCGGAGCAGCCGCACGACGTGCTCGTCGGTCGCAGTCGCCCCGACGGTGGCGTCGACGACGAACATCACGACGTCGCAGAGGTCGATCGCGACCTCGGCCTGCGCGGCGACCGACGCGTCAATGCCCTTCGCGTCGGGCTCCCAGCCGCCGGTGTCGACGAGCGTGAAGCGCCGGTCGAGGTACTCGCCCTTGTACGCCACGCGGTCACGGGTGACGCCGGGGGTGTCCTCGACGACGGCCTCGCGGCGGCCGAGGATGCGGTTCACGAGGGCGGACTTGCCGACGTTCGGGCGGCCGACGATCGCGATGACCGGCAGGGCCGGCAGGTAGCGGATGCCCTCCTCGCCCTCTTCGGAGATCTCGAGGACCTCGAGGTCGTCTTCATCGAGCTCGTAGTCGGCGAGCCCCGACCGGAGTGCGGCAGCTCGCTGCTCGGCGAGCTCGTCGTCGACGCCGGCGAGGCGGTCGGCGAGGTCGTCGTCGGGAGCGGTGAAGTCTTCGCCCGGGTCGGTCATGGTGTCTCCTCTGAAAAGTCTGGTTGCGCGGCGCTCGCGCTCGTGACTACGGCACGAGTGCCGGTTGCACTGCGCGGATCACGTCGATCACGGCATCGACCGTCTGGTCGAAGTCGAGTTCCGTCGAATCGACGGTCGTGACCCCCTCGGCGGCGTTCATGAAGTCGACGACCTTCGAGTCCGCCTGATCGCGCCGATGCAGCTGCTCGCCCGCTGCCTGTGCCGAATCGCCGACGAGCTCCGCGGAGCGCCTCGCTATTCTAACGTCTTCCGCAGCTGTGAGTAGAATGCGCACCGGCGCATCGGGGGCGACGACCGTGGTGATGTCGCGTCCCTCGACCACGATGCCCGGTTTCGCCTCGTTCGCCATGATCGAACGGAACAGCTCGATGAGGTGCGTTCGCACCTCGGGCACGCGGGCGACGCGGCTCACGACGGCCGAGACGAGCGGGTCGCGGATCGCGTCGGTCACGTCGGTGTCACCCACGTGCACGGCGTACCCACTGGGATCGGTGCCGATTCGGTACTCGAAGCTCGCGAGGCACGAGGCGACGGATGCCCCGTCGTCGGTGTCGATTCCGGATGCCTCGGCGTGCCAGGCGAGCGCACGGTACGCGGCGCCCGTGTCGAGGAATCCGAATCCGAGCCGGCGCGCGACCTCCTTCGAGACACTCGACTTGCCGCTGCCGGCGGGTCCGTCGACGGCGACCACGAACGGGATGACGGGTGACACGTTCAGCCTGCAATCCGCCAGCCGCGCGCGGCCAGCTCATCGGTGAGGCGCTCGAGCACCTCGGGGAGCACGGAGATCTCGGCGAGACCCACCTGGGCGCCCGGCGAGTGCTCGAGGCGGAGGTCCTCGATGTTCGCGCCGGCGTCGCCGACGTCGTGGAAGAGCCGGGCGAGCTGGCCCGGGCGGTCGTCGACCATGACGATGAGGCTCGAGTACCGGCGGTCGACGCCGTGCTTGCCGGGCAGGCGCTCGACGCCGGTGTTGCCGCCGAAGAGCTCTTCGGCGACGCGCCGGCGCGCGCCGGGAGCATCCATGTTGTCGAGCGCGTCGATGAACCGGTCGAGGTCGTCGCGGTAGCCGCGGAGGATCTCGGCGACGGGGGCGGCGTTCTGCCCGAGGATCTGCACCCACAGCTCAGGATCGCTCGCGGCGACCCGCGTGACGTCGCGGAGACCCTGGCCCGCGAGGTTCACCGAGGCGTGCGGTGCGTCGATCAGGCGGCGGGCCATCAGGCTCGACACGACCTGCGGCACGTGCGAGACGAGAGCCACCGCGGCGTCGTGCTGCTCCGGGGTGAGCTCGACGTGCGTCGCGCCGAGGTCGAGGATGAGGTCGTCGATCGCCGACCCCTCCTGGTAGGAGATGCCGCCGTGCGCGGCCACCACCCACGGTCGGCCGACGAAGAGGTCGGCACGGCCCGACATCGGGCCGCCACGCTCACGACCGGCCATCGGGTGCGTGCCGATGTAGCGTGAGAGGTCGGCGCCGCGCGCCTTCAGCTCGTCGTAGACGGCGAGCTTCACGCTCGCGACATCCGTGACGATCGCATCGGGGAAGGCGGCCAGCTCAGCCGCGACGACGTCGGCCGTGACATCCGGCGGAACGCACACGACCACGAGCTGCGGCCGGTCGCCGGCTTCGGCCGGCCGGCCGGCCCCGTAGTCGACCGCAATCGCGAGGTGCGTGGGTGACGCATCGGCGAGGATCACGTCGATGCCCTTCGCGCGCAGGCCGAGCCCGATGCTCGCGCCCAGCAGGCCGACGCCGACGACACGAACCGGCCCGGTCAAGCGTGATTCGGTCACGTGTCGTTCCCCTCGCGGCCAGCCTCGGTGGAGCGGGAGATCGTGAGCAGCTGGCCGAGCTCCACTTTCGTCAGCTCGCGCATCTGACCCGAACGGAGCGTGCCGAGGTTCAGCGGCCCGAAGCTGCGGCGCACGAGGTCGACGACCGGATGCCCCACGGCGTCGAGCATGCGGCGCACGATGCGGTTGCGGCCGGAGTGCAGCGTGAGCTCGACCATCGAGTGCTTCTCGTCGCCCTGCTGCTGCAGGATGCGTGCCTTGTCGGCCTGGATGACGCCGTCGTCGAGCTCGACGCCGTTCTTCAGCTGCTGGATCACCTGCGGCGTCACGCGCCCCTTGACCTTCGCGATGTACGTCTTCGAGACGCCGAACGAGGGGTGGGCGAGCACATGCGCGAGGTCGCCGTCGTTCGTGAGCACGAGCAGGCCGCTCGTCTCGGCATCGAGGCGTCCGACGTTGAACACGCGCTCCTCGAGGTCGGCGGTGAACGTCGTGAGGTCGGGTCGCCCCTGCTCGTCGCGCATCGACGACACGACGCCGCGCGGCTTGTTCAGCATGTAGTAGCGCTTCGCAGGGTCGAGCTGCACAGCGACGCCGTCGACCGCGACGAGATCGGTGGTGGGGTCGATGCGGTTGCCGAGCTCGGTCACGACCTGGCCGTTCACCTCGACGCGCCCCTCGACGATGAGCTGCTCTGAGACTCGGCGGCTGGCGACGCCGGCCGCGGCGAGCACCTTCTGCAGGCGCACACCTTCGGGTGATTCGGGTGATTCGGGTGATTCGGCCCCTGCGGCGCGGTCGGCACCGTGGCCGTCATCGGTGGTCAAGATCGAATCCTTCCTGGCCGTCGTCGAGCAACGGCGAGATGTGCGGCAGCTCATCGAGCGAGTTGATGCCGAGGTTCGTGAGCAGCAGCTCAGTGGTGCCGTAGAGGATCGCGCCGGTCTCGGGGTCGGTGTCGACCTCGGTGACGAGCCCGCGACCGAGCAGCGTGCGCACGACCGAGTCGACGTTCACGGCCCGGATCGAGGCGACCTGCGAACGTGAGATCGGCTGCTTGTACGCGATGACCGAGAGCGTCTCGAGCGCGGCCTGCGACAGGCGCGTCGACGACTGCGTCAGAACGAAGTCGGCGACCAGCGTGTCGTACTCGCCTCGCACGTAGAACCGCCAGCCGCCGCCGACTTCGCGAAGTTCGAAACCGCGACGGATGCTCCGCGCTCCGGGCTCTTCGGACGCGACATCCGTTCGGGGCTCCCCCGACGTGCCCGTGCCGTCGTAGTCGGCACGAAGCCGCGCGATCGCCGCGCGCACCTCGGCGACCGGACGCGCGACCGCGGCAGCGAGGTGCACGACGCTCTGCGGCTCGTCGGCGATGAACAGGATCGCCTCGAGCGCCCGGTCGAGGTCGAGCCGTGGCTGGCCGGGCACGTCGAGCGGCGTCGAGATCGACAGTTCGGGGCCGTCGGCCTCGGTCGCAGCGTCGGTCGAAGCCGTCGGGTCGGGGATCTCGCGCACCTCGGGCGCAGCGTCGGTCACGGCATCCGTCTCATTCGTCATAGTCGGCCCCCAGGCTCTCGAGTCTGTCATCGGACCACGACTCGGCCGACCAGTGCAGCGTCAGCTCGCCGAGCGGCTCGAGCTGGTCGAATCCGATGGCATTGTGCCGGTAGAGCTCGAGCACGGCGAGGAACCGCGCGACCACGACGCCGGGCTGCGCGACGCCGGCGATGAGCTGGCGGAACGTCACGGGATCGCCGCGCCGGAGCACCGCGACGACGTGCGCGGCCTGCTCGCGAATCGACACGAGCGGCGCGTGCAGGTGGTCGAGCCCGACGACCGGGATCTCCCGCGGCGTGAGCGCGAGCATCGCGAGCGCGGCGAAGTCCTCGGCCGAGAGGGTCCAGACGAGGTCGGGCGAACGCCGGCGGAACTGCTCCTCGAGCCGCACGTTGCGCGCGTGCCGCGACGACTCGGCCTCGAGGTGCGACGCGAACCAGCGCGACGCCTCCTTGAAAGCGCGGTACTGCAGCAGGCGCGCGAAGAGCAGGTCGCGCGCCTCGAGCAGGGCCACGTCTTCGGCGTCGACGAGCTCGCCCTGCGGGAGCAGTCCCGCGACCTTCAGGTCGAGCAGGGTCGCAGCGACGACGAGGAACTCCGTCGCCCGGTCGAGCTCCTCTTCGGAGTCGACCCCCCGCAGGTACGAGATGAACTCGTCGGTCACCGCCGAGAGCGAGACCTCGGTGATGTCCATCTCGTGCTTCGCGATGAGCGAGAGCAGCAGGTCGAACGGGCCCTCGAAGTTCGTGAGTGCGACCCGGAACCCTGCGTCGGATGCCTCGGCCGCACCATCGGCGCCGGCCGCACCACCCGCGCCGGACACGCGCTCGTCGGAAGCCGGCTCGGTCTCAGGCGACCGCGCCACGGAAGACCAGCTCCCTCGCGAGCGCCCGGTAGGCCTTGGACGCCTGGTGCTCTGGGGCGAACTCGGTGATGGGCGTTGCGGCGACGGTGGCGTCGGGGAACTTCACGGTGCGCGTGATCACGGTCTCGAGCACCTTTTCGCCGAACGCGTCGACGACCCGCTCGAGCACCTCACGCGAGTGCAGGGTGCGCGCGTCGTACATGGTCGCGAGGATGCCGTCGAGCTCGATCGCGGGGTTCAGCCGGTCGCGCACCTTGTCGATGGTCTCGATGAGCAGCGCGACGCCGCGCAGAGCGAAGTACTCGCACTCGAGCGGGATGACGACGCCGTGGCTCGCGGTGAGCGCGTTGACGGTGAGGAGGCCGAGCGACGGCTGGCAATCGATGAGGATGACGTCGTAGTCGTCGGCGACACGGCGCAGCACGCCGGCGAGGATCTGCTCACGGGCGACCTCGGTGACGAGGTGCACCTCGGCCGCGGAGAGGTCGATGTTCGCGGGGATCACGTCGAGGTTCTCGACGTGCGTCTTCTGGATGACCTCTGCAGGCTCGAGCTTGCGCGAGAGCAGCAGGTCGTAGATCGTCGGCACGTCGTGCGTCGGCACGCCGAGGCCCGCTGACAGCGCCCCCTGCGGGTCGAAGTCGACGGCGAGCACCCGGCGGCCGTACTCGGCGAGGGTTGCGCCGAGGTTGATCGTGGTGGTCGTCTTGCCGACGCCGCCCTTCTGGTTGCACAGGGCGATGATGCGGGCCGGACCGTGTGAGCGCAGCGGCTTGGGATCGGGGAATACGCGGTGAGGTCGACCAGTGGGACCGAGCTCCGGCTCCAGCGAAGCGATTCCGTCCGCCGGGTCGTGCTTCTGGTGCGTCACGTGTCCACTCTCTCCTGGGCCGGGTTGTGCTTGGTCGATTCTAGCGAGCACGCGGGTGGGCCGCCGTGTACATCTCCCGGAGTGTATCGGCTGTGACGAGCGTGTAGATCTGCGTCGTCGCGACCGACGAGTGCCCGAGGAGCTCCTGCACGACCCGCACGTCGGCGCCGCCTTCGAGCAGGTGCGTCGCGAACGAGTGCCGCAGGGTGTGCGGGGAGACGGATGCCGCGATGCCGGCGCGCTCGGCCGCCTGGTGGATCGCCTCCCACGCGGCCTGGCGGGACATCCGCTTGCCGCGCACGCCGAGGAAGAGCGCGGGCGTCGCCGCGCCGCGCGCCGAGAGCGTCGGACGCGCGCGCACGAGATACGCGTCGATCGCGCGCCGCGCGTAACTGCCGAGCGGCACGACCCGCTGTTTGCCGCCCTTGCCGAAGAGTCGCACGACCTCCTCGTCGACGAGGTCGTCGACATTGAGCGACACCGCCTCCGAGACGCGGGCACCCGTGGCGTAGAGGAGTTCGAGGAGTGCGGTGTCGCGGAGCTCCACGGGCTCCTCGCCGCCCGCCGCGGCGATGAGCGCCTCGATGTCGTCGACCGGGATCGCCTTCGGCAGGCGCATCGGCAGCTTCGGCGGGCGCAGCTCGCGCGAGACATCCGCCTCGATGGCGCCCTCTTCCGCGAGAAAGCGGTGCAGCCCCCGGACCGCGGAGAGCACCCGCGCGACCGATGAGGTCGCGAGCGGAGGCACCCGGTCGGCGCCGAGGAAGCGGACGAACACGCCGAGGTCCTGCTCGGTCACCCCCGCCGGGCCCGCGAGGCCCTGCGCCTCGAGCCAGTCGGCGTAGATCACGAGATCACGCCGGTACGCCGCCACGGTGTTCTTCGCGAGGCCGCGCTCGACCGTGAGATGCCGCAGGTACTCGTCGACCGGCGCTCGCGGGGTCATGGTGCCGTCGGATCCTGCCGGGTCGGCGCACGGTTCGGCCAGGGGGCATCCGCTTCGCCGAGGCTCTGCCAGCCGCGGGCCCGTGCCGCATCGGCGGCGAGCAGCGCGATCGCGAGCGGCGCGTTGTGGATGCGTCGGGCGAGCACGGCCTCGACGCCCTCGGCGAGTGGAACCCACCGCGTCTGCATGTCGGCCTCTTCGGCCTCGCGTGCGAACACCGAAGCCGTGGCGCTGAGGTCGCGCGCCACGTAGATGCGAATGACCTCGTCGCTGCCGCCGGGCGAGGTCGCGACGTCGGCGAGCACGGCCCAGTCGGATGCCTCGAGATCGGCCTCTTCGGCGAGCTCCCGCTGTGCCGCGGCGAGTGGGTGCTCGCCGTCGACATCGAGCAGTCCCGCGGGGATCTCCCAGTCGCGCATGCGCACCGGATGACGGTACTGCTTGATCAGGAACACCCGGTCGGCGTCGTCGATCGCGAGCACGCCCACGGCGCCGGTGTGATCGACGTACTCGCGCACGATCTCTTCACCGCCGAATTCGAACGCATCACGACGGATGTCCCAGACCTTGCCCTCGAAGACCCGCTCGCTCGCGCGCACCGGCGCCTCGACCGGCTGGTCGGCGAGGGGTTCGACCCGTTCGCCGACCGTCGGCCGAGGGTCGTCAGCCATTGCTGACGTCGAACAGCAGGCTCGCCTGCTGGCGCTCGAGTGCCGCACCCACGAGCCCGCGGAACAGGGGGTGCGGGTCGTTCGGACGGCTCCGCAGCTCGGGGTGCGCCTGGGTGCCCACGTAGAACGGGTGCACGTCGCGCGGCAGCTCGACGAACTCGACGAGGTGCCGATCGGGTGACATGCCCGAGAACCAGAGTCCGGCCTCGGCGATGCGGTCGCGGTAGGAGTTGTTCACCTCGTAACGGTGCCGGTGTCGCTCTGAGACCTCGGTCGAGCCATACAACTCGGCTGCGATCGAGCCCTCGGCGAGCTTGGCCGGGTAGAGGCCGAGGCGCATGGTGCCGCCGAGGTCGCCGCCGGCGATGATCTCGACCTGCTCCTCCATCGTCGCGATGACCGGGTACTGGGTGTCGGGGTCGAACTCGCTCGACGAGGCGCCGGCCAGGCCCACGATGTTGCGCGAGTACTCGATGACCATGCACTGCAGGCCGAGGCACAGCCCGAGTACCGGGAGGTTGTTCTCGCGGGCGAAGCGCAGCGCACCGAGCTTGCCCTCGATGCCGCGCACCCCGAATCCTCCGGGAACGCAGATGCCGTCGAGTCCAGCGAGGTGCCGTTGTGCGCCCTCGGGGGTCCGGCACTCGTCGGAGGGGATCCACTCGATCTTGACCTTCGTGTCGTTCGCGAAGCCGCCGGCGCGAAGTGCCTCGGTGACCGAGAGGTACGCGTCGGGCAGGTCGATGTACTTGCCGACGAGGCCGATCGTGACCTCGTGCTTCGGATCGTGGACCACGTCGAGCAGTTCGCTCCAGCCCGACCAGTCGACGTCGGCGGCCTTCACGTCGAGGCCGAGGGCGTCGATGATGTACGCGTCGAGACCCTGGTCGTGCAGCATCGTGGGAATGTCGTAGATCGACGGCACGTCGACCGCGTTCACCACGGCCGCTTCGTCGACGTCGCACATGAGCGCGATCTTGCGCTTGTTCGACTCGGTGACGGGGCGGTCGCTGCGGAGCACGAGCGCGTCGGGCTGGATGCCGATCGAGCGGAGTGCCGCGACGGAATGCTGCGTTGGCTTGGTCTTCTGCTCGCCCGACGCACCCATGTAGGGAACGAGCGAGACGTGCACGAAGAACACGTTCTTGCGCCCGAGCTCGTGGCGCACCTGACGGGCGGACTCGATGAACGGCTGCGACTCGATGTCGCCGACGGTGCCGCCGATCTCGGTGATGATGACGTCGGGCTTGGGCGTCTCGGAGGCCTGCAGCCGCATGCGGCGCTTGATCTCGTCGGTGATGTGCGGGATCACCTGCACCGTATCGCCGAGATACTCGCCACGGCGTTCTTTCGCGATGACGGTCGAGTAGATCTGGCCGGTGGTCACGTTCGCCGCCTGGCTCAGGTTGATGTCGAGGAACCGTTCGTAGTGACCGATGTCGAGGTCGGTCTCAGCTCCGTCGTCGGTCACGAAGACCTCGCCGTGCTGGAAGGGGTTCATCGTTCCGGGATCGACGTTCAGGTACGGGTCGAGCTTCTGCATGACGACCCTGAGGCCCCGGGCGGTCAGGAGATTGCCCAGACTGGCCGCCGTGAGACCCTTGCCCAACGAAGAAACGACACCACCCGTCACAAAGATGTGCTTGGTCGTGTCGTTCGAATTGTCTGTGCTCGAAGGAGCTGTTCCGCGTTCATCCACCACGGGCTTATAGCCTAACTCACGTTCCTGATCGTTCGCCTCGACATGCCCCACGTGCTCCCCCTCATCTTCGGAATCACTCCGACTCCGTCGTGCCCGGCCCTCGGCCGACGCCCCTCACGCAGCGCGATCGGCCGCGATCTCCAGCAGCTCCCGTGCGTGCGCCAGGCCGCTCGCCGAGTCGGCGAGACCCGAGAGCAACCGCGCCATCTCGGCCTCGCGGTCGGCCCCGGTCAGCTGTCGCACGCTCGAGGCGGTGACCTGGCCGTCGGTGCCCTTGACCACGCTCAGGTGGTTGGTCGCGAAGGCCGCCACCTGCGCGAGGTGCGTGACGACGATCACCTGCGAGCGTTCGGCGAGCCGCGCGAGTCGACGACCGATCTCGATCGCGGCCGCGCCGCCGACGCCGGCATCGACCTCGTCGAAGACGAACGTGGGCACAGGGTCGGTGCCGGCGATGACCACCTCGATGGCGAGCATCACCCGCGAGAGTTCGCCACCGGATGCCCCGCGCGAGACGGACCGCGGTTCGGCGCCCGGGTGCGGGCTCAGGAGGATCGCGACCTGGTCACGGCCGTGCATCGACGGCTCGGGCGTCGGCTCGACGGTGACCCTGAGGCCGGCGTCGGGCATCGCGAGCGCGCCCAACTCGCGCGTGACGGCTTCGGCGAGTCGGCCGGCCGCGTCGGTGCGGAGCTCGGTGAGGCGCGCAGCGAGGCGATCGACCTCGGATTCGAGGGCGGCGACCGAGGTCTCGAGTGCGACGATGCGCTCGTCATCGCCATCGAGTTCGACGAGCCGGAGCCCCCCCGTGCGACGGAAGTCGAGCACCTCATCGAGGGTGCCGCCGTGTCGGCGGATGAGCGCCGCGAGCACCGCGCGGCGCTCTTGCACGATCTCGAGTTCGCGCGCGCCGTCGGCGTCGAGGCCTGCGAGGTATGCCGCGAGCTCGGCGGCGGCGTCGGCGAGGAGGAATCCGGCGTTCGTGAGCGTTTCGGCCATCGGCGCGAGCGCCGGGTCGTGGGTGACCACTCGGTCGAGATGCCGACGAGCCGCCTCGACGAGCGCGACCGCGTCGGGCGCGTCGTCGACGACCTCGTCGGCCGAGACGAGCGCGCGCGCCTGGGCGGCCGCCACGCGCAGCTCTTCAAGGTTCGAGAGGCGCTCAGCACGCTCGTGCAGCTCGACGTCTTCACCGGGCTGGGGATCGACGTCTTCGACCTCGTCGAGATCGGCACGCAGCTCTTCGGCCTCGCGCGCGCGGGCGTCGTGCGCCTCGCGCAGCCGCGTGAGTTCAGCGGCATCCGTGCGCCAGGCGCTGAACGCGGATTGGTACTCGTCGAGCGCCCGCTGGAGGGCCGGACCCGCGAATCGATCGAGGGCCTCACGCTGCGCGACGGCGGAGCGGAGCCGCTGCTGGTCGGCCTGGCCGTGCACGACGACGAGTTCGTCGCCGAGTTCGCTGAGCACCCCGACAGGCGCGCTGCGCCCGCCGACGACGGCGCGACTGCGTCCCTCGGCCGAGACGGAACGGCCGAGCAGGAGCTCTCCGGCCTCGACTTCGCCACCGGTCTCGGCAACACGTTCGGCGATGCTGCCGTCGTCGGGCACGAGCCAACGGCCCTCGACCCATGCCTGCTTGGCGCCGGAGCGAACCGCGCCGGCATCGGCCCGCGCTCCGAGCAACAGGCCGAGCGCGGTCACGACCATCGTCTTGCCGGCGCCCGTCTCGCCGGTCACGGCGGTGAACCCGGCACCGAGGGGTAGCGTCGCCTCGGCGATCACGCCGAGGTCGCGGATGCCGAGCTCCTCAATCATCGCTGCCTTCAATCATCGCCACCTCAATCACGACCCACCGGCCCTCGCCAGCCGGTGACCGGGAGCTGGAACTTGTTCACGAGCCGGTCGGTGAACGGCGCCTGGTGGAGCCGCGCGAGCCGCACCGGCGTCGGCGACTTGCGCACGATCACGCGGGCACCCGGCGGAAGGTCGAACGTGCGCCGGCCGTCGCACCAGATGACGGCGGATGCCTCGGTGCGCTGCAGGATCTCGACCGCGAGCGACGACTCCGCGCCGACCACGAGAGGCCGGGCGAAGAGTGCGTGCGCGCTGAGCGGCACGAGGAGCAGCGCCTCGAGGCTCGGCCACACGACGGGCCCGCCGGCCGAGAACGAGTACGCGGTCGACCCCGTCGGGGTCGACATCACCACACCATCGCACCCGAACGATGAGAGCGGGCGCCCGTCGACTTCGATGACGACCTCGAGCATGCGCTCGCGCTCGGCCTTCTCGACGGTCACCTCGTTGAGGGCCCAGCTCTCGTAGACCACCTCATCGCCGAGCTTCGCCCGAACGGCGAGGGTCATGCGCTCTTCAACGGTGTAGTCGCGGGCCAAGGCACGGGCGACCGTGTAGCCCAGGTCGTCGCGCTCGCTCTCGGCGAGGAAGCCCACATGGCCGAGGTTGACCCCGAGCAGTGCAACCGGGAAGTCGCGCATGATCTCGGCTGCCCGCAGGATCGTGCCGTCGCCGCCGAGCACGATCACGAGCTCGATGAGCGCCGGATCGGTGTCTTCGAAGCGCTCGACACCGCCGTTGAGCTCGGGCACGAACGCGTGCACGTCGTCCCAGTGCTCGGCGGCGATGACGGGAACCGCGCCGGCGGCGAGGAGTTGCGTGCACACCTCGCCCGTCGCCTCGAGAGCTGACTGCCGGCCGGTATGGGAGACCACGAGGAAATGCTGTGCGTCGTTCACGCGTTCGCGCCTCCTGCCAGGTCGTCGAGCCGACCCATCCATTCTGTCGGATTCACGCCGGCCGCGGCGCTGAGGTGCACGAGGTACTCGTGGTTGCCGTGACTGCCGACGATTGGGGAGGACAAGACGCCGGCGGTTCCGAGTCGGAGGTCGAATGCCGCCCACAGCACGTTGGCGATGGCCTCGGAGCGGAGCGTGGCGTCACGGACCACGCCTTCGCGCACTCCCCCGCGGCCGACCTCGAACTGCGGCTTCACGAGCAGCACGAAGTCGGCATCGTCGGTGGCCGTGGCTCGCAGGGCGGGCAGCACGGTGGTCAGCGAGATGAATGAGAGGTCGGCCGTCACGAGCGACGGCCGCTCGTCAACGCCGGTGAGGGTTGCGAGGCTCGGTGCGTCGAGGTTGCGAACGTTGCATCCCTCGACGAGCACGAGCCCGGGCGCAGCGGCGAGCTCTGGGGCGAGCTGCCCATGCCCCACGTCGACGGCGAGCACGGTGCGTGCACCGCGCTCGAGCAGCACCTGGCTGAACCCACCGGTGGACGCACCGGCGTCGAGCGCGACTCGTCGGGACGGGTCGACCTCGAACGCGTCGAGCGCGGCGATGAGCTTGTGGGCGGCCCGGCTCACGTAGTGATCGGATGCCGCCACCTCGAGTCGCGCGTCGTCACCGACTCGCAAGGACGGCTTGAGCGCCGGTCGACCATCGACCGTGACGACGCCTGCCGCGATGAGCGCGGCGGCGTGGGTGCGTGAGCGAGCCAGTCCGCGCGCGGCGAGGGCGGCGTCGAGTCGCTGGTCGGTCATGCGTCAGTCGGCGGCGCGCGACGGGTCGGAGTGTTCGAGCTCGACGCGCAGCCGATCGGCGAGGGCCTGATAGCTGCGGGCCCGCTCCTCGAGCGGCTGTTCCTCGATCTCGCGGAGGGCGGCCTGCGTCGCTTCCGAGATCGTGTCGCCCAGCTCGTCGTCAGTACTCACGCCCTCAACGCTACCTCGAACGGGCAACGGAACGAGGCGCCGACGCGGCAGGTTCCTGCGCGCCTGAGGCAGTCGGCTCAGGAATAGAGCCGCGAGGGCACGTCGAGGGCGTGGATCGGCGTGCCCGATTGCCAGATCGCCGCGCATGCGGCACGGAGCAGGTCGAGCGCACCGTCGCCCTCGTCGACGATCACGACACGATTGCCGTCGATGCGCACCCGTGCACCGCCACTGCGCACCGCCCCGCCCCGCGCCTGCTCCAGCGCGGGGTACGGCTGATGGAGTCCGCCGAGGTCGGCGAGGATGAAATCGGGCCGGCTCGAGGCATCCGCTGCCAGCAGCTGCTTGGCACGGTCGATGCCGGTGAGCACGATCGCACTCGCCATGCCGGCGCGATTCGCGCCGAGGATGTCGGTATCGAGGCGGTCGCCCACCACGAGCGGGTGCTCGGCGCCGAACCGGCGCCTGGCCTCGTCGAAGATGGGCGTCTCGGGCTTGCCGGCGACGAGCGGGAACCGTCCGACTGCCGTGTGCACCGCCGAGACGAGCGTGCCGTTGCCCGGCGCGATGCCGCGCGCGACGGGGATCGTCCAGTCCATGTTCGTGGCGATCCACGGAATCCCGGATGCCGCAGCATCCGGCCCCCCATGTGCGTTCAACGCGAAGGCTGCCTCGGCCAGGTCGCGCCAGCCGATGTCGGGCGTGAAGCCCTGCACGACCGCGTCGGGCCCGTCGTCGGCCGAGCGGGTCACACGATAGCCGCGCTTCTCGAGCTCGGTGACGATGCCCTCACCGCCGACCACGAGGACGAGCGCGCCGGGCGCGACGTGCTGGTCGAGCAGGCTCATCGCCGCCTGCGGCGACGTGACGACGTCGGTCGCCGTCACGTCGAGGCCGAGCTCCGCGAGGTGCTCCGCGACGTACGCGTCGCTGCGAGAGGCATTGTTCGTGATGTAGCCGACGGGGAGGTCGGCCTTCACGCGATTGAGGCTCGCGACCGCCCCCGGGATCGCGTGCGCGCCCGCGTAGACGACCCCGTCGAGGTCGGCGAACACGGCGTCGATGCCCGCGAGGGGCGTCGCGACGTCAGTCCTCGTGCGGAACAGGCCCATCGGGCGTGCTCTCCTCGGTCTGGGCCTCGAGCGCCTCGCCTTCGGCGAGTACCGCGGCGACATCGTCTTCGAGCACGGCGCCCGGGTCGTCGATCGGCTCGTCGGATGCCTCGGCCACGGGCGCTCCGGATGCCTCGGGCTGCGGCTGGTCATCGATGTCCTCGGACGTCTCGGTGTCATCCCCCTCGATCTCCACCTCGAAGATCTCGACGACCTCGGACTCGTCGGGGCCACCGAGCGCGGCCTCAGCCCGCTCGGCACGCGAGCGCCATTGGGCGGCTTCGGCGTCGCGCCCGAGTTCCTCGAGCACCTCCGCGTATGCCGCGAAGAGGGCAGGGCTGTACGAGAACGCACGATCGGGGTCGAGCTGCGGGATCTCGAGCTCCGCGAGAGCCAGCTCGGGCTGTTCGAGATCGAGGCGTGCGCCCGACATCGCGATCGCGAGCCCCACCTGGACGGCTGGGGCGAGTTCCGCTCGGTCGACCGCGCGGCCGACCTCGAGGGCGCGATCGGGGCGTCCGACACCACGCTCGCTGTCGACCATGAGCGGCAGTTGATCGTTGCTGCCCGAAATGCGACGGTACGTCCGGAGCTCACGAAGTGCGAGCGCGAAGTCGCCGGTGGCGTAGGCCGTGATCGCGAGCGTCTCACGCACCACGCCAACGCGTCCGGCGCGTCGGGCGGCGGACATCGCATGGCGATGAGCGAGCTCGGGAAAGTCGTCGAGCAATTGGGATGCCGCGACCAGGTGCATCGCGACCATGTCGGCGTTCTCCTTGCTCAGCGTCCGCAGCTCACCGCGAGCGACCTTGTCGAGGTCCCGTGGCTCGATGCCCTCGGGGATCTCGGGATCGTCGTGGCGGGGACGCACCGCGAGGCTCGGAGCACCGTGCGTCGCACGGGGCTCCTCGCTGTCGCGGCTGTACGAGTCAGGGCGGCTGCCGGTGCGCGCGGGACCGCGCCGATCGCCGCCGGGTGCTCCACCGTAAGGACGCTTCGCATCGCGGTCGCCGTATGGCTTCTTGTCGCCATAGGGCTTCTTCGCATCGCGATCGCCATACGGGCGCTTCGCATCACGATCGCCATACGGCTTCTTGTCGCCATACGGCTTCTTCGCATTGCGGTCGCCATACGGCTTCTTGTCGCCATACGGCTTCTTCGCATCGCGATCGCCATACGGGCGCTTCGCATCACGATCGCCATACGGCTTCTTGTCGCCATACGGCTTCTTCGCATTGCGGTCGCCATACGGCTTCTTGTCGCCATACGGCTTCTTCGCATCGCGATCGCCGTACGGGCGCTTCGCATCGCGGTCACCGTACGGCTTCTTGTCGCCGTACGGCTTCTTCGCATCACGTTCACTGGACGCGCGCTGACCGTCGCGACTCCCGGCCGGACGCTTCGCTGCGCCCTGGCCGGCGGCTCGACCGGCGGGTGGTCGGCCGGCGCCATCGCGCCGGTCGGCACTTCGAGCGCCCTTGTCGGGGCGACCTTCGTCCGCCGAGCCGTGCCTTGAATCGCTCACGATTGTCCTGTCGTGTGTGGAGTCCTCATCGGACTCAACCGTACTGCGGCGGGCCGCGGTGCGGCCCGTTAACGAAGAATGGCCACCCGTCTTCGGGTGGCCATTCCTCAATGAATGTCCGGCGGTGTCCTACTCTCCCACAGGGTCGCCCCTGCAGTACCATCGGCGCTGCGAGTCTTAGCTTCCGGGTTCGGAATGTGTCCGGGCGTTTCCCTCGCGCTATGGCCGCCGAAACTCTTGCCACACCGCGTCCGCCACGTGTTGTGGGGTGGGTGTGTGGTCTCGGTGTCCGCACCGGGCCCCGGTTGCCAACCCTGTGGTCGGGGTGGTGGTGGGGTGGTGCGGGTACAACTGTGTTGAGTTATGAAGTGTGTGGTGTTTTCCGTCTGAAGGGAACCACAGAGTGGACGCGAGCAATCTTGGGCCACTCACACGGCCTTTCGATGAATGATCTTCAAACGTGTGTGAGTGTAGTGATTGTCAAGTTATCGGCTTATTAGTACCGGTCAGCTCCGACAGTCGTTAGTCCTGTCTTCCACATCCGGCCTATCAACCCAGTCGTCTGGCTGGGAGCCTCTCCCCCGAAGGGTTGGAAATCTCATCTTGAGGCCGGCTTCCCGCTTAGATGCTTTCAGCGGTTATCCATCCCGAACGTAGCTAACCAGCGGTGCTCCTGGCGGAACAACTGGCACACCAGAGGTTCGTCCAACCCGGTCCTCTCGTACTAGGGTCAGATCCTCTCAAATTTCCTACGCGCGCAGCGGATAGGGACCGAACTGTCTCACGACGTTCTAAACCCAGCTCGCGTACCGCTTTAATGGGCGAACAGCCCAACCCTTGGGACCTACTCCAGCCCCAGGATGCGACGAGCCGACATCGAGGTGCCAAACCATGCCGTCGATATGGACTCTTGGGCAAGATCAGCCTGTTATCCCCGAGGTACCTTTTATCCGTTGAGCGACAGCGCTTCCACAAGCCACTGCCGGATCACTAGTCCCGACTTTCGTCCCTGCTCGACCTGTCAGTCTCACAGTCAAGCTCCCTTGTGCACTTACACTCGCCACCTGATTGCCAACCAGGTTGAGGGAACCTTTGGGCGCCTCCGTTACTTTTTGGGAGGCAACCGCCCCAGTTAAACTACCCACCAGGCACTGTCCCTGAACCGGATCACGGTTCGAAGTTAGATATCCAGAGTGACCAGAGTGGTATTTCAACAATGACTCCACCGACACTAGCGTGCCAGCTTCACAGTCTCCCACCTATCCTACACAAGCCACACCGAACACCAATACCAAGCTGTAGTAAAGGTCACGGGGTCTTTCCGTCCTGCTGCGCGTAACGAGCATCTTTACTCGTAATGCAATTTCGCCGAGTTCGCGGTTGAGACAGCTGGGAAGTCGTTACGCCATTCGTGCAGGTCGGAACTTACCCGACAAGGAATTTCGCTACCTTAGGATGGTTATAGTTACCACCGCCGTTTACTGGGGCTTAAATTCTCAGCTTCGCCTTGCGGCTAACCGGTCCTCTTAACCTTCCAGCACCGGGCAGGCGTCAGTCCGTATACATCGTCTTGCGACTTAGCACGGACCTGTGTTTTTAGTAAACAGTCGCTTCCCACTGGTCTCTGCGGCCCTGCAGCGCTTCCCTCAGCTAGTGAGTTCACGCCTTAGGCCCCCCTTCTCCCGAAGTTACGGGGGCATTTTGCCGAGTTCCTTAACCACGATTCTCTCGATCTCCTTGGTATTCTCTACCTGACCACCTGAGTCGGTTTGGGGTACGGGCGGCTTGAACCTCGCGTCGATGCTTTTCTCGGCAGCATAGGATCACCAACTTTTCATCCGCATCGTGTCTCAGCCTTGATGAACCGCGGATTTGCCTACGGTTCGGCCTACGCACTTGCCCCGGGACTACCATCGCCCGGGTTTGGCTACCTTCCTGCGTCACACCTGTTAATACGCTCACCGCCTCGACATGGGGTCGCACGCTCCACCAGCCGGTGTCCCCGAAGGGACGATGACTGGCTTCGGATGCTTAGCACTATCGGATTGGTGTGGGCGGTTCTTCGCCGGTACGGGAATATCAACCCGTTGTCCATCGACTACGCCTGTCGGCCTCGCCTTAGGTCCCGACTTACCCAGGGCAGATTAGCTTGACCCTGGAACCCTTGGTCTTCCGGAGGACGGGTTTCTCACCCGTCTTTCGCTACTCATGCCTGCATTCTCACTCGTGTGGCCTCCACGGCTGGTTCACACCGCCGCTTCGCTGGCCACACGACGCTCTCCTACCCATCAACACGGCTGGACCACGAAGGCCTACCACTAATGTCAATGCCACAACTTCGGTGGCGTGCTTGAGCCCCGTTACATTGTCGGCGCGGAATCACTTGACCAGTGAGCTATTACGCACTCTTTCAAGGGTGGCTGCTTCTAAGCCAACCTCCTGGTTGTCTGTGCAACTCCACATCCTTTCCCACTTAGCACGCGCTTAGGGACCTTAGTTGGTGGTCTGGGTTGTTTCCCTCTCGACGATGAAGCTTATCCCCCACCGTCTCACTGCTGCGCTCTCACTTACCGGCATTCGGAGTTTGGCTGACGTCAGTAACCTTTTAGGGCCCATCGGCCATCCAGTAGCTCTACCTCCGGCAAGAAACACGCAACGCTGCACCTAAATGCATTTCGGAGAGAACCAGCTATCACGAAGTTTGATTGGCCTTTCACCCCTATCCACAGCTCATCCCCTCCATTTTCAACTGAAGTGGGTTCGGTCCTCCACGACGTCTTACCGTCGCTTCAACCTGGCCATGGATAGATCACTTCGCTTCGGGTCTAGGACCTGCGACTGAATCGCCCTATTCAGACTCGCTTTCGCTACGGCTGCCCCTCACGGGTTAACCTCGCCACAGATCACTAACTCGCAGGCTCATTCTTCAAAAGGCACGCTGTCACCCCAACACGGAGGCTCCAACGGTTTGTAAGCAAACGGTTTCAGGTACTATTTCACTCCCCTCCCGGGGTACTTTTCACCTTTCCCTCACGGTACTTGTCCGCTATCGGTCATCTGGGAGTATTTAGGCTTATCAGGTGGTCCTGACAGATTCACACGGGATTTCTCGGGCCCCGTGCTACTTGGGATCCCTCTCCGGGCCGCCAGGCATTTCGACTACGGGACTCACACCCACTCCGGTCCGGCTTTCAATCCGGTTCGTCTATACCTGACGCGTCACCGTGACTGCACGGCAGTACAGTCCGAAAGGTCCCACAACCCCGACCATGCAACCCCTGCCGGGTATCACACATGGCTCGGTTTAGCCTGTTCCGCGTTCGCTCGCCACTACTTACGGAATCACGGTTGTTTTCTCTTCCTGTGGGTACTGAGATGTTTCACTTCCCCACGTTCCCTCTACCCGCCCTATATATTCAGGCGGGAGTCACCAGGTCACCCAAAGGGCCTGGCGGGGTTTCCCCATTCGGAAATCCTCGGATCACAGCTCGTTTATCAGCTCCCCGAGGCTTATCGCAGATTACGACGTCCTTCTTCGGCTCCAGATGCCAAGGCATCCACCGTTTGCTCTTAAAAACTTGAAAATCACATGAGATCGAATCGTGCAACACCACCCCGAAGAGCGATGCTGCGAAATTGACCAGTGAACACGCCAAACAACACCCCCGAAAGGATGCCATTGGCGATTCACCTTTTGTGAAACACGACCCGAAGGTCCTGTTTCTAAGATGCTCGCGTCCACTATGTAGTTCTCAACAGACGGCCAGAACCCCCACACCCACCAGCAACCGCCGGCATCGGTGAAGGCCTGCAAGAAACCATCACCCCCACCCCCGAAAGGGCAGAGTTGTCCGGTCCCTCAGGACCCAACAGCGTGCACGTACCAGCCTCCCCCGACCACACCGTTCCAACCCCGCAAGCGGAGCGTACTGAGTACAGCCGAAATCAACCGGCACCTATGTCAATGTTCCACCCATGAGCAACCAGCGAGCCACAAAGGACCCGATCTGGTCAGCACTGCGAAGACCCGAAAGCCTCCGAGTTGCTCCTTAGAAAGGAGGTGATCCAGCCGCACCTTCCGGTACGGCTACCTTGTTACGACTTAGTCCTAATCACCGATCCCACCTTCGACGGCTCCCTCCCACAAGGGGTTAGGCCACCGGCTTCGGGTGTTACCGACTTTCATGACTTGACGGGCGGTGTGTACAAGGCCCGGGAACGTATTCACCGCAGCGTTGCTGATCTGCGATTACTAGCGACTCCGACTTCATGAGGTCGAGTTGCAGACCTCAATCCGAACTGAGACCGGCTTTTTGGGATTCGCTCCGCCTTACGACATCGCAGCCCTTTGTACCGGCCATTGTAGCATGCGTGAAGCCCAAGACATAAGGGGCATGATGATTTGACGTCATCCCCACCTTCCTCCGAGTTGACCCCGGCAGTCTCATATGAGTTCCCACCATTACGTGCTGGCAACATACGACGAGGGTTGCGCTCGTTGCGGGACTTAACCCAACATCTCACGACACGAGCTGACGACAACCATGCACCACCTGTAACCGAGTGTCCAAAGAGTTCCACATTTCTGCGGCGTTCTCGGTTATGTCAAGCCTTGGTAAGGTTCTTCGCGTTGCATCGAATTAATCCGCATGCTCCGCCGCTTGTGCGGGCCCCCGTCAATTCCTTTGAGTTTTAGCCTTGCGGCCGTACTCCCCAGGCGGGGCGCTTAATGCGTTAGCTACGACACGGAAACCGTGGAAAGGTCCCCACATCTAGCGCCCAACGTTTACGGCGTGGACTACCAGGGTATCTAATCCTGTTCGCTCCCCACGCTTTCGCTCCTCAGCGTCAGTTACGGCCCAGAGAACTGCCTTCGCCATCGGTGTTCCTCCTGATATCTGCGCATTCCACCGCTACACCAGGAATTCCATTCTCCCCTACCGCACTCCAGTCTGCCCGTACCCACTGCAGGCCCGAGGTTGAGCCTCGGGATTTCACAGCAGACGTGACAAACCGCCTACGAGCTCTTTACGCCCAATAATTCCGGACAACGCTCGCACCCTACGTATTACCGCGGCTGCTGGCACGTAGTTAGCCGGTGCTTTTTCTGCAGGTACCGTCAAGCCGAAGCCCTTCTTCCCTACTAAAAGAGGTTTACAACCCGAAGGCCGTCATCCCTCACGCGGCGTTGCTGCATCAGGCTTGCGCCCATTGTGCAATATTCCCCACTGCTGCCTCCCGTAGGAGTCTGGGCCGTGTCTCAGTCCCAGTGTGGCCGGTCACCCTCTCAGGCCGGCTACCCGTCGACGCCTTGGTGAGCCATTACCTCACCAACAAGCTGATAGGCCGCGAGTCCATCCCAGACCGAAAAACTTTCCACCCAAAACCATGCGGTTCCAGGTCCTATCCGGTATTAGCTCCGATTTCTCGGGGTTATCCCAGAGTCCAGGGCAGGTTACTCACGTGTTACTCACCCGTTCGCCACTAATCCCCAGGTGCAAGCACCCGGTTCATCGTTCGACTTGCATGTGTTAAGCACGCCGCCAGCGTTCGTCCTGAGCCAGGATCAAACTCTCCAAAAAAACTGGTTCAACCCACCCCGAAAGGCAAGTCAAGAGTTGAATCTCTGACCGAGAACAATCATTACTGACTGTCCATCAATCCAAAGGAATCCCACCCCCACCCGAAGGCAGAGGACAGGGTTCAAAAATTGGCATTGAACATAGTGCACGCTGTTGAGTTCTCAAGGAACGGACGCACCCGGTGCTCGAACCTCGCGGATCGAACTGCCGGAGCTGTTTCGCTCTCCATCCGGTCATCCTCAGAGGACGCATCCGAATGCTTCAAGCACGATGAAGATTCAATTCTTCATGGCTTGGGATCTTCGTGCCACTTGAGGCCGATGAGCCGGTGCTTCTCAGCACTCCCGCTCTTTCGTTCCTGTGGGGCAACGAGTGATTACATTACGGGGATCCCGGGGGTCGTGCAACTTCTGGCTGCATCCCGGGCGTGTCGCGTTCCGTGGGCCTTCGCACCGATGACGAAAGGCTCCGCGCGCCCGAAGAATCGAGCGGGCGGAGCCTTGCCGTGGAGTGCCGTCGACTACTCGACGAAGACTCCTGCAAGCGTCTTCTTGCCGCGCCTGAGCACGGCCATGCCGCCCCGGGCCACGCGGCCCTCGAGCGTGGCGGTCTCATCTTCGATGCGGACGTTGTCGAGGGAGACCCCGCCCTGCGCGATCGCGCGCCGGCCTTCGCTCTGACTCGACACGAGTCCGGTGTCGGCGAGGAGCTGCGCGATCGGTGCGTCGGGCGAGGTCGTCGTGTTCGGAAGCTCTCGAAGCGCAGCCTCGAGCGTGTCGGGATCGAGCGCCGCGAGATCGCCCTGCCCGAACAGCGCCTGCGACGCCGCGATGACGGCGGCCGTGGCATCCGCCCCGTGCACGAGGGTCGTCACCTCCGCCGCCAGAACGCGCTGCGCCTGGCGTTTGAACGGCTCCCGTTCGACGAGCTCGGCGAGCGCCTCGATCTCGGCTCGGCCGAGGAAGGTGAAGACCTTCAGCCGTGAGATCACGTCGGCGTCGTCGGTGTTGAGCCAGAACTGGTAGAAGCGGTAGGGCGTGCACATCGCGGCATCCAGCCAGATGGCGTTGCCTTCGCTCTTGCCGAACTTCGTGCCGTCGGCGTTCGCGACGAGCGGTGTGCCGATGGCGTGCACCGACACCCCCTCGACCCGGTGAATGAGGTCGGTGCCGCTCGTGAGGTTGCCCCACTGGTCGCTGCCCCCGGTCTGCAGGACGCAGTGGTACTGGCGGTACAGCTCGAGGTAGTCGAAGCCCTGCAGGATCTGGTAGCTGAACTCGGTGTAGCTGATGCCCGCATCGGAGTTGAGCCGCGAGGCGACAGCGTCCTTCTTCAACATCGTGCCGACGCGGAAGTGCTTGCCGATCTCGCGGAGGAAGTCGATCGCCGACAATCCGGCGGTCCAATCGAGGTTGTTGACGAGCCGAACCGGGTTGTCGCCCTCACGTGAGATGAACCGACTCACCTGGGCTTGGAGGTAGCCGACCCATTCGGCGACGGTCTCACGGGTGTTGAGCGTGCGTTCGGCCGTCGGCCGTGGATCGCCGATGAGCCCGGTCGATCCGCCGACGAGGCCGAGGGGTCGATGTCCGGCCAGCTGAAGCCGCCGCATGACGATGAGCTGCACGAGGTTGCCGAGATGCAGGCTCGGCGCCGTCGGGTCGAAACCGCAGTAATACGTGATCGGCTCGCCTGCGAGCAACTCCTTCAGCGCGGCCGGGTCGGTCGAGACATGCACGTGGCCGCGCCAGACGAGCTCCTCCCAGACATCCTCGAAAGAGGCGTCGTTCTGTTGGGTCGTGAGGATCACTGGGTCTGACACCCCGACAGAGTATCAGCGGATGTTGGAGGCAACGATTCAAGCCTGAGGATTGATTCGGCCTGGTTCAGGTTATAGACTTCATCGCGAAGGCACATAATACCGTGTCCTCCACCCGCACTGATCAACCCCCCAGCACTCACCGGAGGTCGCCCATGTTCGTCATCACCGCCGACCAGGTCGGAAGCCGACGTGACACCGATCGCACGGGCGCCCTCGTGGCGGAGCTCTCCGAGCGGTTCCGATCACGGCTCCTGCTCCCCGTCGACCAGACGGCGGGCGACGAGGTGCAACTCGTGACGGATGCCGCCGACACCGCCCTGGCGATCGTGCTCGACACCACCCGCACCGGCCGTTGGAGCGTCGGCCTCGGCGTCGGTGATGTACGACGCCCCCTCCCCGACGCCGCCCGCAAGGCGACGGGCACCGCATTCATCGCTGCACGCGAGGCGGTCGGCGCGGCCAAGCGCGCCGAGGGCCGATTCGCGCTCCGGGCGGCGCCGATCACGAGCAGCATCACCGTTGCCGACGTCGAGCCGCTCGTACGTCTGCTCGTGCTGCTCCGCGAACGCCGGACCGATCCGGGGTGGGAGGTCGTCGAACTCGTGCGCGACGGCACCCAGCAGAAAGAAGCGGCCGCTGCGCTCGACATCAGTGCCGCCGCCGTGAGCGCACGCCTGAAGGCCGCGATGTGGCGACCTGAGGAGGAGGCGCGCCCCGCGCTCGTGCGGCTGCTCCGCGAACTCGATTCCGAGGCGTCGCACACGCCGCGCGAGTGACCGCCCGAATGCCGGCGGCCCCTCGCTAAGCTGCTCGGAGGCACGGGGCAGCACGGCCTCGACCGCGGAAGGAGCGCCGTGGATTTCCACGTCATCGCCGACACCCTCATCTGCTCGGCACTGGTGCTGGCACTGGTCGCCTCGGCGGCACTCTCGGTGCTCGCCTATCTGCGACCCCGGCGCACCTATCTGTGGTTCGCGGCCGCCACGCTCGGCACTGCGATGCTCGCTGCGGCGAGCATCGACTCTCCCGTGGCGTTCGGCATCGCGCCGCTCATCACCCTGCTCGGCCTGACGACGGCGATCTTCGGCGGCAGTCCGGCCGCGGCCACCGCACTCGACCTCGCGATGGGAGGCACGGTCGCACCGGGCCTGCACGGCGGCATCATCGTCGCCGAGCGACGCACGAAGGCCGAGGAACAGCAGGGACTTCAGGCGGCCACCCGACGAGAGGTGCTGCGCGGCGGCCTCACCATCGGCGTGCTCGAACGCGTCGCCTCTGCGGGGGCGATCGTCGCCGGCTTCCCCGAGGCGCTCGCGATCGTGGTCGCCGTGAAGGGCGTCGGCCGATTCACCGAGCTCGAGGCACCCGAAGCGCGCGAACGATTCATCATCGGCACCTTCGCGAGCCTCATCTGGGCGTGCGCGGCCGCCCTCGTCGTGCACCTCGCGATCCGCTGAACATCGCGGAGCCTGCCCTCGCCCGCTCCTCAGTCGTGCGAACGCGCATGACGCCGGTACACCGAGACGCCCGGCTCGCCCGCGACCCAGAAGCGCCATGGGAACGCCGCTCCCCCGCCGGCACCGCTGACACCGGTGCGAGGACCCGCCTCGAACGGGAGCGGCTGCTCGAGAACGCGGAGTTCGAACGGCGGCACGAGCAGGTCGGCGCCACTCGCCGAGAGCGGCACACCGAGCGCCACCGCGAGACGGGCGGGTCCACGCGCGAGGTCGCGATCGGATGCACCCGCTCGGCGTCGACGGGCGAGCTCGATGCCCTCGACGACCGTGCCACCACGGAGCAGCACCGCCGCCGAGTGGCCGGGCTCGGACGCCACCACGTTCAGGCAGACGTGCATGCCGTACGTGAAGTAGGCGTAGAGATGTCCGGCCGCGCCGAACATCACCGTGTTGCGGGGAGTCCGGCCACGGAACGCATGGGATCCGGGATCCTCGCCCACCCCGCGGTAGGCCTCCACCTCGGACAACCGCACCGAGACCCTTCCCTCGTCGGTGTCGTGCGAGATGACCGCCCCGAGCAGGAGCGGCCCCAGGTCCACCGAGTCGCGCGCGAAGAACTCCCGCGCCGGTCGCACGAGGGCAGCGTCAGCGGTCGGATGCCCCGCGGCATCCGACCCGTCGTTCGGGTGCCGTCCGCTCAGCTGCGCGCCTCCGGCAGGCCGGCCACGAGGTGCCGGACCCGGTCGGTGAGCCGTGCGAACTGCTCGTCGACGCGCACGGGCGCCGTGCCGCCGATGCCGTCGCGGCTCGCGACGGATCCCTCGACCGTGAGCACCTCGCGCACGTCGGGCGTGAGATGCGGCGAGATCGCGGCGAGCGCGGCGTCGTCGACGGCATCGAGACCGAGTGCGTGCCCTTCGGCGTAGCGCACGAGCGCACCGGTGATCTCGTGGGCGTCGCGGAACGGCACGCGTCGCTTCACGAGCCACTCCGCGACATCCGTCGCGAGCGAAAATCCGGCCGGTGCCAGCTCGGCCATGCGCTCGGTGTGGAAGGTCAGCGTCGCGATCATGCCCGTGAACGCGGGCAGCAACACCTCGAGCGTCTCGACCGAGTCGAAGACGGGCTCCTTGTCCTCCTGCAGGTCGCGGTTGTACGCGAGCGGCAGCGCCTTCAGCGTCGCGAGCAGCCCCGTGAGGTTGCCGATGAGCCGCCCCGACTTGCCGCGCGCGAGTTCGGCGATGTCGGGGTTCTTCTTCTGCGGCATGATCGACGAGCCCGTCGAATAGCCGTCGTCGAGGGTGACGAAGCCGAACTCGCGGGTGTTCCAGAGGATGACCTCTTCGGAGATGCGCGAGAGGTCGATGCCGATCATGGCGGCGACGAAGGCGAACTCGGCGACGACATCACGGCTCGCCGTGCCGTCGATCGAGTTCTCGGCTGGCGCTGCGAGTCCGAGGTCGCGGGCGACGGATGCCGCGTCGAGGCCGAGCGTCGACCCGGCGAGCGCACCGCCGCCGTAGGGCGAGACATCCGCCCGCTTCGTCCAGTCGACGAGCCGCTCGAGGTCGCGCGAGAGTGCCCAGCCGTGCGCGAGCAGGTGGTGGGCGAGCAGCACGGGCTGCGCGTGCTGCAGGTGGGTGCGGCCCGGCATGACCGCCGTGCGATGGGTGTCGGCCTGTGCGGCGAGGGCGTCGACGAGGTGCACGAGCTGTTGGCCGATGGTCGCCGCGTGGTCTTTCAGGTAGAGGCGCACGAGCGTGGCGATCTGGTCGTTGCGGCTGCGGCCCGCGCGGAGCTTGCCACCGAGCTCGGCTCCGACGAGATCGATGAGCGCCGCTTCGAGGGCCCCGTGCACGTCTTCGTCGGTCTCGGCGGCGACGAGCTCGCCCGAGGCCACCTTCGCCTCGAGCTCGTCGAGGCCGGCGATCATCGCGGCGAGCTCATCGGCGTCGAGGTAGCCCGCGACGGCGAGCGCCCGGGCGTGCGCACGAGAGCCGGCGAGGTCATAGGGCGCGAGCTGCCAGTCGAAGTGCGTCGACTTCGACAGCCGCTGGAGCTCGGGCGACGGGCCCGACGTGAACCGGGCGCCCCACAGCGAGCCCTCGTTGGTGCCGTGCCGTTCGGCCATCAGGCGTCCTTCCGCTCGAGGAGCCACACGAGCAGCGCCTTCTGCGCGTGCAGGCGGTTCTCCGCCTCGTCCCAGATGATCGACTGCTCGCCGTCGATGACGTCGGCGGTGACTTCATAACCGCGATCGGCCGGGAGGCAGTGCATGAAGACGGCGTCGGATGCCGCGAGGGACATCAGCTGGCGGTCGACCCGATAGGCGCCGAACGTGGCGACCCGGTGCGCCTTCTCATCCTCCTTGCCCATCGACACCCACGTGTCGGTGACCACGACGTCGGCGCCGGCGACGGCTTCGGCCGCATCCGTGTAGAGCGCGACGGAGCCGCCGGTCGTGGCGGCGATGCGATCGGCATCGGCGACGACGGATGCCTCGGGCGAGAACTCCTCGGGCGAGGCGATGCGCACGTGCATGCCGGCGGTGACACCCGCGAGCACGTAGGACTGCGCCATGTTGCTCGCGCCGTCGCCGAGGAAGGTGACGGTGAGCCCCGCGAGACGACCCTTGTGCTCCCGGATGGTGAGGAGGTCGGCGAGCAGCTGGCACGGGTGGAAGTCGTCGGAGAGGGCGTTCACGACCGGCACCGTGGTGCCCGCGGCCATCTGCTCGAGCCCGGCCTGGCCGTACGTGCGCCACACGATCGCCGAGACCAGGCGCTCGAGCACGCGGGCCGTGTCAGACGGCGTCTCCTTGCCGCCCAGCTGGCTGTTCGCCGTCGAGATGATCAGCGGCGACCCGCCGAGGTCGGCGATGCCGACGGCGAACGACACGCGGGTGCGGGTGGATGACTTGTCGAAGATCACGGCGACGGTCTGCGGGCCCTCGAGCGGACGGCGGCTCCATCGGTCGCGCTTGAGCGCTTCGGCGAGATCGAGGATCTCGGACTGCTCGGCGGGCGTGATGTCGTCGTCGCGGAGGAAGTGGCGGGTCATGCGGTTCCGTTCGATGTGGATCGGTCGGGCGGTCACTGGGTGGCGACGGTTCGGAGGGCGCGCTCGAAGCGGGCGGCGAACTCGTCGATCTCGGCGTCGCCGATGGTGAGCGGGGGTGCGATGCGGATGGATGAGTCGTTGGCGGCGTTGACGATGAGGCCCTCACGCATGGCTTGCGCGACGACGGCGCCCGCGACCGGCTCGGTGAGGCCGACGCCGATGAGGAGGCCGAGCCCGCGCACCTCGCCGACGAGCGGTGAGCCGAGGCCGAGCACGTGTTCGCGGATCTCGGCGCCACGTCGAGCGGCATTCTGCACGAGCCCGCCGCGCTCGATCTCGCCGAGCACCGCGTTGGCGACGGCAGCGGCGAGCGGATTGCCGCCGAACGTCGAGCCGTGCTGCCCCTTCGTGAAGAGCGCCGACGCGCGTCCGAAGGTGACGAGCCCGCCGATGGGGAACCCGCCACCGATGCCCTTCGCCACCGTGATCGCATCGGGCTGGATGGCCGTGTGCTGGAAGCCGAACCATTCGCCGGTGCGCCCGGCACCCGTCTGGATCTCGTCGACGATGAGCAGCGCACCGTGGCGACTCGTGAGCTCACGCGCCGACTCGAGGAACCCATCGGGCAACTCGACGACCCCGGCCTCGCCCTGGATGGGTTCGACGATGAGCGCGGCGACGGCGTCGTCGACGGATGCCTCGAGCGCCGCGATCGTCGCCGGAAATATGCTCGACGCCCCCGGGCAGCGGCTCGAACGGATCGCGCATGTGCGCCTTGCCGGTGAGGGCGAGCGAGCCCATGGTGCGCCCGTGGAATGCGTCGACGAGCGCGAGCACCCGCGTGCGGCCGCCGCCCGAGTTGTTCAGTCGCGCCAGCTTGAACGCGGCTTCGTTCGCTTCGGCGCCCGAGTTGCCGAACCACGCGCGGCCGGAATCCCCCGCGCCGGCGAGCCGCGTGATGCGCTCGGCGAGCTCGAGGGCGGGTTCGGTCATGAAGTAGTTCGAGACGTGGGCGAGACGGCCGGCCTGGGTCGCGACGGCCTCGACGAACACGGGATGCGCGTGGCCGAGCGAGTTGACGGCGATGCCCGCGAGGAAGTCGAGGTACCGGTTGCCCGCGTCATCCCACACCCAGGCGCCCTCGCCGCGCTCGAGCTTGGCGAGCGGCATGCCCATGGACCGCATGATGCGGTCGTCGAATCGCTGCTGCCACGAGTTCATGCGGGAACCACCTCGGTGCCGATGCCCGATTGCGTGAAGACCTCGAGGAGGATCGAGTGCGGGATGCGACCGTCGATGATCGCCGCCTTCGCCACGCCGCCCTCGACCGCCTCGAGGCACGCCCGCATCTTGGGGATCATGCCCGACTCGAGTGCCGGCAGCAGGGAGATGAGCTCGGGCACGTCGATGACCGAGACGAGCGATTCGCGATTGGGCCAGTCACGGTAGAGGCCCGCGACATCCGTCAGGATGACCAGCTTCGCCGCGCCGAGCGCGACGGCGAGCGAAGCCGCAGCCGAATCGGCGTTGACGTTGAGCGATTGTCCGGGCACCGCGCCGTCGGGCGCGATCGAGGAGACGACGGGAATCCGGCCCGCAGCGAGCTCTGCGTGCACGGCGGCCGGATCGACCGCCACGACATCGCCCACCAGGCCGAGGTCGACCTCCTCGCCATCGACCACGGCGCCGCGACGACGGCCGGTGAACAGCCCGGCATCTTCACCGGAGAGCCCGGAGGCGAGCGGTCCGTGCTCGTTGATGAGCGAGACGAGCTCGCGGTTCACCTGTCCGGAGAGCACCATGCGCACGACGTCCATGGTCTCGGGCGTCGTCACTCGATAGCCGCCCCGGAACTCGCTCGAGATGCCGAGCCGCTCGAGCATCGAGGAGATCTGCGGTCCGCCCCCGTGCACGATGACGGGCTTGATGCCCGCGTACCTGAGGTAGACCATGTCTTGCGCGAAGGCCCGCTGCAGCTCGGGGCTCACCATCGCGTTGCCGCCGAACTTCACGACGATCGTCTCGCCATGGAACCGCTTCAGCCACGGCAGCGAGTCGATGAGCACCTGGGCCTTGTCGGCCGCGGTCGCGGCGTCGATGTCGCGGTCGATCGCCGCTTCTCCGCCGGTCGCGGCATCCGTCTCGATGCGATCGCTCATGCTCAACTCGCGTACGCGCTGTTCTCATGCACGTAGTCGTGCGTGAGGTCGTTCGTGAAGATGGTGGCGGAGGCCTCGCCGGCGTGCAGCTCGATGAGCACGTGCGTCGCCCTGGGCGTGAGGTCGACCAGCTCGCGTGGTGCGTCGGGCCGGCCGGCGTGGCAGACGCGCACCCCGTTCATCGACACGTCGACGAGGTACGGGTCGAACGGCGCCTGCGTCGTGCCGATCGCGGCGAGCACCCGGCCCCAGTTCGGGTCGTTGCCGAAGATCGCCGCCTTGAACAGGCTGTTGCGGGCGACCGAGCGCCCCACCTCGACGGCGTCGTCGTCGGTGACCGCGCCGCGCACCTCGATGGCGATGTCGTGGCTCGCGCCCTCGGCGTCGGCCTGCAGCTGCAGGGCGAGATCGCGACAGGCGGCGGTGAGGGCCTCGGTGAACACGTCGAGCGGTGGGGCGATGCCCGCAGCGCCGCTCGCGAGCAACGTGACCTGGTCGTTCGTCGACATGCATCCGTCGGAGTCGAGCCGGTCGAACGTGACCCGGGTGGCCGCGCGCAGCGCCCGGTCGAGCACTTCGGCCGGCAGGTCGGCGTCGGTCGTGAGCACGACGAGCATGGTCGCGAGCCCGGGTGCGAGCATGCCCGCACCCTTGGCCATGCCGCCGACGCGCCATCCGTCGCCCTCGATGACGACCGTCTTCGGACGGGTGTCGGTCGTCATGATCGCACGCGCCGCGTCGTCGCCGCCGGCGGTCGTGAGCCGGGTGGCCGCTGAGAGCACGCCCTCTTCGAGCACCTCGCCGTCGAGCTGGTCGCCGATGAGCCCGGTCGAGCACACGAGCACGTCAGCCGATGACACGCCGAGTGCGGAGGCCGCCGCCTCTGCAGTGCGGTGCGTGACCTGGAAGCCCTCGGGGCCGGTGAAGCAGTTGGCGCCGCCGGAGTTCAGCACGATCGCCGAGACCCGGCCGTCGACGATGACCTGCTGCGACCAGATGATCGGGTTCGCCTTCGCGCGATTCGACGTGAAGACCGCGGCCGCCTGCTGCGAGGGACCACGATTGACGACGAGGGCGAGGTCGAGGGCGCCGGAGCGCTTGATGCCGGCGGCGATGCCCGCCGACTCGAAACCGGCGGGAGCGGTGACGGTCACGGGGCGACTCCGTTCACGGGCAGGCCCGTCGACTCGGCGAGGCCGAGCGCGATGTTGGCCGACTGCACGGCGGCACCCGCGGTGCCCTTCACGAGATTGTCGACCGCGGTGACCACGACGGCGCGGCCGGCCCGCTCGTCGATGGCGAGCCCCATGAGGGCGGTGTTCGCGCCGAGCACGTCGGCGGTGCGCGGGAACTGGCCCGCGGGCAGCAGTTGCACGAAGCGTTCGCCGGCATACGCGTCTTCCCACGCTGCGCGCACCGTCGCGGCATCCGTGCCCGGCACGATTCGTGCCGTCGAGGTCGCGAGGATGCCCCGCGACATCGGCACGATCACCGGCGTGAACGAGATCGTGGGCGCAGCGGCGCCGGCCCAGCGCAGCGCCTGGGTGATCTCGGGGATGTGCCGGTGCACGCCACCGACCGAGTAGGGGTTCGCCGAGCCCAGGATCTCGGAGCCGAGGAGGTGGGCCTTCAGGCTCTTGCCCGCGCCCGACGGGCCGACGGCGAGCACCGAGACGAGGTCGCGGTCCTCGATGACGCCGGCACGGATGCCCGGCGCCAATGACAACGCCACGGTCGAGGCGTTGCAACCGGGGGCCGCGATGCGACGGGAGCTCGTGAGCCGGTCGCGCTGCGTGCCCGACAGCCGCGGCAGCTCGGGCACGCCGTAGGCCCACGCCTGGTGGAAGTCTCCGCCGTAGAACTCGGCCCAGTCGACGGCGCGCTCGAGCCGGTGGTCGGCGCCGCAGTCGACGACGAGGGTTTCGGCGTCGAGCTCGGCGGCGATCGCCCCCGAGGCGCCGTGCGGCAGCGCGAGGAACACGATGTCGTGCCCGGCGAGCGTCTCGGCGTTCGTCTCCTGCAGCGTCAGGTGCGTGTACGTGCGCAGGTGCGGCTGCACCGCGACGAGCGGTTGTCCGGCGTTCGCGTGCGCGGTCACGGTGCGCACCTCGAACTCGGGATGATCGGCGATGAGGCGCAGGATCTCTCCCCCGGCATAGCCGGACGCGCCGGAAACGGCGACGGAGTACGTCATGGAATCCACCTTAGGGTCTGTGCGGTCGAGGCGATGTTCCGGCGACGCCCCGCGACACAGCCCGACTAGGCCGATGCAGGGGTCGCCGAGATTCGGCGCTCGCCACGACGCCGGCTGCGCACGACCGAGACACGCGAGACGCGTGCGGTGGCGGAGAACCGGGCGGTGGACATGGAGCGACCCTATCGACCTCGTGGCCCGCGGCGCAATTCGAGTCGCAAGTGTGACGACCCGCCGCGGCCGGGCCCGACGGCAGGCATAGGCTCGGGCTGACCGCCCGACCACGGGCTCCCATCGTTCCCAGGAGGATCTCCCATGGCCCTGCGCATCCTGTTCATCGGCGGCAACGGCATCATCAGTTCCGCGGCGAGCGCCCGCGTGGTCGCCCGCGGCGACGAGCTCACGTTGCTCAACCGCGGTCGCAGCACGCTGCGGCCACCGGTCGCCGGGGTGCGCCACCTCGTCGGCGACGCGCATGACGCGGCATCCGTCGCCGCCGCGATCGGCGACGAGACGTTCGACGTGGTCGCGAACTTCCGGTCGTTCTCGCCCGAGCAGGTCGCGCGCGACATCGAGCTCTTCGACGGGCGGTGCGGGCAGTACGTCTACATCTCGTCGGCCTCGGCGTATCAGAAGCCCGTGGCCCGGCTGCCGATCACCGAATCGACGCCGCTCCGGAATCCGTACTGGCAGTACTCGCGCGACAAGATCGCGAGCGAAGACCTGCTCGTCGCCGCGTACCGCGAGCGCGGCTTCCCCGTCACGATCATCCGCCCCTCGCACACCTACGACGGCACGAGCATTCCGATCCTCGGCGGGTGGACCGCGATCGACCGGATGCGCCGCGGGCTTCCCGTCGTCGTGCACGGCGACGGCACGAGTCTCTGGACCCTCACGCACACGCGCGACTTCGCCGTCGCCTTCGTCGGGCTGCTCGGCAACGACCGGGCGCTCGGCGAGGCGTTCCAGATCACCTCCGACGAGGTGCTCACGTGGAACCAGGTCACGGAGCTGCTCGCTCGTGCGGCCGGCGCCGAGTTCCGGCCGGTGCACATCGCGAGCGACGCGATCGCGCGTGCGCTGCCCGAGGACGGGCCCGGCCTCGTCGGCGACAAGTCGCACTCGGTGATCTTCGACAACGCCAAGGTGAAGGCGCTCGTGCCCGAGTACCGAGCCGTCACCCCGTTCTGGCAGGGTGCCCGCGAGATGGTCGAGTGGCACGACGCGGATGCCTCGCGGCGGGTCGTCGACCCTGAGCTCGATGCCACCTTCGAGCGGCTGATCGAGCGCTACGGCAGCTGACCGGCGGAATACCGACGGGTCCGGACGGCGTTCGCCACGCCGCCCGGACACCGTCGCAGCCGAAGGGCTACTCGCGAATCGACGCGCCCGCGCGCTCGGCCGCGAGCGCTGCGCCGGCGAGCTTCGCCTCGCTCGCCTCGGCGGCCGTGAGCGTGCGGTCGGATGCCCGGAACCGCAGGGCGAACGTCAGGCTCTTCGAGCCCTCGGTGACGCCCGGTCCGCGGTAGTCGTCGACGAGGCTGAGATGCTCGAGGAGCTCCCCCGCGCCCTCGCGCACGGCAGCGGCCACTGCCGCGGCGGGCACGTCGGCGGCGACGATCAGCGAGAGGTCTTGCGTCGCCGCGGGCAGCGTGCCGATCGATCGTGCTTCGACACCGGGCTCGGTGAGCGCGATCACCGCGTCGAGGTCGAGCTCGACGACCGCGACGACCCGCGGCAGGTCGGCTTCCTCGGCGATGGCGGGCAGCAGTTCGCCGGCGTGACCGACCACCTGCCCGGCGACGCGAAGTTCGGCCGTGCGTCCGGGGTGGAGTGCCGCGTGCGAGCCCTGCACGATCTCGATCTCGGCGCCGGTCGCGAGCGCGACCCGGCGCACCGCGTCGAGCGCGTCGGCGATGCCGGCGGGCACCGCGGCCTGGCCGGGCTGCTTCGACACGACCTCGCCGAGGATCAGCACGGCGAGATGCCGCGGTTGCGCTGGGATGCCGGCATCGAGGGCCGCGAGCACCTCGTCGTCGGGCCGCGCGTCGCCGGCCGGAAGCTCAGCCGACCCGTAGGTGCGGCCGGTCTCGGGCAGGAACACCGTGCCGAGCTCGAAGAGGTCCAGGTCGGTGAGTCCACGGGACAGGTTGCGTCGGGCCGCGGCCATGAGGCCGGGGATGAGTGAACGGCGAAGGAAGGGCGCGGTGGCATCAATCGGGTTCGCGAGGCGCACGGATGCCACGGCCGCACCGTCGGCGCTGCCGAACAGGGCGTTCTCGTCGGCCGTCGCGAACGGGAAGGAGAGCACCTCGGTCGAGCCGGCGCCCGCGAGCACGTCGGCCGCCTGGCGGCGAAGGCGCTGCGAGCGGGTGAGCCCGCGACCCGGAGGGGCGACGGGCAGCACGGAGGGGATGCGGTGGTAGCCGACGAGTCGCGCGACCTCCTCGGCGAGCTCGGCCTTGCCGGTCAGATCGGGGCGCCAGGAGGGCGGCACCACGGCGAAGCCGTCGCCGGTCGGCGTGACGACGCCGCCGATCTCGGCGAGCGCGTCGTGCACCTCGTCTTCGGTGTACTCGACGCCGATGAGGTTCGACACGAAGCCGTGCGGGAGCTCGATCGCGTCGCGCGCGGGCGCCTCGTGAATCAGCGAACCACCATCGTCGGCCGTGCCGCCAGCGAGGTCGACCATCAGCTGGGCGACGCGGGACACCGCGGCGGGCGGGATCTCGGGGTCGACGCCACGCTCGTAACGCTTCGCCGCCTCACTCGGCAGCTTGTGTCGGCGCGCCGTGCGGGCGATCGACACCGGGTCCCAGTTCGCCGCCTCGATGAGCACGTTGCGGGTCGCGTCGCCCATCTCGGTCTCGGCCCCGCCCATGACGCCGCCGAGGCCGATCGGTCCGCGATCGTCGGTGACGACGAGGTCTTCGACGTGGAGCGTGCGCTCCTTGCCGTCGAGCGTCGTGAGCTTCTCCCCCGGGGTCGCACGTCGCACGCGGATGCCGCCGCGCAACGCGTCGAGGTCGTACCCGTGGATCGGCTGCCCGAGCTCGAGCATGACGTAGTTCGTGATGTCGACGAGCAGGGAGATCGATCGGATGCCCGCGAGCTTCAGTCGCGCGATCATCCAGGCGGGGGTCGGGCGCGAGGGGTCGACGCCGCGCACGATGCGCGTCGCGAAGACGGCGGAGCCGGCCTTGCCGCGGATCGGGGCGGCATCGTCGATGACGACGGAGAACCCGTCGGCCGTGGCATCCGTGGCCATGACCTGTTCGACCGGGTCGCGGAACTTCGCACCGGTCGCGTGGGCGTACTCACGGGCGACACCGCGGATCGAGAACGCGTAGCCGCGGTCGGGCGTGACGTTGATCTCGACCGCTGCGTCGTCGAGGCCGAGGAGCGCGATGGCATCGGTGCCGACCGGCGCATCGATGCCGAGCGTCGAGAGCCGCAGGATGCCGTCGTGGTCGTCGCCGAGGCCGAGCTCGCGTGCCGAGGCGATCATGCCGTCGGAGACGTGCCCGTAGGTCTTGCGTGCGGCGATCGGGAACGGGCCGGGCAGCACGGCACCGGGCAGCGTCACGACGACCTTGTCGCCGGGGAAGAAGTTGCGGGCACCGCAGACGATGCCGTGCACGGCCTCGCCACCGTCGGCCGCCATTTCGCCCTCGGGCGCGACGCGCACCTGGCACCAGCGGATGGTCTTGCCGTTGGACTGCGGCTCCTCGACGAACTCGAGCACCTCGCCCACGACGATCGGGCCCTCGAGCTCGAAGGTGTGCACGTCTTCCTCTTCGAGACCGACCTTGACGAGGGCGGCGTGCACGTCTTCGGGCGTCGTGCCCGGCACGAGTTCGACGTACTCGGCGAGCCAGCTGAGTGGCACTCGCATCTTCTAGACCACCATTCCGAACTGCTGGGAGAAACGGATGTCTCCCTCGACCATTTCGCGCATGTCCTGCACGTCGTTGCGGAGCATGAGGCCGCGCTCGACGCCCATGCCGAACGCGAACCCGGTGTAGACCTCGGGGTCGATGCCCGCCGACTTGAGCACGTTCGGGTGCATCATGCCGCAGCCGCCCCACTCGATCCAGCGCGCACCGCCCTTGAAGGTCGGGTGCCAGAAGTCGAGCTCGGCGCTCGGCTCGGTGAAGGGGAAGAAGCTCGGACGCAGGCGGATCTTGGCCTCGTCGCCGAAGATCGCCTTGACGAAGTGGTCGAGGGTGCCCTTCAGGTGCGCCATCGTGAGCCCCTTGTCGACGGCGACGCCCTCGAACTGCATGAACACCGGCAGGTGCGTGGCGTCGAACTCGTCGGTGCGGTACACGCGGCCCGGGGCGAGCACGTAGAGCGGCAGCTCGCGCTCGAGCATCGAGCGGATCTGCACCGGGCTCGTGTGCGTGCGCAGCACGAGGTGCGCTTCGGGCGGGTCGACGAAGAACGTGTCCTGCATGGCGCGCGCCGGGTGGTCGGCGTCGAAGTTCAGCGCGTCGAAGTTGAACCACTCGCTCTCGACCTCTGGGCCCTCGGCGATCTCCCAGCCCATGCCCGTGAACACGTCGCAGACGCGGTCCTGCAGGAGGGACAGCGGATGCCGCGCGCCCGCGGTGTAGCGCGACGGCAGCGCCGTGACATCGACCGTCTCGGCCTCGAGCTGTGCGGCCGCCTCGGCCTCGACGATCTCGGCCTCGCGTGCCGCGAACGCCTGGTTCACACGGGCACGCGCGCCGCCGACGAGCTTGCCCAGCGCGGCCTTCTGGTCGTTCGGCACATTGCGCAGCTCGGCGTTCAGGAGCGCCAGCGTCGACTTCTCGCCGGTGTGCTCGGTGCGAACGGACTTCAGCACGGCGGAGTCGCCGGCCGACGCGATCGCCGCGAGGGCTGCATCGACCGCCGATTGGACGACGGGCTCGGTGATTTCGAGGGGCTCGGACACGAAGAACGAGTCTACCGGGCACCATTACGTGCCTGGCGTCAGATGCCACCGCCAGGGTGCGACTGACGGGCTGCCGCGTTGGCCTCTGCCAGGAGCACCGCCTGGTTGGGGTCGTCGGGGTCGAGACGAATGCCCGACGACTTGCTCGCGGTGCGCTTCGACAGCCACCGTGCGAACCACGACAACGACAGGTTCATGATCAGGTAGAGCACGAGCGTGATGACGAAGAACGTGAACAGGTACCGGTTGCCGTAGAAGCTCGCGAGGTTGTTCATGGTCACGCGCAGCAACTCGGTGTACCCGACGATGTAGCCGAGCGACGTATCTTTCAGGAGCACCACGAGCTGCGCGACGATGATCGGCAGCATCTGGCGGAATGCCTGTGGGAACTCGACGAGCATCTTCGACTGCAGTGGCCGCATGCCGAGGCTGAGTCCGGCCTCGCGCTGTCCTCGCGGCAAGGCCGCGAGGCCGGCGCGGAGTGCCTCGCCGATGAGTGCGCCGTTGTAGAGCGAGAGCGCGGCGACGACCGCCCAGAACGCCCCAGTGCTCAGCACGAGCAGGATGAAGAGCATCATCAGCAGCACCGGCATGCCGCGGAGGAACTCGAGCACGACCGCCGTGGGAATTCGGATCCACGCGATCTCAGAGCTGCGCAGCAGGGAGAAGATGATGCCGAGCACGATCGCGAAGACGGAGGCCAGCAGGGCCGCGCGGAGCGTGCCGAGGACGCCTTGGAAGAAGATGAAGGACCAGACCTCTGGGTCGGCGAGGATGTTCCAACGGCTCCCATCGAAGTACCCGGGCAGCGTGATGCCGCCGCTCTCGCGCGGAGCAGCAAGCGTCATCGCGATCCAGCCGAGCCCCACCAAGATGAGCACGCCCGCGACGATCGAGGAGATGAGCGAGAGGCGCCGCGCCTTGGGGCCCGGCACATCGAAGAGGACTGACGAGCCGCTCATCGCTGCACCACCCATTTCCGTTCGAGTTGGCCCGCGAAGATGCCGAGCGGCACAGTGATCACGAGGTAGAGGGTCGCGGCGCCCAGGAGGATCGCGATGACGGCGTCGCCGTTCGCGTTCGCGAGCTCACGCGTGGCGGCGAAGAGTTCGAAGACGAAGAAGCCGCCGGCCACCGAGGTGTTCTTCGTCAAGGCGATGAACACGTTGATGAGCGGCGGGATCGTCATGCGGAACGCCTGCGGCATCACGATGAGGCCGACGGTCTGGCCGAACCCGAGTCCGACGCTCCGCGCCGCCTCGGCCTGCCCGACGGGCACGCCGTTGATGCCCGAGCGGAGCGCCTCGGCGACGAACGGCGACGTGTAGACCGAGAGGCCGATCATGGCAGCCGTGACGTAGTCGAGCCGGGAACCGAGATACGGCAGGATGATCGCGGTGAAGAAGAGGACGAGCGTGAGCGGGGTGTTCCGCACGAGCTCCGTGTAGACGGTGGCGAACCCGCGCAGCGACGCCACCGGGGAGATGCGCATGGAGGCGATGATCGTGCCGAGCACAAGGGCCGAGATGCCGCTCACGCCGAGCAGCAGCAGCGTCATGCTGAAGCCGCGCCAATAGGTCGGCAGGTTCTCGATGACGGCGTCCACGCGCCTCCTTCTCGATCAGTGGGGATGGGGCGCGGCCCGGGCCGGTTGGAAACCGCCCGGGCCGCGTTCCGATCAGTAGCGGTCGGGAGCGGGCGGCTCGACGAACGGCAGCACCGTGCCGGCCGTGGAGTTCCACGCCTCTTCGTAGCGGCCGTCTTCATAGGCCGCCTCGAGGACGTCGTTGATCCAGTTGCGGAACTCGGTGTCCTCGAGCGCCAGGCCGATGCCGTAGGGCTCCTCGGTGAAGGGCTCGCCGACGACCTTGAACTCGCCCTCGTTCTGGGCAGCGAGGCCAGCGAGGATGACGTTGTCGGTCGACACTGCGACGACCTGGCCGCTGCGCAGCGGCTCGAGGCAGTTCGAGTACGTGTCGGTGAGCACCGGCTCCGCGCCGATCTCGGCGAGCTTGGCGGCCGGCGTCGAGCCGGTCACGGAGCACACCGGCTGGCCGACGAGGTCTTCTTCGCTCTCGATGTCGTCGTTGTCGGCGAGGACGAGAATCGACTGTCCGGCCATGTAGTACGGGCCGGCGAACGAGACGACTTCCTTGCGCTTGTCGTTGATCGTGTAGGTGGCCACGACGATGTCGACATCACCGTTCTGGATGAACGGCTCGCGGTTCGCCGAGACCGTCTCGGTCCAGTTGATGTTGTCCTCGGAGATGCCGAGCTCGCTGGCGATGATCTTGGCGATCTCGACGTCGAAGCCTTCGGGAACGCCGGAAGGGCCGACGAGACCGAACAGAGGCTGGTCGAACTTGGTACCGACGTTGATCTCGCCCGCCTCGGCGAGTCGGGCCATCGTGGTGCCCTCGTCGAACGTGGGGGCAGGCTCGGCCGTGGGCTCGGCCTCTCCGCCGCCGCCGTCGCCACCGGCGCAGCCGGCGAGCGCGAGTGCCGACACTGCCGCTGCTGCGACGAGTGCGATTCTCATGCGTTTCATATCTCTGCCTCTTCTCGTGTGGGGTGTGTTCCTCGCCGCTCGTGGCAGCGGAGGTCTAGTGCTCGAGGATCTTTGAGAGGAAGTCCTTCGCGCGGTCGGACTGCGGGTTGTCGAAGAACTCCGCCGGGGTCGCCTCTTCGACGATCTTGCCGTCGGCCATGAACAGCACGCGGTCGGCCGCCTTGCGCGCGAAGCCCATCTCGTGGGTGACGACGATCATCGTCATGCCGTCTTTCGCGAGGCCGATCATGACGTCGAGCACCTCGTTGATCATCTCGGGGTCGAGCGCGCTCGTCGGCTCGTCCATGAGGATGAGCTTCGGGTTCATCGCGAGCGAACGCGCGATCGCGACGCGCTGCTGCTGGCCGCCCGAGAGTTGCGCCGGCATCTTGTTCGCCTGGTTCGCGACACCGACGCGTTCGAGGATCTCCATCGCCCTCGCATCGGCGGCCTTGCGCGACATCTTCTTCACCCTGATGGGTGCGAGGGTGACGTTCTCGAGCACCGTCTTGTGGGCGAAGAGGTTGAACGACTGGAAGACCATGCCGACGTCGGCTCGGAGCTTCGCGAGCTCGGCACCTTCATCGGGGAGCTTCTGGCCATCGATCGTGATCGAACCGGAGTCGATGGTCTCGAGCCGGTTGATGGCCCGGCAGAGCGTCGACTTGCCCGAGCCGCTCGGACCGATGACGACGACCACTTCGCCGCGATTGACGACGGTGTTGATGTCGTTCAGCACGTGCAGTTCGCCGAAGTGCTTCTCGACGTGGTCGACGACCACGAGGGGTTCGCCGCGACGCACCGAGATGTTCGACGTCGCGGGCGCCTGCTGGGTTGGCTCCATACCCCCAAAACTAGGGCTCCGAGCGGCGATGCGCCAAGGGACGGCGCGGTGGTTACCTATTCGTGATCCGTGCTGCGCTGCGCGAAGGCGCTCTCATACAGGCAGACGGATGCCGCAGTGGCGAGGTTCATCGACTCCGCATGCCCGTAGATGGGCACGGTGACGACCCGATCGGTGAGCGCGAGCTGCTCGTCGTCGAGTCCGTGGGCCTCGTTGCCGAAGAGCCACGCCGTCGGCTGCGCGAGCACGCCGTCGTTGCGGGCGGCGAGGAGATCTTCGCCCTTGACGTCGGCACCGAGCACGGTCAGGCCGGCCGCGCGGGCGCGCTCCAGCACGTTGTCGAGGCCTGCGCCGACCGCGACCGGGAGGTGGAAGATCGAGCCCGTCGACGACCGGACGACCTTGGGGTTGTAGAGGTCGACGGTGCGGCCCGAGAAGATGACGGCGTCGGCGCCCGCGGCATCCGCTGCCCTGACGATGGTGCCGGCGTTGCCGGGGTCGCGCACCTCTTCGAGGATCGCGACCAGGCGGGGTCGGGCGGCGAAGATGTCCTTCAGCGCGGTCGGGAACTGGTTGCAGACCGCGACGAAGCCCTGGGGGGTGACGGTGTCGGCCATCGAGTCGAGCACCTCTTCGGTGACGAACTCCACATCGACATCGGCCTGGTCGGCCGCCTCGGCGATATCGGGGTGGCGGTCGAACGCGCTCGGGGTCCCATACAGCTCGACGACGAGATCGGGACGGAACCGCAGCGCCTCGGCGACGGCCTGCGGGCCCTCGAGCAGGAAGAGGCCGCTCTCGGCACGTGCCGCCTTCTTCGCGAGCTTGGCGACGGCGCGCACGCGCGGGGACCTGGGGTTCTCGAGCATGCGGCCAGTCTATGGGTGCCGTCCGGGCCGGCCCGGCTTGCTACGCGGCGAGGAGCTTCCGCGCCGCGAGGCCGATCAGGGCGCTGTAGGTCGGGTACGCGAACTTGACGCTGGCGAGGGTCGCGACATCCACACCGGCCGCCATCGCGGTGGTCACCGACTGGATGACCTCCACGGCGTTCTCGCCGACCGCGTGCGCCCCGAGGATGAGCTCCCGCCGTCGATCGGCGATGAGGAGCAGGAAGCCGCGTTCGCGATCGTCGATGACGGCGCGCTCGAGCTCGGAGTAGTCGACGCGACCGACGACGCAGTGCGGGTCCCGGGCGCGGGCCTCGGGTTCAGCCAAGCCGACCCCCGCGTAATCGGGGTCGGTGAACCCGCCGGCCGGAAGGAGGTGGTGGGGCGTCCGGCGGTTGGCACCGAGCACTGCATTCTCGGCCGCGGCCTCGCCCTCGAAGTGCGCGGCCTGCACCAGCATGTCGTGGCCGTTCGCGTCACCGACCGCGAAGATGTGGGAGACCGAGGTACGGAAGTACTGGTCGACGACGATCGACGACCGCTCGACCCGCACGCCGGTGGTCTCGAGTCCGAGGTCGTCGGTCGCGGCCGGCCACCCGGTGGCCATCACCACGGCGTCGAAGGAGCGGGCGACGGATGCCCCGTTCGCGCGCCAGCCGAGCTCGATGCCGTGATCGACCGACCGGAGCGAGTCGACGCCGTCGATGCCGACGTGCACCCCGATGCCGTCCTCCGCGAATGCCGCGGCGACGGCCTGGGAGATGGACGGATCGGACGCCATGAGCACCCGCGGCGCGACATCCAGCAACGTCACCTCCGACCCGAAGGAATCGAAGACCGTCGCCAGCTGCGCGCCGGTGTTGCCTGCGCCGATCACCGCGACCCGCTCGGGCAGGTGCGGCAGGTCGAGCACCTCGTCGGGGACGGTGGCGAGTTCGGCGCCGGGGACGGGAAGGCGCCGCGAATGCCCGCCGACGCAGATGATGACCGTCGCCGCTTCGACGTGACGGCCGCTCTCGAGCACGAGGGTGTGCTCACCGGAGAACCGGGCCCGGCCCTCGAGCAGGAGATCGATGCCGGCCTCGGCGAATCGCTCAGCCTCGCGCTTGATGGATCGGACCCGGTCGACGGTGGCTCGGACCCGCGCGACGGTCGACGGCCAGTCGATGCGCTGCCGGCTGACCGTGATGCCGTACTCGTCGGCCGTGCGGACCTCCCGCATCAGGCGGGCGGTCTTCGCGAGCACGCGCGTCGGGACGCACCCGGAGTTGACGCAGGTCCCGCCCGTGCGGTCGGCCTCGAGGACGACGACCCGTGCGCCCAGCTCGGCCGCCCGCAACGCTGCCGCGGTTCCCGCCGGTCCTGCCCCGATCACGGCGACGTCGTACACGTCGGCGCTCTCCACACCCATCTGCTGCTCCTGTCGTCGACCCCGACCAGTCTGGCATCGGTCGGGCTGTCGTCGCTCAGGCCGCGGGCCGCGGCGCGGCCGGGAACAGGAAACGGCCCGGCACGCCCTGCTTTCACGCAGAGAGTGCCGGGCCGTTCGAAGCTGAAGTCGCTTACGCGGTCTTCGGGGCCGACGTGTCGGCCGGGAGCGCCTGCTTGGCGGACTCGACGAGCGCCGCGAACGTCGCCGGCTCGTGAACCGCGAGCTCGGCGAGGATGCGACGGTCGACCTCGATGCCGGCAAGGCCGAGGCCCTGGATCAGGCGGTTGTACGTGAGGCCGTTGGCACGCGACGCAGCGTTGATTCGCTGGATCCAGAGGCGACGGAAGTCGCCCTTCTTCTGGCGACGGTCACGGTACGAGTAGACGAGGGAGTGGGTGACCTGCTCCTTCGCCTTGCGGTACAGGCGCGACCGCTGTCCGCGGTAACCTTCGGCGCGCTCGAGAATGACCCGGCGCTTCTTGTGGGCGTTGACCGCCCTCTTCACTCTTGCCATGACTCTGTTTCTTCCTTAATCCGACGGCTCAGCGGCCGAGAAGCTTCTTGATGACCTTGGCGTCGGGAGCCGACACGACCTTGTCCTGGTTCAGTCGGGCCTTGCGCTTCGAGGCCTTGACCTCGAGGTTGTGGCGCATACCGGCCTGCTGCTTCTTGATCTTGCCGCTGCCGGTGATCTTGAAGCGCTTCTTGGACCCGGAGTGGGTCTTCTGCTTCGGCATCTCGTGTTTCTCCTTGGTTCTGCCGCCACGAGTGGCGGACGGGGGTGTTTGGCCTATGCCTCGGTGGCTTCGGCCGTCTGCGTCTCGGGCTCGGCCGCGGCATCTGCCGCCGGCCGGGCCTTCGCCGCAGCACGCTGTGCATTCGCCTCGGCCTTGGCCTCGGACTTGTTCTTGTGGGGCGCGATGACCATGACCATGTTGCGGCCGTCGATGGTGGGGTTGTGCTCGACGGTGCCGAACTCCACCACGTCTTCCGCGAAGCGCTGCAGGAGGCGCACGCCCATCTCGGGGCGCGACTGCTCGCGCCCGCGGAACAGGATCATCGCCTTGACCTTGTCGCCGGCCTTCAGGAAGCCGATGGCGCGCTTCATCTTGGTCTCGTAGTCGTGCTTGTCGATCTTGAGACGGAACCGAACCTCTTTGAGGATCGTGTTCGCCTGGTTGCGCCGGGCCTCTTTCGCCTTCTGCGCAGCCTCGTACTTGTACTTGCCGTAGTCCATGATCTTGGCGACCGGCGGCTTGGAGTTGGGTGCGACCTCGACGAGATCGAGATCGGCCTCCTGCGCGAGCCGCAGGGCCACCTCGATCTTCACGACGCCGACCTGCTCTCCGCCAGGGCCCACGAGGCGGACCTCGGGAACGCGGATACGGTCGTTTGTACGGGGATCGCTGATGCGTGTACTCCTCTACTCAAGCTGTTTCGCTCGACGGGAGGCGGATGCCGCTCGTCGACGAGAGCGGAAGATCCACGCATGCTCGCACGGAATCACACCGTGTAGCACTGCGGCACCCTGTCTACTTCCGTGCCTTGCGACGCGGAAGCGGAGTGCAATCGACCCGGTAACCTTGATGAAGCGGTATGCGCGGGTGGGAGAATCTCCACTTTCGTACCAGGGACTGGCCCTGGGCCCGCAGTAGTCTAACAGAGGATGTCTGTGAGCAACAGTTCAGACGAGTCCATGCCCGCCCACGACACTCACGAGGCCGTCGACGAGGCGACCAGGGACATCGCCGAGGTCCCCGCGGTCGAGATCATCACCACTGCCGCCGTGCATCTCATGAGCGCCGCCGCCGTGAAGGTCGGGCTCGCCGACGACCCCGACGGGCAGATCGACCTCGACGAGGCGCGCAAGCTCATCAACGCCCTCGCCGGGCTCATCACCGCCGGCGCGCCCGAGATCAGCGACATGCACGCACGCTCGCTGCGCGACGGGCTCCGCTCGCTGCAGCTGGCGTTCCGGGAGGCCTCGTCCATTCCCGATGCCATCGGCCAGGGTCCAGGCGAGAAGTGGACCGGACCGGTCACCTGAGCATTGCCGGTCGAGCCGATCTTGCGCGCCCGGCTACCGCTGGCAGTTCGGGCACCACCACGTGTCCCTGAGCTCGAGGTCGTTCCGTCCGAGGCGACCGTGCTCGATCGGCGTGCCGCAACGCCGGCACGGCTCACCGCCACGCGAGTAGACCCAGAGCTGCCGGCCTCGACGCATGTCGCCGGTCGTCGTGCGAGAGAAGCGGTCTCGGTTCGCACGGATGACCCGGCTCGCCAGGTCGACGAGCGGCACGAGCTCCACGTCGCCGACCGGCCGCGTGGGTCGGATGCCTCGGAGGAAGCACAGTTCGTTGACGTAGACGTTGCCGAGGCCCGCGAGGTTGCGCTGCTCGCCGAGCGCCACGGCGACGGGCGCCTCGGGATGCGCCGCGAGACGGCGCACGGCCTCGGCCGGGTTCCAGTCGTCGCCGAGCAGGTCTGGGCCGAGGTAGGCCATTCGGTCGTGCTCTTCAGTGGCGGGGAAGATCTCGAGCACGCCGAGGTCGAAGCCGACGGCGGCGGCATCCGGCACCTCGATGACGACCCGCGCCTGGAATCCGGGACGCCGCCAGCGCTCGCCGGGCCGGTGGACGTGCCATTCGCCCTCCATCTTGAGATGCGAGTGCACGACCTGGTCGCCGATGCGCATCAGGAGGTGCTTGCCGCGACTGCCGACCGAGTGCACGGTCTCGCCGGCGAGGTCGACGGTGGCGATCGAGGGCACCCGGAAGTCCGAACGGGTGACGACTCGACCCGCGAGCGCCTCGTCGAGGCGCCGCGCCGCCTGGAAGACGGTGTCACCCTCGGGCATCGAAGCGGAGTCCCCTGGGCGTCTCGCGGAATCCGGCCGCGCGGAGCGGGCGATCGAGCACCGACCCGAACACCGCCGCACCGTTCACGGTCTCGACGCGCAGCTTCTCGGTTCTCCCCCGCGTCAGCACCGCCGCGAGCGCAGCGGCGCCGGCCGCGAGGACCTCGTCGTCGTCGCTGAAGACGAGCGCAGTGCGCCCGCCGCGCTCGAGGTAGAGCACCGCCTCGCCATCGACCATCGCCACGAAGGCACCCGATTTGCGTGCCGGCCGATGTGCGCCCTCGCCGACCGGCTCGGGCCAGTCGAGCGCGGCGCCGAACGGGTTCGCCGGGTCGGTGGCCGCGAGTGCGAACGCCTCGCCCTTCGGGGCGGCACGCAAGCGGTCGACTGCGGGACTCGTGGCGAACTGCGCACCGCCCTGCCCGTCGATGAAGTACCCGCGGCGCACCCGCCCCGTCTCTTCGAAACCCGACAGTGTGCGGTAGGCCAGGGCGAACCCGCCGAGCACTCCCTCGGCGACGACCGAGCCGCGCGTGACGACGCCGTAACGCTCGAGCAGGGTCTCGCCGAACGCATGGGCGCGTGGCGTCGCCGCCGAGCTCGCGAGCGGGAGCACCGACCAGCGACCGGCCGCACGCGGTGGGTTCGCCCGAGCGGTCGCCGCACGCCCCGACTGCATGCTCGCGGCGAGCGAACGCCGCGACAGCGAGCCCGGGCGCAGTCGAGCGCGCGGGGTGGGCGTCGCGGTCTTGTGGGTGCCACCTCCGATGAGCAGGCCGCGCACCGCGGCGAAGGTGTCGTTCGTCACCAGCCCCGCCCACGCGAGCCGCCAGAGCGCGTCGACCACCGCGCGGTCGTCGTCGGCGCCGACAGCCTCGACGAGCTGCCGGAAGAAGTACCCGCCACCCCCGCCGAGCACCGCCATGATCTCGGTCTCGATGGGGTCGAGCGGCGCCGACGCGGGCAGCGCGAGCGTGAGCGCCGCGGTCTCGGCCAGGTGCAGGCTGATCCAGCCGTCGTCGCCGGCGAGCGACCCGGCGCCCGCCCAGAGCACCTCGCCCGACGAGGTGAGCTCGTCGAGCATGCCCGGACGGTAGTCGTCGACTCGCGCGGGGAGCACGTAGGCCTCCCATGCCGACGCCGGGATGCGCGCACCCTCGAGCTGCTCGACGACGGCCGCGACTCCGTCGATGCCACGGAGCCGCGCGCCGACGTGCTGCCAGCCCGGCAGGAATCGCGCGAAGTCGCGTGGGTCGACCGGCTCGATCTCATTGCGCAGCGCCGCGAGCGACCGGCGCCGGATGCGCCGCAGCACCTCGCTGTCGCACCACTCGAGGCCCGAGCCCTGCGGGAGGAACTCGCCTTCGACGACGCGTCGCTCGCCACCGAGCCGAGCCAGCGCGGCCGACGCGACGACCTGCCCGATGCCGAACCGCTGGGCGAGCGCGGTAGCCGTGAACGGGCCGTGGGTACGGGCATACCGCGCGACGAGGTCGCCGAGCGGGTCGCGCACGGGCTCGCCGAACACCTCGGGCAGCCCGGGCGGGATCGGCACGCCGAGGGCGTCGCGAAGCCGGCTCACGTCTTCGACGGCGACGAACCACGACTCGCCGGCGAAGCGCACGGTCGCCGCGCGGCGCGCGCGCACGAGGCCCTCGAGCGCGACCGCGGCATCGGTCTCGCCGTCGACCCTCGCCGACACCTCGTCGCCTGTGAGCGGCCCGAGGTCGCGAAGCAGGTCGGCCACGCCCTCGTCGCCGCGGGCGCGGCGGTCGAGGTGCAGGCGCTGCAGCTGCTGCTCGACCTCGGCCACCACCTCGGGATCGAGCAGCTCACGGAGCTCGACGGTGCCGAGCAGCTCGGCGAGGAGCGCGGGGTCGAGCGAGAGGGCCGCCGCGCGGCGTTCGGCGAGCGGCGCGTCGCCCTCGTACATGAACGCGCCCACGTAGCCGAAGAGCAGGCTCGATGCGAAGGGGCTCGGCGTCTCGGTCGACACCTCGACGAACCGCAGCTCGCGCCGCTCGATGCGCTCGGCGAGCCGGGTGAGCGCCGGCAGGTCGTAGACGTCTTGCAGGCACTCGCGCACCGCCTCGAGCACGATCGGGAACTCGGGGAACTCGCGAGCCACTTCGAGGAGTTGCGCTGCGCGCTGGCGCTGCTGCCAGAGCGGCGACCGCTTGCCGGGATTGATGCGGGGCAGGATGAGCGCACGGGCGGCGCACTCACGGAACCGTGCCGCGAACAGTGCCGACCCGCCGACGTTCTGGGTCACGAGCTCGGTGAGCTCAGCCGGCTCGAAGGCGAAGAGCTCGGCGCCGGGCGGCTCGTCGCCCGTGTCGGGCATGCGCAGCACGATGCCGTCGTCGCTCGCGACGGCGTTGGCGTCGATGCCGCTGCGCTCGCGCACCCGCGTGCCGATGGCGAGCGCCCACGGCGCGTGCACCCGCATGCCATAGGGCGAGTGCAGCACGATGCGCCAGTCGCCGAGCTCGTCGCGGAACCGCTCGACGACGAGGTTCGTGGCATCGGGCACGACCCTGGTCGCGGTGCGCTGGTCGTCGATGAACGCCACGAGGTTGGCTGCGGCACGCTCGTCGAGGCCCGCGGCCCGGCTGCGGGCGAGGGCGTCGGATGCCTCGGCGCTCGCGAGCTCGGCGATGAAGCCGCCGATGGCGGCCCCGAGCTCGGCGGGCCGACCGATGCCGTCGCCCTTCCAGAAGGGCAGCCGCCCTGGCTCCCCGAATGCCGGCGAGACGAGCACGCGGTCGTGGGTGATCTCCTGGATGCGCCAGCTCGTGGCCCCGAGCGCGAACACGTCGCCGACGCGCGACTCGTAGACCATCTCCTCGTCGAGCTCGCCGACCCGGCGGCCCGGCCCGGCCTCGCCGATCATGAAGACGCCGAAGAGCCCGCGATCGGGAATCGTGCCGCCGCTCGTGACGGCCAACCGCTGCGCGCCGCGGCGACCGACGATCGTGCCGGCATCGCGGTCCCAGATGAGACGCGGGCGGAGCTCGCCGAACCGGTCGGACGGATAGCGACCCGCGAGCAGGTCGAGTGTCGCATCGAACGCCGAGCGCGGCAGCGCCGCGAAGGGAGCGGCTCGACGCACGAGCTCGAACCACGCCTCGACGTCCCACTCGTCGAGCGCGGCCGCCGCGATCGTCTGCTGGGCGAGCACGTCGAGCGGATTCGCGGGGATGCGCAGCTCTTCGATGGCGCCGCCGAGCATGCGTTCGGCCACGACGGCGGAGTGCAGCACGTCGGCTCGGTGCTTCGGGAAGATCACGCCCTTCGACACTTCGCCGACCTGGTGGCCGGCCCGCCCGATGCGCTGGAGTCCGCTCGCGACCGACGGTGGGGCCTCGACCTGCATCACGAGGTCGACCGCGCCCATGTCGATGCCGAGTTCGAGGCTCGACGTCGCGACGACGCAGCGCAGGCGCCCGGACTTGAGGTCGGCCTCGACGAGGGCGCGTTCCTCCTTGCTGACGGAGCCGTGGTGGGAGCGGGCGAGCACGGGAAGCGCACCGCCCGTAAGGCCCGAGCCTCCGGGCATCTCGGCCGGCGGACGAGGGGGTGCGGGCGACTCGGCGGCGCCGGCGGCGAGCGGCGCGGGCCCGGCGGCGATGTCGCGGACGGATGCCGCGGCATCGGGAAGAGCTCGATCGGCCGCGCCGACCACCGCGAGCGTCGGCTCTTCAGCCGTCTGCTGCCGCTCCTCCCAGAGCTCGTTGAGCCGTGCCGTCAGCCGCTCGGCGAGCCGCCGCGAGTTCGCGAACACGATGGTCGAGCGGTGCGCGAGCACCTCGTCGAGGATCGCCTCCTCGACGTGCGGCCACACGGAGCCGGAGCCGGTCTGGCCGGCGAGGTCGGACAGGTCGTCGACCGGCACGGTGACCCGCAGGTCGAACCGCTTGCCCGAGGGGGGCGCCACGATCGAGACGGGGCGCACGCCGCAGAGGAAGCGCGCCACCTCTTCGTGCGGTCGCACGGTCGCCGAGAGGCCGATGCGCTGCACCGGCTGCGCCGTGAGCTCGTCGAGCCGCTCGAGCGAGAGGGCGAGGTGCGAGCCCCGCTTGGTGCCAGCGAGCGCGTGGATCTCGTCGACGATGACGGTCTGCACGCCGCGCAGGGTCTCGCGTGCCGCCGAGGTGAGCATGAGATAAAGCGACTCGGGGGTCGTGATGAGGATCTCGGGCGGGTGAACGACGAGTGCACGACGTTCGGCCGGAGGCGTGTCGCCCGAGCGCACGCCCACGCTGACCTCGGGCACCTCGAGCCCATGAGCCGCCGCCGTGCGGGCGATGCCCACGAGCGGGGCACGGAGGTTTCGCTCGACGTCGACGCCGAGCGCCTTCAGCGGCGACAGGTAGACGACGCGCGTGCCGGTGGTGCTCGCGTCGGCGCCCTCGTGATGGAGGCGGTCGATCGCCCAGAGGAACGCCGCCAGCGTCTTGCCCGAGCCCGTGGGGGCGACGACGAGCGAGTGGTCGCCGCGGGCGATCGCCTCCCACGCTCCGCGTTGCACGGCCGTGGGCTCGCTGAAGGACTCGGTGAACCACGCCCGCGTCGCGGGCGAGAACGCGTCGAGCGCCTGCGTCATGACTCCATTCAAGCGGATGCCACCGACGCGGTCGCCGCGAAGCGCGGTCGTGTGCGACGGATGCCGCCTCAGCGCGCCGTGCGCACCTCGCCGATCGCACGCTCGACGGCGGCGACCGTGCGGGCCACCTGCGCGGCATCCGTGCCCCAGTTGCTCACCGAGAAGCGCACGACCGCGCGGTCGTGCCAGCGCGAGGTCATCGCGAGCACCTCGCCCTCGTTCCACAGGTGCTCGCTGAGCGCGGCCGTCGTCGCGTCGTCGTCGAGGGTGAGGCAGACCTGCGTGAAGACGACGTCGTTCAGCACCTCGACGCCGGGGAGCGCCCCCACACCGTCGGCGATGCCCCGCGCGGCATCCGCGAGCCCTTCGACGAGGCGGGCGATGCCGCTGCGGCCGAGTGCTCGGAGCACCGCCCACGTGGGGATGCCCCTGGCTCGGCGTGAGAGCTCGGGGACCTTCTCGTGCGGGTCTGCCCCCACGTCGGTGGCCTGCAGGTAGCTCGCGTGCATGCTGAGGGCACGGTGCATCGCAGGTCCGTCGCGCACGATCGCGATGCCGCAGTCGTACGGCACGCTCAGCGTCTTGTGCGCGTCGGTCGACCAGGAGTCGGCGCCCTCCATGCCGCTGACGAGGTGGCGCAGCCTCGGCGACGCGGCCGCCCACAGCCCGAACGCTCCGTCGACATGGACCCAGGCATCGGCCTCATGCGCTATGGCGATCGCCTCGGCGAAGTCGTCGAACGCGCCCGAATGGATGTTCCCGGCCTGCAGCAGCACGATCGCCGGCCCGGAGCTCGCAGCGAGCTCGCGTCGCAACGCGTCGACGCGGATTCGGCCCTGCTCGTCGGAGTCGACCACCGTCGGCGAGCCGAGCCCGAGGTACCGGCCCGCGAGGTCGACCGTGCCGTGGCGCTCCTCGCCGACGATGAACCGGATGCGCGGTCCGCCGGCGAGGCCCGCGGTCTCGACATCCCAGCCCGCACGTCGGAGCACCTCGTCGCGCGCCGCGGCCAGGCACGTGAACTGGGCCAACGTCGCGCCGGTGGTGAACCCGACCTCGCTCTCGGACGGCAGCCCGAGCATGTCGAGGAGCCACTCTCCCGCGAGTTCCTCGACGGCGACCGCCGCGGGCGTGATCTTTCGCAGGCCCGTGTTCTGGTCCCACGCCGAGACGAGCCAGTCGGCCGCGAGGGCGACCGGCTGCGTGCCGCCGATCACCCAGCCGTAGAAGCGCGGCGAGCCGATCGCGATCATGCCCGGCTCGGTTCCCTCGGCCAGCCTGGCGATGACCTCGGTCGCCGGCTCGCCGTCGTCGGGAAGCTCACGGCCGAGGCGATCCTTGATCTCCTCCGCCTGCAGCCTCGGCGGGATCGGACGCTCGGTCACGCTCGACAGCCACGCTCGAGCGTGGTGCTCGGCGACCCCGAGCACCTCGTCGTACGAAGACTGAGGTTTGCGCTGCTGCTCACCGTGATCGACCATGATCCACCTGGATTCCGCGCGCCGACGCGCCATCCGATTGTCGCCCGAGGCGCGCGACGGGTCAACGACCCTGTTCAGGCGTCAATGGCTCCGCCGACGAGCCGCACGGTGAGGGAGTCCACGGATGTCGCGATCACATCGTCGGCGGCCCACCGCTGCGCGAGCCGAGCGGTCATCGCATCGAGCTCCTCACGCGTGAGACCCGCGATGAGCTCGAGTCGCACGATGAGTTCGGGGCCGGCGAGCCGGGCGTGGGGATCGCCCGCGTGCAGCGTCACCCCGAGTACCGCGAGCTCGCGCTCGATCGATCGCGCGAATGCCGCCTGCACGGCTGAAGACTCGAACGGCGGCACCCACTCGTGCGACTGCGCGACCGCCCAGACCGCCGGTCGTCGCAGTACGAACTCCGTCTCGGAGCCCGGATCGAGCACCACGAGGTCGGTGCCGTCGTCGGCTGCGGCAAGCGCCACGCGCACGCCGTCGGCCGGAACCGGGCGCGCAGCGGGGTTCCATCGAGACATCGCCGCGACGGAGGCGAACACCGGCAGGACCTTCCGCCCGTCGGGCCCCTCGACCGTGACGATCGACAGCTCCTGGCTCTTGTCGACCGCGAGGCCGTGTTCGCCGAGCTCGGCTCCGCCGTCGCCGAGCTCGGCGAGCAGCGGGATCAGGAGCCGGGCCGAGCCGAACTCCGCCACGACGGCCGCTTGGCCCGCCTCGCCCGCGCGGAAGCGGCGGAGCGCATCGGCGAGTGCCGCAGGGGCGTCGCCGCTATCGGCGGCGTGCGGATTCGGCGCGAACGAGCGTCCGGCCCACGGCACCCCCGCGGAATCGGCGGCGCCGCCGCGCGACCCGGCGATCGCGGAATCCGCTTCGCCGTCGCCCGGCTCAGTGGGAGGCGACATCCAACGCCTCGGCCAGCGTGAACGCGCCGGCGTACAGTGCCTTGCCGATGATGGCACCCTCGAGCCCGAGCGGGACGAGCTCGCGCAGGGCCACGAGGTCGTCGAGGCTCGAGACGCCGCCCGAGGCGACGACCGGGCGGTGCGTGCGCTCGATCACCTGGCGGAGCAGTTCGAGGTTCGGTCCCTGGAGGGTTCCGTCTTTCGTCACGTCGGTGACGACGTAGCGTGCGGCGCCGGCCTCTTCGAGGCGGTCCATGACCTGCCAGAGATCGCCGCCCTCCTGCGTCCACCCGCGGGCTGCGAGCGTCGTGCCGCGCACGTCGAGTCCGACCGCGACGGCTTCGCCATACTGGGCGATGACGGATGCCGCCCACTCGGGATTCTCGAGCGCCGCGGTGCCGAGGTTGATGCGCTTCGCGCCGATGGCGAGGGCGTGCTCGAGCGACTCGTCGTCGCGGATGCCGCCCGACAGCTCGACGTTGACGCCGCGCACCTGGCGGATGACCTTCTTCAGGATGCCCGCGTTCGACCCGCGACCGAATGCCGCGTCGAGGTCGACGAGGTGGATCCATTCGGCGCCCTGGTCGGCCCAGTCGACCGCCGCGTCGACCGGGTCGCCGTAGTTCGTCTCGGTGCCTGCCTCGCCCTTGGTCAGGCGGACGGCTTTGCCGCCGGCCACGTCGACTGCGGGAAGCAGTACGAGCCCTGCGGTGTTGTTGAACTCACTCATTCACTGTCCTCGATTTCACTGCCGCGCGTGCGACTTTCGGCACAGTCACAGCATCCTAGCCCTCTGCGGACGAAGCGGTCGGCACGTGACGGAACGCCGCGTCAGCGCAGGGTGCCGAGCCAGTTGCCGAGGAGGCGGATGCCAGCGTCGGATGACTTCTCGGGGTGGAACTGCGTCGCCGACAACGGGCCGTTCTCGACAGCCGCGAGGAACCTGCCGCCGTGCTCCGCCCACGTCAGGACCGGGCCCGGGAACGGCGGCCTGACGTCGAGGGTCCACTGCTGCGCGGCGAACGAGTGCACGAAGTAGAAGCGCTGGTCTTCGATGCCGTCGAACAGCCTCGATCCCGGTTCGGGCTCGACCGTGTTCCAGCCCATGTGGGGCAGCACGGCTGCCGGCAGCTCGCTGACGACGCCCGGCCACTCGCCGAGGCCCTCGCTGTCGACGCCGCGCTCGACGCCCCGCTCGAAGAGCACCTGCATGCCCACGCAGATGCCGAGCACCGGCCTTCCCCCCGCGAGGCGGCGGTCGATGATCTCTTCGCCGCGTACGGCGTGCAATTGCTCCATCACGGCCTTGAACGCGCCGACGCCCGGCACGACGAGACCGTCGGCCTCGAGCGCTGCGGCCCGATCGGCGGTCACCGTCACCTCGGCACCGGCACGCTCGAGCGCCTTCGCGGCGGAGTGGACGTTGCCCGAGCCGTAGTCGAGCACCACGACGCGACGGGTTCGAGTCACAGCGCGCCCTTCGTGGACGGGATGCCGGTGACGAGCGCGTCGTGAGCCTTCGCCTGACGGAACGCGCGGGCGAAGGCCTTGAACTCGGCTTCGGCGATGTGGTGCGGATCACGGCCGCCGAGCACGGTCACGTGCACGGTGAGCGCCGCGTTGAACGCGATCGCCTCGAAGACGTGCCGCACCATGGAACCGGTGAAGTGGCCGCCGATGAGGTGGTACTCGAAACCGGCGGGCTCGCCGCTGTGCACGAGGTACGGGCGGCCGGAGATGTCGACGACGGCCTGCGCGAGCGCCTCGTCGAGCGGCACGAGCGCATCGCCGTAGCGCGAGATGCCGCGCTTGTCGCCGAGCGCCTGCCTGATGGCCTGGCCAAGCACGATGCCGGTGTCTTCGACGGTGTGGTGCACGTCGATGTCGAGGTCGCCGCGTGCGCGCACGGTGAGATCGGTGAGCGAGTGCTTCGCGAACGCCGTGAGGAGGTGGTCGAAGAACGGCACGCCGGTCTCGATATCGCTCGTGCCGGTGCCGTCGAGATCGACCGACAGGTCGATGCTCGACTCGCTCGTCTCACGTTGCACGCGGGCGGTGCGGCGCTCGCTCTGGGAGGTCATGCGCCAATCCTATTCGGCGCGAAGACGGCCATCGCCTCGAGGAAGGCCGTGGTCTCGGCCTCGGTTCCCGCCGTCACGCGGAGGTGACCGGGGATGCCGATCTCACGGATGAGGATGCCGCGCTCGAGGAGCGCCTGGAAGACGGCGTGCGGATCGTCGACGCCGCCGAACAGCACGAAGTTCGCGCCGCTGCGGTACGGATCGAACCCGAGGCGGGCGAGCTCGATCGAGATGCGCTCGCGCTGGTGGCGGATCTCGTCGACCATGGCGAGCATCTCGTCGGCGTGCGCGAGTGCCCCGAGTGCCGCGGCCTGCGTGAGTGCCGAGAGGTGGTACGGGAGGCGCACGAGACGCAGGGCGTCGACCGCGGCGGGATCGCCCGCGAGGTACCCGACCCGGGCCCCGGCGAAGGCGAACGCCTTGCTCATCGTGCGCGAGACGAGGAGTCGTGGCCTCCCGCCGAGCAGCGTGAGGGCGCTCGGCGTGCCCGGCTCGGCGAACTCGATGTACGCCTCGTCGACGACCACGATGCCTCGGGCGACGTCGGCGACCGCGCGAACCGTGTCGAGTGAGAGCGGCGTGCCGGTCGGGTTGTTCGGCGCACACAGCAGCACGACATCGGGGTCGTGCTCCCGCACCGCGGCGACCGCCGTGGCCGGGCTCAGCTCGAACGCGTCGTCTCGGCCGGCGGTGATCCATTCAGTACCGGTTCCGGCGGCGAGCAGCCCGTACATCGAGTAGGTCGGAGCGAAGCCGAGTGCCGAGCGCCCGGGCCCGCCGAACGCCTGCAGGACGTGCTGGAGCACCTCGTTCGAGCCGTTTGCCGCCCACAGCTGCTCGGGAGCGAGCTCGTGGCCGAGGTAGTCGGCGAGTGCGGCGCGGAGCTCGGTGAACTCGCGGTCGGGGTATCGGTTGAGCCGGAGGATGGCGGCTGCGACGCGTGCCACGATGTCGTGCGCCACGTCTTCGGGGATCGGATGCGTGTTCTCGTTGACGTTGAGCGCGACCGGGACGGCCTGCTGCGGAGCGCCGTACGGTACTCGCCCGCGGAGGTCGTCACGGATGGGAAGGTCGTCGAGACTCGTCACGGCTCAATGGTATCGACGCCGCCTCGGCTACCCGGGCGCGGACGTCACGGAAGGACCGGGAGCGCGAGACGCTGGCCGGGCTCGACGACCGCGCCGTCGAGACCGTTGAGGCGGATGATCTCGTCGATGACGACGCGAGGGTCGGCATCGGGGGCGATCGCCTCCGCGATGCCCCACAGCGAGTCGCCACGATCGACCGTGACGTACTCGAACGCCGTGGCGGGACCTGCCGCGTCGGACTCCGCGGCCGCGCCTCCGGCGCCGAGCACCATGACGAGCGCCAACACGACGAGCGGGATGGCGGCGATGGCAGTGAACACCACTCGACCTCGGCGAGTGAGCCGCAGGCGCGTGCGCACCTTCGGTGACGCCTCGGTGCCCGCACCGCTCTGGGACGCGGGCTGGAACCGTGCCTGGACGCCGAACCCGGTCGTCGCGATCGCTACGCTCATGGTCACACCTCCTGAGGGAGCCGCATCCGACCCTCGGCCGGGAGGGCCGGATGCGAAGCTCTGTTCCGAATATATCTTCGAACAATCGAGGCCGCAAGCACCGCCACGCGGAAATCTGCGAGCGAATACCACGACACACTCGAACGAATGTTTGCCGCACCCGCCCGGGGCGGATACAGTTTCGAACATCTGGAAGACAGTCGACCAGACACCACCGACATCCGATCGCCCTGCGGTCGCAACGAGGGGCGGAGACGTTGAGCACCGACATCGACGACGCGCGCGACACGAGCCGAGCGCGCCGCCGCAAGAGCCTGAGCGCGAAGCAGATCGCCATCCTCGAGGCCATCCAACGCTCGGTCGCGAACCGTGGATATCCGCCGAGCATGCGGGAGATCGGCGACGAGGTGGGCCTGTCATCGCTCTCGAGCGTCACGCACCAGCTGAACCAGCTCGAACTCGCCGGCTACCTCCGGCGCGATCCCAATCGGCCGCGCGCGCTCGAGGTGCTCATCGAGCTGCCCGGCACCGAGCCCCGCAGCCCGGCCGCCGGCGACCCCGCTCCCGTCGGCGACGCGGCGATGGTGCCGCTGGTCGGCCGCATCGCGGCCGGCGTGCCGATCATGGCGGAGCAGCAGATCGAAGAGGTGTTCCCGCTCCCCCGCCAGCTCGTCGGCAAGGGCGAGCTGTTCATCCTCAAGGTCGTGGGCGACTCCATGATCGATGCCGCGATCTGCGATGGCGACTGGGTCGTCGTGCGCTCGCAGCGCACCGCCGAGAACGGCGAGATCGTCGCCGCGATGCTCGACGGCGAGGCCACGGTGAAGGTCTTCCGGCAGCGCGACGGCCACATCTGGCTGCTTCCGCGCAACAGTGCGTTCGAGCCGATCGTCGGCGATCACTCCGAGGTGCTCGGAAAGGTCGTGGCGGTCCTGCGTTCGGTCTAGACGTGCTGCGGGGCGGGCGCGAGGCCGCGCAGCCACTCGACGACCGTGTCCATGAATCCCGCGTGGTCGTCGCGGAAGACGGTATGCCCCGTTCCCTCGACCGTCTCGACGGTCATGCCCTGGCGACGCAGCTGTACCGCGACGCGTTCCGTGATGAGCAGGCTCTTCTCCGCGAGCACGACGAGCGTGGGAGCCACGAGTCGCACCGGCGGCACGAGACGCCGGGTATCGGTGAAGCCCAGGATCGTCCGCTTGTCCCAGTCCCTGAGGGTCGCGACCTCGATGTCGACGTCGGTCGCGCTCCATTTCGGGTTCATCCGCACGAGTGCTGAGCGCCTCGGTCGCGGTGCGAGCGCGAAGAACGCCTTGAACGCCCAGCCCCTGATGCCGGTGGGGAACGAGAACGCCGGGTCGATGTAGATGGCCGCGCGGGGCGCCAGCCGATCGGCGACGATGCTCGCCACGAGCCCGCCGAGCGAGTGCCCCATGACGACCTCGGGCGGCCCGTCGAGCAGCGGCTCGAGCGTTTCGACGACGTCGTCGGCCCACGCGGCCGGCGAGTACTGCCGAGCTCGCGGACTGCGTCCGTGACCCGCGAGGTCGACGGCGAGCACGCGGAATCCGTGACCTTCGAGCTCAGCGGTCACCCGGTGCCAGGCACGCGAATCCGACATGATGCCGTGGATGAGGATCGCAGTGCGCGAACCGCGCCCCGATGCGTGAACCGCGAGTTGCATGGGTCGACCGTAAGCGGTGCGCCTGTACGGCACCCCTGCAACGCATGTGCAACGCCCGTGCGCGATCGAGCGATGCGGGGCGGATGCCGCGAGCTCGCGACATCCGCCCGCAGCACCTACTCGACGAGGGCGGGCGCGCCGAGCTCTGCTCGCACCGCGCGGGTTGCCTCGATGATGTGCTCGAGCGACGCGACGGTCTCGTCGTAGCCCCGGGTCTTCAACCCGCAGTCGGGGTTCACCCACAGCCTCGAGGCCGGGATGTCGGCGACGGCTCGCTCGAGCAGCGCCTGCACCTCCGCGGCACTCGGCACGCGCGGCGAGTGGATGTCGTAGACGCCCGGGCCGATGCCGTGGTCGAAGCCGCTCGCCGAGATGTCGTCGACGACCTCCATGCGGCTCCGAGCCGCCTCGATGCTCGTGACATCCGCGTCGAGCTTGCGGATCGCGTCGATGACGACGCCGAACTCCGAGTAGCAGAGGTGGGTGTGCACCTGCGTCGCCACGGCGGCGCCACCGGTCGCGAGCCGGAACGACCCGACCGACCAGTCGAGGTATGCGGGCTGGTCGGCGAGCTTCAGCGGCAGCAGCTCGCGCAACGCCGGCTCGTCGACCTGGATCACCGTGATGCCCGCCGCCTCGAGGTCGGTGATCTCGTCGCGGAGTGCGAGGGCGACCTGGTTCGCGGTGTCGCCGAGTGGCTGGTCGTCGCGTACGAACGACCACGCGAGGATCGTGACCGGCCCGGTGAGCATGCCCTTGACGGGCTTCTCGGTGAGCGACTGCGCGTAGGTCGACCAGTCGACGGTCATCGGCGCCGGGCGTGACACGTCGCCCCAGAGGATCGACGGTCGCGCGCAACGCGAGCCGTACGACTGCACCCAGCCGTGCTGCGTGACGGCGAACCCGTCGAGCAGCTCGGCGAAGTACTGCACCATGTCGTTGCGCTCGGGCTCGCCGTGCACGAGCACGTCGAGTCCGATCTCCTCCTGGAGGCGGATGACCCGCTCGATCTCCGCGCGCATGAGGTCGCGGTACTCGTCGTCCGACAGGGCACCGCTCGAGAGGTGCGCACGGGCGCGGCGGATGTCTCCCGTCTGCGGGAACGAGCCGATCGTCGTGGTCGGCAACTCGGGCAGGGCGAGGGCGGCCTGCGCCGCGACGCGCTCGTCGTAGTCGGCACGGGAGAAGTCGCGCTCGGAGAGCGCCGCGAGGCGCTCACGCACGGCGGGGACTCGCACGCCGGGTGCTCCGGTGCGGTCGGCGAGGGCGGCGGATGCCTCGTCGAGCTGAGCGACGATGGCGTCGCGTCCTTCGGCGAGCCCGCGCGCGAGCACTGCGACCTGGGCGACCTTCTGGTCGGCGAACGCGAGCCAGCTCACGAGACGGGCGTCGAGCGCGGTCTCGTCGTCGACGTCGTGCGGCACGTGCAGGAGCGACGTCGAGGTCGACACGGCGACGGCACCCGAGAGCGCACGCACCGCCTCGACGCGATCGAACGCCGTGGCGAGGTCGCCGCGCCAGATGTTGTGGCCGTCGACGACGCCCGCGACGAGCGTCTTCGCGGCGAGCGACTCGGCAGTCGCCGGATCGAGCAGCTCGGGCAGCACGCCACGTACAACGTCGAGGCCGATCGCCTCGACGGGCGTCGCCGCAAGTGCAGGGAGGGCGTCATCGAGCGAGCCGTACGGCGCGGCGACGAAGATCGCGGGGCGCGACGCCACGGCACCGAGCGCGTCGTACGCGACGGCGACGCCGTCGAGGACGCGGTCACGCGGCTCGTCGATGCTCTCGCTCACGAGAGCGGGCTCGTCGAGCTGCACCCACTGTGCCCCGGCCTCGGCGAGACGCTCGAGGAGCGCCGCGTACACGGGGACGAGGTCGGCGAGGCGATCGAGCGGACGGAATCCCTCGGGTGCGCCGTCGGCCGCCTTCGAGAGGAGGAGGAATGTGACCGGCCCGACGATGACGGGTCGCGTCAGGAAGCCCGCGGCCTTCGCCTCCGTGAACTCGGCGAGGATGCGCTCGGCGTGCAGCGAGAACGAGGTCTCGGGGCCGATCTCGGGCACGAGGTAGTGGTAGTTCGAGTCGAACCACTTGGTCATCTCGAGCGGCGCGTCGTCGCCGACGCCCCGCGCGATCGTGAAGTACGCCTCGAGGTCGGCGCCGCCGTCGGCATCGAGGAACCGGGTGAACCGCGCGGGCAGGGCGCCCACGGCGACGGCGGCGTCGAGCACCTGGTCGTAGTACGAGAAGGACTCGGGGATCGAGGAGTCGGTGCGGCCCAGGCCGAGCGAGGCGAGGCGCTCGCGGTTGGCGGCGCGCAGTTGCGCCGCGCGCTGCTCGAGTTCGAGGGCGTCGATGGTGCCGGCCCAGAATGCCTCGACGGCGCGCTTCAACTCACGGCGCCGGCCGATTCGCGGGTAGCCGAGGATGGTGCCGGTGGGAAAGGAGTGTGCGGTCATCGTTCTGTGGTGTTCCTCTCATTGACGAGCTGGTCTGCGGGTCGGAGCCCGAGGCGTCCGACGACGTCGAGAACGGCCTCGTGGCGGTTGAAGGTGTAGAGGTGCAGGCCCGGGGCGCCACCTGCGAGCACCTCGGCGGCGAGCCGGGTGGCGTACGCGATGCCGAGCTCGGCCTGGCCCGCGGCATCCGGTTCGATCTCGAGGTCGATGCTGAGCTCGGCCGGCGGTTCGACGCCCGTGAGCTCGGTGAGGCGCGCAAGGCGCGCAGGGGTCGTCACGGGCATGATGCCCGGCAGGATCGGAATGGTGACGCCGCCCGCACGGGCGCGTTCGACGAAGCCGAGGTAGTCGTCGGAGCGCCAGAACAGCTGGGTGATCGCGAGGTTCGCGCCCGCGATCTCCTTCGCGAGCAGCGTGTCGACGTCTTGCGCCACGCCACGGGACCGCGGATGCCCCGTGGGGAAGGTCGCCACCGCGACCCGCTCGGGCCGTGGTCGCTCGCCGATCTCCGACGCTCCCGGCACGCCGGGGACGCCGAACTGCGCGAACGGCTCGCGCTCCTCCTGCACCCGATGGATGAGTTGCACGAGCTCGGCCGCGCTGCCGAGGTCGCCGATGCCGGCGTCGTCCTCGCCTGCCGCCGGAGGGTCGCCGCGCAGGGCGAGGAAGCTCGTGATGCCGGCGTCGAGGAACTCGCGCACGAGCCGGTTGGCCTCCGCATGCGACGAACCGACGCACGTGAGGTGCGCCATCGGCTCGACATCGGTGTGCTCGAGCATGTAGCGGAGCACGGTGAGCGACCGGTCGCGGGACGTGCCGCCCGCACCGAACGTCACCGAGATGAAGGCCGGCCGCACCTCGGCGAGGCGGTCGATGGTGCGGCCGAGCGCGAGCGCCGCGGCATCGGTGCGCGGCGGGAAGAGCTCGAACGAGATCGGCGTCTGCGGCCGACAGTCCGCGCCCGAAGCGTCGGATCCGGTCGCTGCCATGATGCTCCTCGCAGGCACGCCGTGTCGGCGGAGGCACGGGCAGGCCGCGCTCCCCCGGCCAAGGCGGCGGGTGGGTGTCGCGGGCGGGTGCCGGGCTCGGCGGTCGCTCCTGGTGGGCGGTATCCGACCGCTCACCGACGATCAAGAGCGACGATACGCCGGTCTCATGCAGATCGCGCCCTCTGTGACATCAGGTGACGTGGGCTGCGATCAGGCGCCGATCGAGGTCGCCGTGAACTCCGCGAGCTGTGCGGCCTGCTCGGGCGACGCGAGCGCCCGGATGCGGGTGCCGTCTTCGAGGTAGTCGAGCGAGAGCACGCGCCCCGTCTCGTGCAGCATCGACACCACATCGCCACGATCGTAGGGCACGAGCAGGTCGATCTCGACCGCGGGATCGGGCAGCATGCGACCGATGGCGGCAAGCACCTCGGGCACGCCCTCTCCGGTGCGCGCCGAGGCGAAGATCGCGCCGGGCTCGAGCCCGCGCAGCACCAGGCGGTCTTCGGGGCTCACCAGGTCGGCCTTGTTGAACACGACGAGCTCGGGGATGCCTCGGGCGCCGACCTCGCCGATGACGTCGCGCACCGTGGCGATCTGTCCGGCGGGATCGGGGTGCGCCGCGTCGACGACGTGCACGATGAGGTCGGAATCGGCGACCTCCTCGAGCGTCGAGCGGAACGCCTCCACGAGCTGGTGCGGGAGGTTGCGCACGAAGCCCACGGTGTCGGCGATCGTGTAGACCCGCCCGTCGTCGGTGGTGTTGCGTCGCACGGTGGCATCGAGCGTTGCGAACAGGGCGTTCTCGACGAGCACGCCGGCGCCTGTGATGCGGTTCAGGAGGCTCGACTTGCCGGCGTTGGTGTAGCCGGCGATCGCGACCGACGGCACGGCATTGCGCTTGCGGTTCGCCCGCTTGGCCTCGCGCGCCGGCTTCATGCCGGTGATCTGCTTGCGGAGCTTCGCCATACGGGAATGGATGCGGCGACGATCGAGTTCGATCTTCGTCTCACCCGGACCACGCGAGCCCATTCCGGCGCCCGTGCCGCCCACTTGCCCACCCGCTTGGCGGGACATCGACTCACCCCATCCGCGGAGTCGCGGGAGGAGGTACTCGAGCTGGGCGAGCTCGACCTGGGCCTTGCCCTCCCGGCTCTTGGCGTGCTGGCTGAAGATGTCGAGGATGACCGCAGTGCGGTCGATGACCTTGACCTTCACCGCGTCTTCGAGCGCACGCCGCTGGCTCGGCGCCAGCTCGGTGTCGGCGACGACGGTGTCGGCGCCCAGCGAGGCGACGATGTGCCGGAGTTCCTCGACCTTGCCGCGACCGAGGTACGTGCTCGGATCGGGATGGGGCCGGCGCTGCAGCACGCCGTCGAGCACGCGCGCTCCGGCCGTCTCGGCGAGTGCTGCGAGTTCACGCATCGAGTTCTCGGCCTCGTCTTGCGCGCCCTGCGAGTACACGCCGATGAGCACGACGTTCTCGAGACGCAGCTGCCGGTACTCGACCTCGGTGACGTCTTCGAGCTCGGTCGACAGTCCGCCGACACGGCGGAGTGCAGCACGCGCGTCGCGGTCGAACTGCTCGCCATCGGTGTCGCTGTCGGCGGCGGCATCCGACCCGGGCGCCATCAGCGCCTCGGCGGGGGTCACTCCGAATCGGGTGATGCCCGCCTTGGATTCTGCGCCGCGCAGCACCCGCTCGACGGCGTCGTCTGCGGTCGTGTGTTCGGCTTCATTCATCGTGTTAACCCTAGTTCCAATCGCTGCGATAGGTTCCCCTGTATGGGCTCCGATCACTATTTCTCCTCGTCTCCCGCGAGCGAACGGAACACCCGCACCATCCGGGCGGTGCTCGCCGGCCGCGAGGTCGAGCTCACGACCGCCGGCGGCGTGTTCAGTCCCGACCATCTCGATGAGGGCACTCACGTGCTGCTCGACACCGTGTCGCCGCCGCCCTCGACGGGAAACCTCCTCGACCTCGGCACCGGCTGGGGGCCCATCGCCGTGAGTCTTGCGCTGCAATCACCGGATGCCTCGGTGTGGGCCGTCGACGTGAACGAACGCGCCCTCGACCTCGTGCGGCACAACGCCACCCGACTCGGCCTCCACAATGTCAACGCGATGCTGCCCGACGATGTTCCCGCCGGGCTCCGATTCGCCACGATCTGGTCGAACCCGCCGATCCGGGTCGGCAAGGTCGAGCTGCACGCCATGCTGTCGCGCTGGCTGCCGCTGCTCGACGATGGGGCCGACGCCTGGCTGGTGGTCGCCAAGCACCTCGGCGCCGAGTCGCTGCAGCGCTGGCTCGGCGACGATCTCGGCCTCGATGTCGAGCGCGCTGAGACCTCCAAGGGCTTCCGCGTGCTCAAGGCTCGTCGCCCCAGCGCCTGAGACCGGATCAGGCGAGAGTCAGCACTCCATCGAAGACGAGCTCGGCCGGACCTGACAGTGCCACGTGCTCACCGTCGTCGGCCGCGAACATGCGCACGCCGAGCACGCCGCCCGGCACCTGCACACGCCAGTCGCTCGGTGCCGACGCGCCCGCCCAGTGCCGCACCGCGAGCGCCGAGGCCACGGCGCCGGTGCCGCAGGAGAGGGTCTCGCCCGAGCCTCGCTCGTGCACGCGCATGCGGATGCGGCCGACACCCTCTTCGACGAGCGGGTCTGCCGGCACGACGAACTCGACGTTCGCACCCGCCTGGGGCACCGGGTCGAGGATCGGCTGGTAGGCGAGGTCGAGACCGTCGAGCTCTTCGTCGTCGGCGAGGGCGACCACCACGTGCGGATTGCCCACGTCGATGCCGAGTCCGGGGCGCGCCACGGGCAATTGCTTGGCACGCACGAGCGGCTCGCCGCCCGCGAGGCGCCACCGGCCGAGATCGGCTTCGAATCCGCCCTTCGTCCGGGTGACCCGGCGAACGCCCGCGCGCGTGCCGATCGCGATGGATGCCCCGGCGTGAAGCTCGGCGAAACCCTGGTCGAGCAGGTACTTCGCGAAGACCCGGATGCCGTTGCCGCACATCTCCGACACGGTCCCGTCGGCGTTCCAATAGTCCATGAACCAGGCCGCCTGCGGATCTTCGGCCAGCGCCGAGGCACCGGCGTCGAGGTTCGCCGAGCGGACGGCGCGGATGACTCCGTCGGCGCCGACCCCGAAGCGGCGGTCGCAGACCGCGGCGATCTGCGTCGGCGTGAGCTCGTTCTCGCCTTCGGCGTCACTGAACAACACGAAGTCGTTCCCCGTGCCCTGGCCCTTGGTGAACCGCAGATCGAACGACATTGCCTCAGTCTATGGCTGCCTGGCGCGCCAGTTCGGCGCGCCGGGAGGAGCCGTCGGCAGCGTCGATCGTCGCGGCGTCGCGGTAGCGCTTGAACCAGCTCACCTGCCGCCTCGCGTACGTGCGGGTGAGCTGCTGGGTCTCGGCGATGGCGTCACCCCGTGACATCCGGCCCTGGAGCTCGGCGAGCGCCTGGGCGTACCCGATCGCCTTGCGGGCCGTGATCCCGCGCTCGATTCCACGCGGGATCAGCTGGCGTGCCTCCTCGACGAGGCCGGCCTCCCACATCGTCTCGACACGGCGGTCGAGACGCTCGACGAGGGAGGTGCGATCGCTGCGCAGGTGCACGACGCGGTGCGGCCGCCAGGCGATCGGCTCCTCGGGAAGTCGCGCGGCGTTGGGTTCACCCGTGAGCTCGATGACCTCGAGGGCGCGCACGACGCGGCGCCCGTTCTGCGGGTCGACGCTCGCCGCGGTCTCGGCGTCGAGCGCCCGCAGACGCGCATGCAGGAGCCCGGGACCCTGCTCGGCGAGCTCGGCCTCGAGTCGCGCGCGGATCGCGGCATCCGTGCCCGGGAACCGGAAGTCGTGGATGACCGACGACACGTAGAGGCCGGACCCGCCCACGAGCAGCGCGACGCCGTCGCGATCGAGGATGTCGTCGATCGCCGCGCGCGCGGCGACCTGGTACGCAGCAGCCGATGCCTCTTCGGTGACGTCGAGCACGTCGAGCATGTGGTGCGGCACGCCGCGGCGCTCATCGGGCGGAAGCTTCGCGGTGCCGATGTCCATGCCCCGGTAGAGCTGCATCGCGTCGGCGTTCACGACCTCGGCGGCGCGGCCGGCCCGGTCGAACTCGGCGGCGAGATCGAGCGCGAAGTCGGACTTGCCGGTGCCGGTCGCCCCGACGATCGCGATGATCGTCACGTCAGCGCTGGGCGTCGGTGGGATCGTAGATCGGCATCGTGCCGACGCCGGGTGAGACGAGCGGTTCGGTGTCGCGGACGCGCAGCACCGGCAGGCCGAGCGACACACGGCCGGCGGCGGATGTCCCGGAGTCGCCGGGGACGGCACAACTCTCGGCCTGCGCCCGGTCCCACGCCTCGCCCGCACGTGTGCGCCGGATGCGGAGCGGTGCGTCGTCGATGGAGTCGGCGATGAGGTGGAACGGCGCCGCCTGCGTGATCGTCACCGAGACGACATCACCGGGCCGCGGAAGCTCGGACCCCTCGGGGACCTCGAAGTGCACGAGCCGGCTGTCTTCGGCGCGACCGCTCATGCGGTGCGTCTCGGAGTCCTTCTTGCCCTCACCGGTGGCCACGAGCACCTCGACGGGCTGCCCGATGAGCCGCTGGTTCTCCTCCCAGGAGATGCGCTCCTGCAGGGCGACGAGCCGCTCGTAACGCTCTTGCACGACCTCCTTCGGCACCTGCTCGTCCATCGTCGCCGCCGGCGTGCCGGGGCGGATGGAGTACTGGAACGTGAACGCGGAGGCGAAGCGCGCTGCTTCGACGACGCGGAGGGTCTCTTGGAAGTCGGCCTCGGTCTCGCCCGGGAAGCCCACGATGATGTCGGTCGAGATCGCGGCGTTCGGGATCTTCGCCCGTACGCGGTCGAGGATGCCGAGGAACTTCTCGGAGCGGTAGGAGCGGCGCATGGCCTTCAGGATGCGATCGGAACCCGACTGGAGCGGCATGTGCAACTGCGGCATCACCGCCGGCGTCTCGGCCATCGCGTCGATGACGTCGTCGGTGAAGGCCGCGGGATGCGGGCTCGTGAAGCGGATGCGTTCGAGGCCGTCGATCTGGCCGGCGGCCCTGAGCAGCTTGCTGAAGGCCTGGCGGTCGCCGAATTCGACGCCGTAGGAGTTGACGTTCTGGCCGAGGAGGGTGACTTCCACGACGCCGTCGTCGACGAGTGCCTGCATCTCGGAGAGGATCTCGCCCGGACGGCGGTCCTTCTCCTTGCCGCGGAGGGCCGGCACGATGCAGAAGGTGCACGTGTTGTTGCACCCGACGGAGATGGACACCCAGCCGCTGTAGGTGGAGTCTCGCTTGGTCGGCAACGTCGACGGGAACACTTCGAGTGCGTCGAGGATCTCGAGCTGGGCCTCGTCGTTGTGGCGTGCGCGTTCGAGCAGGGTCGGCAGCGAGCCCATGTTGTGCGTGCCGAAGACGACGTCGACCCAGGGCGCCTTCTCGAGGATGACGTTCTTGTCCTTCTGGGCGAGGCATCCGCCGACCGCGATCTGCATGCCCGCGTGACGGCGCTTGACGCTCGCGAGATGCCCGAGATTGCCGTAGAGCTTGTTGTCGGCGTTCTCGCGCACGGCGCACGTGTTGATGACGACGATGTCGGCTTCGGCACCGTCGGCCGGCACGTAGCCTGCGGCTTCGAGCGAGCCGGAGAGGCGCTCGGAGTCGTGCACGTTCATCTGGCACCCGAAGGTGCGGACCTCGTAGGTACGCGGCGCGGGCGACGTTTCGGTGGCCTCGGCGCGCGAGACCTCGTGAAGGGTGCTCATGATCGCACCAGTTTACGAGCCCTCGGCCGCGAGTGCCGCCGACACCGCCTCGCGCACGACGTCGCCGGGGTACCCGCGACGGGCGAGGAATGCCGAGAGGCGCCGCTCGGCGGTCTGGCGGTCGAGTCCCGTGAGCTGGCGCGCCCGCCGAGCCGCGACGGCCCGGGCGTTCTCGAGCTCGGTCTCGGGATCGAGCTCGTCGACCACGGTGCGCGCGATGGAGGTGTCGACCCCGCGTCGCCCGAGCTCCTGCATGATGGCGCCGCTTCCGCGGCCTCGGCGCACGCCGTGGCTGTGCACGACCTGCTCGGCGAGCCGCGCATCGTCGAGGTAGCCGAGTCGTTCGTAGCGCTCGATCCACTCCTCGACTTCGACGTCGTCGAGCCCGTGTTCGACGAGCACGGAACGCACCTCGGCGACGGAGAGCGCCGATCGCCGCAGTCGCGAGACGACCAGGCGATCGATGCGATCGTCTCGCTCGGCGCCGGTCTCGTCGAGCGCATCGGCCGAAACCTGACCGTCACGTGCTGCGCGCCGTGACGATGCCCCTCGCCTCGACCCGAACCCGTTGCCGCGGGAGTCGCCTGCCGCGACGACGGGAACCGCGGCGTCGACCAGGTCGCCCCCGTCGGCTTCGCCTGCGTCATCTCGGGATGGGGCTTCGGCCGCTTGCAGAGCGTCGGTCCGCTCGGGCTCCGTCGCTCTCGTCGACGGTCGAGCCGTCTCGGCGTGCTCGACCGAGCCGTCGGACTCGACGGCACGGTCGGCGGCCGGTGCGTCCGCAGACGGCTCTCGCACCCATGGCAGGTAGGTGACCGGCGCGAGGCGCCCCGATGACACGTTGTTCATGGCACTCCCCTCGCCGGTCACCTGCGTTGCACCGCTCAGGCGCCCTTGCGGCCGAGCTTGGGCTCGATCGATTCGACCTTCAGCGGCGGAACCGCGGCGATCGCGGGCTGCCCGATGCCGAGCTTGACGAGGATCTTCTGCTCGATGTCGGCGGCGATGTCGGGGTTCTGCAGCAGGAAGTTGCGAGCATTCTCCTTGCCCTGCCCGAGCTGGTCGCCATCGTAGGTGTACCAGGCACCCGATTTCTTCACGATGGCCTGGTCGACGCCGTAGTCGATGAGGCTGCCCTCACGGGAGATGCCCACGCCGTAGAGGATGTCGAACTCGGCCTGCTTGAAGGGCGGGGCCATCTTGTTCTTGACGACCTTCACGCGGGTGCGGTTGCCGACCGCATCTGTGCCGTCTTTCAGGGTCTCGATGCGACGGATGTCGAGGCGCACCGAGGCGTAGAACTTCAGCGCCTTGCCACCCGCGGTGGTCTCGGGGCTGCCGAAGAATACGCCGATCTTCTCGCGCAACTGGTTGATGAAGATCATCGTCGTGTTGGTCTGGCTGAGCCCACCGGTGAGCTTGCGGAGCGCCTGCGACATCAGGCGTGCCTGCAGACCGACATGCGAGTCGCCCATCTCGCCTTCGATCTCGGCGCGCGGCACGAGCGCAGCGACCGAGTCGATGACGATGAGATCGATGGAGCCCGAGCGCACGAGCATGTCGGCGATCTCGAGCGCCTGCTCGCCCGTGTCGGGCTGGGACACGAGCAACGCGTCGATGTCGACGCCGAGCTTCTTCGCGTACTCGGGGTCGAGCGCGTGCTCGGCATCGATGAACGCCGCGATGCCGCCGGACTTCTGGGCGTTGGCGATGGCGTGCAGCGTGAGCGTGGTCTTGCCCGATGACTCGGGACCGTAGATCTCGACGATGCGACCGCGCGGAAGCCCGCCGATGCCGAGCGCCACGTCGAGGGCGATCGAGCCGGTGGGGATGACCTCGACGGGAGCGCGATCTTCGCTGCCGAGACGCATGACCGAGCCCTTGCCGAACTGGCGGTCGATCTGCGCGAGTGCCGTCTCGAGTGCTTTCTCGCGGTCTGCTGGTGATGCCATTGGTGGGGCTCCTTCGATGCTCGATTGCTGCTGCCTATAGGCTGTCGTTCCACGTTGCGGGCCGTGACCCGCGGCGTCTCGCGACAAGGCGTTTGCGGTGTGTTCCGACGCATCGACCGTATGACCGGCCACCGACATCCGACGCCCTGATCGACGGGGATGTGCAGAGTTGCGTTGTTCCTCCTGCTGTTGAGGAGCCTACCGCAGCGCCCGAACGCATGTTCGAAGGATCGCCCGCGTGTCGAACACGTCTTCGGGCCGGCTCAGCCGCGTCCGCGCGCCCGCGCCTCGCCCGGCACGGGGCGTCCGGCGCCGTGCCGACGGGACTCGGGGACATCCGTCGCATCGCAGAGCGCGAGCCAGACCTGGCGAGGGGGCACTCCGTCAGCCAGGGCCTCACGGGCGGTGCGGCCGCCCAACGTCGCGAGCACGAGGTCGTTCACGACGACGCCGCCGTAGCCCGCGCCGAACTCATCGTCGACCGCGACCTGGAATTCGCTCAGCTTCATCGGCGTCTCCCGGACGAGCGATCGGCCGGTCCGAGGACCGGCCGATCAGCGTTCGTGTGGTGGTGGGTGGTCAGCGGACCATCATGTCTGCGTCGAACTCGGCGACGAGCTCGTCGGGCAGGCTGTCGGGCACCACTGAGAGGCCCTCGAGTACCGCGATGCGGTCGCCGACCTCGTGCATGATCACCGAGATGGGCGTGTCGAGCGCGTCGGCCACGGAGGCGAGGATCTCGGAAGAGGCCTCTTTCTGGCCTCGCTCGACCTCGCTCAGGTAACCGAGCGCGACACTGGCCTTGGACGCGACCTGGCGAAGCGTGCGACCCTTCTGCAGGCGGAAGTCCCTCAGCACATCGCCGATCTCCTGTCGAACCAGAACCATCGGGAACCTCCTTCTCTCTGCCTGCGACTCCGCCGGAGTCGGAATTGGGAGCGCCAGTCTACCTGACTCTCCGTGGTTCCAATCTAGCGTTGCACACTGGGCCTTTCGTGTGAACCTGCCACATGTAACAGGGTGTTCACGAAGACTATTCCGCCGGATCGGAGCGAGACGGTCAGGTGCCGCGTCCGTCGTGGGCGAGTCGTGCGCGGACGGCACCGATCGCGGCATGGACCGTGGCCGACCTGATCGCGGCGCGGTCGCCGGTGAGTTCGAGGGCGGTCACCTCGACGTGGTCGCCCATCGCGACGCCGACGAAGACGGTGCCGGGCGATCGGCCGTCTTGCGGGTCGGGACCGGCGACGCCGGTCGTCGCGACGCCGACGTCGGCGGGCCGGCCGTCGACTGCGCAGACCAGCCGCACGCGGTCGGCCATCTGGCGAGCCACGTCGGGATCGACCGCGCCGCGCTCGGCGAGCAGCTCTTCGGCGACGCCGAGGAGGGTGCGCTTGAGCGGCGTGGCGTACGCGACGATGCCGCCGTTGAACGCGATCGACGCTCCGGGTACGTCGACGAGCGCAGCGGCCAGGAGCCCCCCGGTGAGTGACTCCGCGGTCGCGATCGTGAGTCCGCGCTCGGTGAGCGTCCGGATGAGCTCGACGCTCGCGGCATCCGGGCCGTCGTGACGGGACATCCGCTCGCTCACTTCAGGGGTCGCCGTGCGGCACGCGCGAGCTGCGCGGCATCGCGGACGTAGAGCAGGCCCGACCAGATGGTGAGGATCACGGCCGCGGTCATGAGGACGCCGTTCACCCAGTGCACCCACTCGCCGAACACGGTCCAGAGCGGGACGAGCGCGAACGAGATCGCGACCGATTGCACGATGGTCTTGAGCTTGCCGCCGGATGACGCGGGCACCACATTGCCCCGACGCAGCTCCACGAGACGCCACACGGTGATGCCGATCTCGCGGACGAGGATGATCGCCGTGACCCACCACGGCAGCTCGCCGAGGATCGACAGGCAGACGAGCGCCCCGCTCGTGAGGAGCTTGTCGGCGATCGGGTCGAGGATCTTGCCGAGGTCGGTGACGAGACCGCGGGACCGCGCGAGCCAGCCGTCGACCCAGTCGGTGGAGATCGCGATGATGAACAGCACCGCACTCCACCACCGCAGCGGGCCGTCGGCCCCGCCATCGGCGAGGAGCAGCCAGAACACCAGCGGCGCCATCAGGATGCGCACGACCGTGATCACGTTGGGGAGGTTCCAGTTCGCCGAGCGCCCGGGGGTACCGGCGGAGGAGGTCATACGCCCAAGGATAGCGGGGCACGGATGCCGCAGCTCGGCCCGGAGGCCGTTGGGCGTCGTGCCACGGCGTCGTCAGTCGCGGCCGGTGAGGCCCCACGCGTCATCGTCGGAGTCGCCCTCGACCTCGGGCAGCCCCTGGCTCGACTGGGCGACTGGATCGCCGTCGTACCGCGCGTCGGGAGCGCCGTAGGACTCGGTGCCGCCGATGCCGCCGCCGAGCGGGCCGGTCGATTGGGAGACTGCGCCGCCGGAAGGCGCTGCAGCGTGCGCTGCCACGGGCTCTTCACCGCGCAGCCGCGCGAGCACTCCGGGCAGCTGCTCGACCGTGACGAGGACGTCGCGCGCCTTCGATCCCTCGGAGGGACCGACGATCTCGCGGGACTCGAGGAGGTCCATGAGCCGGCCGGCCTTCGCGAACCCGACGCGGAGCTTGCGCTGCAGCATCGACGTCGAGCCGAACTGCGTCGAGACGACGAGCTCGGCCGCGGCGAGCAGCAGCTCGAGGTCGTCGCCGATGTCGGAGTCGATCTCCTTGCGCTCGACGGCCGCCGCGACATCCTGCCGGTACTCGGGTCGAGCCTGTCGGGTGACGTGCTTCACGACCTTCTCGATCTCGGCCTCGCTGACCCACGCGCCCTGCACGCGGATCGGCTTCGACGCACCCATGGGCAGGAAGAGCGCGTCGCCCTGGCCGATGAGCTTGTCGGCGCCGGGCTGGTCGAGGATGACGCGGGAGTCGGTGACGCTCGTGACCGCGAAGGCGAGTCGCGAGGGGACGTTCGCCTTGATGAGGCCGGTGACCACGTCGACCGACGGCCGCTGGGTCGCGAGCACGAGGTGGATGCCCGAGGCACGCGCGAGCTGGGTGATGCGCACGATCGAGTCCTCGACGTCGCGAGGGGCGACCATCATGAGGTCGGCGAGCTCGTCGACGACGACGAGGAGGTACGGGTAGGGCTTGAGCTTTCGCTCCGAACCGGCCGGGAGCACGATCTCCTCGTTGACCACGGCCTTGTTGAAGTCGTCGATGTGGCGGAACCCGAACGACGCGAGGTCGTCGTATCGCATGTCCATCTCCTTCACGACCCAGGAGAGGGCCTCGGCGGCCTTCTTCGGGTTCGTGATGATGGGCGTGATGAGGTGCGGCACGCCGGCGTAGGGCGCGAGCTCGACGCGTTTCGGGTCGATGAGCACCATGCGCACGTCTGACGGCTTCGCGCGCATGAGGAGCGAGGTGATCATCGAGTTCACGAAGCTCGACTTGCCGGAGCCCGTCGAACCCGCGACGAGCAGGTGGGGCATCTTCGCGAGGTTCGCGACGACGTAACCGCCGCCGACGTCTTTGCCGACGCCGATGGTCATGGGATGGTTCGCGTTCGCGGCGTTGCCCGAACGCAGCACGTCGCCGAGCGTCACGATCTCACGGTCGGCGTTCGGGATCTCGATGCCGATGGCGCTCTTGCCCGGGATCGGCGAGAGGATGCGCACCTCGTTCGAGGCGACGGAGTAGGCGAGGTTCTTCGACAGGGCGGTGACGCGCTCGACCTTCACGCCCGGACCGAGCTCGATCTCGTACTGCGTCACGGTCGGGCCGCGCGAGAAGCCCGTGACCTTCGCGTCGACCTGGAATTGCTCGAGTACCCCGGTGATCTGGCGGACCACGTCGTCGTTCGCCGCGGAACGCGCCTTCGCGGGCGGGCCTGCAGCGAGGGTCGATGCGGCCGGGAGGTGATAGGGCCGGTCGGGCATCGCCTGCGCTTCGGGTGCGACTGCCGCCGGAACCGCGTCGCCGCTCGTGCCGGCTGCCTGGCCGGCGTCGGCCGGATCATCGAACACGGCGAGCACCGACGTCGCCCCGCCGTCGTCACCGCGAAGGCCCGTGCCGCCACGGGGCACGTCACCCGTGAACTGCTGCAGGGCGGACTCGGCTCGCGCGAGGTCGCCGAGCACTTCGGTGCCGTACGATGCCGGTCCGCCGACGCCCTCGAGCGGCGTCTCGAAACTGCCGGCCGCCGAGCCGGGGCCGAACACCTCGGTGAGCCCCTCGAGGCCGGTCGGCTCGAACGCCGGGCTCTCTTCGCGGTTGGAGTCGTTGCGGCGCCACCACGGCACGAGCCCGGTGTGCTCGGCCTCGTCGGCATCGGCGGGGCCGTCGATGCCGTCGAGTTCGGTCTGCACGGCCTTCTTGCGGTCGCGCCGGGACGGCTTGGTCGGGGCATCCGTCACCGCCTCGTCGCCCGCGGGTGCGCCGAACAGCCACGTGTAGAGCTCGCGGAATCGCGCCGGGATGCGAGTGGGCGGGGTCTTCGTGATGATGAGCACGGCGAGCAGGAGCAGCAGGATCACGACGATGGTGGCACCCGCCGGCGTGATGAGCAGCACGAGCGGTGCCGCGAGCATCCAGCCGAGGATGCCGCCTGCGCGAGCCAGCACCGCCATGCCCGCGCTCGGCTCGGGCTGGCCGCCGAAGAGGTGGCAGAGCCCCGACACCGTGAGGAGCAGGAGGCCGAGGCCGATGCCGATGCGCGTGTTGTCGTGCACCGAGCTCGGGTGCCGGAACAGCCAGACTGCGAAGAGGAGCATGATCACCGGCAGTGCGAACGCGACGCGGCCGAAGAGGCCCCCGAAGGTCCACGAGTCGAGCGCCTGTGCGACGGGCTCGTTGATGAAGAACCACTCGACGACCGCACCGGCGATCGCGAGCACGACGATGAAGAACGGCAGGCCGTCGCGCCGCTCCTCTTTCTGGAGCGTCTCTGGCCCGAGCGCGCGGGCCGCCCCGCCCGTGAGGTGCGCGAGCCCCATCCACGCCCGCACGAGGAGGTTGGGCTTCTCGGGCGCCGCCGGGGCGCGCTTGGATGCCGCCGCCCCACGGGTCGTCGAGGCGGGCAGCTTCTTCGTGGGTGCGGTTCGAGTGCTCGAGCCACGCGTCGACGTGCCCGAGGCACGACCGTTCGACCTGGTGCTCGTAGCCATGCTCCCCACATTAAGGCCGCCCGCCGACTCGCGCCGTCAGGACGCCGCGAGTGTCTGCGATCGGCCGACCAGAAGAAGGTGGCGCCGACGCCCGCGGTTCGGCGACTCCCGGGCCGATCGACGCGCTTTCGACCCGCAGCCGGATCAGCCGAGGACGCGCACCATGGTGTCGCGTCCGGCGACGGATGCGACGGACCGCGAACCCCTCAGTGCGGTAGAGGGTCTGCGCGAAATTGCCGTGCTCGACGCTCAGGGTGAGGCGGGCGAAGCCGGCAGCGCGGGCGGCATCCGTCAGCTGTCGCATGAGGGCACGGCCCACGCCCTGCGCGCGCCAGAGCGGACGGACGCCGATGATGAGCTCGGGCACCCCCGTCGCGACGAAGCCGTACGCCCGGGCGTCGGCGGCGAAGAGGCGGTACCACGCCGCGCCCATGGCGCGACCGGCTCGATCGACGGCGACGAAGCCACGGTCGGCGGGACGCTGCCAGCCGGCGATGTACCCACGGTGGACGGGGTCGGCGAGCACCGTCGGACGGGGTCTCGTGACCCCGGCGCGCCAGTTCGCCGCCTCGACCACCATGTCGGCGAGGAATGCGCCGTCGGAGGAGGTGGCCGGGCGGATCGAGAAGTCCACCATGGGCGGAGGCTACGCCATGGGTGTTTCGGCCGCGTTTCGCGCGCGGACGGCTCGTACCGGCCCGCTATGCCTCGATGACGAGCGGCACGAGCATGGGGCGACGGCGCAGGCGCCGGTTCACCCAGCCGCCGAGCACGCGGCGCACGACCTGCGAGAGGGAGTGCGAGTCGCGAACCCCGCTCTGCGCCGCCTCGGCGAGCGCGGCGATGATCTTCGGCTTGACGTCTTCGAACACCGAGTCGTCTTCGGCGAAGCCGCGCGCATGGATCTCGGGACCCGTGATGACCCGGCCCGTCGTCGCGTCGACGACGACGATGACCGAGATGAAGCCCTCTTCGGCGAGGATACGGCGGTCCTTCAGGTCGGCGTCGGTGATCTCGCCGACCGTGGAGCCGTCGACGTAGACGAATCCCAGATCGAGCTGGCCGACGACCTTCACGACGCCGTCGCGCAGGTCGTAGACCGTGCCGTTCTCGCCGATGAAGGTGTTCGCCTCGGGGATGCCCGTATCGCGAGCGAGCTTCGCGTTCGCGAACAGGTGCCGGAACTCGCCGTGGATCGGCAGCACGTTCTTGGGCTTCAGGATGTTGTAGCAGTAGAGCAGCTCGCCCGCCGCCGCGTGACCGGAGACGTGCACCTTCGCATTGGCCTTGTGCACGACGTTCGCGCCGAGCTTCGTGAGCCCGTCGATGACGCGGTAGACCGCGTTCTCGTTGCCCGGGATGAGGCTGGAGGCCAGGATGACGGTGTCCCCTTCGCCGACCTCGATCTGGTGGTCGCGATTGGCCATGCGCGAGAGCACCGCCATCGGCTCGCCCTGCGAACCCGTCGACATGTAGACGATCTGGTCGTCGGGGATGTCGCCGGCCTTCTTGTAGTCGATGAGCACGCCCTCGGGCACCTTGAGGTAGCCGAGTTCGGCGGCGATCGTCATGTTGCGCACCATGCTGCGGCCGAGCAGCGCGACACGGCGGTGGTTCGCCCACGCGGCGTCGAGCACCTGCTGCACGCGGTGCACGTGACTCGAGAAGCTCGCGACGATGACGCGGCGTGGTGCACGGTTGATGACCTCGTCGAGCACCGGGCCGATGGAGCGCTCGAGGGGCGTGAAGCCCGGGACGTCCGCGTTCGTGGAATCGACCATGAACAGGTCGACGCCCTCTTCGCCGAGCCGTGCGAACTCGCGCAGGTCGGTGAGCCGGCCGTCGAGGGGAAGCTGGTCCATCTTGAAGTCGCCGGTCGCGAGCACCGTGCCGGCGCTCGTCTTGATCGCCACGGCGAGCGCGTCGGGGATCGAGTGGTTGACCGCGATGAACTCGAGCCGGAACGGCCCGATCTGCTCGGCCTGGCCCTCTTTCACCGTGAGGCTGTAGGGCTGGATGCGGTGCTCCTTGAGCTTCGCCTCCACGAGCGCGAGGGTGAGCTGCGAGCCGATCAGGGGGATGTCGGCGCGCAGCCGCAGGAGGTAGGGCACGGCGCCGATGTGGTCTTCGTGGCCGTGCGTGAGCACGACGCCGACGACGTCGGCGATGCGCTCCTTCAGGAAGCCGAAGTCGGGCAGGATCAGGTCGACGCCCGGCTGGTGCTCCTCGGGGAAGAGCACACCGCAGTCGACGATGAGGATCTTGCCGTCGATCTCGTAGCTGGTCATGTTGCGGCCGATCTCCCCCAGGCCGCCGATGGGGATGATGCGAAGTGTTCCGGTTTCGACCGGGGCAGGTTCGATGACGACGTCGGGCATGTGCCCTCCTTACGTTGCGGTGTTCAGTTCAGTGCGGCCGTTCAGGGCCGCGGATGTCTCGGGGGCGCGAACGCCCGAGGGTGCGCTCAGCGCGTGGTGCCCGCCACCTTCGGCAACGCGCCGCCTGCGGCGGCGTTGCGGTCGGGACGGAAGTTGTGGAAGTCGACGCCCGCGATGCCCTGCACGAGGTCGATCTCGTCTTCGATGAGTGCGGCCTCCCATTCTTCGGGGCCGACGAGGGGAAGCCGCACACGCGGGCTCGCGATGCGCCCGAGGCCGTGCAGGATGTACTTCACCGCGACGGTGCCGGGCACGTGCGTCATGACCGCGCGTACGAGCGGCTCGAGCTGGCGATGCGCGGCCGTCGCGGTCGCCAGGTCGCCCGCGTTCACAGCGTCGATGATCTGGCGGTAGGGCGCCGGCGCGATGTTCGACGTCACGCCGATGAGCCCGGTGGCGCCGATCGCGAGGTGCGGGAGCACGTTCGCGTCGTCGCCCGAGAAGTACATCAGGTCGGTCTGGTTCAGCACCCGGCTGACCTCGGAGAAGTCGCCCTTGGCGTCTTTCACCGCCAGGATGTTCGGATGCTTCGCGAGGCGCAGGATCGTCTCGTACTTGATGGGCACGCCCGTGCGACCCGGGATGTCGTAGAGGATGACCGGGAGGTCGGTGGCATCGGCGACGAGCCGGAAGTGCGTGAGGATGCCGGCCTGGGTGGGCTTGTTGTAGTACGGCGTCACGATCATGATGCCGTCGGCACCGGCCTGCTCGCTGTGCTTGTACAGTTCGATCGCGTGCGCGGTCTCGTTCGAGCCGCCGCCCGTGATGATCTTCGCGCGACCGGCCGCGACGTCTTTGCCGACCTCGACGAGCCTGATCTTCTCGGGGTCGGTGAGCGTCGACGTCTCGCCCGTGGTGCCGGTGACGACGATGCCGTCGGCCCCGGCCGTGATGACGTCGTCGATGTGCTTCTCGACTCCGGGCCAGTCGACTTCGCCGTCTGCCGTCATCGGCGTGACGAGTGCGACGAGCACTTGTCCGAAGGGATTCTCAGAAGTCACGCCCTCCAGCGTATCGGTTCGCGCGCACCCGATCCGGCGCAGGCCACCCCGCGGGAGTGGAGCTCAGGCCCGGGCGTAGCTGAGGAAGCGGTAGCGGATGCCGGAGCGCGAGACGTGCGCACCCTCGGGTGGATCGGCGGCAGTGAGCCGGAAGGGAGCGGGAATGGCCGGCGCGAGCACGTCGCCCTCGGCGGCCGCGAACGCGCCGGCGTCACCGTCGTCGTGGCGAAGCTCGGTGACCTCGAGCCGATCGGCTCGGTCGACGACCGCAGTGAACAGCTCGGCGCCTCCGATGACCCACACCCACTCGTCGTCGCCCTCGGCCGCGAGCTCGAGTGCCGCCTCGCCCGATGCGGCGGTCTCGGCGCCCTCGGCGGACCAGTCGGCCCGCCGGGTGACGACGATGTTGCGGCGGCCGGGCAGCGGCCGGAACCGCGGCGACAACGACTCCCAGGTCTTTCGGCCCATGATCACCGGAGCACCGAGGGTGATCTGCTTGAAGTGGGCGAGATCTTCGGGCACGTGCCAGGGCATGCCGCCGTCGCGGCCGATGACACCGCCCTCGGCCTCGGCCCAGATGAGCCCCACGCGGGGCGACGAGCGGCCAACGTCGCCGGCAACGCTCATACGGCGACCGCGGCACGGATAGCCGGGTGATGCTGGTAGTCCTCCACCACGAAGTCGTCGAACTCATAGCCGAAGAGCGAGTCGGGCGTGCGGGCGAACCGCAGCGTGGGTGCCGGGAAGGGCGTGCGCGTGAGCTGCTCGGTCACCTGCTCGACGTGGTTGTCGTAGATGTGGCAGTCGCCGCCGGTCCAGACGAAGTCGCCGACCTCGAGCCCGGTCTGCTCGGCCACCATGTGGGTGAGCAGCGCGTACGACGCGATGTTGAACGGGACCCCGAGGAAGAGGTCGGCACTGCGCTGGTAGAGCTGGCACGAGAGCTTGCCGTCGGCCACGTAGAACTGGAACAGCGCGTGGCAGGGAGCGAGCGCCATGTCGGGGATGTCGGCGGGGTTCCACGCCGACACGATGAGCCGGCGTGAGTCGGGATTCGTGCGGATCTGCTCGACGACCTGCGAGATCTGGTCGATGACCTCGCCCGAGGGCGTCGGCCACGAGCGCCACTGCACGCCGTAGACGGGACCGAGCTCGCCCGAGGCATCCGCCCACTCGTCCCAGATGGTGACCCCGTGCTCGCGCAACCAGCCGACGTTCGACGAGCCCTGTAGGAACCACAGCAGCTCGTAGGCGATCGACTTGAAGTGCACGCGCTTCGTGGTGACGAGCGGGAAGCCCTGCGAGAGGTCGAACCGCAGCTGGCGCCCGAACACGCTGCGCGTGCCCGTGCCGGTGCGATCGGTCTTGTGCGTGCCGTGCTCGAGCACATCGCGCAGCAGGTCTTCGTAGGGCGTGGGAATCGTCTCGGCCATCGGGTCGATCGTAACCCCGCCCGCCGACAGCGAGCTGATGCCCCGGCGCGCGCCGCGGCAGCCCGTCATCGTCCGTCACACACCGCCGGCGGGGCATCCGCCCCACGTAGCATCACCGCATGGACTGGCCGGCTGCACTCATCGCGGGCGTCGCGCTGCTCGCGGCCGCGACCGCGGTCGGGCTCGTCTGGAAGGCGCGCACCGGCCGGGTGCGTGTCGCCTCCGGCACGGCCGCCCCCGGCCCTGCCGGCACGAGTGCCGCCGCTGCGCTCGACCTCGACGCCGACACGCTCGGAGACCGGGCCACGCTCGTGCAGTTCTCGACGGAGTACTGCAGCGGCTGCCGCCCGACCGCTCGGCAACTCTCGGCCGTCGCGGGTGACTACGACGGGGTGCGCCACGTCGAGATCGACCTCACGCACCGCGCCGACCTCGCGGCCCGGTTCGCGGTGCTGCAGACGCCGACGACCTTGATCCTGGGCGCCGATGGCGCGCTCACCGCCCGCATCGGCGGCGTCCCTCGTGCCGCCGCGGTGCGCCGCCATCTCGACACCCTCACCGGGAGGACCCATGTCCAGCACTGAAGCAGCCGAACCCGCCGGCATCGACCCGCGCGGCCCGCGATTCGCTGCAGCGATCACCGCGACGCTGTTGCTCGCGACCGTCGTGCTCGCCGTCGGAGGAGCGGAACTCGCCGCCTGGGTCCTGCTCGCCGCGCTCAGCGCCGTCTTCGCGTGGAGCGCCGTGGCCGGCGTGCGCCGCAACCCCTTCGGCGTGATCTTTCAGCGGCTCGTGCGCCCCCGGCTCGCGCCGCCGGCCGACCTCGAGGATCCGCGCCCACCGACGTTCGCCCAGGCCGTCGGGTTCGTGGTGACCGTCGCCGGCGTCATCCTGGGCGCGTTCGGGGTCGAGAACGCGGTGCCGATCGCCGCCGGGCTCGCCTTCGTCGCCGCCTTCCTGAACGCCGCGTTCGGGTACTGCCTCGGATGCCAGATCTACCTGCTGCTCGTGCGTGCCAGAGTCATCGCGAGGACCTGACACACCGGAGTCGTCGCGGGCTAGGCTGGGATCTCGGCTCGATGAGGAGGACCCATGGCAGTCACGAGTGAAGCGACCACCGTCTGGACCGGCACGCTCTTCGAGGGAGGCGGCAACGTCGCACTCGACTCGTCGGGCCTCGCCACGTTCGCCGTCAACTGGAAGGCGCGATCCGAGGGGCAGGCGAACACGACGAACCCCGAGGAGCTGCTCGCCGCGGCGCACTCGTCGTGCTTCTCGATGGCGCTCTCGCTCGCGCTCGCGCAGGCGGGCACGCCGCCCGAGAGCATCCAGACCACCGCGGCCGTCACGTTCGAGGCCGGCAAGGGCGTGCTCGGCAGTCACCTGCTCGTGAGTGCGCGGGTTCCCGGCATCTCTGAAGAGCAGTTCGAGGCGATCGCCGAAGACGCGAAGCGCAACTGCCCGATCTCCCAGGCGCTCAGCATCCCGATCACGATCGAAGCCGAACTCGCCTGACGGTGCGGGTGCTCGTCGCCGGCGCGTCCGGCTTCATCGGTACCGCGCTCGTCGAGCGCCTCCTCGCCGACGGGCACGAGGTGGTGCGCCTCGTGCGACGTCGGGCGCAGAGTCCCGACGAGGCATCCTGGTCGCCGACGGCCGGCATCATCGAGTTCACCGTCATGGACCGGGTCGACGCGGTCGTGAACCTCTCGGGTGCCTCGCTCGCCCGCCTGCCGTGGACGCGCTCGTACCGGGGCGAGATCCTCGACTCCCGGGTCGCCGCGACCCGCACCATCACCGACGCGATGCGCAAGGCCCGCAACCCGCCGGCGGTGCTGCTGAACGCGTCGGCCGTCGGGTACTACGGTGATCGGCCCGGCGAGCTGCTGACCGAGCACTCGAGCGCCGGAACCGGCTTCCTCTCCGATGTCGTCGCGAAGTGGGAGTCGGCGGCCTTCCTCGCCCCGGAAACCACGCGCACCGTCGTCTTCCGCACCGGCATCGTGGTCGGTCATGGCGGGGCGATGCAGCGGGTGGGCACCCTCACACGTCTCGGCGTCTCGGGACGGCTCGGCACGGGCGGCCAGCACTGGCCGTGGATCTCGCTCGACGACGAGGTCGGTGCGATCGCACACCTGCTCACGTCCCGTGTCGCGGGACCGGTCAACCTCTCGGGTCCCACCCCAGCGACGGCCGACCGCATCATGACCGCGATGGCCGAGCAGATGCACCGGCCCTACGCGTTCACGGTTCCCGAGCGAATGCTCGAGATCGCGCTGGGTCGTGCCGCCGACGAACTGCTGCTCTCGAGCCAGAAGGTGCGCCCGCAGCGGCTCATCGACGACGGCTACCGATTCCGGCACGCCACCGTCGAGGCGGCACTCGAGACGATGCTCAGCGGGCGGCGCGCTCCAGTTCGATAGCCTTCCGCACGGCCTGTCGGGCACGCCGGCGGTCGCCGGCGGCGTCGTAGGCGAGGCCGAGTCGCAACCACGCGCGCCACGATGCCGGCTCGGCGTCGACATCGGCGCGGAAGCCGTCGAAGGCCGCGGTGGCCGCGGAACGCTCGGGGCGACCGCTCGGCAATAGCGGGAGTCCGAGGTCGAGACCGCCTTCGGCGTCGAGCCGCTTCACGAGCGCCTGCGAGCGGATGCCGAACGCGAGTTCGCGCCAGATGGCCCACGCCGCGATGATCGGCAGCACGATGAGGGCGATGCCCATGGCCACACCGACCGGCTCTCCGGTCGAGACGAACTGCACGGCACGCCAGCCGACGAGCACCACGTAGACCGCGAGCAGCGCGGCCATCAGGAGCGCGCTGTACTTCGCGGTCATCGCGTAGGGAGGCCGAGGTCGAGCAGGGCATCGAGCCCCACGAGCACGCCGTCGGCCTCGGGCGCGCTGCGGAGCGCCAGCAGGATGCCCGCCTCGTACGAGGTCGGTGAGAGCGTCGAGTGCGTGATCGTGAGTGTCTCGCCCTCGCCGCCGAAGACGACGCGTTGCTCGGCGAGGAGCCCCGACATGCGCAGGCTGTGCACGGGCACGCCCGACACGAGCTGGCCGCGGGCGCGCTGGTCGGTGTGCGGCGCCGCGACGGGCCCGGCATCGCCGCGGGCGGCGCCGATGAGCTCGGCGGTGCGCACCGCGGTGCCCGACGGCGAGTCGACCTTGCTCGCGTGATGCGCCTCGACGATCTCGATCGAGTCGAAGAAGCGCGCGGCGAGGGTTGCGAACGCGGTGCCGAGCACGCTGCCGACCGAGAAGTTCGGGATGAAGAGCACGGCGCCGGCGTCGGCGTGGCCGCGCACGAAGCGGGTGATCTCGGCGATGCGGTCGCTCGACCAGCCCGACGTGCCGACGACGATCGGGATTCCCGCACCGGTCGCGAACTCGACGATGCCGGCGCTGGCACCCGGGTGCGTGACATCGAGCGCCACGTCCGCGCCGAGCATCTCGTCGAGGCTCGAGCGCGAGTCGAGCGCCGCATGCAATTCGAGATCGTCGGATGCCTCGATGAGCCGCACTGCCAGCTTGCCCATCTTGCCCGTCGCACCGGCCACGGCCACCCGTATCGTCACGGCACTCACCCTACCAAGGCACCGTGCGGGAGGGTTGCGGAGGCATCCGACCGGAATGCCGCCACCTCGGACACGAATAGGCTTGGAGCATGCTGCGCTTCCGAGAGGCCGACGTCACCGATGCCGACGGGCACGCCCTGCTCGAGGCGTACTTCGCCGAGCGCGCGGCCGGGTTCCCCGCCACACAGGGCGCGTACTCGCCCACGTGGCCGTCGAGCGCGCAGTTCACTCCCCCGGCCGGCGTGTTCCTCATCGTCGACGATGGCGACGAGGCGGTGGGTTGCGGCGGGGTTCGCCGCATCCAGCGACGCCCAGACACCAACGAGGTGCGCTTCGAGGTGAAGCACCTGTGGCTCGCGCCCACGGCGCGCGGGCACGGCGAGGGACGCCGACTGCTCGCGGAACTCGAGCGGCGGGCGCATGAGCTCGGCGCCCAGGAGGTCGTGCTCGACACGAATGCCAGCCTCGAAGCGGCCGGGGCCCTCTACCGCTCGAGCGGATACACCGAGGTCGAGCCGTACAACGCGAACCCGAACGCGACGCACTGGTTCGGCAAGCGCCTCGACTGACCGCCCGGACGGCGGGTCAGACGCCGTAGGCCTCAGGGAGTCCGGTGCGCAGCTCGGGCGGCAGGTGCGCGAGGTCGTTGTGCGTGACGAGGTTCCATGGCCTGCCCGACCGCTGGGTCAGTACCGTGAGCCCGCAGTTGGCCTGGTTGATGCCGACCCAGCGCCAGGCCGGTGCGTCGAGCACTTCGCGCACGAACCAGCCGATCACGAAGTTGTGCGTGATGAGGAGGTCGTGCCGGTCTTCGCGGTGACCGCGCAGGAACTCGGCGCGGGCGTCGGCCATCTGCGCGCTGCCGGCCTCGATCTCGGCCTCGGTCACCGACCCGAAGAACGGGTCGTACACCTTCGGCGTCTCGGGTGCGGGACCCGACGGGATGCAGTCGAACAGCAACGCCGACGGCTCGGGGTTCAGGGCCGGCATCTTCGCCGCGATGATCGCTGCCGTCTCGGTGGCCCGCTGAAGGGGCGAGTGCCACGCGTTGTCGAACGGGATGCCGCCGAGCCGCTCGCCGAGGAGTTCGGCCTGACGCCTGCCTCTGGGTGACAAGGGTCCGTCGGGCATGCCGTGCTCGGCATCGAGCTGTTCGCCGTGGCGGACGAGGTAGAGGTGGTGTGGCACGTGTATCGGTTCCTGTACTGCTCGGGCCGCTCAGGCGACGTCGATGCTCGGGGCGGCCTGGTCGACCGCGGTGCGGAACGCCGACTCGTCGATCGCGCCGACGGCGACGAGCGAGAACGGCCGGGCGGCGAGGTCGGCCGCGAGCGTCCGGACGTCGTCTTCGGTGACGAGTGCGATGCGGCGCAGCGCCTCGTCGAGGTCGACGAACTCGCCGAGGGTGAGCTCGGCGCGCCCGAGGCGGGACATCCGCGTGTCGGAGTCCTCGAGGGCGAGCGCCGAGGCACCCGCGAGCTGGCCCCCCGCACGCGCGAGCTCGTCGGCGGTGACGCCGTGCTCGGCGAGCCGTTCGAGTTCGGCGCGCATGAGCTCGGCGACGTTGCCGGCCTTGGCCGGTGCGCACCCGGCGTACATGCCGAACAGCCCCGCGTCGGAGTAGGCGGGCGCGAACGAGTACACCGAGTAGGCGAGTCCGCGACGCTCGCGGACCTGCTGGAAGAGCCGCGACGACATGCCCGACCCGAAGATCGCGTTGAGCACGCTCATGGTCGAGCGTCGCTCGTCGGTTGCGACGAGGCCCGGAACGCCGAGCAGCAGGTTCACCTGCTCGTTGGGCCGCTCGACGACGGTGAGGGGGCGGCCGACCGCGAGCGGCGAGCTGCCCGGCGAACGACGTTCGACCGGGGCATCCGTGACCGAGAGGTCCCAGCCGGAGGTCGTGAGCGCGCGCTCGAGCTCGGCGACGAGCACGTCGTGGTCGACGGCGCCGGCGACCGTGACCACGAGGTCACTGGGCCGGTAGTTGGCCCGGTAGTGCTCCCACACGGCGTCGCGGGTGGCGAGCCGGATCGCCTCGGGGCTGCCGCCGATCGGGCGACCGAGCGGATGCTCCCCCAGCACCGCTTCGAAGAACCGCTCGTTCGCCACGTCGGCTGGGTCGTCGCCGGCCATCGAGAGTTCTTCGAGGATGACGCCGCGCTCGTTCTCGAACTCGTCGGGGTCGAGGAGCGAGGAGGTGAACATGTCGGCGAGCACCTCGACGGCCATGGGGAGCTCTCGATCCTGCACCTTCGCGTAGTAGCAGGTGTATTCCTTGGCGGTCATGGCATTGTGCTCACCGCCGACCGCGTCGAACGAGATCGCGATGTCGAGTGCCGTGCGCGTCGCGGTGCCCTTGAACAGCAGGTGCTCGAGGAAGTGCGTCGACCCGTAGGTCGCCGGGTGGGCGGCTTCGGCGCGCTGCTCGTCGCGGGAGCCCACGGCGACCCAGAAGCCGACCGTGACGCTGCGGCTGCCCGGCACCTGTTCGCTGAGCACCCGCACGCCAGAGGGGAGGATGCTGCGCCGTACGCGCGAGTCGCCCGCCGCCTGGAAGGAGAGTTCGGACGTGCCGAGAGGGAGGTCGACGGCGCCGTTCATCGTGAACAGCCTATGGCACCGGCGTCGGGAACGCGCGGGTCGGATGCGGCACGGCGAGCCGCTCGGCGTGGCGTCAGGTTGAAGCGCGGTCGAGTTCGACGAGCTCCGAGCGCTGCAGCTCGACGGATGCCGCGGCGACGAGCGCGTCGACCTGGTCGGGCCGGCTCGCGCTCACGACCGGTGCGACGACCGTCGGCTTGGCGAGCAGCCATGCGAGCGCGATGGTCGCCGGCTGCACGCCGTGCGCGAAGGCGATCTCGTCGACCGCGGTGAGCACGCGGTGGCCGCGCCGCCCGAGGTGGCGGGCCTGCCGGGCCCCGCGTGCGTCGTGGCGCACGTCGGCCCGACGCCGTACTTGCCCGCCGAGGAATCCGTTCGCAAGTCCGAAATAGGGCAGGACGGCCAGTCCCTGCGCGTGCGCGACGAGTTCGGGCGCACCCTCGAACGGGAGACGGTCCATGAGGTTGTACCTCGCGGTGAGCAGCTGGAACCGCGGCAGCCCGTTGGCGGCGAGGACCCGAGCCTCGATGAGTCGTTCGGGCGAGAAGTCGGAGGCGCCGATCACGCCCACCTTGCCCGCGGCGATGAGCGCGTCGACCGCGCCGAGGCTCTCCTCGAGCGGGACCATGGGGTCGTCGCCGTGGAAGTACAGCACGTCGATGCGGTCGGTGCGGAGCCGCGTGAGCGAGTCGTCGACGGCCGCTGTGAGGTCGACCGGGCCGAGGCCGCGGTGGTCGGGGTGACGCCCGACCTTCGTCATGACGGTCATGCGGTCGCGCGTGCCGCGGGAGTCCATCCACGTGCCGATGATCGATTCGCTGCGGCCGGCCGCGTAGCTGTCGGCGGTGTCGACGAGCGTTCCGCCGACCCCGGCGTAACGGTCGAGCACATCGAAGGCCGCTTCGGGTCCGAGCGTCCACCCGAAGGTGCTGCCACCCAGAGCGAGCGGATGCGCCTCGATGCCGGTCTCGCCGATGGCAACGCGGCACGGCACGGTGATCGGACCGGAGATGGGGTTCGAGGAGAGCGTGTCACCCAAGGATGAGGCGTGACGGATCGCCGCGTCGGCTGCCGTCACCTCGACACCGGCGACGGACGTTCGTGCCAGATCGGTGTCGAGCTCGGTGGCCTCGGCGAGTGCCGCCCCCGCGACGCTCGCCGTGTTGGCTCGATACAGGTGCCGTCGTGCCACGCGCTCCTCCTCCCCAGGATTGACTTCGACCATACGTGGCGGGGTATGCGCTCCGAGAAACGCCGCGTGAACTGTTATCGAATCGTTTGCAGCCAGAGGTCTTGCCGCCGGGCTGAGCAATTGTTTAGCATGGTGAACATGCGTTCAACCCGCTCCACCGACCTCACGGCGAACGCCCGCATCCGCGACGCCGCGATCGCCCGATTCGGCACGCACGGCTACGACGGCACGTCGGTTCGCGACATCGCGCGCGACGCCGGGGTGAGCCCAGGCCTCGTCATCCACCACTTCGGCTCGAAAGACGGACTGCGCCAGGCGTGCGACGAGTGGCTCGTCCGCGAGCTGGTGAGCGAGAAGGGGCTGACGGAGGGGCCGGCGATCGCGGAGACGATGCGCGGCTGGCTCGATGACCCGAGCCGTTTCCATCCGTTCATCGAGTACTTCGCGACCATGCTGGCGGCGGGCGGCGAGGGCGGCAACCGGCTCTTCGACCTGCTGCTCCGCGAGACGGCCGCCATGCTCGAGCACGGCGTCGACACCGGCGCGATGCATCCAAGCGACGACCCCGAGATGCGCGCCGTCATGATCACGCTCAACGGCCTCGCGCCGCTCCTCCTCCGCGAGCAGGTCGCGCGGGTGCTCGGCGTGCCGCTCGACAGCTCGGCGGGCGTGCGCCGAATGACCCTGCCGTCGCTCGAGCTCTACACCCACGGCCTCTACACCGACACGACCGTGCTCGACGCCGCCCGTGCGGCCCTCGAGGGCACCATCGCCACCGGCGAGACCATGCGTTCCGACAAGGGACCCGGCAACCCGAACCAGGACCCCGATCCCCCGCGCACCGACTGACACGTCACAACCGACGGAGCACCGCTGGGGCATCCGTCGACCACTCGACCTCGGAACGGACCGGAATGACCACGACCGCAACCGCCGCCGTCACGACGCGCGGCCTCACGAAACGATACGGATCACGCACGGCGCTCCACGGCATCGACCTCGACATCGCCCGAGGCGGCGTGTTCGGCGTCATCGGGCCGAACGGCGCCGGCAAGACCACGACGATGCGCCTGCTCCTCGACATTATCCGCCCGTCGGGCGGCGAGCTGCGCGTGCTCGGCGAGGAGCCGCGCACCGGAGGGGCCGCGTTGCGGCGCCGCATCGGGTACCTGCCCGGTGAGCTGCACCTCGCGAGCCGCATCCGGGGCCGCGAGCTGCTCGCGCACTATGCGCACATCTCCGGGCCGGTGCGCGCCGGCGTCGTCGACTCGCTCGCCGATCGACTCGGCCTCGATCTCGCACGGCCCGTCCGCAGCCTCTCGAAGGGGAACAAGCAGAAGCTCGGCCTGATCCAGGCGTTCATGCACGAGCCCGAGCTGCTCGTGCTCGATGAGCCGACGAGTGGGCTCGACCCCCTCGTGCAGCAGGAGTTCCTTCGCATGCTGCACGAGGTGAAGCGGCGCGGCGGCACCGTCCTCCTGAGCTCGCACGTGCTGAGCGAGGTGCAGCAGGCGGCCGACGAGGTCGCCATCCTCCGCGCCGGCAACATCGTGAAGCTCGCGACGGTCGCCGGCCTCCGCGAGGCGGCGGTGCGCCGGGTGCGGGTGATCGTCGCCGAGGCCGATGCTCCCGCACTCCAGGCGACGCTCGAACGCGTGCCGGGCGTGGCGGAGCTGCGCGTCTCAGGCGACCTGCCGGGCACGGTCGGCGTCGAGGCCACCCTCGACACGCATGTCGACTCGTTCGTCAAGGCGCTCGCCGGGCACGACCTCGTCGATCTGACCATCGAGGAGCCTGACCTCGAGCAGTCCGTCCTCGCCTACTACGACGACGAGGCGGGCGTGCAATGAACCGGGTGCTTCCCCTCTTCCGCCGCACTCTCGCGGACTCCTGGCGCGGACTCGCCGGCTGGACCGCCGGCGTCGTCGCGACGTTGTTGCTCTACCTGCCGATCTACCCGTCGTTCGGCGGCAACGGCCAGATGCAGGAGCTGGTCGAGTCGCTTCCGCCTGAGCTCGTGCGCACCATCGGCTACGACCAGATCAGCACCGGCGCCGGCTACGCCCAGTCGACGTTCTTCGGCCTGGTCGGGTTCGTGCTGCTCACGATCGCCGCGGTCGGCTGGGGCACCGGCGCGATCGCGAACGACGAGGAGAACGGACAGCTCGAGCTCACCCTCGCGCACGGCGTGACGCGTGGCCAGGTGCTCGCGGAACGCAGCGCCGCAGTGCTCGTGAAGCTCGCCTGGCTCGCCCTCGTCGCCGTCGTGACGGTGCTCGCGCTGAACGAGCCGTCGGAGCTCGGCATCGAGGTCGGGCCGCTGGTCGCGACCTCAGCCGCGCTCGTCGGCCTGAGCTTCCTCTCGGCGGCGGCCGCGATCGCCGTCGGCGCCATCGCCGGCCGGCGCAGCTGGGCCCTCGGGGCCGGCGCGGGCATCGCGGTCTACGGCTACGTCATGAACGCCCTCTCGAACCAGAGCGACGACCTCGATGGCCTGCACGACTGGTCGCCGTATGCCTGGGCGTTCGGTTCCGAGCCGCTGACCAACGGCTGGGACTGGCGGATCTGGCTGCTCTACGCCGTTGCGGCGGTGCTCCTCGTGATCGGCTGGATCGTGTTCCGGCGCCGCGACGTCGCCGTCTGACGAGCGAGCGGATGCCGCGACCGAACGTGTGGTCGCGGCATCCGCTCGGCGTGCTCGAGGGCGTGGCCGCCGCAGCTCAGTGGCCGGCGCGCCGAAGCAGCGCCGCCGCCTGGCGGAGCAGCGGCGCATCGACCATCGAGCCGCGGAACGCGAACACGCCGGGCTCGTCGGCCGCAGCCGCGACGACCGCGCGCGCCCACTCGAGGCGGTCGGCGTCGGGGCGGTACGCCGCTCGCACGATGTCGGCCTGCGACGGGTGGATGCAGGCGGTTGCCGCGAAGCCCAGCGCTGCGGCGTCTTCAGCCTCGGCCCGGAGGCCGGCCGTATCGCCGATCTCGAGGTGCACGGCATCGACGGCGGCGATGCCGTTGCCGCCCGCCGCGAGGCACACCTGGGACCTGGCATGCCTCGCGACGTCGCGGTAGGTGCCGTCGGCGAAACGGCTCGACGAGCCGCCCAAGGAGGCGACGAGGTCTTCGGCGCCCCACATGAGGGCGGAGACGTTCGGCAGGGCGGCCACCTCGGCCGCGGCGAGCACCCCTCGCGCGGTCTCGGCGAGCGCGATGACCTCGAAGTCGGCGAGGGCGACGAGATCGGCCGTGTCCTCGCATTTCGCGAGCATCACCGTGCGGTACTCGGTCTCGGCGAGCGCTGCGAGGTCGCGGGCGAGGTGCGGCGTGGACGCGGGGTTCACACGCACGATCACGCGTTCGGCATCGAGGGGCGTTGCGACGAGCGCGGCACGCGCCGCCTCCTTCGCATCCTCGGCGACGGCATCCTCGAGATCGAGGATCACCGCGTCGGCGCGCTCGAGCGCTTTCGCGTACCGGTCGGGCCGGTCGGCCGGGCAGAAGAGCAGCGCGGGGCCGAAGCGGAACGGCGGGTGCGTCATCCGTCGGCCTCCTCGCGGCCGGCTCCACCAGCGGCCGCGGCCCGTTCGCCCGCCTCGCGCGTCCACACGAGCATCGTGCGGGACGCCGTGGCGACCACCACGCCATCTTGGTTGCGCGCCGTGTGGGCCAGCGAGACGACGCCCTCGCCGGGACGCGACGACGAGAGCCGTTTCGACTCCACGACACTCTCGCCGTAGAGCGTGTCGCCGACGAAGACCGGGTGCGGGAACGCGACCGCGCCGAATCCGAGGTTCGCCACGAGGGTGCCCTGCGTGAGCTGGCTGACGGACTGCCCCACGAGCGTGGAGAGCGTGAACAGCGAGTTCACGAGCCGCTGGCCGAACGGCTGGTCGGCCGACCATGCCGCGTCGAGGTGGAGCGGCTGCGGATTCATGGTGAGCGTGGTGAACAGGACGTTGTCGGCCTCAGTGACCGTGCGACCTGGACGATGCAGGTAGCGCACGCCCTCCTCGAACTCCTCGAACCAGAGGCCGCGTTGCACGACCTCGCGCATCGGGACATCCGTCATGGGGACCTCCTACTCGAGGCCCAGCTCACGTGCGATGACCATGAGCTGCACCTCGTTCGTGCCCTCGCCGATCTCGAGGATCTTCGAGTCACGGTAGTGCCTGGCGACGAGGCTCTCGTTCATGAAACCCATGCCGCCGAAGATCTGGGTGGCATCGCGCGAGTTGAGCATGGCCGCGTCACTCGAGACGAGCTTCGCCATCGCGGCCTCCTTCTTGAACGGGAGGCCCGCGTCGACACGCCGAGCGGCGTCGTGCCACGCAAGGCGGGAGGTGTACACGCGCGCCTGCATCTGGGCGATCGTGAAGGCGATGTACTGGTGGGAGGCGATGGGCACGCCGAAGACGTTGCGGGTCTTCGCGTAGGCGAGGGCCTCGTCGAGGCAGCCCTGCGCCACACCCGTCGCGAGCGCGGCGATCGCGATGCGCCCCTCGTCGAGCGTGCGCAGGAAGTTGGCGAAGCCGCGGCCCCGCTCACCGAGCAGGTTGGCGGCGGGCACCCGCACGTCGTCGAACGTCAGCGGGTGCGTGTCGGAGGCGCGCCAGCCCGACTTGTCGTATCCCGGGCCGACGGTGAAGCCGGGCGTGCCGTTCGGGACGATGATCGTCGACAACTCCTTCGACACCGAGCCGTCGGGGCGCGTGCGCTCACCGGTCACCGCCGTGACGGTGACGAACTTGGTGATCGGCGTGCCCGAGTTGGTGATGAACTGCTTCGAGCCGTTGATGACCCACTCGTCACCCTCGAGCACCGCCGTCGTGCGCGTGGCGCCGGCATCGGACCCGGCCTCGGACTCCGTGAGGCCGAACCCGGCGAGCGCGCGTCCGGCGACGAGGTCAGGCAGGTGTTCGGCCTTCTGCTCATCCGTTCCGTGACGGAAGATCGGCATGGTTCCCAGCCCGACGGCCGCTTCGAGGGTGATCGCGATGGACTGGTCGACACGGGCGAGTGCCTCGATGGCGAGCCCCAGCGCCATGTAGTCGCCGCCCTGGCCTCCGAGCTCCTCGGGGAATGGCAGGCCGAAGAGGCCGAGTTCGCCCATCTGCGCGACGACGTCCATCGACAACGTGTGGGTGCGGTCGGCCTCGTACGACTGGGGGGCGACCACGGTGTCGGCGAATTCGCAGACCATGTCGTAGAGCTGCTGTTCCTCGGGACTCAGGTCGTGCATGGTGTTCCTCATTCCTGGTGGGATGCGTGTGCGACGGCGCCCTCGTGAGGGCCGTCGGTCGAGTCGGATTCGGATGCCAGAGGGTGCGGCTCGATGCGTGCGACCGCTTGGTCACGACTCACGAGATCGCCCACGGCGACGCTGAGCCGAACGGTGCCGTCGAGTGCGGCGACGACGCGGTGCTCCATCTTCATCGCCTCGATGGCGACGATGGCGTCGCCCTCCTCGACCGCGTCGCCATCGACTGCGAACACCGCGGTGACGGTTCCCGGCATCGGTGCGCGCAGCTCGGGGTCGGCAGCGAGCGCGCCTCCGCGTTCGGTTGCGGCTCGACGATGCTCGGCGTGGGCGCGACGGTCGATGCGCACGAATGCGGCCGACTCGCCATCGCGGTGGACCCAGACCGAGCCGTCGTCGCCGACCCGTGAAACCGTGTCGTCGGGGCGGCGGGCAGGCTGGGTGCCGTCGGGCTCCGCCACGACCGACCGCACATCGTGCGGATGATCGCGCGGGGCGAGGAGCACCTCGGTGGGACGCGCAGACCCCGGGCGCCAGCCCATTGCCGACTGCCACGCTCTCGGCCCTATGGCGGCCGACGCGAGCCGGTCGGCGGCCTCGTCACTCGCGAGCCGGCGCGCAGCCGCCTCGACGAGCGATGGCGACAGGTCGGCGTGATCGAGCTCGGGCATCCGGTCGATCAATCCGGTGTCGAGGTCACCCGAGCGCACCGCGGGGTCGGCGAGCAGCCGTCGGAGGAAGGCGATGTTCGTGTCGACGCCGAGTACCACGGTGTCGGCGAGTGCGCGGTCGAGCCGGTCGAGGGCCTGAGCGCGATCGGAGCCGTACGTGATCACCTTGGCGATCATCGGATCGTAGTGGGCGGTGATCTCGAGCCCCTCGTCGATGCCCGCGTCGACTCGCACGCCCTCGCCGGCCGGAGCCCGCCAGGCGAGCACCGAACCCGTGGACGGGAGGAAGCCGCGGTGCGGGGTCTCGGCATAGACGCGGGCCTCGATCGCGTGCCCGCGCAGCTGGATCTCGTCCTGCGCGAAGGCGAGCCGCTCGCCCGCGGCGATGCGAAGCTGCTGCTCCACGAGGTCGACACCGGTGACGAGCTCCGTCACGGGGTGCTCGACCTGGAGCCGGGTGTTCATCTCGATGAAGAAGAACTCATCGGGCGCGACATCCGACACGAGGAACTCGACCGTGCCCGCACCCAGGTAGTCGACGCTTCGGGCGGCGTCGCACGCAGCCTGCCCGATCCGCGACCGCGTCGCGGCATCGAGCAGCGGTGACGGCGACTCCTCGATGACCTTCTGGTGCCGTCGCTGCAGGGAGCATTCGCGCTCTCCGAGGTGCACGACGGTGCCGTGTGCGTCGGCGAGCACCTGCACCTCGATGTGTCGGGGGCGCTCGATGAGCCGCTCGATCAGCAGCGTGTCGTCGCCGAAGGCCGCAAGCGCGATGCGGCGCGCCGCGGGCAGTGCTGCGGCGAGTTCGCCGGCATCGCGGGCGATCTGCATGCCCTTGCCGCCGCCGCCCGCCGACGGCTTCACGAGCACGGGGAAGCCGACGGGGTCGGCCGCCACGAGGAGCGCGGCATCGTCGAGCGTCGGGTCGGCGACGCCCGGCACCGTCGGCACACCCGACGCCTCGACGTGCTGCTTGGCACGGATCTTGTCGCCCATGACGTCGAGCGCCTCGATGCCGGGCCCGACGAACGCCAACCCCGCATCGCGGCACGCCCGGGCGAAGCCGGCATGCTCTGAGAGGAATCCATAGCCCGGGTGCACGGCCTCGGCGCCGGTCTCGAGGGCGGCGGCGATGATGCGCTCGGGGTCGAGGTAGCTCTCGGTCGCGGGCGCCGGCCCGATTCGCACCGCCTCGTCGGCGAGCCGCACGTGCGGCGCGTCGGCGTCGGCGTCGGAGTAGACGGCGATCGAGCGGATGCCGAGGCGGCGCAGCGTTCGGATGACCCGAACGGCGATCTCGCCGCGGTTGGCGACGAGCACTCGGTCGAAGGGCCGCGGCGGCGCGGCGTGCGGGCTCGGCGTCGATGGACGATCGGGCGGGCTCATGTGCGTGACCATCCGCGCCTCTCTGCGACAAGTCCGCGCGCCATCCAGTTAGCGCGCACTAACTGAAGTAGATGTTAGCGGTCGCTAACTGAAATGACAAGCGCCGCAGCGCTACCGACCGACCTTGCCGAACACTCCCGCGATCGGGGCAAGCACCGTCGGTCGAGCCGCGACCCACGCCGCCGCGATCACCACGAGTGAGGTGACGAAGATCCAGAAGCCCAGCCAGTTGTCGGCGTCTTGCGCCGCGTACATGTGGTTCAGGTTGCGAAGCATCCCGGTCGTGAAGACCAACACGACGTGCACCACGATGAAGGCGACGAAGTACAGCATCACCGGGAAGTGCACGGCGCGTGCCCACTCGACGGGGTAGACCCGGGTGAGCGTCGCCGCGTTCTTCGGCCAGACCCCCGACATGCGCACGCCGGTCGCGACGGCGAGGGGCGCCGCGATGAAGATCGTCGCGAAGTATGCGAGCACCTGGAGGCTGTTGTAGTTGACCCAGCCGTTCTCGAGCGGCCAGTCCAGCGACAAGTACTGGAGCCCGGCCGAGACCGCATTCGGGAGGTATTCCCAGCTCGTCGGCACGACGCGCATCCACTGGCCGGTGGCGAACAGGAGCACGACGAAGATGACGCCGTTCACCAGCCAGAGGACGTCGAGCGCCTGGTGGAACCACAGGTTCAGGCTGATCTTCCGCCCGAGTTTGGACCATCGCGGGGTCCAGAACGCGACCGGTCGCTTCTCGGTGCGCATCTGCAGCCCCGAGCGGATGATGAGCACGATGAGGAAGGCGTTGAAGAAGTGCTGCCAGCCGAGCCAGGCCGGCAGGCCCACCGGCGCACCCTCGGGCAGGTGCACCTCGCCCGGATAGGTCGCCAGGAAGTCCTGCATGAAGTCCAGCCCGAGGAACCACCGCGTGAGCTGGACGACGATGGTCGCGGCGCCGATGATCGCGAGGATGCCGACAACGGATGCGCCGACCCACTGCCTCGGCGTGAGCGTGCCGTATCGCTTCCAACCGGAGGCCGTGGTGGCGCTCGCCTGGGTCGCGGACGCCGCGGGCGCCGACGCCGCGGCGGTAGGGACCGGGGCGGGAGGTACTGCTGCGGGAGGTGCCGCTGCGGAAGGCGCGGGTGGTGGGGCGATGGGAGGTGCCGGCGCCGGGGGGACGGCGGTCGCGGGAACTGGAGCCGCCGGTACCGAGGCGACGACCGGCGCGGGGGCGGCCGTGGATACTGCGACCGGCACGACCGGCGATGGCGACGGCCACGGCTCTCCCGCGGCGACTCGCGGCAGGCCGCGACGTACCGCACTGACGGATGCCGCCGCGCGCGCAGCGGCGGGGGCGGGCTGTGGTGCGGCAGGCTGAGGAGCGGCCGGCAGTTGCCTCGACTCGCCGACACTCGCCGGTGGAGCGACGGCCGCGGCATCCGTCACCTCGGGGTCCGCCGCGCGAGGCGCCTCGCCGGCCTCCGGCCACGGCGGACCGCCCGTCGCCCGCGGAAGCCCGCTTCGAAGGCGAGCGTGCGATGCCGGTGCGACGACGACCGGAGCGGCCGCGACCGACGGAGCAGCTGCCGTTGCAACCGGTGCTTCAGCCGACGCGAGGGGCTCTGCCGGCGCGGCGACGAGGTCGTCGGGCGCCTCGCCGACCGGAGGCCAGGCGCCACCCCCGCGTTGGCGAGGAAGGCCGCGGCGCGCGGTCGGCATGTGGGCGGCCACTGGTCACCGCTTCCGCTCGGCGAGGGCGCTGATGAGCTGCGGCACGATGGTGAAGACATCGCCGACCACGCCGAAATCGGCGACCTCGAAGATCGGCGCGTCGGGGTCCTTGTTCACGGCGATGATGTTCTTGGCGGACTGCATGCCGGCGCGATGCTGGATGGCACCCGAGATGCCGAGCGCGATGTACAACTGCGGCGATACCGAGACGCCGGTCTGCCCCACCTGGTGACTCGCCGGGATGTAGCCGGCGTCGACGGCGGCGCGCGATGCGCCGATGGCGGCGCCGAGCGTGTCGGCGAGATCCTCGACGAGTGCGAACTTCTCGGCTGAGCCGAGGCCTCGACCGCCCGAGACGACCCGCGTCGCTCCCCGCAGCTCGGGGCGGCTCGACGTCTCGATCACGGGCTCGATCGAGTCGATGGTGGCGGACGCCGCGCCCGAGGCGTGCACGTCGAGTTGCTCGAGCGCAACGGGTCGTGCGTCGGCACGCGTTTCGATGGCGCCCTGTCGCACGGTCACGACGAGCGGTCCGAAGGTCGCGGCGGAGTCGACGCTGTACGCACTGCCGTAGACGGAGTGGTGGGCGATGATGCCCTCGTCGTCGCGCGAGACGCCGATCGCGTCGACGGCGATCGCGGCGCTCGTGCGGGCGGCGAAGCGGCCTGCGATGTCGCGGCCGTCGATCGAGTTCGAGACGAGCACGGCGTGAGGGTCGACGGCAGCGACGGCGGCCTCGAGCGCGTCGACGAGCGGCACCGTGAGCTGGGACTGCGTCGAGTTCGTCTCGACGGCGAGGACCTTGGCTGCTCCGGCAGCGGCAGCCTGCTCGGCGAGCGCTTGCGCCTGGCCGGGCGGGACGACCGCGAGGGCAATGGGCGTGCCGATGAGCGAGGCGGCGCCGAGGAGACCGGCGGCGCTCGTGGCGAGTTCACCGCCCGGCGAGGTCTCGAGGAGCACGAGGATCGAGTCTGCGGGGTAGTCGGGCATGTGTTCCTCTCAGACCAGCCGGTTCGCGATCAGGTACTCGGCGATCTTCGTGCCGCCATCGCCCTCATCGGTGATCTTGATGCCCGCTGCACGCGGGGGCCGCTCGGCGATGGCGGTCATGATCGACATGGCGACCGAGAAATCATTCGGCTCGATGCCGAGATCTGCCAGGCTCAACGTCTCGAACGGCCTCTTCTTGGCCGCCATGATGCCTTTGAAGTTCGGGAAGCGCGCATTGGGGAGCGCCTCCGTGATCGAGACGACGGCGGGCAGCTTCGTGCTGACACGCATGGTGCTGTCGTCGGTGTTGCGCGTGCCCGACACCGAGTCGGCCGTGATCTCGACCGAGGAGAGGGCGGTCGCGTTCGGCACGTCGAGCAGTTCGGCCAGCATCGCGGGAAGCACGCCGCCGCTTCCGTCGGTCGAGAGGTTGCCGGTGATCACGAGGTCGAACCCCGTTCGGCGGATCGCGGCCGCGAGTACGCGGGCGGTCAGACCGAGGTCGGCTCCGGCGAGGGCGGGGTCGGCGACGTGCACGGCGGATGCCGCTCCCATCGCGAGGCCCTTGCGAACGGTCGCGGCTGCGCTCTCGGGCGCCATCGACACGACGACGACCTCGGCATCGTTCGAGTCGGCGAACGAGAGCGCCACCTCGAGTGCCCGCTCACTGATCTCGTCGAGCACGGCTTCGCTCGCGGCACGGTCGGCGAGTCCCGTCTCGAGGTCGAGCTTGCGTTCCCCGTAGGTGTCGGGGACCTCCTTCACGAGGACGACGATCTTCATCGGGCCGGGGTCCTTTCCTCTGCCGGTGAGCAGCGGCGCACACCCACGGCCTCTCGCAACGATGCCTCGCATGCGCACAGTTAACGCGCACTAACTGAAACCGATGCTAGTGCGGGGTCCCGGGAATGGCAAGAGGCCGCCTGGCACAACTCACCCACGCCGCGTCAGGGCCTCCGTGAGGGTGACGATGCCGAACTCGAACGCGCGGTCGACGTCGCCGCCGAGGCGGAACGCGCCCGAGAGCTCCATTCCGACGAACCCGTTCAGCCAGGCGGTCACGGTTCGCGCCGCGTCGAGCGCGCGCTCCTCGCCGGCGAGCTCGGCCGCGATGCGGATCACCGTGGCGCTCGCCCGCGCAAGCGACTCGGGATCGAGGTCGAGATCGGCGCCGGGGCTGAACACGACCCCGAATGCGACCGGCCGCCCGCGCGCGAACGATCTCACGGCGCGCGCGAGCGCCGCGAGGGCCCGTCGCGGATCGGGCTCGCCCGCGGCGGCGGCATCCAGCCGGTCGCCGAGCTCGCGGATGGTCGCCTCCGCGACGCGCGCGACGAGCTCGCTGCGATCGCGCACCCGCTTGTAGAGCGATGGCGCACGCACGCCGACTCGGTCGGCGACGGCCTGCATCGTGAGGCCTGAGAGACCGCCTGATTCGAGCAGCGAGCGTCCGGCGGCGACGATCTCGTCGAGCGAGGTGCGGTCGGGTGTCGGCATCGGGACTCCATCCATCGGTTCGTACGGCTATTGACCGTAGCCATCATAGCTATGTAGCATAGCTATCACCATCACGACACACTCGACCGGCAAGGAACCATGATGAGACTCGGCCCCTCCCTGCACCGCATCGGCTCCGACATCGTGGCGGTCTACCTCGTCGACACGGCCGAGGGCGTCACGGTCATCGACGCCGGGCTCGCCGGCCAGTGGCGAGAACTCACGGCCGAGCTCGAGGCGATGGGCCGTTCGCTCGTCGACATCCGAGGAGTGGTGCTCACCCACGGCGACACCGACCACATCGGCTTCGCCGAGCGGCTGCGCCGCGACCACGGCGTGCCGATCCACGTGCACGAGGCTGACGCGGCCCGCGCCCGCGGCGAGGTCGCCTCGAAGCCCGAATGGGGCCACATGAAGGTCGGCCCCACGGCGCGATTCCTCTGGTACGCCCTGCGGAACAGCGGGCTGCGCACGACGCCGCTCACCGAGGTCGTCGCCGTTCGCGACGGCGACGTGCTCGACCTCCCCGGCGCGCCGCGGGTGATCGGCATGCCGGGGCACTCCCCCGGCAGCATCGCGATCCACGTCCCCATCGCCGACGCCGTGTTCGTCGGCGACGCGCTCACCACGAGGCACGTGCTCACCGGCGCGCTGGGCCCGCAGCCGGCGCCGTTCACCGACGACCCCGCCGAGGCGCTTGCGTCACTCCGCCGGCTCGAGGGGCTCGGAGCCACCTGGGTGCTCCCCGGCCACGGCACGCCGTGGAACCGCGGCGTCGACGAAGCGGTGCGCGAGGTCAGCGAGGCCGCCGCGGCATCGGGGTCGTAATCCCGCTCACATCCGGAACAGGCCGAACGCCGGCTCGGGCAGCGGGGTGCGACTCGCGAGCTCGAGGGCCATCGCGAGCACCGTGCGAGTGTCGGCCGGATCGATGATGCCGTCGTCCCAGAGCCGTGCGGTCGAGTGATACGGGCTGCCCTGGTCGTCGTACTGCGCGCGGATCGGCGCCTTGAAGGCCTCGGCTGCGGCATCCGACCACTCTTCGCCCTTGACCGCGAGCTGGTCGCGCTTGACCGTCGAGAGCACGGATGCCGCCTGCTCGCCGCCCATCACCGAGATGCGCGCGTTCGGCCACATCCAGAGGAACCGCGGCGAGTACGCGCGGCCGCACATGGAGTAGTTGCCCGCACCGAACGAACCGCCGATCACCACCGTGAACTTCGGCACACGCGTGGTCGCCACAGCGGTGACCATCTTCGCGCCGTGCTTGGCGATGCCGCCCGCCTCGGCGTCGCGGCCCACCATGAAGCCCGAGATGTTCTGCAGGAAGACGAGCGGGATGCCCCGCTGGTCGCAGAGCTCGATGAAGTGGGCGCCCTTCATGGCCGATTCCCTGAACAGCACGCCGTTGTTCGCGATGATGCCCACCGGGTGCCCGTCGAGATGCGCGAAGCCCGTGACGAGGGTGTCGCCGTACTCGCGCTTGAACTCGGCGAACTCGCTGCCGTCGACGAGCCGCGCGATCACCTCGCGCACGTCGTAGGGCTCCTGCACGTCGACCGGCACGGCCGCGGTCAGTCCGGCCGGGTCGACCGCGGGCGGGCGGGGCTCGCGCACGGCCCAGGCCCGCGGCGCCTGCTCGGGCAGGGTCGCGACCATGTCGCGCAGGATCTCGAGCGCGTGCTCGTCGTCGTCGGCGAGGTGATCGGTGACGCCCGAGATGCGCGAGTGCAGCTCACCGCCACCGAGCTCCTCGGGTGTGACGACCTCGCCGATGGCCGCCTTCACGAGCGGCGGGCCGCCGAGGAAGATGGTGCCCTGGTTGCGTACGATGACGCTCTCGTCGCTCATGGCCGGCACATACGCGCCGCCCGCGGTGCACGAGCCGAGCACGGCGGCGAGCTGCGGGATGCGCGCGGCCGAGAGCTGCGCCTGGTTGTAGAAGATCCGGCCGAAATGCTCGCGATCGGGGAACACCTCGTCTTGCAGCGGGAGGAATGCGCCGCCCGAGTCGACCAGGTAGACGCACGGCAGCCGGTGCTCCTTGGCGACCTCTTGGGCGCGGAGGTGCTTCTTCACGGTCATCGGATAGTAGGTGCCGCCCTTGACGGTGGCGTCGTTGCACACCACCATGACCGGGCGCCCGTGCACGAGCCCGATTCCCGTGATGATGCCGGCGCCCGGCGAGTCGCCGTCGTAGAGGCCCTCGGCTGCGAGCGGCGAGAGCTCGAGGAAGGGGCTGCCCTCGTCGAGCAGCCGGTCGACGCGGTCGCGGGGCAGCAGCTTGCCGCGTGCGACGTGTCGTTCGCGGGACACCTGCGGCCCGCCGAGCGCCGCGGTCGCGACCCGCGAACGCAGTTCGCCGACGAGCTCGGCGAGTGCCGCTGCATTCGCCCGGGCGCGCTCGCTTGCAGGGTCGATGGCCGTGTGCAGGATTCCCATCCGGTCCGCCTGTCCTCGTCGACGGCGCGTCCTCTTGTGAACGGCGCCGGATTTCGGTTAGTGTGCACTAACTCGATTCCCGATGTTAGCGAGCACTCACCGACATGGCAAGCACACTCGGCGCCGCCGACGCGGCTTCGGTTCCCGTTCTCACCGAACGCAGCCGCCAGAAGGCCGACCGTCGCGCCGCGATCCTCAGCGCGGCGGCGACGCTCTTCGCCGAACGCGGCTACGCCGGTGTGACCATCGAAGACCTCGGCACCGCGGTCGGCGTGTCCGGTCCGGCCGTCTACCGGCACTTCCCCGGCAAGGCGGCCGTGCTCGCCGCGATCCTGCAGGGCGCCAGCCAAGCACTGCTCGACGGTGCCGAGCGGGTGCTCGAACAGGCACCCGACGAGGCATCCGCTCTCCGCTCGCTCATCGCCCACCATGTCGACTTCGCGCTCGGCGACGCCGATGTCATCCTCGTGCAGGACCGCGAGCTCGAGCAGCTCGATCTCGGTGCCCGGCACGAGGTGCGGCTCCTCCAGCGCCGCTACGTCGAACACTGGGTCGACGTGCTCTCCCGACTCCGGCCCGATCGGGCCGAGGCGGAGCTCAGGTTCCGGGCTCACGCGGCCTTCGGCCTCCTGAACTCCACTCCGCACAGCGCCCGCATCCCTGGGCGCAGACCCGCCGACGGCACCATCCGCGGCATCTTGGAGGAGATGGCATGGGCGAGCCTCATGTCGTGACCCTGCGCGCGACCCGCGCCGGCGATCTCGACGCACTGTTCCAGTTCGCGCGGCATCCCGGGGCGGTGCACATGGCCGCGTTCACGGCGGCAGACCCCGACGACCGCGCATCGTTCGACGCGCACTGGCAACGCCTGCTCGCCGACCCGGCCGTCGACGCGCGCACCATCCGCGCCGACGGCGACATCGCGGGCAGCGTCGCCCGCTGGTTCGACGACGGCCTCGCCGAGATCACCTACTGGATCGACCCCGAACGCTGGGGCCAGGGCATCGCGACCCGCGCGATGCGGCTCTTCATCGATTCCCTGCCCGAGCGTCCGGTGCGTGCCCGCGTCGCCTCCGACAACGCCGGCTCCATCGCAGTGCTCGAGAAGCTCGGGTTCCGGCAGCTCGCCATCGAGGTCGGCTTCGCGAACGCCCGCGGTACCGAGCTCGAGGAGCGCGTCTACACGCTCGACTGAGAGCGGCGGGCGGATGCCGCCCGCACGCGCTGAGCGCTCAGTTGCCGGGTTTCGCGCCCTGCTCCTCGGCGATGTCGCCGATGCGACGGGCGAGCGCGAGGTCGCGCGAGGTCACGCCCCCGACATCGTGCGAGGAGAGCTCGAACTCGACCCTGCCCCAGCCGAGCCGGATGTCGGGATGGTGATCGGCCTCATCGGCGACGACGGCGACGGCGTCGACGAGACGCACGGCACTCGCGAAGTCGGCCGTGGCGTACGCGCCGGCCAGCTGTTCGCCGACGTGGACGAAGGCGGTGCCAGCGAGTTCGTCGGCGGTATCGTCAGGCGAGAGGATGCGCTGTTGGTCCATGTGCACATCCTCCCGCTGACGTGGTGTTCACGCCATGGTGAGCGCGACACCCGGCTCTCTGAGGATCGCGCCGATGTCCGCGAGGAACCGTGATCCCTGCGCCCCGTCGACGAGCCGGTGATCGAACGAGAGGCTCAACGTCATGATCTCGCGCAGGGCGATCTCACCGCGATGCTCCCACGGCTGCCGGCGCACGGCGCCCATGGCGAGGATCGCCGCTTCTCCGGGGTTGAGGATCGGCGTGCCCGCGTCGATGCCGAACACCCCGATGTTCGTGATCGAGATGGTGCCGCCCGACAGGTCGGCCGGGGTCGTCCGCCCGGCGCGAGCCGTCTCGGCGAGCGCGGTGATCGCGTCGGCGAGCTCGATGAGCGTGAGCCGCTCGGCGCCCTTGACGTTCGGCACGACGAGGCCGCGTTCGGTGGCCGCCGCGATGCCGAGGTTCACGCCGCCGAACTGCACGATCTCCTGCGCGTCGTCGTCCCAGCGCGCGTTGACCTCGGGCGTGCGTCGAGCGGCGATGCAGAGTGCCTTGGCGACGACCGCGAGCGGGGTCACCTTGTGGCCCGCGAAGGCGCGATCGTCGCGGATGCCCCGCAGGAGCTCCATCGTGCCGGTCACGTCGATCGTGAGGAACTCGGTGACGTGCGGTGCGGTGAACGCGCTGCGCACCATCGCCGCCGCGGTGTGCTTGCGCACGCCCTTGATCGGGATCCGCGTCTCACCGGCGGCCGGCGGCCCGGCAACCCGGCGTGTCGTGACGGTGGGCTCCGCCGCGGCGAGCGGCTGAGCGGATGCCGCGAGCTCGACGTCGTCACGCGTGATGAGCCCGCGCTCCCCCGTGCCGGTCACGGCCTCGAGGTCGACGCCGAGGTCGCGTGCGAGCTTGCGCACCGGCGGCGTGGAGCGCGGCCGCTCGGCGGGGCGCTCACGCGTGCCGTGGCCATCAGCCGACGGCACCCCCGCAGGTGCGGGTGCGGTCTCCGGCGAGGGCGCGACCTCGCCGCCGGCGGGGATCGATGGTACGAGCTCATCCACGAGCGACGCGCTGCGGCGGGTGCGGCGCTTCGGACCGCCCTCGTCGCGGGCGCCGTAGCCGACGAGGTTCGGCCCGGGCGCGGCATCCGTCACCGGGGTCGCCTCGCTCGACGACGTCGCCGTCGTCGCAGCCGCCGCAGCAGCCGGCTCTCGGCCCGCGGCGTCAGGCTCGTCGGCGACGGAGACGGGGCCGTCGCCCGTCTCGCAGGAGAAGAGCGGCGCGCCGACGTCGATGGTCTCGCCCTCGGCGGCGTGCAAGGCCGTGACGACGCCGGTGAACGGCGACGGCAGCTCGACGACGGCCTTGGCCGTCTCGACGTCGGCGATGATCTGGTTGAGCTCGACGCGATCGCCCACGGCGACCCGCCAGGCGACGATTTCGGACTCGGTGAGACCCTCACCGAGGTCGGGCAGTGCGAAGTCGCGGATCATGCTCGTCACGCCTCCACCCCGCTCAGCGAGTTCGGACGCCCGAGCACCCGGTCGACGCCGTCGAGGATGCGGTCGAGGTCGGGCAGGTGGTGCCGCTCGAGCTTCGCCGGCGGGTACGGGATGTCGTGGCCGGTCACGCGCACCGGCGCGGCCTCGAGGAACTCGAAGCACCGCTCGGTGATGCTCGCGGCGATCTCGGCCCCGACGCCGCCCTGCTGGCCGGCCTCGTGGGTGACCACGAGGCGTCCGGTACGGCGCACGGATGCCTCGACCGTCGCATAGTCGACGGGCGCGAGCGATCGCAGGTCGATGACCTCGATCGAGACCCCGTCTTCGGCCGCCGCGATGGCCGCGTCTCGCGCGGTCTGCACGAGGGCGCCGTAGGTCACGAGCGTGACGTCGGTGCCGTTCGTGATGGTCGTCGCGACGCCCATGGGGCGCGCGTCGGCGACGCTCGCGGTCTCATCGACCTCGCCCTTCACGTGATAGCGGCGCTTTGGCTCGAAGAAGAGCACCGGGTCGTCGCTCGCGATGGCCTGCTGGATCATGACGTAGGCGTCGGCGGGGTTGGAGCACGCGACGACGCGGAGCCCCGCGGTGTGGGCGAAGTACGCCTCGGGCGACTCCGAGTGATGCTCGGCCGCGCCGATGCCGCCCCCGAACGGCACGCGAATCGTGATCGGCATGCGCACGTTGCCGCGCGAGCGGTAGTGGAGCTTCGCGACCTGGGCGACGATCTGGTCGAAGCCGGGGTAGATGAACCCGTCGAACTGGATCTCGACGACCGGGCGGAAGCCGCGGTACGCGAGCCCCACGGCGGTGCCGACGATGCCGGCCTCCGACAGGGGGGTGTCGACGACGCGGTTCGCGCCGAACTCGGCCTTCAGTCCGTCGGTGACCCGGAACACCCCGCCCAGGGTACCGATGTCCTCACCCATCAGCACGACCTTGTCGTCGCCGGCGAGCGAGCGCCGGAGGCCGGCGTTCAGGGCTTTCGCGAGGGTGAGCGTCGTCATCGTGCGGCTCCTTCGGCAGCACCGGATGCCGCGGCATCCGGGTCATCGAACAGCGCCAGGTAGCGCGTGTAGTGGTCGCGCTGGCGGTCGACGTGGCTGTTCGGCTCGGCGTAGACATGGTCGAAGACGCTGAGCGGTGCGGGGTCGGGGATCGTCGTGACCGCGGCGCGGAGCTCCGTCGCGGCGACATCGGCCTCGGCCGCGACGTCGCGCTCGAAGCCCGCGACGTCGACGCCGGATGCCTCGAGCAGGGCCAGCACGCGGGTGAGCGGGTCGCGCGCCCGCCAGTCGGCGAGCTCGTCATCGGTGCGGTAGCGCTTGGGGTCGTCGGCCGTCGTGTGCGGTCCCATGCGGTAGGTGACGGCCTCGATGAACGTCGGCCCATCGCCGCGCCGTGCACGGTCGAGCGCGATGCGGGTCGCGGCGAGCACGGCCAGCACGTCGTTGCCGTCGACTCGGATGCCGGGCATCCCGAAGCCATCGGCGCGGCGTGCGAGGTGCTGCTTCGATTGCAGGCCGACGGGCTCGGAGATCGCCCACTGGTTGTTCTGGCAGAAGAAGACGACGGGGGCGTCGAAGCTCGCGGCGAAGACGAGGGCCTCGTTCACGTCGCCCTCGCTCGTGGCGCCGTCGCCGAAGTAGGCGACTGCCGCGGCGTCCGACCCCTCCCAAGCGGCGCCCATCGCCCAGCCGGTCGCGTGCAGCGCCTGCGCGCCGATGATGATCTGCGGCACGGCCATGCCGCGGTCGAAGGGGTTCCAGCCCGAGGACGCCGTGCCGCGCCAGACCGTGAGGAGCTCGGCCGGCTCGACGCCGCGGCACCACGCCACGGCGTGCTCGCGGTAGCTCGAGAAGGCGAAGTCGTCGTCGCGAAGCGCGCGTGCCGAACCGATCTGGGCGGCCTCCTGGCCGGCGAGGGGCGGCCAGAGCCCGAGCTCGCCCTGTCGCTGCAGTGCGGTGGCCTCGGTGTCGAGCCGGCGCACGATGGCCATGTCGCGGTAGAGGCGACCGAGGGCGGCGGCGTCGATGTCGGTGATCCAGGCATCGAAGTCCGCGTTCGCGCGCCGCTCGCCGGTGGGGCTCACGAGTTGCACGAAGTCGTCGGGGCGGGTCAACAGCCCGGTGGCGTCTCGGTCGGATGGGGTCATCGTCGATCCTCGCTATCGGCGGGCCTGCTTCGTGGGCGGCCCGCGCCCGGCAACTCTGCCGGATACTTGAGCCTACGTCGATCTGGCACACAGCTCAACCGAGCGAGCCGCCGTTGAGCATGTTGCCAAGTTGCAACCGCGATTCAGGTGCTATCGTGTGGCGATATGAGCGGTTATGACGCGATCGACCGGGCCCTCCTCGTCGCCCTCGCCCCCGACCCCAGGGCGACCGTCGTGGCGCTGGCCGACCAGCTCGGCCTCTCGCGCAACACGGTGCAGGCGCGGATGTCGCGCCTCGAGGCATCCGGCGCCTTCCTCTCCTTCGAGCGCAGCATGGACCCGGCGCCGCTCGGCTATCCGCTCGAGGCGTTCATCGCCGTGCATGTGCGGCAGAAGCGACTGCGCGATGTCGTCGACGAGATCGCCGAGATCCCCGAGGTCATCCAGGCGCACGGGCTCTCCGGCGCCGTCGACCTGCTCGTGCGCGTCGTCTGCCGTGATGCCCACGACCTCTTCCGCATCGACGGCGAGATCCTCGCGATCGACGGGGTCGAGCGCACCGAGACGTCGCTCGCCATGGGAGAGCTGATCCCCTACCGGCTGGGCCCGCTCCTCGACCGCACGGCGTGACACCGATGCGCGTCGCGGTGCTCCGGTGCGAGCGGCTCCCGCGGTTCGTGACGTGGGAGATATCCGACGTGGAGTCGCTGTTCGGCGACGACCGGCGGCTCATCGAGGCGTTCGCCGAGCGCGGCGTCGATGCCGAGCCGGTGGCGTGGAGCGACCCCGCTGCCGATTGGAGAGCGTACGACGCGGCCGTATTGCGCAGCACCTGGGATTACGTCGACCGCCCCGCGCGGTTCCTCGAGACGGCTGCGGCGATCGAACGGTCGGGCTGCATGCTCCTCAATCCGCCGGACGCCGTGCGGTGGAATGCCGACAAGCGCTACCTCGACGACCTCGACCGGCTGGGCGTCCCCATCGTGCCGCTCGTTCGCGGAACGCCTGCCGATGCGACCCGGATCCGCGCAGCGATCACCGATTCGGGGTGGCGCGAACTCGTGCTGAAGCCCGCCGTCGGCGTCGGAGGGTCGGGTGTCGTGCGCACCGACCTGGCGTCGCTCGAGGACGTGCTCCAAGCCATTCCGTCCGGCACCGAGGTGATGGTGCAACCCTTCGTCGACGCGATCCTCGACGAGGGAGAGCTCTCGTTCATCTTCGTCGGCGGAGCACTGAGCCATGTGCTGCGCAAGCGGCCGGCGAAGGGCGACTTCCGTGCACACGGGATCTACGGCGGCACGGTCGTCGCAGCGGCTGCGAGCGCCGGTGACGCGGCCGAGGTGGAGGCGATGCTCGCCCGCCTGCCCTTCGACCTGCTCTACGCCAGATTCGATGTCGTGCGCGTCGACGGGCGCCTCGCGGTGCTCGAGCTGGAGCTCATCGAACCGATGCTCTACTTCGACCTCGCGCCCGGCAGCGCCGGCCGCCTCGCCGATGCGACGCTCGCGAGGCTCGCCGGCGCCTGAAGGGGGCCGAGACGACGGATGCCCGCCCTGCCGAAGCAGGACGGGCATCCGAACGAGACGATCGACTACGCGTCGACGCCCTCTGCGGGCTCCTCGGCGTGCACGCCGCTCGAGTCGCGGCCGTCGGTGTCGGCGTCTTCGGCCAGCACCGGGGCGAGCGAGAGCTTTCCGCGGTCGTCGATCTTCGTGATCTCGACGAGGATCTTCTGGCCGACGCCGAGCACGTCGTCGACGTTCTCGACGCGCTTGCCGCCGGCGAGCTTTCGCACCTCTGAGATGTGCAGCAGCCCGTCTTTGCCGGGGAGCAGCGAGACGAACGCGCCGAAGGCGGCGATCTTCACGACCGTGCCGAGGAACTGCTCACCGACCTCGGGGTTCGTCGGGTTCGCGATGGCGTTGACCTGGGCACGGGCGGCCTCGGCCGAGGGGCCGTCGGTCGCGCCGATGTAGACGGTGCCGTCTTCCTCGATGGAGATGTCGGCGCCGGTCTCGTCTTGGATCGCGTTGATCGTCTTGCCCTTCGGGCCGATCAGCTCGCCGATCTTGTCGACGGGGATCTGCACCGAGATGACGCGAGGCGCCGTGGCGGCCATCTCGTCGGGGCCGTCGATCGCGGCGTTGAGCACGGCGAGGATCGTCGTGCGGGCGTCCTTCGCCTGCGTCAGCGCGCCGGAGAGCACCGACGCGGGGATGCCGTCGAGCTTCGTGTCGAGCTGGATCGCCGTGACGAACTCCGACGTGCCGGCGACCTTGAAGTCCATGTCGCCGAGCGCGTCTTCCGCACCGAGGATGTCGGTGAGGGCCGCGTAGCGGGTCTCGCCGTTCACGGTGTCGGAGATGAGGCCCATCGCGATGCCGGCGACCGGGGCGCGCAGCGGCACACCGGCGTTGAGCAGCGACAGCGTGGACGCGCAGACCGAGCCCATGGAGGTCGATCCGTTGGAGCCGAGCGCCTCGGAGACCTGGCGGATCGCGTAGGGGAACTCCTCGCGCGTGGGCAGCACCGGCATGAGCGCGCGCTCGGCGAGTGCGCCGTGCCCGATCTCACGACGCTTCGGCGAACCGACACGACCCGTCTCACCCGTCGAGTACGGCGGGAAGTTGTAGTTGTGCATGTAGCGCTTCTTGGTGACCGGGCTCAGCGAGTCGATCTGCTGTTCGAGCTTCAGCATGTTCAGCGTGGTGATGCCCATGATCTGGGTCTCGCCGCGCTGGAAGATGGCTGAGCCGTGCACGCGGGGCACGACCTGCACCTCGGCATCGAGCGGACGGATGTCGGCGAGGCCGCGGCCGTCGATGCGGACGCCCTCTTCGAGGACCCGCGAGCGCACGACGTGCTTCGTGACCGACTTGTAGGCAGCGGAGACCTCATCGTTGGCGGACTGCGGGAGCTCGCCGTTCGACACCTTCTCGGCGACCTCGGCCTTGACGCGGGCCTTGAGCTCGTCGTCGGCGTTCTGGCGCTCGACCTTGCCGGCGATCTGGTAGATGCCCTTGAGCTCCTCGAGCGCGATCGCCTCGACGACGCTCTTCGTGCCCGGCTGGTAGGGCGGGAACGTCGGGTAGTCGGCGGTGGGCTTGGCTGCGGTCTTGGCGACCGACTGCTGCGCCTCGACGAGCTGCTTGATGAACGGCTTCGACGCCTCGATGCCCTGCGCGATGACCGCCTCGTCGGGCTTCGTCGCGCCGGCCTGGATCAGGTTCCACGCGTTGTCGGTGGCCTCGGCCTCGATCATCATGATCGCGACGTCCTGCGAGCCGTCGGCCTCGGTGACCACGCGACCGGCGACGACCATGCTGAACACGGCGTCCTCGATCTGCGAGTACTTCGGGAACGCGACCCACTGGCCGTCGATGAGCGCGACGCGGACGCCGCCGACCGGGCCGGAGAACGGCAGGCCCGAGAGCTGCGTCGAGAGCGACGCGGCGTTGATCGCGAGCACGTCGTAGTACTCGTCGGGCTCGATGGCGAGCACGGTGACGACGACCTGCACCTCGTTGCGGAGGCCCTCGACGAACGAGGGGCGCAGGGGGCGGTCGATGAGGCGGCAGGTGAGGATCGCCTCGGTCGAGGGGCGGCCCTCACGACGGAAGAACGAGCCGGGGATGCGGCCCGCGGCGTACATGCGCTCTTCGACGTCGATCGTGAGCGGGAAGAAGTCGAAGTGCTCCTTCGGCTGCTTGGAGACGGAGGTCGCCGACAGCAGCATGGTCTCTTCGTCGATGTAGGCGACGGCGGATCCCTGCGCCTGCTGGGCGAGACGGCCGGTCTCAAAGCGGATGGTGCGGGTGCCGAACTTGCCGTTGTCGATGACGGCTTCGGCGAACGTGATTTCAGGACCTTCCAAGAGGTCTTCTCCTTTGTTTTACGTCGCACCCCGTGTGGGCGCGACTCATACTCCGGAGCAGGGAACAGGCATTACGAAACGCATCAGACGATGCGCTCACGCTGGCCACCAGTAGAAGTCCACCACCCGACGCTCGTCGTTGGTGATCCACCACAGGGGACCAGCTTCCTGCCGGCCTGCTCCATCGGTGCTCGATGTTCAGTTGCTCGCCTGCATCCGAACGGATGTCGCGCCGCGTTCGCGGCACTCCAGACGAGGGCAACCCATCGGGTACCGACCCAATGCTAGCAGAGTGGCGATTTCCGGCCCATGAACCGCGGATGTCCCGTGAGCGCGGCACGCTCCCGACGCGGGCCTGCGCCGTGCACCCCTCGCATCCATGGCAGACTCGAATGCATGAGTTCCGACGAGCAGAGCACCACTGGCCCCTCCGAGGAGACGAAGCGCAAGTTCCGCGAGGCCCTCGATCGCAAGAACAAGGCCTCGAAGCAGCGAGAGGGCGAATCGCACCTCGACGGCGGCGGCGGCGCCCAGCACACGCAGGGCCCGGCCGACCACAAGCGCGAGTTCCGCCGCAAGAGCGGCTAGTCACCCGCCCGGCCGGATCACCGGCTCGAGCGCGGCCCGCTTCGGACCTCGTCCGTCACCCGCCACACGGCCGCGGAGGCGACGCAGCACCCACGGTGCCGCGTGCTTGCGCAACCACTCGAGGTCACCCACGCCACGAGCCGGCTGATCCTCGTCCGCGCGGTGCACGGCGAGCTCCAGCGCGCCGAGTTCGCTCGCGTCGGGCACGCCGAGCACCCGTGCGGCGGCATACGCGAGACCGCGGTGGCCGGTGGAGTTCAGGTGCACGCGATCCTCGGCCCATCGGTCGAGGGCGACGAGCTCCGAGTCCGCGGTCACCTCGAGCAGCATCGACCCGGTTCGCTCTGCCATCGCGCGGAGCCGCGCGTTGTACGCCGCGAACCGGCGTCGGAAGAGCGTCGTCGCCGGCCGCTGGGGCATGAACGGCGTCACGAGCAGCACGTCGGCGCCCGCCGCACGGATCGAGGCGATGCGCTCCTCCAGGCGATCGGCGAGCCGCACGGGGTCGACGCGTGCTCCGACGAGGTCGTTCGCGCCGACGAGCACCGAGACGAGATCGGCGCCGAGTGCTTCGGCCTCCGCGAGCTGCACCTCGACGACGTCACGCACCTTGCGGCTCCGTACCGCGAGATTCGCATACGAGACCGGCGCCGACGAGGGACTCGCGAGCGCGAGCAGCAGTGCGAGCCGGTCGGCCCAGCCGCGGTACTCGCCGTCCGGCATCCGGGAGACGTCGCAGAGACCCTCGGTCAGCGAGTCGCCGACGGCGACGTAGCGCCGCCACCGGCGCGAAGCGGGAACGCCGGGCGGCGCGATCGGTTCCGTCGACGTCGGCACCGGGGGCATCCGTCGACACCGTCGTGATCGGGTCGCCGATCACCGCGCCCCCGGCCCTGCGCCGGGCGATCGCGCCGGCGTGCGACCCACGTGAGCGAACCGGCCGCATCGAAGGGAGGCGGCGCGCCTCCTCGTAGTGGTCGAGGAGCTCGTCGCCGAGACGGCTCCAGCTGCGTCCTGCCACCGACTCACGTGCGCGCTCGCCGAACGCGCGCCGCTTCGCGTCGTCGCCGACGAGGTCGCGCACCCGATCCCGCAGGTCGTCGAGGTCTCCCGGGCGGTAGAGCCATCCGTTGACGCTGCTCTGCACGAGGTCGAGGGGGCCGCCGCGCCCGGTCGCGACGACGGGGACGCCGCTGGCGAGCGCCTCCTGGATGGTCTGGCAGAACGTCTCGCTCTCCCCCGGATGCACGAACACGTCGAGGCTCGCGGTCGCACGGGCGAGCTCGTCGCCGTCGAGGAACCCGGCGAAGTGCGCGGAGGGCAGCAGCCGCTCGAGCGCCGCCCTCGACGGGCCGTCGCCGATGATCACGAGCCGGACGCCCGGCAGGCCGGCGATCGCCTGCAGGTCCTCGACCTGCTTCTCGGGTGCGAGCCTGCCGACGTACCCGGCGATGAGCTCCCCGCCGGGGGCCGCCTCGCGACGCCAGTCGTCGCTGCGCCGCTCGGGAGCGAACCGCTCCGTGTCGACGCCACGTCGCCAGAGGCGCATGCGGTCGACGCCGACCGACGCGAGCCGCTCGATGGCCGACGACGACGGCGCGAGCGTGAGCGTGGCACGGCGGTGCAGCCGGCCGAGGTGCCGGGTCAACGCCGGCGCGGCGCCCGGCACGCCGTAACGCTCGGCATAGGCGGGGATGTCCGTCTGGTAGACGGCGACGGTCGGCACGCTGAGCGACTCGGCGGCGAGCACGCCCCGCCAGCCGAGCACGAACGGTGACGCCAGGTGCACCACGTCAGCCCGGTGCTCGCGCATGACGGAGGCGAGTCGATTGGCGGTCGCGAGTGTCACACGCACGTCGGGGTAGCTCGGCAGCGGCATCGACGGCAGCAGCACGGCACGTGCGCCGTAGAGGGTGTGGTCGATGGGGCCGGACCGCGGCGCCACCACGAGCGAGTCGTGGCCACGCCGTTCGAGGTGACGAAGCACCTGCAGCAGCGAATGCGTCACCCCGTTCATGTGCGGGAGGAACGATTCGGCGAGGAGGAGGACCTTCACGATCCCAGCGTGACGGCGGCCGAGCTCCGCGACGGCCGGAACCGCCTCGCGACGGCGAGGGTTCACCAAGACGACGGATGCCGTTCGCCCGCCCGTCGGCGCAGCGTCGTGCTCTGGCGTCCGACGCGTCAAGCCCTCGCGTTCAGCCGGTGAACGGCGGATGATTGCCCTGAAGTACACCTGACCGATCAAGGAGAAACGCCATGTCATCCGTCGCAAGGGTCACCACCATCACTGTTCGTTCGGACACCAGCTTCGAAGATGCTGTCGCAACCGGGATCGAACGCGCCGCGCAGACGCTGCGCCATGTCAGCGGCGCGTGGGTGAAGGAGCAGAAGGTCGAGGCGACCGAGGGCAAGATCACGGCGTGGTCCGTGGTGCTCGAGGTCAGTTTCGTGCTCGACGACTGAGCGACCTTGCACGCGACTCACGGGTGACCGCTCGCGCCGCCCGCGAGCTCGGCATGCGATCTCGACGCGCTGCGACGCGATTCGCGGCGGCCCACCGACGTCGTCGAGGAGCCCTGAGCATCGGATGCCGCGAGCGAAGCGCTCGCCCGCGGCATCCGCTCGATCACTCCCCCGCGAGCCCGCCGATGAGGTGCCCGAAGGGCCGGTCGAGCGCGAACGGGTCTCGCACCGTCGTCGACCGGTCGCTCGCGGCCACCAGTGCGGCGAGCTCACCCGCGGCACGATCGATGCGGGCGGGCAGCGTCTTCACCGAGTCGGCCGCGTCGCCCCAGTCGCTCGTCGCGGCGAACACGCCCGTCGGCACGACGGTTGCGTGCAGGTAGGTGAACATCGGCCGAAGGGCGTAGTCGAGCGCGAGCGAATGGCGCGGCGTGCCGGCGGTCGCGCCGATCGCGACCGGCATGCCGGCGAGCGCGGCGCTGTCGATGACGTCGAAGAACGACTTGAACAGGCCCGAGTAGCTCGTCGTGAAGATCGGCGTGACGGCGATGAGGCCGTCGGCACCCGTGACGGCCTCGATGACGGCCTCGAGCTTCGGGCTCGGGAAGCCCGTCAGCATGTGGTTCATGACGTCGGTCGCGACGTCGCGCAGCTCGAAGGTCTCGACGGTCGTGTCGATGCCCTCGGCCTTGAGCTTCGCCACCGTCTGGTCGGCGAGCTTGTCGGCGAGCATGCGGGTCGACGACGGCTGGCTGAGGCCGGCCGAGACGACCGCGAGGGTGCGCGTGGTCATTTCAGGCTCCCTTCACGGCGGCGGCGCCGAACGCGGCGCCCTTGGGCGCGGCATCGGCAGATGCTGCGGTCGCCGCGTTGCGAGCCACGACGAGCGAGGCGTGCGTCGGGGCATCCGGAACCGTCGCCGGGCGGTTCTTGGCGAACTCCCGGCGCAGCACCGGCACGACCTCGGAACCGAGCAGGTCGAGCTGCTCGAGCACCGTCTTCAGCGGCAGGCCGGCGTGGTCCATGAGGAACAGCTGGCGCTGGTAGTCGCCGACGTAGTCGCGGAAGCCGAGCGTCTTGTCGATGACCTCCTGCGGGCTGCCCACGGTGAGCGGCGTCTGCGAGGTGAACTCCTCGAGGCTCGGCCCGTGGCCGTACACCGGCGCGTTGTCGAAGTACGGGCGGAACTCACGCACCGCGTCCTGCGAGTTCTTGCGCATGAACACCTGACCGCCGAGGCCGACGATCGCCTGTTCGGCGGTGCCGTGCTCGTAGTGCTCGAAGCGCTGGCGGTAGAGGGCGATCATGCGCTGCGTGTGCGAGGCCGGCCAGAAGATGTGGTTCGCGAAGAAGCCATCGCCGTAGTAGGCGGCCTGCTCGGCGATCTCGGGGCTGCGGATCGACCCGTGCCACACGAACGGCGGCACATCGTCGAGGGGACGCGGCGTCGACTGGAAGCCCTGCAGGGGCGTGCGGAACTGCCCCTCCCAATCGACGAAGTCCTCGCGCCACAGCCGGTGGAGCAGCGCGTAGTTCTCGATGGCGAGGTTGATGCCCTGGCGGATGTCCTTGCCGAACCAGGGGTATACGGGACCGGTGTTGCCGCGGCCCAGCATGAGATCGACGCGACCGTCGGCGACGTGCTGGAGCATCGCGAAGTCCTCGGCGATCTTCACCGGGTCGTTCGTCGTGATGAGGGTCGTCGCCGTCGAGAGCTGCAGCTTCGAGGTCTTCGCCGCGATGTAGGCGAGCGTCGTCGTGGGCGATGAGGAGAAGAACGGCGGGTTGTGGTGCTCGCCGAGCGCGAAGACGTCGAGGCCGACCTCCTCGGCGTGCTGCGCGATGGTCAGCACGTCGGTGATGCGCTCATGCTCAGTCGGCGTCCGGCCGGTCGTCGGGTTCTGCGTGATGTCGCTGACGGTGAAGATTCCGAATTGCATGTCGCCCTCCTGGGCTCATCCCTGTGTCACACGTTGCATGCATTTGCATACATCGTGTTGAACGGATGCCCCTCGCCCACTATTCCCGATGCGAACCGACTTCGCACACGCGAAGGGCGGGGGCGCCGTTCGGCACCCCCGCCCCGCTTTCAGCGCGTCGGATCAGTCGACGGCGTCGTGCTCGTGACCGTGGTCGGGCGCGAGCCCGCCACCACCGGGCAGGTTGACGGTGCCCTCGGGTCCGGCAGGAGCCGGGAACGTGAAGTTGCCCGGAACCTTCGTGCCGACCACGCCGTTGACCGTCTCGGTCGAGTACGCGTAGGTCAGCACCGCCGCCGCGATGGCGTCGGAGTTGACGTCGAGCGCGTCGAGCGCGAGGTTGTCGATGTCGTCGCACGCGAGGTGGTAGCAGGGGTCGTACTGCGCACCGGCGGTGCCGCCCCAGATCTCAGCCTGCTCAGCGGTCTTCACGACTTCGGCGCCCGTGAACAGGCCGCCCGCTGGCACCCCGTTCAGGATGAACGCCTGGTAGTCGCTGCGACCGCTGAACTGCGCGTCGTCGTAGGGCACGCCGGCCCACGTGTAGTAGCTCTCGAAGAGATCCTCGATCTGGATCGAGCCCTCGGGGATGGGCACGCCCTGGGGCGCGTCCCAGCCGGACTCGTCGCCGTCGTACACCATGAAGATGTAGTTGGGCGAGGCCACCATGTCGAAGTTCAGGTAGAGCGCCACCTCGTCGAGCGTGCCCGCGGCGACCTGGTCGGCGACGTAGGCACGCGAACCGAGAAGGCCGCTCTCCTCGGCACCCCACCATGCGAACCGGATGGTGTTCTCGGGCTTCAGCTTCGAGATCTGCTGGGCGATCTCGAGCAGCGCCGCCGACCCGCTGCCGTTGTCGTTGATGCCGGGGCCCGCCTGCACCGAGTCGAGGTGCGCACCGGCCATCACGACGTTGTCGTCGTTCTTGCCGGGCAGCTCTGCGATCACGTTGACCTGCGGGCGCGACTCAGGCGACAAGACCGCGACGCGCGCGGTCGAGCCGGTCTGCGCAAGCGCAGCACCATCGGCGAAGCTCGCACCGACGACCGGGATGCTCAGCGGCGTCTGGTTGACGCCGAACAGCGTGCCCGTGACCAGACCCGAGCGTAGATCGGTGTTGCCCTGGTTGAAGATGATGACGGCCGAGGCGCCGGCATTCTGGGCGTTGATCGCCTTGACGCCGAACTCGCAGGTGCCGCGCTGCACGAGGGCGATGCTGCCCACCGGGAAGCCGGCGAAGTCCGCCGCCTCGCAGCCGCTGGTCACCGGATCGCGCGGCGGTGCGAGCACGACGTCGACCGGAACCACGTTGCCGGTGACGTCGCCGAACCCGGTGCCCGTGAACACCGCCGACTCGTACTCCGCAGCCACCGGGGTGAGCTGCTCGAGCGTTGGCGGCGGAACATAGGTGAAGTCGAACTCGTCGAGTTCGACGCTCCATCCGGCGGCCTCGAGCGTGTCGACGACGTACTCGACGCTCTCGGTGTAGCCGGTGGTTCCTGCCGCGCGGTTGTCGTCATTGGCATCCGCGATGGCCTGGAAGGCTTCTTCGTGCTCGAGCACGCCGTCGACCGTGACGCAGCCGAGCAACTTGTCGTAGGTGTTGTTCGTGCGGCTGTCGCAGCCCTGCGAGCTCGGCGCCGCGAATGCGGCTCCGGCCGGCACGAGCGCGAGGGTGGCGACGGCCGCGGTGGCGATCATCACCGTCTTCGCGCGATTGGAAAGTGTTGCAGATGTGTACATCGTCTTCCCTTCGGAACCGGGTGCCCCCATTGGCCCCCGGCTGAGGGTCAGCATATGCGGACCCTCAGCACCCACAACAGCCCCTGCCCCGATCCAGCCGGGCACGACGCACGAAACGTGCGTCAGCGACTCACGCGGTGGCTAGACTCGCCACGATGGGCACCATTTCGGTCGTCATTCCGAGTCTCAACGACGCGGGCTACCTCGCCGCCTGCCTCGACGCGCTCGCTCGCCAGACCCGCCCGGCCGACGAGGTCATCGTCGTCGACAACGGCTCGACGGATGACACGACCGCCGTCGCCCGCGCCGCCGGCGCTCGAGTCGTCGACGAGCCGCTGCGCGGCATCTGGCCCGCGACCGCCGCGGGCTTCGACGCGGCATCCGGCGACCTGCTCGCACGGCTCGACGCGGACTCGGTCCCGGCGCCCGACTGGATCGCCGAGATCGAGCGGCGCATGCGCGGCGCCGATCGGCCCACCGTGGTCACCGGTTCGGGACAGTTCTACGGCGGCAACGCGGTGCTGCGCTGGATCGCCCACAACATCTACCTCGGCAGCTACTTCACCGTCATCGGCGCCCTGCTCGGCCACCCGCCGGTCTTCGGCTCGAATTATGCGATTCGGCGCGACGCGTGGCGGCGGCTGCGCGACATCGTGCACCGCGATCGCGCCGACGTGCACGACGACCTCGACCTGTCGTGGTGGCTGCAACCCGGCATGACGGTCGTGCGCGAGCACCGGCTCATCGTCGGCGTCTCGGCGCGGCCGTTCTCGAGCGTGGCCGGTCTCGCCCGGCGCGTGGGCATGGGGTTCCACACCCTCGCCGTCGAATGGCCCGAGTGGCCGCCACTCGAGCGCCGGGCCGATCGTCGTCGCGCGCCTCACCACGGCACGGCCGGCGGGCCGGCATTCGACGCCGACGCCGACGGCGAGCGCCCGTTGGCCGTGTGACCTGCGCCGTTGCCGCTCAGGCGGTGTGGCCGCTCGCCTCGAAGAGCGCGAGCATGTCGCGGGTGAGCTGATGCGGTGCCGTCTCGCACGGGCTGTGACCGGTGGCGTAGACCGCGAACGTCGCGTTGAGCTCGCGGGCCGAGCGCTCGTGCAGCTCGCGCGGCCAGAGGTCGTGCTCGCCGACCGCGACGAGCTTCGGCACGGTCGCGAGCGCGACCCGGGCGCGAACGTCGGGCGTCTGCATCATGAGGGCGATGATGTCGTCGACGCTGTCGCGCCGGGTGTGCGCGAAGCGCTCGCGCACGAAGGCGAGCCGGCCCGGAAGCACCCGATTGAGGTTGTTGCGGATGCCCCACAGCATGAGCGCCGCTCCCTGGCGCGGCGAGGTGAACGCACTGATCGGGCCGATGCGCTTGACGTTGCGGAATGCCTGGCCGGGCTCGGGCGGCGCGCTCAACAGGGTGAGACTCGCGAACCGGTCGGGCCGCTCGACCAGGGCGAGCTCGGCGAGGGTGCCCGCGAAGCTGTAGCCCAGCACGTGGGCGTGTGCCGCCCCGTCGTCGAGCACGGCGATGAGGTCGTCGAGGAACAGGCGCTCGTCGTACCTCGACCGCGGCGGGTCGAGATTCCACGGCCCGGCGCCCGACGACTCGTACTGGCCCGCGAGGTCGAACGACTCGACCCGGTAGCCCGCCGCGGCGAAGAGCGGGAACATGAGGATGAAATCCTCTTTGGAGCCGGTCGCGCCCGGTACCAGCACGACACGTGGCGCATCGACCGGCCCCAGCGCGACGCGTGCGAGCGGGCCGCTCGGAGCCTCGAATCTGGTGAACTCCGTACCCGGCGGGAACGTGCGCCAGTCGACCTCGTGAAGCGACGCGTCGAGCGCGAGCGCGTCGTCGGCACCCACCGCGGCCGAGAGCGGCGAGCCCGCGGCGGAGCGACGCCGGAACGACCCGAGCACGCCTCCGAATGCGACCACGGATTCACGATAGCGAAGACCTGCGACGCCGCGGGGATCGACGCAGCGAGCGTCCGTTCATCGGTCGCTCACAGCGAAACCCGGGCAGACGCCCAGTTCGTCGCCCTAGGCTGGAGCGATGGCTACCGTCGCACTCACCCTGGAGTCCTTCGAGCAGACGATCCTCGGAGGCGGCACCGTCTTCGTGGACTTCTGGGCCGGATGGTGCGGCCCGTGTCTCCAGTTCGCGCCGAACTACGAGGCGGCCGCCGAGGCGAACCCCGACCTCACCTTCGCGAAGGTCGACACCGAAGACCAGCAGCAGCTCGCGGCGGCCATGAACATCACGTCGATCCCGACGATCATGGCCTTCAAGGACGGCATCGGCGTCTTCGCCCAGGCTGGCGCGCTCCCCCGCCCGATGCTCGACGAACTCATCTCACAGGTGCGCGCCCTCGACATGGAGCAGGTGCGCGCCGACCTCGACCGTCAGGAAGCCGACGCCGAAGCACGATCCGGCGCGGCATCCGCCTGACCGTCCGCGCGCAGCGACCGAGGATGCCGGTCAGGCCGCCTCTTCGAGTCGCGCGAGCCCGCTGAGATCGAGCTCGACCCCGAAGGGCCGCGCGTCGCGGGTGACGAGCGCGGGCACCCGCATCAGCACTCCGCGCATGCGGGCGGCATCGAGCACGTCGCGCCAGCGGTCGTCGGCTCGCGTGCCCAGGAATCCCGCGTGGCGAGGGCGGTCACCGCCGACGAGCTGTACGCCGATGCGGTAGCGACGGGACATCCATCGGCTCGCACGTGGCACGAGCAACGCTGCCTGCTCGGCGCCGCCGTGGAGGCGCGCGAGCTCGATCGCCGCCTGGTGTCGCTCGGTGTCGACGACCGGCACGACGGAGCGGACCGCGCGATCGACCGCAGGCGCGTCGACGACCTCGAGGCCGTCGAGCCCCTCGAGGCTCGAGAGGTCGCCCCATCGGTCGGGATTCGCGGGCCGGCGGTCTCGCATGATGGAACGGACGAGCCACGCCGCGACCAGGACCACGAGCACGAGCAGCGGCCAGAACCCCCAGGGCGCCCGCTCGGGCCGAACGAGGCTCACGGCGACGACGAGGACGAACAGCACGAAGTACGGGAGCGGCTCCCAGGCGAGCAGGGGCTTCGATCGGGGCGCGGGCATGGGCCTCAGGGTATCGCGACGAACGGTGGCGAGCGCGTCAGCGCAGCGTCGCGAGACGCGACGCGACCTCGTCGAGCACGGCCTCGTCACCGGCGTAGATGCCGTCGCGGCGCGGCCAGTGCGTCACCACGTCGGTGAAGCCCAACTCGGCGGCCCGGCCGATGGCGTCCTCGAACGCCGCGGCGCTCGTCAGGCTGTACCGCCGCTCGGAGTCGAGCGAGAGGGTGCGGTCGACGCTCGAGGGTTCGCGGCCGGCTTCAGCGCAGGCCGAGTCGAATCGCTCGGCGAGCTCGGCGACCCCGCGCCACCAGGCGTCGGTACCGTCGTCGTCGGGGCCGGTCGTGATCCAGCCGTCGGCCAGGCGTGCCGCGAGCGCGAGCCCCTTCCTCCCGTTCGCCGCGAGATGGATCGGCGTGCGCGGCAGCTGGGCGGGCTCGCCGACCATTCGCGCGCCCGATGCCGTGAACCAGGTGCCCTCGAACGAGATGCCGCCGGCGCCCGGCTGCTCGTATCGCAGGAGCGTGTCGAGCGACTCGGTGAACTCGGCGAACCGGGCGAAGCGGTCGCGAGGCGTGAGCTCGGGCTGGCCGAGCACCGACGCGTCGAATCCGGTGCCCCCGGAGCCCACGCCGAGCACCAGGCGCCCGCCCGAGATCTGGTCGAGCGTCGCGACCTCCTTCGCAAAGGGCACCGGGTGGCGGAAGTTCGGGCTCGTGACGAACGTTCCGAGCCGAATGCGCTCGGTGACCATCGCGGCCGCCGTCAGCGTCGGCACGGTGGCATGCCAGCGTTGACCCGCGAGGCTGCGCCAGGAGAGGTGGTCGTAGGTCCAGGCATGGTCGAAGCCGTACGCTTCGGCGCCGCGCCAGTAGCGCGTCGCATCGGGCCAGTCGTACTGCGGGAGGATGACGATGCCGAAGCGCATGGTCCGAGTCTACGGATCCGCGACGCGAGCAGTGGGTGGTCGTCGTAGTGTGGCGGTCCGCTCCGGGAGGGCCGGCTACACGGTCTGCCCGGCGTGCTCGCCCTCGGCGATCTCCTCGATGACCTTGTCGATGAAGGCCGGGAGATCGTCGGGCCTGCGGCTCGTGACGAGCCCCTGGTCGACGACGACGGCTTCGTCGCTCCAGTCGGCGCCCGCATTCACGAGATCGGTCTTCAGGCTCGGGTACGACGTGAGACTGCGACCGCGGATGACGCCCGCCTCGGCGAGGATCCACGGTGCGTGGCAGATCGCGGCGACCGGCTTGTGCTGTTCGAAGAAGCTCCGCACGAAGGCGACGGATGCCGCGTCCATGCGCAAGTGGTCGGCGTTCACGACGCCGCCGGGCAGCACGATCGCGTCGAAGTCGGATGCGTCGGCGCCGGTCACGCCGAGGTCGACGTCGAACGTGTCGGCCTTGTCGAGGTGATGCAGCCCGAGCACGGTGCCCTCGGTCGGCGACACGAGCGTCACCTCGGCGCCGGCTTGCCTGAGCGCGCTCCACGGTTCGGTGAACTCGACCTGCTCGACCCCGTCGGTCATGAGGAACGCGACCCTCTTGCCCTCGAGTTGCGATGGCATGACTCCTCCTTCACTCGTCGGAGGGTCCACGGTAGGCAGGCGCCGGTGCAGGCGGCAACGGGTTGACTTCGAGCCGGCCCGGCCCGGGTTCGACGTCGGCGTCGAGCGCCGGGGCGACGGGGACGCCGGCGCGGGGCGCGCTCCGCTCGAGGCGCACGAGCACGATGCCGCCGAGGATGAGGATGCCGCCGATGAGCTGTACCGGCCCGATCGCCTCGCCGAGGAGCGCCCAGGCGACGATTCCCGCGAACACGACCTCCGAGAGGCCGAGGAACGAGGAGAGCCTCGTGCCGAGCAGCCGGATCGCCTGGATGCCGGCCACGTAGGCGAACGCCGTGGAAATCGCCGCCACCATGAGGACGGGGACCCACCAGGGGGCGGTGCCGCCGAAGAACCCGACGTCGGTGAACTCGGCTTCGAAGGGCACGAGCCCGGCGAGCGCCGCGGCGCCGAGCACGAGGGCTCCGATGAGGCATCCGGCCGCGGCGAGCGCGATCGGCGGGACCCCGAGATCGGATCGTTCGCCCAGCACGTAGTAGACCGCGACGCCGAGCATCGCCACGCCGGCGATCACGACGCCGAATGGATCGAGCGGGCCGCCGGTGGGCCCGATCACGAGCACGAGTCCCGCGATCGCGACGACCGAGCCGGCGAGCACGACGATTTGAGGAGCATGACGAGTGCGCACCCACGCGAAGGCGACGAGGGCGACGGGCGCGAGGTATTCGATGAGCAGCGCCGTGCTCACGGGGATTCGCGCGATCGCCGTGTAGAACGCGAGTTGCACGCCCGCGACCGCGATGACGGAGTAGACCAGCACGGTCCACTTCGCACGCCAGAGCGGGCGCAGGTCGAACCGAAGGGCGATGAGCCCCGGCACCGCGAGCAGCAGGGCCGCCACCGTGATGCGGAAGAACACTGCGGCTCCCGGCGACCAGCCGGATTCGAGCAGCGGCTTGACGATCGCGCCGCCCGCGCCGAACGCGAGGCCGGCCGCAAGGCCGAGCACGATTCCGATGAAGCCGCGTGAGCCGCGCATGCGTATCCCCGTCCGATCCGCGAGTCACCGGCACCGTCATGCCCGAAACTCGTTATACTCATGACGGTATCTGAGCTGTGCGTCAGGAGTCAAATGTTTTTCACCCATGACACCGAAGCTGCACTCGGCTTCGTCGCGGCGCTCGCCGACACGACGCCCGAGGCGTCCGATTCGGGCGATGACGAGCTGGCGACGCAAGCGCAGCTGACGGCCTTGCTCGACGCCTGGAAGTACTCCGGGCGTCGCGATGGCGGCGATGTGGAGCTCGACGAGGTGCGCGAGGTCCGCACCCGCCTGCGCGAACTGTGGCTGCTCGACCGCGACGACGCGGCCGACGCGGTCAACGAGCTCCTCGCCGAAGCTCGAGCGCTCCCCCGCCTCGTGCGCCACGACGACATCGACTGGCACATCCACGCGACCGAACCCGATGCACCGCTCGCCCGTCGCATCCTCGTCGAGGCGGCGATGGCCCTCGTCGACGTCATCCGCGCCGACCAGATGGACCGGCTGCGCGTCTGCGACGCCGACGACTGCGAGAGCCTCTACGTCGACCTCTCGAAGAACGCCTCACGCCGGTTCTGCACCACGCGTTGCGGCAACCGCATGGCGGTGCGCGCGTACCGCGCACGCGCCGTGTGACCGCTTCTGGGCTGGACGCCCGCGTCCAACCGACCTACCGTGAGTGGAGGCCGGCTGAGAGGAGCGATCGTGCCCGCGACCGACGACGAGGTCTTCACCGTTCGACGGCACCTCGATGCCCCGCCCGACCGCGTCTTCGCGGCGTTCATCGACCCGTCGCGACTCGAGCAGTGGTTCGTCGTCGACGGGTTCCAGACCCCGGCCGAACGGATCCGCAGCACGCCCCAGCCCGGCGGAGGCGTCGAGGCGGTGATGGTCTCCGATGCCGACGGCTCGGAGATCCCGTTCGGATTCCGGTACCGCGAGCTCGATCCACCCCACCGCGTGGTGCTGGAGTTCGACGACCCGCGCGAGGTCGTGACCGTGACGATCGAGCCGGCGCGCGCCGCGACGTCGGAACTCACGTACACCCTGGCGACGCTGGAGCCGCCGTCCGATCCCGCTGCCGCGCAGCGCGGTGCCGAGGACATGCTCGACCGCATCGCGGCAGGCATCGACCAGGGGCTGATCTGAGGCGGTCTCCACGCCGCGTCGTGGCATCCGCCCGGAAATGACGAACGCCCCTGCCGGAGCAGGGGCGTTCGCAAGAAGTTCGCGGTATCAGCGAGAGCCGCAAGGCCGCACGAGTGCGGCGCAGTACTTGCCTAGCGGCGCAGACCGAGACGCTCGATGAGCTTGCGGTAGCGCGCGATGTCGACGTCGGCGAGGTAGCCGAGCAGTCGACGACGCTGACCGACGAGGAGGAGCAGGCCACGACGCGAGTGGTGGTCGTGCTTGTGCTCCTTCAGGTGCTCGGTGAGGTCCTTGATTCGCTTCGTGAGGAGCGCGATCTGGACCTCGGGGGATCCAGTGTCACCGGGGTGCGTCGCGTACTCTTCGATGATCGCCTTCTTGACATCAGCTTCAAGTGCCATAGATGGGATCCCCTTTCTCATTCGTTGCGCGCTGCCCGTGGCCGAATGCCTGGGCTCTCTTTGTGCGCGGCCGTCATGACGGCAACCTCAATACTCTACCAGAGCGGATGACCCCGGATCGCCGCGTGGAGCGGCACTCGAGCTTGCGCCCGAGGCCGAGCCTTGCGCCCGAGGGGTGGCGGGGAGCGACAATGGAGGCGCTGCGCTCGGGTCACGAGCCCGGCGCGAAGGAGACCACATGCGCAAGCCCGTTCTCATCACGGTCGGCGTGATCGTCGCCCTCTGCGGCGTCGTGTTCACGCTGCAGGGCCTCGGGTTCGTCGGCGGCAGCGCCATGACCGGCTCCGGCTTCTGGGCGGTCCTCGGACCGATCATCGCGATCGCCGGCATCGCGCTCGTGCTGTTCGGGCTGCGCAGGAGGGGTCAGGCCTGAGCATGGCGTTCGCCATCAAGCGCGTCTACGAGCCGGCCGAGGCATCCGACGGCTACCGGGTGCTCGTCGACCGGCTCTGGCCGCGAGGAGTGAGCAAGGAGAAGGCCGAACTCGATGAATGGGCGAAGGATGCCGCGCCCTCCGCCGCGCTCCGCACGGAGTGGCACCGCAACCGCGAGCGCTTCGACGAGTTCGCGGCGACGTACCGCTCCGAGCTCGACGCGAACCCGGCGGCGCAGGCGCTGCTCCAGCTGGGACGCGAGCACGACCGCGTCACCCTCCTGTTCGGCGCCCGCGACGAGCTCGTCAACCACGCCGCCGTGCTGCTCGACTGGCTCGGCGAGCACGGGGCATCCGTCGACCCTTGAGACTTGCCCGCGGTCGGCGTAGCGTGCGGAATGACCCGAGGAAGTGAGACTCCATCATGTCCATGAGCAGGCACGCGCGCATCACCGCAGTCGGCCTCGCGGCCGTCGCCGCCCTCGCCTTCGGCGGCGCCGGCGCCGCACAGGCGGCACCCCCCACCATGACGACCGTCCCGCTGAACACCGGCCAGGAGACGCCCGCACCGTCTGTCGGCGGCGCCCACGGCTCCTTCTCCTACTCGATCGACGGCGACCAGCTCTGCTATACGCTCTCAGTCACCGGCCTCTCGGCGGCACCTGTGGCCGCGCACATCCACATCGGCGAGCGCAACACCCCCGGCCCCGTGGTCGTCCCGCTCATGACGCCGCCCGGCGCGACCTCCGAGGTGTCGGAGTGCAAGACGGTGAGCTCCGCAGTGCTCGCCGCGATCGAGGCGAACCCGAAGGACTACTACGTGAACGTGCACACGCCGTTGAACGGCCCGGGCGAGATTCGCGGACAGCTCAGGTAGCCGTGATTCGGGCCGCGAGGTCGGCTGCCGCATCGTGGCCGGCCGCGCTGCGCTCGAGTGGCGGCAGCCGCTCGCCTTCGCTCACGGGGCCAGGAGGAAGATCGCCGGCCAGCCGTTGTGCGCGTACACGATCACGGCGAAGACGATCGCGTCGAACAGCAGGTGCACGACCAGCACGTACGTGAGCGACTTCGTGAGCTTGAACGTATAGCCCTGCAGCAGGGCGAACGGGATCGTGAGCAGCGGACCCCAGCTCTGGTAGCCGAGCTCCCAGAGGAACGACACGAACACGATCGACTGCAGCAGGTTCGCCTGCCACGTCGGGAAGTGGCGGCGCAGCAGCGCGAACACCGTGCAGATGAAGAAGAGCTCGTCCCACGTGCCCACGGCGTTGACGCCGACGAAGAGGCGCGCGATCTCGTCGGGTTCGGTGACGGTGGGCCAGTTCGTGTACACGCCCGACGTGATGAAGTAGAACGGCAGGATCGCCCAGCCGAGGAACAGCACGAGCAGGAGGTAGCCCCACTGCACGCGCGTCCAGCGCCTGCCCGTGCGCCATGGGAATCGGATCACGTGATCGCGGTACACGAACCGCGAGATCAGATACGGCACGAGGACAGCGGACCCGAGCACGATCGTGAATCGGACCATGTTGGGGTAGCTGATATCGGCCTCGAGCGACATCGTCGAGATGATCACCTGTCCGAGGGCGATGAGTGCGAGGTCGGGAAGCAGGCGGGTCGTGCGGCCGGACCGGTCGACGAGCCACGCGACGAGGAGCCCGACGGCCAGCATCACGTAGCCCGGGATGCGCAGCTGGAATCCGAACAGCAGCACCGCGGCGCCGCAGACGATGGCGGCCGGCACCAGCCCGATGGGGTGGGTGCGCACCTCGAACGGTGCGGCGAGGGCGGCGGAGGTCACGGCCCAAGCTTCGCAAGGGCTCGGGGCTGCGGCAAGTCGTGCGTCCACCGCGGGTCGCCCGGTGCCGGGTCCAGTCCGCTCCCGCGGCTCGCCCGTCACACGAGGACGCGCTGTCGTGGGGACGTGCCACCATCGATGCATGACGCGGATGCCCCGGCCCTACACCCATCCGTCGCCGCACGCGGCGATCGTGCCGCCGTACCTCCTGGCGCGCATCGCGGCGACCGACGATCCTCGCTTCGGCGCGGCATCCGAGGCCGCTCGCCGTTCGCTCCTCCGCGACGCGCCGCTGCGCGAATGGCGCCGCTCCGGCGAGGTACCGTCCTTCATCGCGTCCGAGCACCCCGCGCGCCCTGCCCGCGACGAGCGGCCGGCGGCGCTCCCGGGCCAGGCGCCCGCACCCGATCGGCGCATCTCCGACGCGGGCGGCCTCGAAACCCTGCCCGGTCGCATCGTGCGCCGCGAAGGCCAGCCGCCCACCGGCGACGCCGCAGCCGACGACGCCTACGACGGCCTCGGCGAGACCTTCGCCCTGTTCGCCCGGGTCTACGGCCGCGACTCCATCGACGACGCCGGCATGCCCCTCGAGGCCACCGTGCACTTCGGCGACCGCTACGACAACGCCTTCTGGGACGGTGAGCGCATGGTCTTCGGCGACGGCGACGGCGAGGTGTTCCGCGGGTTCACCGAATCGCTCAGCGTCATCGGCCACGAAGTGGCGCACGGCGTCACCGAACGCACCGCGGGGCTGCGGTACCAGGGCCAGTCCGGTGCCCTCAACGAACACGTGTCCGACGTCTTCGGCGCGCTCGTCGAGCAGTACGCCATGGGCCAAGACGCCGAGGCCGCCACCTGGCTCATCGGCGAGGGCGTGTTCACCGAGCTGGTCGAGGGTCGCGCCATCCGCTCGATGCTCGAGCCGGGCACGGCCTACGACGACGACGTGCTCGGCCGCGACCCGCAGCCCGACCACTTCGACCGGTACATCGAGACCACCGACGACAACGGCGGCGTGCACCTGAACTCGGGCATCCCCAACCGGGCCTTCGCCCTCGCCGCGGTCGAGCTCGGCGGGTTCGCGTGGGAGCACGTGGGCCGCATCTGGTACGACGTGCTCACCTCGGGCCGGCTCCGGGCCAACGACGGCTTCCACCGCTTCGCCGCCGAGACCGCGCGTGCCGCACGCGAGCGGTTCGGCCGAGACTCCGCCGAGGAGCGGGCGGTCGCCGGAGGCTGGTCGGCCGTGGGCATCGAGGTGCCACGGGAGTAGCATCGCGGGCATGGACGTCTTCGTGTCGCGAAGCGGCGGCCTCGCCGGACTCCGGCTGACCTGGCATGTCCGCATCGACGACCAGCCCGATCGCGACGAGTGGTATCTCCTGATCGAGGAGATCCCGTGGAGCGCGCCCCCGCCGGTTCCGCCCGAACCCGACCGGTTCGTCTACCGCATCCGCTGCGAGCCGCACGAGGCGACCCTCGCCGAACGGCAGCTCACCGGGCCGTGGCGGAAGCTCGTCGATCGCGTGCAGGACGCGACGGAACCCGAGCGCGGCGGTCGGCGCGAATCGCCGACACGGCCCCCAACGCGATGAGCCCCTGCGCGGCGAGGTAGCTCGTCATCACCGTCACGTCGTGCAGCGCGAACTCGTAGCCGGGCAGGAACCTGCCGAGCGCGAGCACCGAGTCGGAGACCACGAAGAACGCACCACCGGCGGCGATGAGCCCGCCGTGCGCTGCCGCCAGCGCGGCCATCGCTCCGAGCACCGCACCGTAGACCGCGACGGGCACGATCATGCCGCCGAGGTGCGGGGCGAGCAGCGCCAGGAACCCGATGTACCAGACGGCGTACCCGAGCGCCCAGGCGTTGAGCCTGCGCCCTTCGGCCGGAAGCCGGAAGAACAGCGCGATGTAGGCGAGATGCGCGAGCAGGAACGACCCGAGCCCGATGATGAACCACCACTCACCCGGGACGGTGAGCGCCGCGTCACCGCCCCATGAGAAGGCGATCGCCGTGATGAGCAGCCACGAGGCGTCGCTGCGCACCGGCCACAGCGCGAGCATGACCGCGAAGGCGAGCGCCGGCATGAGCAGCAGCTTCGAGACGCGCGCCGCCTCGTCGAGCCCCAGCGCGATCATGGCGAGGTGCACGACCGCGAGGGCGAGGAAGGGCGCGAACGCGACGAGGGTGCGACGGGCCGTGGGCGCGCCGCGAACGCCAGTTGATGCGGAGTCGGGCGCAGTCACACGCGTGCCTCTCGAGTGGTCGGGTTCCCCGGGCGTCTCAGCATCGTAGCCGAGCGGGTGAGCGGCCCCGGGCATCCGTCGCACCGATGTTCCGGCAGACACGACGAAGGCCGGTGGGCGACTGCCCACCGGCCTCGAGGTCGTGCAGCTCGCTCAGCTGACGCCGAGCAGGTCGATCACGAAGATGAGGGTCTGCCCCGAGAGGCGGTGTCCGCCGCCAGCGGGGCCGTAGGCCTTCTGCGGCGGCACCGTGAGCTTGCGGCGGCCACCGACCTTCATGCCGGGGATGCCCTCCTGCCAGCCCGCGATGAGCGAGCGCAGCGGGAAGTTGATCGACTGGCCGCGGCTCCACGACGAGTCGAACTCCTCACCGGTGTCGTACTCGACGCCGAGGTAGTGCACGTCGACCGTCGAGCCGGACGCGGCCTCGGCACCGTCGCCCACGACGATGTCCTCGATGACGAGGTCGGCGGGGGCGGGCCCCTCGGGGGCGTCGATCTCGGGCTTCTTGCTGGTATCGGTCATGCGTCCAGCCAAACAGATGCCCGCCCGCGAGGCAAACGTGGACAACCGTCCACCCCCCTCTTGCGCTGACTGCGAACACGTTGCACGCTGGAATCCGAGAACTCGTCGCCCACGGAGCGCTGTCGGCACTGCCACACCACTTGGGCGGCGAGTTTCTTCGTGCCGGTACCAGTGCACGGTGCACGGCGTCAGCGCAGCAGCGCCGCCCGGTCGGCGGCGACGGCCTCGAGCAGCACGCGCTCATCGATGATGCGTCGCACGTCGGCGCGACCCGTGACGAGCGCGTGCCGATTGAAGGCGAGCTTCGTGGCGTCGGCGATGAGTCGTCGCATGAGCGCGGTGCGCGGTGGGGTCTGCGCCCCCGCCCAGGCACGGGCCTGTCGCCGGCCGGCCGGCGTCGCGAGCATCTCGACTTCGGCCGCGCTGAACCATCCGGCGGCCGCGTACTCCCGAAGGCGTGCGCGGGTCACCCGCACCTCCTGACGACGCAGGAAGACCGTGAGCAGCACGGCACCGACGAAGATCGGAACCTGCACCGTGAAGTAGAGCCCGACGATGTCGTCGGCGAACGTGAGCGATCCGTTCCAGAGGGCGTGCAGGACGACCGCACCGGCGAGGCCGAGCAGGAACCACCCCACGACGCCCGCCCCACCGCCGCGCCGTGCGCCGATGCCGATGGCCAGCCCGGTGCAGGCGGTGAACAGCACGTGTGCGAACGGCGAGAAGAGCCCGCGCACGACGAACGTGGCGCCGAGCTCGCTCGGACCGCCCTCGGCGAGCGCGGCACCGAAGTAGAGGATGTTCTCGGTGAACGCGAAGCCTGCGGCCACCGTCGCCGCGTAGACGAGGCCGTCGACCGGTCCGTCGAAGTGCGAGCGCGAGAACGCGTAGAGGAGCAGAGCACGCCGATGCCCTTCGCGGTCTCTTCGACGATCGGCGCCTGCACCACCGCCGCCAGCGCCGCGTTCGGGCTTCCGCCGGGCTCGGTGAACGCGAGCAGCAGCTGCAGGCTGAGGTCGACGAGGAGCGCGATGGCGACGGACACGGCCGCTCCCCAGAGGAAGGCGAACCACAGTGCCCACCGCGGCTCGGGCTCCCACCGGTCGACCCACGCCACGGTGAACAGCACGATCGCGAGGGGCGCGAGCGCCAGCAGCGACCCGATGACGAGCGCCGAGACGCCCAGCGCGAGCCCGATGTAGGCGATGACGAGCAGGCCCACGAGGGCGCCGACGACGATGCCGATGGCGGCGAAGACGCCCGTGCCGCCGCGCGCGGGCGGCGGTGCGGCGAAGAGCGACGGCGCGGGCGTTGGGTTGGGCGCGGGGCTGGGAGACGCGTTGGTCACGCGGGCAGCCTATCGAGCAGGGCCGACGGATGCCTCGAACATGACCCCCGGGTTTGAGGATGCCGCTCGGATCGAACAGCGCCTTGATGCCCCGCTGCAACTCGAAGGAGTCGTCGCCGAGCTCGTCGGCGAGCCAGCGTCGCTTGAGGATGCCGACGCCATGCTCGCCCGTGAGCGTGCCGCCGAGCGCGACCGCGGCACGGAACATCTCGTCGGCGGCCGTCCAGATGTGCTCGGGAACCTCGCTGCCCGTGAACACGAAGTTCGGGTGCAGGTTGCCGTCACCGGCATGCGCGATCGTGGGGATCTCGATGCCATGCCGCCGCCCGATCTCGTCGATCGCGCGGAACATCTCGGGCAGCCGGGAGCGCGGCACCGCGACGTCTTCGATGAGCACCTGCCCCGAGGCCGCGAGCGCGGGGTGCACCGCCCGCCGGATGTCGAGCAGGCGCTGGCCCGTGGCGGCATCCGTCGACATCGTCACGCGCCCGCCGTTGGCCGCGAAGAGCGCCGCGATCTCGGCGGCCTCGACCGCGGCGCCGGCGGCGTCGCTCTGGGCGAGCAGGAACGTCTCGTCGGGGGCGATCGTCTCGAGCGGCGTGCCCGCGAGCGCCACGGGACCGAGGAAGGCGGCGACCCGTGCCAGGCCCGCCGCATCGATGAGCTCGAGCACCGCCGGGCGGATGCGGGCAGCGGTGACGGCAGCGGATGCCGCGGCGGCCGTCTCGACGTCGGGGAACGCGGCGGCGACGGTCACGGTGTCGCCGATGGTCACGGGACGCAGCCGCACGGTCGCCTCGACGATGACGCCGAGCGTGCCCTCGGAGCCCGTGAACAGGGCCGTGAGGTCATAGCCCGTGACCCCCTTGACCGTGCGGTGGCCGGTGCGGAGCAGGCGCCCGTCGGCGAGGACGACGGCGAGGCCGAGCACCGCCTCGCGCGTGACGCCGTACTTCGCGCACAGCAGGCCCCCCGCGTTGGTGGCGATGTTGCCGCCGATCGAGGCGATCGCGCGGCTCGCGGGGTCGGGCGCGAACCACATGCCGAGGGGCGCGAGCGCGTCGTTGAGGTCGCCGTTCAGCACGCCCGGCTCGACCACCGCGAGCTCGTCGGCCTCGGAGATCTCGATGATGCGGTTCATGCGCGAGAGGTCGAGCACGATCGCGCCGGGGCTCGCGATGGCGCCGCCGGCGAGCCCGGTGCCGGCCCCACGGGGCACGACCGGGGTGCCCGTCGCGTGGGCGATGCGCATGACGGCCTGGACCTCGTCGACGGATGTCGCGTGCACGACGGCGAGCGGGACCACGGCGCTCCGCCATCCGGAGCGGTCTTCCCGCGTTGCCTCGAGCGACTCGGGATCGGTGGAGACGGATGCTCCGATGGCGCGCCGGAGCTGGGAGACGACGTCGTGCGGCATCCCACCACCCTAGCGCCGGAGGCGGTGTCCGATTCCCGCCAGTCGATGTCGCCGGGCCGTGCGAGGCTGGACGCATGACCGACGCGCAGCGCACACTCAGACGGCCGGCCGATCCACTGGCCGACCCCGTCTTCGCCGAGCGATACCGGGCGATGCAGGCCCGCGACTCGCGCTTCGACGGGCAGTTCATCACGGGTGTGCACTCGACCGGCATCTACTGTCGGCCGAGCTGCCCTGCCGTCGCGCCGAAGGCCTCGAACGTGAGCTTCTACCTCACGGCAGCAGCCGCCCACGAAGCCGGTCTCCGGGCCTGTAAGCGCTGCCTGCCCGATGCGGTTCCCGGCTCCCCCGAGTGGGACCTGCGCGACGACCTCGCCGCCCGCGCGATGCGACTCATCGCCGACGGCGTGGTCGAGCGCGAGGGCGTGCCCGGGCTCGCCGCACGACTCGGCTACACGCCGCGACACGTCACGCGGGTCCTCACCGCAGAGCTCGGCGCCGGGCCGCTCGCCCTCTCCCGAGCGCACCGGGCGCAGACCGCTCGCACCCTGCTCACCGCGACCTCGTTGCCGGCCGCCGACGTCGCCTTCGCGTCGGGCTTCGGCAGCATCCGCCAGTTCAACGACACCATCCGAGCGGTCTACGAGCGCAGTCCGCTCGAGCTGCGCGCCGCAGCGCGGGTGCGCGAGCGCGAGCGCCGACCGGCTCGGCAGCCCGGGTCGCCGTCGCCCGGTTCGTCGAGCCCGCCGGCCGCAGTCGATGCCGGCGTCGTACACCTCCGCCTGCCGGCCCGGCCGCCGTTCGACGCGGCCGGCGTCTTCGCCTGGCTCGCGGCGCGGGCACTCGACGGCATCGAACTCGCGAGCGACGACCGGTACGAGCGCACCCTGCGACTGCCGGGCGGTCCGGCCGTCGTCGCCTTCGCGGGCAATCACGACGATGCGGCACCGGCCATCGAAGTCGACGCGAGACTTGCGACACTCGCCGACCTGCCGCCGCTCGTGGCAAGGGTGCGTCGGCTGTTCGACCTCGACGCCGACGCAGTGGCGATCGACGCCGCGCTCGGCAACGACCCCGCCCTCGCGGCATCCGTCGCCGAGACGCCCGGCATCCGGGTACCCGGATGCCTCGACCCGCACGAACTCGTCTTCCGCGCGCTCATCGGGCAACAGGTGTCGGTCAAGGCCGCCCGCACCTCACTCACGCGACTCGCCGTCGAACTCGGTGAGCGCATGTCCCGCGCCGACGAGGGGCCGAGCCTGCTCTTTCCCACGGCAAGTGCGATCGCCCTCGAGGGCGACACGGTGTTGCGGGGGCCGGCGGCCCGGGTGCGCACGATCCTCGATGTCGCGCAGCGTCTCGCGTCCGGCGAGCTCGTCGTCGCGTCCGAGCGCGAGCGGCATGAGCTCCAAGCCGACCTGCTCGCCATCCCCGGCATCGGCCCCTGGACGGCCGGGTACGTCGCCATGCGGGTCACCCGCGCGCCCGACGTGCTGCTCACCGGTGACCTGGCCTTGCGCAGCGGCGCCGAACGACTCGGGTTGCCCGCATCAGCCACCGCCCTGGCTGGGCTCGGCTCGCGCTGGGCCCCGTGGCGCAGCTACGCGTCGATGCACCTCTGGCGCGCCGCGGGCGTAAAGATCTGACGTCTGCCCGCTGCCGCGCTACGATGCGACCATGGCGGTCACCGACGAAGCAATTCTGCGCATCAAAGAGATGATCCTCGCTGGTGAGCTGTCACCCGGCGATCGGCTCCCGCCCGAGAAGGAGCTGAGCGAGCGTCTCGGACTCTCGCGATCCTCATTGCGCGAGGCCGTGAAGGCGCTCGAGGTCATCCGGGTGCTCGACGTGCGCCGGGGCGACGGCACCTACGTCACGAGCCTCGAGCCGCGACTCCTCCTCGAGGCGATGTCGTTCGTCGTCGACCTGCACGACGACCAGTCGGTGCTCGAGATCTTCGCCGTCCGCCGCATCCTCGAGCCTGCCGCGTCGGCGCTCGCCGCCGCGAACGCCGACGACGCCCAGCTCGCCCGACTCCGCGAGACCGTTGCGCAGGTCGACCACGCCGCCGGTGTCGAAGACCTCGTCGCCCATGACCTCGAGTTCCACCGCGGCATCGCCGACTCCACCGGCAACACCTATCTCGCCAGCCTCATCGACTCCCTGTCGAGCCACACCGTGCGCGCCCGCATCTGGCGAGGCATCACCCAGGAGGGCGCCGTCGAGCGCACCCTGCAGGAGCACCACGCGATCCTCGACGCGATCGATGCCCATGACGCCGAGCTCGCCTCCGCGCTCACCGTGGTGCACGTGAGCGGCATCGAGCAGTGGCTGCGCGCCGCCGCGCAGTCCTAGGAAGGCGTCCGATGCACGTCGTCGACTCGCACACCCACATCTGGGATCCACGACGCTTCGACTACCCGTGGCTCAACGGGCTCGAACCGCTCGACCGACCGATGCTGCCCACCGACATCGACCGCGCCGGTGGCCGCGTCAGCGCGATGGTCTTCGTGCAGGCCGACTGCGACTCGCGCAGCGCGCTCGATGAGGCGCGCTGGGTCGATGGGCTCGATTGGCCGGAGCTCGCGGGAATCGTGGCCGGCGTCGACCTCCGCGACCGCGTCGGCCTCGCCGCGCACCTCGACGCCCTCACGCAGATGCGGCGTGTGGTCGGTGTGCGCCATCTCCTGCAGGGCGAGCCCGACGACTTCTTCAGGAGCCCGGCCCTGCGCGACGGGCTCGTTGCGCTCGCGGAGCGCCGGTTGACGTTCGACGCCTGCGTGCGGCACGAACAACTCCCCCTGCTCGCGTCGCTGCTCGAGCAGTCGCCATCGCTGCGAGTCGTCGTCGATCATCTCGGCAAGCCGCCGGTCGACGAGGGCATCGACGGGGAGTCGGGCCGGCGATGGGCTTCAGCAATCGACGACCTCGCCGCGCTCGATTCGGTGAGCATCAAGGTCTCGGGGCTCGCGCCCGAGGCTCGCGACGCCGCGTCGCTCGACCGGAATGCGGCCGCCTTCATCCGGCACGCGGTCGAGGCGTTCGGCGCCGATCGCTCGATGGTCGGAAGCGACTGGCCCGTCAGTGCGAAGCTCGGAGCCGCGGGCACGTTCGGCGAGTGGATCGACCGGGTGCACGCCGCGACGAACCCGTCGACCACCGAGCGGGAGGCGGTCGACGCCGCAACCGCGACCTCGTTCTACGGACTGCCCGGCACCGCGCCCTGAGCAGCCCGACTGCGCGGAGAAGGGGCGCCGGCCGACGCCGACACCCCTCGTGGCATCGTTCCCTACTCGTAGAGGACGGCCTGGATCTCCTCGTCGTCGATGTTCGACGCGTCGTACCAGTAGTAGCCCGTGTCGATGGTCTTCGGCAGGTCCTTGCCGTCGAGCGCCTCGACGGCCGCCTTCACCGTCTCATAGCCGATGCCGACCGGGTTCTGCGTGATCGCGCCGATCATGAGTCCGTCGCGGATCGCATCCATCTGCGCCTTGCCCGAGTCGAACCCGACCACGACGAGCTGCGTCGGGTCGATGCCGAGCTCCTTGACGGCCTGCACGACACCGATCGCCGAACCCTCGTTCGAGCCGTAGATGCCCTTCAGGTCGGGATTGGCCGAGATGATCGCCTTGGCGAGGTCGGCGGACTTCGCCTGGTCGCCGCCACCGTACTGCACGTCGACGATCTCGATGTTCGGCTCGTTCTCCTCCATGTAGTCCACGAACCCGTCGCGGCGTTCCTGGCCGGTCACCGAGGTCTGGTCGTGCACCACGAGCGCGACCTTGCCCTCGTGCCCGACCGCCTCGGCCATCTGCTTGGCGGCCTCGGCTGCGGCAGCGGTGTTGTCGGTTGCCGCGGTGGTCAGCGGGATGTCGCTCTCGACACCCGAGTCGAACGCGATCACCGGAATGCCGGCATCCTTCGCCTGCTGCAGCAGCGGGCCGGCCGCCTGACTGTCGAGCGCCGCGAACCCGATCGCCGCCGGGTTCTTGTCGAGGGCGGTCTGCAGCATCTGGATCTGCTGGTCGACATCGGCTTCCGTGTCGGGACCCTCGAAGGTGATCTCGACGTCGAACTCCTCGGCGGCCTGCTCGGCCCCCGTCTTCACGGCCTGCCAGAACTGGTGCTGGAACCCTTTCGAGACGAGTGCGATGTACGGCTTGTCGCCGCCGCCCCCCTCGTCGGATCCGCTGCCGCCGCCATCGTTGGCGCAACCGGCGAGGATGAGGGCTGCGGCAACCGCGCCGGCGATGGCGCCCATCGTGCGCTTCTTGAACATGCTCACTCCTTGGTGTTGTGGTGGGTATTCGCGGGTGGAGCGCGTGCGACCGAGTGCCTGGGTCAGGGGCAGCGCTCCGGGTCTGGTCAGGTGCGACGACGTCGCAGCATGTCGAGGTAGACGGCGACGAGGATCACGATGCCCACGGCGACGGATTGCCACTCCTGGGGAACGGAGATGATGCGCAGGCCGTTCGTGAGGACGGCCATGATGAGGGCGCCGATGACGGTGCCGACGATCGAGCCCTTGCCGCCCTGCAGCGACGTGCCGCCGATCACGACGGCGGCGATCGCCTCGAGCTCGAGGCCCATGCCGCCCGTCGGCTGCGCCGACGAGAGACGTGATGCGCTGAGCACTCCGGCGAGTCCGACGAAGAGCCCGGCGAGCGTGTAGACGATGATCTTCCAGCGCCGCACGTTGACGCCCGAGAGCGCCGTCGCCGCCTCGTTCGAACCGATCGAGAAGGTGTAGCGGCCGACGATGGTCTTCGACAGCAGCACCGCGGCCACCACGATCATCACGATGAAGATCGCGACGCCGAGCGGGAAACGCATGCCCGGAACGATCGAGAGGTTCATGATCGACTGGAAGTCGGGCGTCTCGGTGAAGTAGATCGGCTTGGTACCGGAGATCACGAGCGACAGGCCTGCGGCGATCAGCATCATGCCCAGCGTCGCGATGAAGGGCGGGATGCCGAACACCGAGATGTTCACGCCGTTGATGAACCCGATGAGCGCCCCGAACAGGATCGTCGCCCCGACGCCTGCCCACAGGGGCCACCCCAGGTAGGTGAGGAAGACGCCGGCCATCACGCCGCAGAGCACCATCGCGGTGCCGATCGAGAGGTCGATTCCGCCGGTGATGATGACGAAGGTCGTGCCGAGCGCGAGGATGCCCGTGACGGTCGCGGCGGTCAGGATCGAGACGAGGTTGTTCGTCGTGAAGAAGTGCGGGCTCGCGAACGAGAACACCGCCACGATGACGATGAGGCTCGCGAATGCGAGGAGCTGCTGCACCGAGCCCCGGAGCCACGCGAGTCGTGGCGTCCCGGCCTCGACCGCGGCGAACGCCGTGGTCGACGGGGTCGGACCGGAGGTCGGTTGCGTGGTCGTCGGGCTCATTGTGCGATCGTTCCTTCGCTTGAGAATCGGGTGGCGTAGTCCATGAGGTTCTCCTGCGTGGCGTCGGCGTTGTCGAGCACCGCAGTGAGCCGACCCTCGGCCATCACGGCGATGCGGTCGGAGAGGCGGAGCACCTCGGGCAGCTCCGAGGAGATCATGATGACGGCCTTCCCCTGGTCGGCGAGTTGCCGCAGGAGCGTGTAGATCTCCTCCTTGGCTCCGACGTCGATGCCGCGCGTCGGCTCGTCGAAGATGAGGACGTCGCAGTCCTTCGCGAGCCATTTCGCGATGACGACCTTCTGCTGGTTCCCGCCGGAGAGATTCCGCACGAGCTGTGCGGTCGACGGGGTCTTGATGCGGAGCTTCTCGACGTACTCGCGGCCCGTGGCCTCGATTCGACCGTCGCGCACGAAGCCGAGGCGCGTGACATAGTCGCGCAGGGACGCGAGCACGATGTTCTCGCGCACGCTGCGCTCGAGGAGCACGCCGAGCTGCTTGCGGTCCTCGGAGAGGTAGCCGATGCCGAGCTTCGCCGCCTCGGCCGGATTCGTGATCGTGACCGCCCGGCCGCGCACGAGGATCTCGCCGGCATCGAGGCGGTCGGCGCCGACGATCGCCCGGGCGACCTCGGTGCGCCCTGCGCCCATGAGCCCGGCGAAGCCGAGGATCTCACCGGCGTGGACCTCGAAGCTCACGCCGCGCAGCAGGTTCTTGGTGCTGAGGTTGCGGACCGAGAGCATCGGCTCGCCCTCGTGCGGCGTCGAGGCCGGTCGCTGCTCGCCGGTGATCTCCCGGCCCACCATGAGCGAGATGATCTCCTTCGGATCGGTCTCGGCGGTCACCCTCGTGCCGACGTAACGCCCGTCGCGCAGAACCGTGACCCGATCGGAGATGCGCGCCAGCTCCTCCATGCGGTGGGAGATGTAGATCACCCCGGTCTCGGGCGTGCGGAACCGCCGGATCAGGTCCAGCAGCACGTCGACTTCGGCGTCGTTCAGCGCTGCGGTGGGCTCGTCCATGATGAGGACCTTGGCGTCGAACGAGAGCGCCTTCGCGATCTCGACCATCTGCTGCCTGGCGACCGTGAGCTGCTCGACGCGCTCGGACGGGTCGAGCGCGAGCCCCAGCCGGTCGAACAGCTCCTGCGCGCGACGGTTCAGGGCGCGATCGTCGAGGAACACCCCGGCGCTGCGTTGCTCGCGGCCGATGAAGATGTTCTGCGCGACCGTGAGGTCGGGCATGAGGTTGAACTCCTGGTGGATGATCGAGATGCCGAGCTCCTGCGCGTGGCGCGGCCCCTCGATCGCGAGTTCCTCCCCGTTCAGCCGGAACGTGCCGGTGTCGGGGGTGTAGATGCCCGCCAGCAGCTTCATGAGCGTCGACTTGCCGGCGCCGTTCTCGCCGACGAGCGCGAGCACCTCGCCATGGCGGAGGTCGAGCCGCACATCATCGAGCGCCTGCACGCCGGGGAACCCCTTGCTCACACCCTCGACGTGGAGCAGCGGCGTTGCGGAATCGGTGCTCGCCGTCATCGTGCGGCTCCCGTCGGATCGTAGCGGTTCACGACGCCCTTGCGGACGATGAGGTTGCCGTAGGGCCGGAGCTCGCCGGTACGCACCAGGAGGCGTGCGCTCGCGGCCCGCTCGTAGAAGGCGAAGCGCTCGAGTTCGTCCACGCGGTCGGGCGAGGCATCCGCGGCCTCGACGAGCTCGTGCTGCACCGGGAGCCGTTCGCCGCCCTCTGCGGCCATGAGCAGAACGGATGCCCCCTCGTACGAGTCGAGCGGCAGCACCGTGCGGATCGCGCCGACGACCGCGGGGGCAGCGAGGCCCGCCGCCTCGATGACCGTCTCGCCGATGCGATGCGCGGGAAAGTTCGCGTCGGCGACGACGAGCTCGTCGCCGTGGCCGAGACGATCGAGCGCGGCGAGCAGCTCGCCGCTGAGGATCGGGTGGATGCCGCTCAGCACGTTCGCCTCTCTTCCTTGAGATTCGGGATGAGTGTACTGCTCATCCGATGTTTGATCAGCCCTCAGGACACATTGTTGTGATTCTGCATCATTCGACCACGAGAGGTCGGATTACTGGTTTCGATCGTCACGGAATGAGCCCGTCGGCACGCAGCGAGTCCCAGAACCCGTCGGGCACCGTCGCGTGCACCCGATCGATGTTCTGGCGGATGTCTGCGGCTCGCGCCGACCCGACCACCACCGACCGGACCGCCGGATGCTGCAGCGGATACTGGAGCGCTGCCGCAGGCAGCGACACGCCCGCGGCGCGGCACGCCTCCGCGAGGCGCCCGGTGTGCGCGAGCACCTCGGGAGGTACTTCGCCGTAGTTGTATCGCGCGGTGCGATCGGGCGCGTCAGTGGCGAGCAGCCCCGAGTTGAAGACCGCCGCCGCCACCACGCCGACGCCGCGCTCCTCGCAGAGCGGCAGCAGCTCGTCGCGCGCCGGCTGCTCGATGAGCGTGTAGCGACCGGCGATCATCACGAGATCGAGGTCGGCCTCGCGCACCGCGCGGGCCGCGGCATCCGCGCTGTTGGTGCCGATGCCGATGGCGCCGACGACGCCCTCGTCGCGGAGCTTCACGAGCGCGGGGAGCCCTTCGCGGAGGCCGCGGTCGAGGTCGTACGCGTCTGGGTCGTGCAGGAAGGCGATATCGATGCGGTCGAGTCCGAGTCGCTCGAGCGAGTCCTCGATGCTGCGCCGCACGCCGGCCTCGCTCGGGTCGAACCGTCGGACGGTCTCGTCCGGTACGGCGAAGTCGGCGGCGAGGTCGTCGCCGCCGGAGAACTCAGGATTCGGGTCGAGCACGCGGCCGACCTTCGTCGAAAGCACGTACTCGTCGTCTGGACGAGTGCGCAGGAATGCGCCGAGCCGGCGCTCTGACAATCCGAGACCGTAGTGCGGAGCGGTGTCGAAGTAACGGATGCCGCCATCCCAGGCGGCGGCGAGCGCGGCATCGGCCTCGGCGTCGCCGACCTCGCGGTAGAGGTTGCCGATCGACGCGGCGCCGTACCCGATGGGCCCGAGCCGCTCGGGGGAGGTCAGGTCGGCGGTCACAGCGCCACCTCGCCGGCGTGCACGCCCTGCCAGGCATACTCCTCGACGGATGCCGCGAGCATCTCAGTGCCGGCGCCCGGTGCCGTGGGGGTGACGTAGCGGCCGCGCTCGATCACGACGGGCGTGACGAAATGCTCGTGCAGGTGGTCGACGTATTCGATCATGCGTCCTTCCATCGTGCCCGACAGCGCGACGTAGTCGAACATCGAGAGATGCTGCACGGCCTCGCAGAGCCCGACCCCGCCCGCGTGCGGGCAGACCGGCACGCCGAACTTCGCGGCGAGCAGGAGATTCGCGATGTTCTCGTTGACGCCGCCGACGCGCGTGGCGTCGATCTGCATGACCTGCATGCCGCCAGCCTGGAGCAGCTGCTTGAACACCACGCGGTTCTGCACGTGCTCGCCCGTGGCGACGCGGATCGGGGCCACGCCGCGCGCGATCGCCGCGTGTCCGAGCACGTCGTCGGGGCTCGTCGGCTCCTCGATCCAGGCGGGCTCGAACTCGGCGAGGGCGTTCACCCACTCGATCGCAGCGGCGACGTCCCACCGCTGGTTCGCGTCGACGGCGATCGGATACCCCTCGCCGACCGCAGCGCGCGCGATCCGCAGACGACGCACGTCGTCGTCGAGGCTCGCACCCACCTTGAGCTTGATCTGGGGGAATCCGTCGGCCACGGCTTCGCGGCAGAGCCGGTCGAGCTTCTCGTCGGAGTAGCCGAGCCAGCCCGGCGTGGTGGTGTACGCCGGATAGCCCGAGGCGAGCAGGGTCTCGATGCGCTCGGCGCGGCCGGACTCCGCGCTGCGGAACAGCTCGAGCGCCTCCTCGGGGGTGATCGCGTCGCTGAGGTAGCGGAAGTCGACGAGGTCGACGAGCTCTTCGGGGCTCAGTGTCGAGAGGAGCTGCCAGAGCGGCAGGCCGGCGCGCTTGGCCTTGAGATCCCACAGGGCGTTGAGCACCGCCCCGATGGCCATGTGCATGACCCCCTTCTCGGGCCCGAGCCAGCGCAGCTGGGAGTCGTGCGCGAGGAGCCGCCAGGTCGCGCCCATGTCACCGAGGAGTTGCTCGACGTCCCGGCCGAGCAGGTGACCGCGAAGTGCCTCGAGCGCTGCGACCTCGACGTCGTTTCCCCGGCCGATGGTGAACACGAACGCGTGGCCCGAGAGGCCGTCTGGGGGCATCCGTGCCGACGACGACGTATGCCGCCGAGTAGTCGGGATCGGGGTTCATCGCGTCGGAGCCGTCGAGCTCGAGGGAAGTCGGGAAGCGGATGTCCCGGGTGTCTACGCTGACGATCGTGCTCATTGCGTCCTTTCGTGGCGAACTCGAGCATAAACATCGGATGTCTGTGCTGTCAACTCTTGGAAGGTATGCAAGAATCTTCCTCATTCCGCACTGACAACAGCTGAGAGCTCAGATGTTCATGGAGTGCTTCAACGGAGAGGACCCATATGAGATTCGCCCGCCTCGGCGCAGCCGGCGCCGAGATCCCCGTCGTCATCGATGCGGGGCGCACGCTCGACCTGCGCCCCGTCACCGCCGACATCGATGGCGCATTCCTCGCCGACGGCGGCGTGGAGCGAGCACGGGCCGCCGTCGCCGCGAGCAGCCTCCCCGAGCTTCCGGATGCCGCGTCGCTTCGCGTTGGATCCCCCATCGCGCGCCCGTCTGCCGTGTACTGCATCGGCATGAACTACGCGGCCCACGCCGCCGAGTCCGGGTCTGAGCCACCCACCCAGCTCGTCATGTTCATGAAGTCGCCGAATACGGTCGTCGGTCCGTTCGACGACGTCACGATCCCCCGAGGCAGTGCGAAGACCGACTGGGAGGTGGAGCTCGGCATCGTCATCGGCGCTCGGGCGAGCTACCTCGACTCCGCCGCGGACGCGAGTGCCCACATCGCCGGATACGTCACGGTCAACGACCTCTCCGAGCGCGACTGGCAGCTCGCGACCTCGGGCGGCCAGTGGAGCAAGGGCAAGAGCGCGCCCGGCTTCTGCCCGACCGGCCCGTGGCTCGTCACCGGCGACGACGTGGACGCCGACGACGTGCGCCTGCGGAGCTTCGTCAATGGAGAACCCCGTCAGGACTCGCGCACGAGCGACCTCATCTTCGGCATCGACACGATCGTCTGGCAGCTGAGCCAGGTGCTCGCGCTCGAGCCGGGCGATCTCGTGCTCACGGGCACGCCGGAGGGCGTGGCGCTCTCGGGTCGCTTCCCGTACCTCGCCCCTGGCGACGTCGTCGAGCTCGAGATCGACGGACTCGGGCGCCAGCGCCAGAGCTACGTTTCGGCCTGATCCGGAAGGGACCATCATGAACCAGGACTTCACCGACCTCATCGCCATCGTCACCGGCGGCGCCTCCGGCATCGGCGCCGCGATCGCGGGCCGTCTCAAGTCGGGCGGCGCGCGGGTCGCCGTCTTCGACCTGCAGCCGGATGGCGCACCGCACGCCGACCTCGCCATCGCCGTCGACGTCGCCGACGATGCGAGCGTACGAGCGGCCGTTGAGCGGGTCGCCGCCGAGTTCGGCCGTATCGACATCGTCGTGAACAACGCGGGCATCGGCGCGCAGGGCACGATCGAGGCGAACGCCGACGACGAATGGCACCGCGTCTTCGACATCAACGTGCTCGGCATGGTGCGTGTCGCGCGGGCCGCACTCCCGCACCTGCGCCGCTCCCCCGCCGCTGCGATCGTGAACACCTCATCGATCGCCGCGACCGCCGGTCTCCCCGAGCGGGCCCTCTACAGCGCCAGCAAAGGTGCCGTCGCCGCGTTGACACGGGCGATGGCCGCTGATCATCTGCGCCAGGGCGTCCGGGTGAACGCCGTGAACCCGGGAACCGCCGACACCCCCTGGATTGGCCGCCTCCTCGCCTCGGCGCCCGACCCGGCCACCGAGCGCGCCGCCCTCGAGGCACGCCAGCCGCATGGCCGGCTGGTCTCGGCCGATGAGGTCGCCGAGGCGGTCGCGTACCTCGCCAGCCCGAACGCCGGCTCGACGACTGGTGTGGCGCTCGCCGTCGACGGCGGCATGCAGGAGCTTCGCCTGCGACCGGCGGCGCACTGATCGATTGTCGACGTCACGGCGCATTCGGGCCGGTTCGTTGTACACCCCGCACAGTCACGCCACGAGCCGGCCCGATAGCCTGAAGGAGTGAGATTCGCCCACCTCAGAGTCGAAGGCCAGACCACCCCTCGGCTCGCGGCGGTGGTCGGAGACTCCGCGATCTTCCTCGACGAGATCATGGAGCGCGCCCCGCGCGACCTCCAAGACCTCATCGAACGCGGCGATGCCGGCCTCGCAGAGGCCCGCATCGCGGTCGATGCCGGCCTTGCAGCCGGCGCCGAGCTCACGGCCGTCGCGCAGCTGCGTCATTCTTCGGCCGTGCTGCGCCCCGCGCAGGTCATCGCGATCGGCGCGAACTACGCCGCGCACGCCTCCGAGCTGAAGCTGCGCTCCGAGACCGCGATGACGATCTTCTCCCTCTGGCCGAACTCGCTCACGGGCCACGGCGCCACCACCACCTGGCCCGAAGACCTCACGAAGCAGGTCGACTACGAGGCCGAGCTCGGCGTCATCATCGGCAGGCCGGCGCGAGGCGTGCACGCGCGCGACGCGCTCGACTACGTCTGGGGATACACGGTCGTCAACGACATCACCGCGCGCGACCTGCAGTTCAGCGAGGCGCAGTGGTCGCGCTGCAAGTCGTTCGACGGCTTCACACCGACGGGCCCGGTCGTCGTCACGGCCGATGAGATCGCCGATCCGCAAGACCTCTGGCTGACCACGAACGTCGATGGCCGCATCCTGCAGGATGCCTCCACCAGCGAGATGGTGCGCAGCGTCGCCGAGATCATCTCGTACCTCTCGCGCTCGGCCACCATCCCGCCGGGCACGCTCATCTCGACCGGAAGTCCGGGCGGCGCCGGCTACTCGCGCAACCCGCAGGTGTTCCTCCGCGACGGCGCGACCGTCACCGTCTCGATCGGCGGCATCGGCTCGCTCACCACCCACTGCCGCGTCATCTGAGCGTCGCTGGCGGCTACTCCGACGGCTCGCCCTGCAGGTCGATGACCGGAATGGCGGTCGTGATCGGGTGGATGCCCGAGAGCCGTGACGGCGCGAGCTGCCGCACGACGTCGCTCCGGCTCATCAGACCTGCCTCGACCACGAGGTCGGCGACCGGACGGCCGGTCGCCAGGGCCTCTTTCGCGATGACCGCCGCGGCAGTGTAGCCGATGAACGGGATCAGGGCGGTGATGACGCCGACGCTCGAGGCCACCATCGAGTCGAGTCGCTCGACGTTCGCCGTGATGCCGTCGACGCAGTTGACGCGGAGGGTCCAGCACGCCTGCCGCAGCCAGACGATCGACTGCAGCAGCGAGTGGGCGATCACGGGTTCGAAGGCGTTCAGCTGCAGCTGGCCCGCCTCGGCGGCCATGGTCACCGTGACGTCGGTGCCCGCGATCGCGTAGGCGACCTGGCTGACGGCCTCGGGGATGACCGGATTGACCTTGCCCGGCATGATGCTCGAGCCGGCTTGGCGGGGCGGGAGGTTGATCTCGCCGAAGCCCGCCTGCGGGCCAGAGGAGAGCAGGCGGAGGTCGTTGCAGATCTTCGACAGCTTGATGGCACTGCGCTTGAGCGAGCCCGAGAAGGACATGAACGCGCCCGCGTCGCTCGTCGACTCGATGAGGTCGGGCGCGGACTCGAGGCTGAGTCCGGTGATCTCGTTCAGATGACGCACGGCGGCAGCGCCGTAGCCGGGGTCGGCCGTGATGCCGGTGCCGATCGCGGTGGCGCCGAGGTTGATCTCGGAGAGCAGCCAGATGGTCTCGGTGAGACGGGCGTGGTCTTCGCCGAGCGTCGTGGCGAAGCCGTGGAACTCCTGGCCGAGGGTCATCGGCACCGCGTCCTGCAGCTGGGTGCGCCCCACCTTCAGCACCTCGTGGAACTCCTGGGCCTTGCGACTGAACGACTGCCGGAGCAGCTCCAGCTCGGTGAGGAGCGTCTTGAGCGAGAATGCGAGCGAGATCTTCAGTGCTGTGGGGTAGGTGTCGTTCGTCGACTGGCTGCGGTTCACGTCGTCGATGGGGTGAACGACGTCGTAGCGTGCCTTCTCGTAGCCGGCGATCTCGAGCGCGAGGTTCGCGATGACCTCGTTCGCGTTCATGTTGGTCGACGTTCCCGCGCCGCCCTGGATGACGCCGACCACGAACTGGTCGTGGTGCTCGCCGTCGATGATGCGCTGGCACGCCTCGTCGATCCACGCCGACTTCTCGGCGTTCAGCACGCCGACCTCGCGGTTGGCGCGGGCGGCGGCCTGCTTCACCGAGGCGAGGGCGACGATGAGGTCGGGGTAGACCGAGATGGGCCGCTTGGAGATCGGGAAGTTCTCGAGTGCGCGCATCGTGTGCACGCCCCAGTAGGCGTCGGCCGGAACCTCGACGGAGCCGAGCGAGTCGGTCTCGGTGCGGGTGGGCTCTCCGGGGCCCGGAAAGTGCATGCTGGCCCCCAGGGTGTCGGGATCGGACAGGTGTGCGGTCGGGTTCGACACAGTTGGCTCCATTGCCGTTCGGTTGCGCTTGTGGCGCGTGTTCACTCGAACCGAGCCTATCGCCCGCCACGTTCGCCAGCGAGAACAGCGAATGGCGGGCGGTGCCGAAGCACCGCCCGCCATCGCGAGGTCACGCCCTGACGGCGCCTGCGCTCAGAGGAACGCGAAGGGCAGCATGGCCAGCCCGAAGACGAGCGCACCGACCGTGACGAGCACGGCGCCGGCGAGCATCACCGAGTTGAGGACGATGCCCCAGATCGCCATGGTGCGCGACGCGGGTTCGCGCTTGAGCGCCATGATGCCGAGCACGAGCCCGACGACGGGCACGAAGAACGTGTAGCTCGCGACGATCGACACGAGGCCGAGCACGAGGCTCGAGATGCTGAACCCGCGCGTCTCCGCGCTCGGCACGGCGTGGGGGTTCGGCGTGGCGAACGGGGCCTGCGGCTCGGTGTGGGTGGCGGTGGTCATGATCGAAGATCTCCTGTTCGTGGGTGTGATTCCACGCTACGGATGCCTCGGGCGCCGCAATATGGGGCTATCCCCCCGATCGCGTGGTGGGCGCGCCCGCGGCCCGGCGCCTCAGCCGCCGAGCAGCGCCTCGACCGGGCCCCGCGCGAAGTAGATGAGGAAGCCCGCCGACACGATCCAAAGCAACGGGGTGATCTCCTTCGCCCGGCCGGCGAGGGACCGGATGATCACCCAGCTGATGAACCCGGCACCGATGCCGTTCGCGATCGAATAGGTGAGCGGCATCACCGTGATCGTGAGGAACACCGGCATGAGCACCGAGAACTCGCTGAAGTCGATGCCCCTGATCTGGGCCATCATGAGCGCACCGACGATGACGAGCGCGGCCGCGGCGACCTCGCTGGGCACGATCGACACGAGCGGCGTGAAGAACATGGCGACGAGGAACAGCACGCCGGTGACGATGTTCGCGAGCCCCGTTCGCGCGCCCTCGCCGATGCCGGCACCCGACTCGATGAAGACCGTGTTCGACGATGCCGAGGCGTATCCGCCGGCGACCGCGCCGACTCCCTCGACGATCAGCGCCGACCTCAGGCGGGGGAAGTCGCCCTTCGCGTCGGAGAGGCCGGCTTCCTTCGACAGGCCGGTCATGGTGCCCATCGCGTCGAAGAAGTTCGTGAACACGAGGGTGAAGACGAGCATCAGGGCGGCGAGCACGCCGATGCGCTCGAAGCTCCCGAACGAGACCTGGCCGACGAGGGAGAGGTCGGGCACGCTGACCCACGACCCCGTGAGCTCGGGCACCGAGAGGCCCCAGCCGCCCGGGTTGACGTCGTCGCCCGCGAACTTCGGGCCGATGTTCCAGATCGCCTCGACGACGACCGCGAGCACGGTGCCGGAGACGAGGCCGATGAGGATGCCCCCTCGCACCCTGCGGGCCATGAGGATCGCCGTGAGCAGGAGCGTGACCACGAACACGAGCGCCGGAACCGTCGCGACCGAGCCATCGACACCGAGGCCGACGGGCGGCGAGCCGGCGCCCGTCGCCGTGACGAATCCGGCGTCGACGAAGCCGATGAACGCGATGAAGAGCCCGATGCCGACCGTGATCGCGAGCTTCAGCTGGATCGGCACGGCATCGAAGATGAGGCGGCGAAGCCCGGTGGCCGCGAGCAGCACGATGATGAGGCCGTTGATGAGCACGAGGCCCATCGCCTCGGGCCAGGTCACCTGTCCGACGACCGAGACCGCGAGGAACGAGTTGATGCCGAGACCGGCGGCGAACGCGAACGGAAGCCGGGCGACGAGGCCGAACAGGATCGTCATCACGCCGGCGGTGAGGCCGGTGACCGCCGAGACCTGCGCGAAGCCGAGCTGATCGCCGTCGACGTCGACACCCGACGAGAGGATGATCGGGTTCAGGATCACGATGTAGGCCATGGTGACGAAGGTGACGATGCCGCCACGCACCTCGGTTCCCACGGTGGAGCCACGCGCGGTGATCTCGAAGAAGCGGTCGATGGCGTTGACGGGCTTCGCGCGCTGCGGCGGAGCCTCGGGGGGCGTCGATGTAGTCACCCGACGACTGTAGCGAGGCGGAACGGCCGGGCGCACACCGGGAGGAGCGCGCTCAGCCGAACAGGAGCAGCAGGTGCTCGCCGACGATGAGGTAGATGCCGAAGATCACCGCTGCGGCGCTCACGACGAAGCAGGCCCGGGCGCCGATGAGGGCTGCACGCTTCTGCCCCTGGCTGAGCGGCGACTTCTTCGCCGCCTTCGCGGCGCGCTTCTCGGCTTGGCGGATCTCAGCGGGCGTGACCACGGTGATCGCGTCGGTGAACTCCGCCGGCGACACGATGGGCGTGCGACCCGAGAGCGTGAGGAGCCGGATACCCAACGCGTAGGCGACGACGACGATGGTCGAGCCCACGAGCGCCGTCACGAGCACGATGACGAATGCGAACCAGTCGATCACGGCGCCACCTTCCGCTTGGGCTTGGGATTCCGCTTGATCTTCACCGCGCGGCCCGACGCGGCGACCTCGCTGACGACGTTCCGGTGCGACACCTCGTTGCGACGAGACCAGAGGAAGATCGTCGAGATCACGACGACCCCGGCGACCGCGTCGATGATGACGCCCACCACGCCCTGCAGTGCGATGAACGCGGCGAGCGCACCGACCGCGCCTGCGGCCGGGAGGGTCAACAGCCATCCGATGCCGATTCGGCCCGCCGTGCGCCAACGCACCTTCGAGCCGCGGCGGCCGAGCCCTGAGCCGATGACGGATCCCGACGCGACCTGCGTCGTCGAGAGCGCGAAGCCGAGATGCGTCGAGGCGAGGATCGTCGCGGCCGTCGACGTCTCTGCAGCGAAACCCTGAGCGGGCTTCACATCGGTGAGGCCTGTTCCGAGGGTCTTGATGATGCGCCATCCGCCCATGTATGTGCCGAGCGCGATCGCGATGGCGCAGGTGACGATCACCCACGTCTGCACCTCGTCGCCCGAGCTCTGCAGGCCTGCTGCGACGAGGGTCAGCGTGATGATGCCCATCGTCTTCTGCGCGTCGTTCGTGCCATGCGCGAGCGCGACGAGCGAGGACGAGAAGATCTGTCCGTGCCGGAAGCCATCGCGACCGTCGGGCTTGCCGTCGTAGCGCCGGGTGATGGCGTAGGCGAGCTTCGTCGCCGCGTAGGCGATGAGGCCCGCGGTCAGCGGCGCCAGGATCGCGGGCAGGATCACCTTCGAGAGGACGACGCTGAAGTTGATCGCCTCGACCCCGAATCCGACGAGCGCAGCTCCGATGAGGCCGCCGAAGAGCGCGTGGCTCGACGAGGACGGGAGGCCGAGCAGCCACGTGACCATGTTCCAGACGACCGCACCGATGAGTCCGGCGAAGATGAGCTCGGGGGTGATGAGCACCCCGCCCTCGCCCTCATTGATGATGCCGCCGGAGATGGTCGTTGCCACCGCGGTCGAGAGGAACGCACCGACGAGGTTGAGGATCGCGGCGAGGCCGACCGCGACCTTGGGACGGAGTGCCCCGGTGGCGATGGGCGTTGCCATCGCGTTCGCGGTGTCGTGGAAGCCGTTCGTGAAGTCGAAGAAGAGCGCCAGTGCGATGACCAGCACGACGATGAGGGTGAGATCCACCGGCGTCTTTCTCTGGGATCGGTGAGAGTTTCACCAGATGTTCAGCGGACGTTGGTTGCAGTACCGGCGATCGCCGTGCAATCGACGATACTACGCGACCGAACTGGGCTCCTCCACCACCGTCGCGAGGTCGGCACCGAAGACGAAGGTGCGCCGAACCAGGCCTCCATCGAGCACCCCGGGCAGCCATCGCCGGGCGTCATCCCACATCTGCGCGAACGGGACCGTCGCCACGTCGAACCACTCGGGATCGAGCTCGTCGGATGCCGCGGGCTCGCCCTCCCATCGGCGGCACACGAACACGCTCGACTCCTGGCTCCACGCCTCACGGTGCGGGAAGTGGTACGTCAGGAGTCCCCGCGGTTCGAGGTCGCCCGCCGCCACGGTCACGCCCGACTCCTCGAAGACCTCACGCACGGCGGCATCCGTCGCCGTCTCGCCCGGCTCGAGCTTGCCGCCCAGTCCGACGAAGTACCCCATGCCGAGCCCGTGCTTCTTGCGACCGAGCAGCACCTCGACGCGCCCCTCGCGCTCGCGCAGGAGGTAGCAGACGCAGACCTGGGGCAGTGGCATCCGTCAGCCGAAGAGGATCTTCGCCTCGTCGTAGCGGGACTCGGGCACGCGGTTCAGGCTGCCGACCGCCTCGGCGATCGACACCGTCTCGATGTCGGTGCCGCGCAGGGTGACCATGGAGCCCCAGGCGCTGTCGTAGACCGCGTCGACCGAGGCCATGCCGAGTCGTGTGGCGAGCACCCGGTCGTAGGCCGAAGGGGCGCCGCCGCGCTGGATGTGGCCGAGCACGGTGTCGCGCGACTCGATGCCGGTGCGCTCCTCGATCATCGGAGCGAGTCGCTCGGCGATGCCGCCGAGCCGCGGCCGGTTGAACGCGTCGAGGCCCTTGTGCGAGTGCGCCTCGTCCATGTCGTCGAGGTGGAAGCCCTCGGCGACCACGACGAGCGGAGCACGGCCCCGGTCGCGCACCGACTCGACCCATTCGCAGATCTGGTCGATGTTCGTCGGGTGCTCGGGGATGAGGATCGCGTGCGCCCCACCCGCCATGCCGGAGTGCAGGGCGATCCAGCCCACGTGGCGTCCCATGACCTCGACCACCATGCAGCGCCCGTGCGACTCCGCGGTCGTACGCAGACGGTCGATGGCCTCGGTCGCGATCTCGACCGCGGTGTCGAAGCCGAAGGAGTAGTCGGTGGCTGCGAGGTCGTTGTCGATCGTCTTCGGCACGCCGACGATCTTCAGGCCGGCGTCGGTGAGCCGGCGCGCGGCGGTGAGGGTGCCCTCGCCGCCGATCGCGATGATCGCGTTGATGCCGTTCTCGTCGAGCATGCGCTGGATGTTCTCGGGGCCGCTGCCCTCGCCCTCGAACGGGTTCGTGCGGCTCGAACCGAGGATCGTGCCGCCCTGCTTCGAGAGCCCCCGCACATCGTGGCGCTCGATCGGCATGAAGTCGCCCTCGACCACGCCTCGCCAACCCCAGCGGAACCCGACGAACTCGGCGTCGTGCGAGATGACGCCCTTCAGCACCGCGCCGCGGATGACCGCGTTCAGTCCGGGGCAGTCGCCGCCGCTCGTCAGGATCCCGATCTTCATGGTGTGGACGACTCCAGGTGCTCAATGAACATGGTGTTGCCGGTGGCCACGTCGGCGGGGCAATTCGACTGCCGCAGTCTATAGCCTCCGCAGGTGCACCCTCCGTCGGCCGGTCAGCCTCCGGTCAGAGGCTGCCGTCGAGCGCCGAGCGCAGGATGCTCTGCAGCGCGTCGAGCTGCACCGAGTCGGCCGAGCCCGGCTCGACGTCGCTGCCGTCGAGCGCACGCGCGGCGAGGCCCTGCTTCGAGTCGATGAGCTCCGCGATGCGGGCGTCGATCGTGTGCGCGGCGATGATGCGCCACGCGGTGACCGGCTCGTCCTGCCCGATGCGGTGCACGCGGTCGATCGCCTGCGTCTGCTCGGCGGCCGTCCAGCTGAGCTCGGCGAGCACCACGTTCGAGGCGGCCTGGAGGTTCACGCCGACGCCCGCCGCGGTGAGCGAGCAGACGGCGATGGCGACCTCGGGATCCTTGTTGAACGCGTCGATCGCGGCCTGGCGCTGGAAGGCCGTCTGGTCGCCGCGGAGCGAGACGGTGCGGAGCTCGCGGGCTGCGAACGCCGCCTCGGCCTGGTCCATCACGTCGATGTGCTTCGCGAAGAAGACGACCTTGCCGACCGACCGCGCGAGCTGCGCGGCGTAATCGGCCGCGAGGCCCGCCTTCGCCTGGCCGATGCGACGGACCATCGTGAAGACGTTCTCGCCGGACTTCGCCGACTTCGACTCCTCGAGCTCGGCACTCGCGACGGCACGGATGAACTGGTCGCGCTGCTCGTCGTCGAGGTCGCCGATGCGCAGCTTGCGCGCCTCCACGAGGGCGCGGAAGCGCCCGGCGAGGCGGTTGCCGAGCTCACGCTCGGCGGCACGGACCGAACGGCCCAACTCGTCGTCGAGTTCGACGGGGAGGTCGGCGATGCGCTTGGCTGGCAGGTCGGCCGCGACATCCACCTTGCGGCGGCGCACGATGCCGAGGTCGATCACGGCGCGACGCGCCTCGGTGTAGAAGCCCGGATCGGCAGGCGTCAGCCCCGTCTCTTCGAGGCGACCGAGGAGCTCGGGCGAGGGCTTGTCACCGTCGATCCAGCCGAGGAACTTCCAGATCGCTCGGAAGTCGTCGACGTCGTTGATGAGCGGCGTGCCGGTGAGCGCGAGCAGCAGCGGGTCGCCGCCGGGGGCGGCGCGGCGGATTCGCTCGGCGAGGGCGAGCACGTTCCTCGAGCGCTGCGACTGCAGGTTCTTGATGAAGTGCGCCTCGTCGACGACCATGCCCTTGAAGCCGAGCGTCGACAGCCATGCCATGTGACGGTCGAGCACGTCGTAGTTGACGATGACGACGTCGGCGAACGCGTCGAGCGAGTGGCCGTCGCCGTGGATGACCGTCGCGCGGCGGTTCGGCGTCCAGCGCTCGACCTCGCGGGCCCAGTTCATCTTCACGACGTTCGGCACGACCGCGAGCAGCGGATAGGCGCCGGCGACGGATGCCGCGAGCACCGACTGCGCCGTCTTGCCGAGGCCCGGCTCGTCGGCGAGCAGGAACGTGCGGTGGCCCTCACGGGCGGACTCGATGAACCGCACCTGGTGCTTCATGAGCTCGAGGCCGCGCGGCGAGAGCCGATCGACCTTGGGCGCCTCGGGGAGCTCCATGCTCGCGGCCTGGCCGCCGGAGCCGACCTCGAACGACTTGAACAGCGGTCCGAGCAGCTCCCAGTTCGCGAGGCGCCGCACGGGCACGACCGGAGTCGTGGGCTTGGAGAAGTCGGGCGGGAGGAACGGGTTCGCGAGCTGGCGCGACCGGACGGATGCCGGGATCACCTGGTTCTCGGCGAGCTCGAGCTTGATCTCGGGCTCGCGCGTGATGATGAGCTCGTCGGGTGAGAGCTCGGCGCCGGACTCGAGGAGCCAGTCGCGGCGGAAGCGCTGCGCGACCGTGGAGATCGAGGCGTCGGGCTCGAGCAGTGCGATGAGGCTCGTGTCGCGTGCGGCGGTCTTCGCGAGGATCTGGGCGATGCCGTCGAGTCGCTTGAGGAGCTCGGCGCGCGCGGAGTCGGTCACCTCGGAGTCGGCCTTGACCCGGGCACGCTCCTCACGCATGAGCAGCGCGATGACCTGGAACTTGGTGCGGTTCGTGGGCCCCAGCTTGCCCTTCTGCGCCTTCTGCTCGACCTCGCGCACCTTGCGCGCGAGGATCGGGATGATGGGTGCGTCATCGTCGCGTGAACGCGTGCGCTGGCGCTGCCTCGTCTGGGCCATGGTCCTCCCGTTCGTCTGCCGTCTCCGGCACGCCCCCTCGCCACCGGTCGTGGTGATCGAGCCCGCCCAGAACATCACGGGGATGCATCGGATGGCGGGACGCCGAATCCCGAACCGAGCAGCACGCGAGCCGGGCTCACGCGGTCGGCCGAAGAACGGATTCGTCGGGCGCACGTTCATTCTAGCCGGATGCCCGCCGTTTCACGGCACACCGGACGCGCGTGCCGCGTCGACGCGGTCTGGCGCGTCAGCCGCACCGAGTCCTGTCAGTGCGGGATCGGTCCGACAGGCCTACTCTGGGGGCATGGACGACATCGCGGGGGCGGGCGCGGAGATCGCACCCGAAGACGACGATTTCACGGTCGCGCAGGACACGGAGTTCGACGAGCCGGGTGCGGCGGTCGATGACGACGACCGCGCGCTCGACGACAGCCTCGACGACGAACCGCCGGGCATCGACGAGGAACGCCGCGTCGACCTCGCCGACGAGGGCGTCGCCGGCGAGGAGTGACCGGCGTCAGACGCCGCCGCCACCGCCGCCACCGCCACCGCCGCCCGAGGACCCGCCGCCACTGGAGCCGCTCGACGACGAACTCGAGCTCGAGCCCGACCACGAGGTGCTCGACGTCGAGGAGAACGACGAGACGCCGGCCGCGAAGGCGCTCGCGTTGAACGTGGAACGTCCGTCGTACCAGCCGGGTGCTTCCCCGGTCTGCTCGTAGAGGGCCGCAAGCTCGCGACTCCACTCGCGCTCGAGGCCGAACAGCACGGCGTAGGGCAGGAGCCGCTCGTTGAGCTTGAGCACCACGACCGGATCGGGCGGCCCTGATGCCGACGACAGCCCGTCGCGCTCGACCCGCAGGGCTCCCACCGGACTCTGGAGCACCCGAAGCCGATCGGCCTCGGCGAGGCGGATGTAGAGCCGCAGCCCCTCGAGGTGGTCGCGGATCGCGCGACCGCGCTCGGTCAGCGGCCGTACGCCGGCGACGGTCACGAGCGTCGCGAGCGCTGCGGCGATGGCGAGGATGAGGCAGAGGAACGGCCAGCCGCCACCCATGCGATCGTCGAGCGCGACGATGCCGAAGACCACGCTCAGCACGGTGGCGACGAGCGCGACGAGCGCGAACAGCACGCGCCGCCCGAGCTCGGGGCGGCGGCGCAGCCCTGACTGCACGACGTGCTTGGTGACCGATTGGCGGATGGCGAGCAGGCGCTTGCCGAGTGCGGTGTCGCGGGCTTTCAGCGAGCGCAGCGCTCCGCGTGCCGGATTGCCGCCGAAGAGTGCGGCGAGGATTCGGCGCGCCTCGGCATCGGCCGGGACCGCACCCTCGCCGGTGTACTCGACCGCGTACGACTTGCGACCGGTCTCGACGATGCGGACCTCACCGTCGACGGCTCGTTCGAGAATCGTCGCGGTCACTCCCTTGCCGGGCCGCCCGACGAGGTCGGCGGCCACCATCGCGCTCACGTCGGCGGGCGGTTCGTACTGGGCGATGACCGTGCCGCGGCCCGGGTGGTCACGCCAGCGGGTCGCCCGGGTGACGATCGCGGCGACCGCGGTGATGAGCGCGACGAGGCCCGCGACCCCGCTCGTGACCGCGGCCGGAGAGGACGTGAAGGCCTCGTCGCGCGGCACGAAGGTACCCGACTCGAAGCCGGCTGCGATCGTCAGGTTCTCGTAGGGGCCGAGTTCGGCCGCCGCGGCGGTGACGACGGGCGGCGGCGACTCGTCGACGGCGAGCTCCTCGCACGGGGTGCTCGAGCCGCTCCATCCGCGGTAGCACGCGACGTCGCCATCGAACCCGCGGCCGACCTCGTCGCTCATGCGCAGCTCGGCGCTCACGCGCCCGAACGGCTGGGCCCAGCCGGTGCCGTTCACGTCCCAGTAGAACTCGTCGATCGCCGCATCGTCGGGCACGTGCGTCACGTTCCGCTGGCGGTATTCGATGACGTAGGTCTGCTCGCCGTGCACGTAGTCGGAGCCGGCGATCGTGACGAGGAGGAACTCACCGGCGTCGTCTTCGGCGGTCTCGAACCGGCGCGGCTCCCCCGCGGCATCCGTCACCGACAGGATCTCGAGGTCGGTCGGGTGGCCGTCGTAGTCGAGCGGAATCGCCCGCCGGATGCCTCGATTCTGGTCGAAGTCGGGAAAGACCGCGACGAGCGTCTCGGTGGTCTCGAGCACCGAGCGGCGGCCCGCGTCACGGGAGAGCTCGTAGATCGCATCGAAGGAGGCGAAGGTGAAGTCGTCGACGCCCGCCGGCAGGCCCATGACGGCGGATGCCGCGGCGACGGCGTCGCCGCGGCCGTCGGGCTCCGCACCCGGCGTCATCGCGAGGGCACCTGCGGCCGGCGCGAGCGCGAGGCCCGCGGCGAGCACCGCGGCGGCGAACGATCGGGCGGAGCGCACACGGGCCATGCCACCACGCTAGCGCTCGGCGGTCCTCACGCGCGTCGGAGCCGCAGGCTGTTGAGCACCACGAAGACGCTCGAGAACGCCATCGCCGCCCCGGCGATCATCGGATTGAGGAACCCGGCCGCCGCGAGCGGGATCGCCGCGACGTTGTACGCGAAGGCCCAGAACAGGTTGCCGCGGATGGTGCCGCGAGTGGCGCGGGCGAGCGCGATGGCATCGGGGATCGCCGCGGGCTCGTCGCGCGTCAGTGCGAGGTCGCTCGCCGAGGCTGCGGCATCCGTGCCCCCGCCCATCGCGATGCCGAGGTCGGCCGCGGCGAGTGCGGCGGCATCGTTCACCCCGTCGCCGACCATCGCGACGGTGGCGCCGCCGGCCTGGAGCCCGCGCACGATCGCGAGCTTGCCCTCGGGGCTCACCCCGGCGTGCACGTCGTCGATGCCGAGACTCGCGGCGGTGCGGGCGGCCGCCCGGGGCGTGTCCCCGGTGACGATCACCGGGCGGAGCCCCTGCGACCGGAGGCGGGCGACCGCCTCGGCGGCACCGTCGCGCACGGAGTCGCCGATCTCGAGGAGCGCGCGTACCTCGCCGTCCCACCCGACGGCGACGAGCGTGTCATCGGACTCGGCCGCGCGGGCTTCGAGCTGCTCGGGGATCGTATAGCCGCGCTCGGCGAGGAAGGCCGGCCGCCCGGCGCCCGAGGCGATCCCGTCGACCGAACCCGAGACGCCGAGGCCGCTGTGGGCGCGGAATCCCGCGACGGAGAGCATCGGCACCTGGGCGTCGCCTTCGGCCGCTTCGGTGATGGCGCGGGCGACCGGATGCTCCGAGCCCCGCTCGAGCGCGGCGGCGATGCCGAGCGCCCGAGCCCGGTCGGTGGCGGGGGTGGTGGTGACACCCGTCAGCCGCATGTGTCCGGTGGTGAGCGTGCCCGTCTTGTCGAGCAGGATCGTGTCGACGCCGGCGGTGCGGTCGAGTGCCTCGGGACCGGTGATCAGGATGCCGCGCTCGGCGCCCCTGCCGGTGCCCACGAGGATCGCCACGGGGGTCGCGAGCCCGAGCGCGCACGGGCACGCGATGACGAGCACGGCGACGGCCGCGGTGACCGCCTGCTCGAGCGGGCTGCCGGTCGCGAGCCACACGACGGCGGTGCCGAGGGCGATCGCGATGACGATCGGGACGAAGACGGCGGAGATGCGATCGGCGAGACGCTGCGAGCGGGACTTGCCCAGCTGTGCGTCCTCGACGAGGCGTGCGATCTGCGCGAGGCGGGTGTCGGAGCCCACTCGCGTCGCCGTCACGACGAGGCTGCCGCCGTGCACGATCGTCGCCGCCGTGACGGTGTCGCCCGCTGCGACGTCGACCGGGGCCGGCTCGCCGGTCAGCATGCTCTCGTCGACGCCCGCCTCACCCCGCTCGACGATGCCGTCGGCCGCGACGCGCTCGCCGGGGCGCACGACGAAGCGGTCGCCCACGCGGAGCGCGGCGATGGGCACGCGCTCCTCGAGCTCCGCCGACAGGGTGCCGGCGGCGTCAGCGGCGCCGCGGCCGGCGCGTCGGAGCACGGCGACCTCACGAGGCGCGAGGTCGAGGAGCGTGCGCAGGGACTCCCCCGCGCGACGCTTCGAGCGCGCCTCGAGCACCCGGCCCAGTAGGAGGATCGTGACGACACCGGCCGCGACCTCGAGGTAGACGTCTCCGCCCGGGGTGCCGCGCACGCCGAAGGTCCACCCGTGCGTCATGCCGGGCATGCCGGCGTGACCGAGGAAGAGCGCCCAGAGCGACCATGCGAATGCGGTGAGCGTGCCGAGCGAGACGAGGGTGTCCATGGTGAGCGTACCGTGGCGCAGGTTGACGGCGGCCGCGCGATGGAACGGCCAGCCGCCCCACACGACGACCGGAGCGGCGAGGGTGAGCGAGAGCCACTGCCAGTACGTGAACTGGAGCGCGGGCACCATCGCGAGCACCACGACGGGCACCGTGAGCAGCGCCGAGACGACGAGTCGCGTGCGCAGCGGGTCATCCGCAGGTGCCGTCGCATCCGTCACGACCCCTCGGGGTTCGACCGATGCGACCGATGGGGCGGACGCCGGCGGCTCGGGCGGGGCGGTGACCTGCGCACGGTATCCGGCGGCACGCACCGCGTCGAGCAGCTCGTCGATCGAGGTCGTCGACGGGAAGCGCACGCGCGCCCGTTCGGTCGCGAGGTTCACCTCTGCCTCGACGCCGTCGAGCCGGCCGAGACGTCGTTCGACCCGCCCCACACAGCTCGCACAGGTCATTCCCTCGATGTCGAGGTCGATCGTGCGGGCATCGTGTTGCAGGGTCATCCAGTGCCTCCTGTGCGGTCTTCCGAAGCCCAACGGTACCCCCAGGGGGTATCTCATGCAAACGGAGTATCCTGTGAGGGTGATCGAGGACATCAAGAAGCGCTCCCTGCACCGCACGAAGATCATCGAGGGCCAGTTGCGCGGCATCGAGAAGATGATCGAGAACGACGACTACTGCGTCGACATCATCACCCTGTCGCTCGCCGTTCAGAAGTCGCTCGCCTCCCTGAACAAGCTGCTCGTCGAGAACCACCTGCGTACGCACGTGAGCGACATGTACGAGGCGGGCGGCGAGCAGCGCGATGCTGCCGTCAGCGAGCTCGTGCGCATCTTCGAGCTCTCCAACAACCGGGGATAGTCCGGCGGATGCCACGCATCGAGCTCGTCACGGGCGACCTCACGGCCGAGCACGTCGACGCGATCGTGAACGCCGCGAACTCGGCCCTGCTCGGCGGCGGCGGGGTCGACGGTGCGGTCCACCGTGCCGGCGGACCCGAGATCCTCGCCGAGTGCCGGCGCCTGCGCGCCACGACACTCCCCGACGGCCTGCCCACCGGTGAGGCGGTGGCCACCGGCGCCGGGCGGCTGCACGCGCGTTGGGTCATCCACGCGGTCGGGCCCGTATGGCCGGGGCCCGGCGCCGAGGCGGACGCACGGCGGGAGCTGCTCGCGGCGGCCTACCGCAACTCGATTGCCGTCGCCGCCGGGCTCGGCGCAGCATCCGTCGCCTTCCCGGCGATCTCGGCGGGAGTCTACGGCTGGCCGGCCGACGACGCCGCGCGCGTGGCCATCGCCACCGTCGCCGCGGCGCAGACGGCCCCGCCGCTCGTGCGCTTCGTGCTCTTCTCCCAACGCATGCACGACGAGTTCCAGGCCGCGGCCGGCCATCTCGGCATCGAGACCGGCTGACTCGGCTTCAGGTGCCGGGCGCCGTGACGGCGAGCCACTCGTCGAGCTCGCTCGGCTGGTCGGTGATGATCCCGTCGACGCCGAGCGCGCTCACCTCCTGCCAGTGGTCGTGGCTGTTGAGGGTGTAGCAGAGCACGGCCACGCCGGCCTCGTGCAACGCCTCGAGGGCGTCGGGCACGGCGGTGACGGATGCCACGGTGGTGCCGAACCCGATCACCCCGAGCCGCCCGGCGAGTGGCACGGGGTCGACTGGCAGTTCGCGGATGAGCATGATGCGGGGCGTTGTGGGCGACACCCGCTGGATCGCGAAGAGCGTCTCGAGGCTGAAGCTCTGCAGCACCACGCGGCCTCGCAACGCATGGCGCTCGATGAGGTCGACGACCGTGCGCACCTCCTCGACGGTCCAGTCGGCCTTCAGCTCCACGAGGGCGCGAGCCGTCTCGCGGTCGGCGAGCGCCTCGAGGAACGCGTCGAGGGTGGGGATCCGCTCGCCCGCGTACTCGGCGCCGTACGAGGCGCCGACGTCGAGGCGTCGCAGGTGTTCGAGATCGAGGTCGCCGATCGAACTTCTCGCACCCGCCACGCGTTCGAGGGTCGTGTCGTGGAAGAGCACCGGGACCCCGTCTCGACTCATCTGCACGTCGGTCTCGACGAAGTCGAGGTCGTCCATCGCGAGCTCGAGCGAGGGCATCGTGTTCTCGGGCGCCTCGGCGCGGTCACCGCGATGCCCGACGATGAACGCGGCTTCGCCCGGCACGCGGAGCGCCCCGAATACGTCGACCGCCGAGGCGGTCGTCGGGGTGGCCGCGATGAGGAGCGCGGACGCGGTCGTCGTCACGGCGAGTGTCGCGAGCAGGATGCGCACGGCGCGACGGGGCGGATGTGCGAGGTGATCGAGCAGGCGTCGGGCCGGTGGGCATTCGGAGAAGGCCTGGGGTGCGTTCGGCGGGTCGATCGCACGAGAGGTTCGGGTCACGGGTTCGGGCCTTTCCACCGGGCGCGCGCCTTTGCGCGACGGTGCAGGTCACTCTAGCAAGCCCGTTACCATTTCGTTACATCCCATTCGGGGGCCGTGTGCCGCCTACGAGACCGGGAGGTGGGGGTACTCCGCCGACCGGCCCTGGAACTCGAGGATCGCGGGATTCAGGATGCGCCCGTCGGCGATCTCGGTCGCCCGTTGGATCGTCTCCGACTGGGCCCACGCGTCAGGACCCTCCATCACCGTGCGGAGGAACGGCATGAGCGCTTCGCTGATCTCCCAGGTCGCCGAATTCCAGAGGTACGACGGGCTGTGATCGACGGCGTAGTAGTTCGTCGACTCCCCCACCGTGAACATCGGCTCGGTGAACGAGGTCGGCCGGGCCCAGCTGAAGCCCATCCCCTCGTCGATGGACACGTCGATGATGAGGCTGCCCGGGCGGAACGCGCCGAGGTCCTCCGTGCGCAGGTAGGTGAGCGGGGCGTTCGGGTCCTGCAGGGTGCAGTTCACGACGATGTCCCGTTCAGCCAGGAACGGGGCGAGCGGCACCGGGCCGTCTTCGGTGTTGACGGTGCTCAGGAACGGCGCATCGGGGTTGTGCTCGAACTGGATGATGTCGACCGACGGGATCGGCGACCCCACCGCGGCGGTGTCCCGGTTCGTGAGCACCCGCACATCGTGGACGCCGTGGGCGTTCAGCGCCGTGACCGCCCCGCGGGCGGTGGCACCGAACCCGATCACGACCGCACTGAGGCGCCGGCCGTAGTCACCCGTCGACCCGCAGAGCTGCAGTGCGTGCAGCACAGAGCAGTAGCCCGCCAGCTCGTTGTTCTTGTGGAACACGTGCAGACCGAAGCCACCGCTCGCCGTCCAGTGGTTCATCGCCTCCCAGGCGATGAGGGTGAGTCGCTTGTCGATGGCGAGCTGGGTCATGGCGCGGTCCTGAACGCAGTGCGGCCAGCCCCACAGCACCTGGCCGTCGCGCAGGCCCTCCAGGTCGGACGCCTGCGGCTTCGGCAGGAGGATGACGTCGCAGTCGGCGATGATCTCCTCGCGCGAGGCGAGGCCGGCGACGAACGACTCCAGTTGGGCGTCCGTGACGCCGAACCGCTCGCCGTACCCGCGTTCGAGGATCATCTGCCCGCGCAGGTCGGCATCGATCTTCTCGAAGTGCGACGGATGCAACGGCAGCCGCTTCTCGTCGGGCTTGCTCGAGTGCGCCAGAACTCCGAGACGCAGGAGTCGAGGGGTGGTGGCCATGGGATGTTTCCCGTCTCCCGGCGGTGCGCTGCACTCGCCGGGTATCACTCAGAGGAATCCGCTGCGAACTCGTCGCCGGATCACGGCCGCACCGTCGACGGCCTCCTGCTGAGGCTACGCCACGTCGATCGACCGCCAGTAGCGGTGACCAGAGCGGGCCGGAAATCGACCGCGTCGCCAACCTACGACCGTTCGTTGCCTCGACGATAGTTGCCGCTCGCCCTGGCCAGCAGGTGCTGAGCCTGTGAATCGTCGGCCAGTTGCAGCGCCTCGACGAGGCGTGCCGCATCGTGGCCGCCGACGGTCATCACCGGCCGGCCGCCCCGGAACACGATCACGGCGCCTTCTTTCGTGACGCGGTAGTCGAAGGGATCGGCAGTCAGCCGGTCCCGTTCATCGGAAGCACCCGCGCGCCCCGCCATCGTCGCCTACAGGAGGCTCTTCGTGTGCCACACCGTCTTCGTCTCGGTGAAGGCGGCGATGCGGCCGACGGTGGGTGCGGCGGCGTCGGGCCCGGACTCGGGTCGAAGCACCCGCTTGAGCGTGTCGGCGGCATCGACCTCGAGTGCGATCCAGTCGAGGGCTCCGGCGCCCACGAGGTCGAGCGCGTTCACGTCGGCGTGGCTCGCAAGCCACGGCGCGACCTCGGCCGGCGAGCCGGTGAGCACGTTGACGACGCCCTTCGGCACGTCGCTCGTGGCGAGCACCTCGGCGAGGCTGATCGCCGAGAGCGGGAAGCGCTCGCTGGCCACGACGACCACGGTGTTGCCCGCGACGAGGGCCGGAGCCACCGACGAGACGAATCCGAGGAGCGACGAGTCTTGGGGAGCGATGATCGCCACGACTCCCGTGGGCTCGGGCACCGAGATGTTGAAGTACGGGCCCGCCACGGGGTTCGCATTGCCGGTGACCTGCGCGAACTTGTCGGCCCAGCCGGCGTACCAGACCCAGCGGTCGATGGCCTCGTCGACCTGGGCGGATGCCACGGCGCGGGTAACGCCCTCGGCCTCCTCGATCTCGGCGACGAATTGCGCACGGCGGCCCTCGAGGAGCTCGGCGATGCGGTAGAGCACCTGTCCGCGGTTGTACGCGGTGACACCCGACCAACCCGGCACGGCGCCGCGCGCCGCGACGATCGCGTCGCGCGCGTCCTTGCGGGACGCCTTGGCCGCGTTCGCGAGGAAGCCGCCGTCGGCCGCCCGCACCTCGTAGGTGCGTCCGGACTCGCTGCGCGGGAAGGCGCCGTTGATGTAGAGCTTGTACGTCTTCGGCACGGCGAGGCGGGTCATCGCTTCGTTCCCTTCGTGGCAGTGTCTGCTTGCCGGCGCTGTGCGGCTCGACGGGTGCGCTTGGGCGCGGCATCCGCTGCCTCGATCGGCTTCGTCGTGGCCGGGGCGGCGAGGCTCTGCCGCGTGGCGGGCTGGCCGATCGGCGCCGGGGAGAGGTAGGCCGCCAGGCCGTGGCGGCCGCCTTCGCGGCCGTAGCCGCTCTCCTTGTAGCCGCCGAAGGGGCTCGAGGGGTCGAAGCGGTTGAAGGTGTTGGCCCAGATGACGCCGGCGCGCAGCTGATCGGCGACCGCGAGGATGCGGCTGCCCTTGTCGCTCCAGATGCCGGCGGAGAGGCCGTAGGGCGTGTTGTTCGCCTTCGCGATCGCCTCGGCGGGCGTGCGGAAGGTGAGCACCGAGAGCACCGGGCCGAAGATCTCCTCACGGGCGATGCGGCTCGAGGTCTGCACGTTGGTGAAGATCGTCGGCGCGTACCAGAAGCCGTTCTCGGGGATCACGCACGGCGCGCTCCACCGATCGGCGCCCTCGGCGACCCCGACGTCGGAGAGCTCGCGGATGCGCTCGAGCTGCTCCTTCGAGTTGATGGCGCCGATGTCGGTGTTCTTGTCGAGCGGATCGCCGAGGCGGAGCGTCGACAGGCGCAGCTTCAACCGCTCGACGACCTCGTCGTGGATGTTCTCCTGGACCAGCAGGCGCGAGCCTGCGCAGCACACGTGCCCCTGGTTGAAGAAGATCCCGTTGACGATGCCCTCGATGGCCTGGTCGATGGGCGCGTCGTCGAAGACGATGTTCGCGGCCTTGCCGCCGAGCTCGAGCGTGACCTTCTTGTCGGTTCCGGCGATCTGCTTCGCGATGGCCCGCCCGACACCGGTCGAGCCCGTGAAGGCGACCTTGTCGACGCCCTCTTGGGCGACGAGCGCGGCACCCGTGTCGCCGGCCCCGGTGATGATGTTCACGACGCCCGGCGGGAGCTCCGCCTGCTGGAGGATCTCGGCGAAGATGAGGGCCGAGAGCGGAGTCGTCTCGGCGGGCTTGAGCACGACGGTGTTGCCTGCAGCGAGGGCCGGCGCGATCTTCCACGCGAGCATCAGCAGCGGGAAGTTCCACGGGATGACCTGCGCGGCCACGCCGAGTGAGCGCGGGTTCGCCCCGAGCCCGGCGTGGTCGAGCTTGTCGGCCCAGCCCGCGTAGTAGAAGAACCAGGCCGCGACGAGCGGCACGTCGACGTCGCGCGACTCCTTGATCGGCTTGCCGTTGTCGAGTGACTCTGCGACGGCGAGCTCGCGGGCGCGCTCTTGCACGAGCCGGGCGATGCGGAAGAGGTACTTGCCGCGGTCGCGGCCGCTCATGCGCGACCAGGTGCGGTCATAGGCGCGGCGGGCGGCGGCGACGGCGGTCTCGACATCGGCCTCGTTCGCGTTCGCGATCATCGCGATGCGCTCTTCGCTCGCCGGCGAGATGGTCTGGAATGGTTCGCCACGGCCGTCGACGAACTCGCCGTCGATGAAGAGTCCGTAGCTGTCGCGAAGCGACAGGATCGCCCGCGACTCGGGGGCGGGTGCGTACTCGAGGAAACTCATGTCGTGCTCCAACTCAGTCGATCGTCACGTAGTCGGCGCCGGAGTAGTGTCCGGTCGCGAGCTTCTGGCGCTGCAGCAGCACGTCGTTCAGCAGGCTGGAGGCGCCGAAGCGGAAGAGGTGCGGCTGCAGCCACTCCTCGCCGACGGTCTCGGCCACGGTGACGAGGTACTTGATCGCGTCCTTCGACGAGCGGATGCCGCCGGCGGGCTTCACTCCGATGCGCTGGCCGGTGGCCAGGTGCCAGTCGCGCACGACCTCGAGCATGAGCAGCGTCACCGGCAGCGTCGCGGCCGGTGAGACCTTGCCGGTGGAGGTCTTGATGAAGTCGCCGCCCGCCAGGATCGAGAGCCACGAGGCGCGTCGCACGTTGTCGTACGTCACGAGCTCGCCGGTCTCGAGGATGACCTTGAGGCTCGCGCTCGTGCCGTCGGGGCGCCGGCACGCCTCTTTGACGGCGGCGATCTGGTCGAAGACGAGCCCATAGCGACCGGCGAGGAAGGCTCCGCGGTCGATGACCATGTCGATCTCGTCGGCGCCGGCCGCGACCGCCTCAGCGGTGTCGGCGAGCTTGATCTCGAGTGACGAGCGGCCGCTCGGGAAGGCGGTGGCCACGGCCGCGACCGAGATGAGGCCGTCGTCGGGGTCGCCGTGGGCGGCGCCGAGCGCGTCGACCGCGTGGGGCACCATGTCGCCGTAGACGCAGACCGCCGCGACGCGCGGCGCCGTGGCGTCGGACGGGTCGGGGGTCATCGCCTTCGCGACGAGCGAGCGGACCTTGCCCGGTGTGTCGGCGCCCTCGAGCGTCGTGAGGTCGATCAGCGTGATGATCTTGTCGAGGGCCCACCGCTTGGAGGTGGTCTTGATCGAGCGCGTGCCGAGCCCGGCCGCCCGCTGCTCGAGGCCGACCGCGTCGACGCCGGCGATGCCGTGGAGGTAGCGGCGGAGGGTCTGGTCGTCGGGTTCGCCGCCGAGCACGGCCAGCGCGCGCTCGCGTGCGGTGACGAGGGAACTGCCTGACATGGTGGTGACCTTGCTTTCGTGAGGACGAGGGTGCGCCGAGCGGATGCCGCCCGTTCAGCCGTCGAGGAGATGGAGGGCGGTCGCCTCGTCGGTGACGAGCACCGTGCACAGGCGACTGCGCACGACCGCGTCGGCGACCGCATGCTTGGCCGGGCCCGAGACCACGGCGATGGCGAGGGAGGCGCGCCGGAGCTCGTCGAGCGTGAGCCCGACGGTGCGCGCGTCGAGGGCCGGATCGACGATGTTCCCGTCGGAGTCGAGGTAGCGGCCGACGACATCGCCGACGGCGCCCTTCTGCACGAGCACGTCGACGTCGGCTTCGGAGAGATAGCCGCTCTCGACGTGCACCGAGGTGTGATCGGCGGCACCGGCGCTGAACAGGTAGGCGTCGGCCGACCTGGCGAGCTCGATCACGCCGGCGACGACGCGGTCGGCCTCGATGGCCTCTTTCGTGGCGAGTCGCTCGAGGATGGCGGGGCTGGGCAGCAGCGTGGCGCTGCCGCCGCCCTTCTGCGCGATGCCGACGGCCGTGGCCGCCGCGGTGCCGGGGCGCCGGTTGAGGCTCACGCCGCCGTTGATCTGCACGACGTTGACGCCGGTCGCCCAGCCGTTGCGAAGATGCTGGGAGATGTCGAACAGGGTGCGCCCCCAACTGACGCCGAGCGTGCGCGGCACGGGGCGGAGCCCGGTGAGGTAGTCGGCTGCGGCCTGAGCGGTGCGCGACTGGAGCTCTTCGGAGGAGGTCACGCCCGCCGAGGAGACGACGATGGCGTCGACGAGGCCGCGCTCTTCGCGGAGGCGTCGCTCGATGGGAAGCCGTCGCGCACGCGGGTGCAGGATCTCGATGCGGATGAATCCGCGCTGCTTCGCCTGGGCGAGCAGGCGCCCGACCTTCCACCGGGTGAGCCGAAGAGCCTGCCCGATCTCGTCTTGCGTCTTGTTCTCCTCGTAGTAGAGCTCGGCCGCCCGGATCGACAGCAGTTCATCGACGTCGTCCATGCGCCCTCCTTCCGCTGCCTCCAGCGTAGGCACCGGAGGGCGCATCGGCAACACTCGCAGCACATCCTGCTCATATGAGCAACCAGCCGACGGATGTCGCGCGCCTAAGCTGGTGCAATGCATCGGCCTCTCGCGCTCGCGATCGACTTCGGCGGCACGAAGGTCGAGGCCGCCCTCATCGATGATCGCGGCCGCCTGCTCCCCGGCACCCGCCACCGGCGCCCGACCGGCGCCGCGAGCTCGAGCGACGCACTCGACGCGGCGGTGCGCGACGTCGTCAGCGCGACCCGTTCCGGGTTGCCCGAGGGCGCGTGGCTCCTCGGCGTCGGCGTGGGCGCGGCCGGGCCCGTCGACGTCGCGGCGGGCCGCGTGTCACCCCTCAACGTCCCCGCGTGGCGGGACCATCCGCTCGCCGAGCGGATCATCCGGCTCGTGCCGGAGGCGCCCGTGACCCTGCGGGTCGACGGACTCTGCATCGCCCTCGCCGAGCATTGGGTCGGCGCCGGCCGCGACGCCGCCAACCTGCTCGGCATGATCGTCTCGACCGGTGTGGGTGGCGGCCTGCTGCTCGGCGGCCGCGCCGCGCCGAGTCCCACCGGCAACGGCGGTCACATCGGCCACATCGAGGTCGGAGGCTTCGACGACCTCTGCGCCTGCGGCGGTCGCGGCTGCCTCGAGGCGGTCGCCTCGGGCCCGCGCACCGTCGCCTGGGCCCGAACCCAGGGGTTCACCGGCGAGACCGGCGAGGAGCTCGCCCTCGCCCACGCCGAGGGCGACCCCATCGCGATCGCGGCCGTCGCTCGCGCCGGTACCGCGATCGGTCACGCCATCGCCTCATCGGCGAGCCTGCTCGACCTCGACGTGGTCGCGATCGGCGGCGGCTTCTCGCGTGTCTCCCCCGACCTCTTCGACCACGCGCGCGCCGCGCTCGCCGAGCGCGCGGCGTTCCCGTTCGTCCGGCGGGTGCGCATCGTGCCCTCCGGCCTGTCCGACGAAGGCCCGCTCATCGGAGCCGCAGCGCTCGTGCATCGGCCGGAGTTCATCGCCTGACCGACGGCGCTTCGCAGCCGGCGCGCGACCGTGACTCAGCCGCCGACGTCGGCTCCCACCGGGTCCGGGCCGAGCCCGCGATCGCCGCCAAGCGACGGCACGGACGCATGGGCGCGGTGTCGCACGAGCACGATCGCTCCGATGCCCGCGAGGATGACGAACACCACGCTGAGCACGGTGAGCGCGAACCAGTTCGCGTCGAGCGCGAGCACGGTGCCGGCCGAGACCACCGTGATCGCCGCCGCCGCCAGCTTCGACCCGGACTTCAGCCGAAGTGCCGGACTCAGCCGGCCACTCGACCCGTCGCCCGACGCGAGCAGCATGTCGGCGAACGCGTCCACCGTGGCGAACAGCGCCCCCGAGTAGGCGAGCGCGCACCCGAGCGCGCCCCACAGGTTCGGTGGCTTCGGGGCGGCGACGGCTTCGGCCAAGATGGTGGGGAGGTCCATGGGAGCGGATGCTACGGCGCGCGAGTCGGTGTGCGCAAGCATCGGCGACCCTCAGCTGACGCGTTCGTCTTCGAAGTAGCGCGGCCGGGCGACCACGAGGCCGGCGATCGCGGCCGGCACCGCTGACGCGAGCAGGAAGACGAGTGGCCAGCCCCAGCCACCCGTGGCGTCGTGGAGGATGCCGACCGCGAGCGGCCCGATCGCGACGATGAGATAGCCGACCGACTGCACGAAGCCCGACAGGGCGACCGCGCCCGAGTGCGTTCGGGTGCGGAGGTTGATGAGCACGAGCGCGAGCGGGAACAGCAGCGGCCCGAGCCCTGCGAGGGCCACCCAGAGCCACGTCGCCCATGTGGGCACGAGCAGCAGTCCGAGGTAGCCGGCGACGAAGGCGGCGACCGCGACGGCGATCAGGAGGCGCACCCTGCCGTACCGCACGGCGATGACCGGCACCAGGAGCCCGGCCGGCAGCCCCATCGCCGCGTAGAGCGAGAGCAGCACGCCCGCCTCGGCGGGCGACGAGCCCGCGATGTCATGCAGGATCGTCGGCAGCCAGGCGAACGCGGCATACGCGTTGAAGCCCGACACCGCGAAGACGATGGCGAGCGACCAGGCTAGAGAGGATCGCAGCGCGTGCCGCAACTGCCCGCGATCGGCCTCTTCGGGGAGTGCCGCTCGGCTCCTGCGCTTCGGATGAGCCAGCAGCACGACCCATGGCACGATCGAGATCGCGGCGAGGAGCGCCCACTCACCGAGCGAGACCCGCCAGCCCGCGGCATCCGCCACCGGCACGGCGACGAGCGGCGGCGCGAACGTGCTGACCGACATGGCCATGACGTAGATCGTCGTCATGAGGCCGATGCGATCGGGGAAGTACCGCTTCACGAGCGGCGGCAGCAGCACGTTGCCGACGCCGATCGCAGCGAACGTCAGCGCGCTCGCGGCGACCAGCCACAGCGCCGAGCCGGCCACTCCGCGGCCCAGGAGTCCGATCGCCAGCGCGACGAGCGAGGTGATGAGGGCCGCTTCGAGCCCGATCCGCTTCGCCACCATCGGCGTGAGGATGCCGAAGACCGCGTAGCACAGCGGCGGCAGCATGCCGAGGAATCCGACGACCGCCGGGTTCAGCGGGATCTCGGCCTCGAGCTGGTGGAGGATCGGCGAGAGCGAGGCGACCGCCGTGCGGAGGTTGAACGCGACGAACACGATGCCGATGAGCGCCAGGGTTCGCCCGGCCCAGAGGGGCCTGGACTGGATCGGCTGCACGCCTTCGAGCCTAGGCGGAGAGGATGACCCGGATGCGGTCGACGTCATCGCGGATCGTCGCGATGAGGTCGGGGATGTTCGTGAACGCGACCATGCCGCGGATGCGTTCGACGAACTCGACATCGACCACGTGGTCGTAGAGGTCGAGCTCACGATCGAGCACGTAGGCCTCGACCTGCTTCTTCGCCACGCCCTGGAACGTGGGGTTGTCGCCGACGGAGATCGCCGCCGGGTACCTCGTGCCGGCGTCGGTGAGCCAGCCCGCGTACACGCCGTCGGCCGGGATGAGCCCCTCGGACTCGGGCGTCAGGTTCGCCGTCGGGAAGCCGAGCTCGCGGCCGCGGGCGGCACCGTGCACGACGATGCCCGAGACGGTCGGCGTGTGTCCGAGCAGCCGGGTCGCCTGCGCGACATCGCCTTCGGCGAGGAGTTCGCGGATCCACGTCGACGAGACCCGCCGTTCGCCCTCGGGCCGAACGTCGTCGACGACCTCGACGGTGAAGCCGAACTTCGCCCCGAGCTCGATGAGCAGGCCGACATCGCCCGCACCCCGCGCCCCGTACCGGAAGTCACTGCCGACGAGCACGGCCTTCGCCTGCAACCCGTCGACGAGCACCCGCTCGACGAACTCGGTCGCCGGCACCGAGGCGAGCGCGCGGTCGAACGGCAGGAGCAGCGTCGCATCGACGCCGGTCGTGGCGAGCAGCTCGAGCTTCTGCCGCACGCTCACGAGCGAGTCGGGACACTTCTCGGGTGCGAGCAGCGCGAGCGGATTGCGGTCGAACGTGACGACGACGGCCTGCAGCTCGCCCTCCTCGGCGATCGAGCGGATGCGGTCGATGACCGCGCGGTGCCCCCGGTGCACGCCGTCGAACTTGCCGATGGTCACGGCCGAGGGCCCGAACCCCGTTGGGATGCCGTCGAGTCCCTTGAACGTCTTCACGCGGCATCCGCCTTCGCTGAGGCAGCGGAGTCGGGTCGGTGGGTCGCGAGCCACCACATGCCGAGCACCGGCAGCACGAGCGGGATGAACAGATAGCCGCGACCGAACCAGGACCACACGGTGTCGTGCGGGAACAGCTCGGGGAAGAGGACGCTGAGCGTGCCCACCGCGACGACGCCGACGAACTCGAACACGATCGTGGCCCAGGCCACGCGGTACCAGCCCCGCCCCGACCGGATCAGCGCGATGGTCGCGACGACGTAGACGGCGGCGGCGAGCGCCGAGAGCGAGTACGCGAGCGGCGCCTCGTCGAACTTGGAGACGATCTGCACGAACGAGCGGCCGATCGCCGCGAGCGCGAGCACGTCATAGACGGCGACGAGCACCCGCCCGACGCCGCTCATCCGTCGCCCGCGATCGGCCTGGGCCCGGGCATTCCGCACATCAGTCATGTCGATCGATTCTCTCAGACGCCGTCAGGCCTGCTGCACTGTCCAGATCTGGAACATGCGGTAGACCATGACCCCGACCGCGAGTGCCGCGACGCCGAGCACGACGGTCGACCAGCGGTTGCGTTCGAGCAGCGCCCAGAAGGCCGCGGCGGGCGGCAGCAGGAGCGCCCCGACGAGGTAGGTGTAGAACTCGAGCACGCTTCCGGTGGGCGTGTTGCCGACCGCCGGGGCGATGATCGCCACGACCAGTTGGGCCACGAGCAGCAACTCGACGAGCGCGAGCGCGCCGAGGGTGAGGTCGTTCGGTACCCGGCCGGCGAGCCCGAGCACGATGCAGAGGAGACCCGCGCACACGGCGACCGCGAGCTGGGCCCACATGAACCACTCGATCACGCGTCGGCCTCGTCACTCGCGAAGCCGGCGATGACCTTCAACTGCGCGCCACGACGCTCGACGATGGCCACGAGCCGGTCATCGGGGGCGATCGCGGCGATGGCCGCATCGGCGCGGGCAACGGATGCCGCGGGCTCGGGTGTCTCGCGGGCATCGACGCGTTTGCCGTGCCCGAGGTCGACGGCCTCCTGTGCGGTCACGTCGATGACGGGCATCGCCCGCCGCGCAGCATCCGCAGGACTGATGAGCGACGCCGCGACGTCGAATCCCTCGAGGGCGGATGCCTCGGCGACGTCGAACCGTCCGATGCGGGTGCGCCGAAGCGCCGTGAGGTGCCCGCCGGTACCGAGCGCGATGCCGAGGTCGCGCGCGAGCGCGCGCACGTAGGTGCCGGAGGAGCAGTCGACCCGCACGTCGAGGTCGAGCCATCCGTCGCCCGGACGCAACGCGAGGAGCTCGAACGCCGACACCGTGACCCGGCGAGCCGCGAGCTCGACGGTCTCGCCGTCGCGAACCCGCTGGTAGGCGCGCTTGCCCGCGACCTTCACCGCGCTCACCGCACTCGGCACCTGTTCGATCTCGCCCGTGAGCGGCGCCATCGCGGCCAGGATCGCAGGCTCGGTCACGGCGGCGACCACATCGGACGGTGCTGCGGCCAACGCGTCGCCCTCGGCGTCGTCGGTCGTCGTGGCCCAGCCGATGCGCACGGTCGCGAGGTACTCCTTGTCGAGTCCGACGAGGTAGTGGAGCAACCGGGTCGCACCGTTCACGCCGAGCACGAGGAGACCCGTCGCCATCGGATCAAGCGTGCCGGCGTGACCGATCTTGCGAGTGCCGGCGAGTCGGCGCATGCGGGAGACGACGTCGTGGCTCGTGATTCCCTGCGGCTTGTCGACGAGGAGGATGCCGCTGTTCACGCCGTACAGGCTAACAGTCGCGAGCTCGGCGCCGGTGCGGCTCCGCCTACGCTGGAAGGGTGAGGATCGGGATCATCGGCGCGGGCGCGCTCGGCGGCACGTTCGCGGCGTTGCTTTCCCGGGCGGGACACGAGGTCGAGGTGACGGCCCGAGGTGCCGGCCTTGTGGCGATCCGGGAAGCCGGCATCCGCCTGAGCGGCGGCTACGGTGACGCATTCGCCCGCGTCGCGGCCGGCGAACGGCTCAGCGCACGCCCCGAACTCGTGCTCGTGTGCACCAAGGCGCACGACGCCGCGGCCGCGATCGAGGCGAATGCCGCGCTGATCGACGGCGTGCCGGTCGTCGTCGTGCAGAACGGCCTCGACGGTGTCACCACCGCCGAGCGGCTCCTGCCTGCCTCATCGTGCCTGGGCGTGCTCTCGATCATCGCCGCGAACTACACCGAACCCGGCGTGGTGCGCGTCACGACGACGGCGACGAGCTATCTGGGCCGCGGCGACGGACCCGCCGACGCCGAATGCGTGCGTATCGCCGCCGTGCTCTCCGACGCCGTGCCGGTCGTTGCCATTCCGGGTTTCCGCGGCGCCCAGTGGACGAAGCTCGTCGTCAACATGGTCAACGCCGTGCCGACCATCGTGGGCCGCAGCGTGCAAGACGTCATCGACGACGGTCCTCTGCGACGAGTGGTGGCGGCGTCGATGCGCGAGACCGTGCGGGTGGGCATCGCCCGAGGTGTGCGCTTCGGTGCGCTCCAGGGTCTCGGCGATCGCCGCCTCCGATTCTTCGCCCGCCTGCCGCTCGTCGTCGGGCAGGTGCTCCCGTGGCTCATGCGCGTGCGCATGGGCAACGTGCCGAACCTCGGCTCCACGCAGCAGAGCGTGCGCCGCGGACAGCCGACCGAGATCGACTACCTGAACGGGGCGGTCGTGCGTGAGGCATCCGTCGCCGGCCTCGACGCCCCGATCAATCGTGCGCTCACCGCGCTCGTGCACGAAGTGGAGGACGGTGGCAGCTCCCTGCCGGCGCAGCGAGTGATCGACGCCGTTCGTTCCTGACTACTTGGTACGGCCGCGCCTCTCGACGATGAAGGGGGCCCGGCGAACCGGACCCCCCTCATCGACTCAGCGACTCTACGCGCGCTTGCGTCGGATGCGCGCGATCACGAGGAACGCGATGCCCGCCACGACGATGATGCCGGCGACGATCGCGATGGTGGTTCCCGCGAAGCCGGTGCTGGCGAGGCCGGTGCCTGCTGCCGCCGGTGAGCCGCCTGACCCTGAAGCCTTCGGCCCGGTGGCGCACTCGGGAGTGGCCGGCGGGTACGAGAGCGTCACCGCAGCAGTCGGGTTCACCTCGACGGTCGCCTGGATGTCGCCACGCGTCCAGGCGAAGTTGTCGTCGACCTGCACCCACGTGGTGCCGACGAGCGCCCAGCCCGGCCAGCCGGTGGGCGTCACGCCATCGGCGGCGACGGAGGCACCGGGCCAGAGCACCTTGCTCTTGAGCTTGCCGCCGTCGAGCTCGCCGAGCTCGATCGTCTCAGTGTTCGTGCCGTCGGTCAGGACGAGGCGCGCCGTGTTGCCGGTCGACTGGTGATCGGGGTCGGCGAGCTCGATGTCGTAGAAGATCCACGGAGCATCCGCGACGCACGTGCCGGTCGCGGCCGCGACCCTGAGGCTCGGCTCGATGCAGGGAGCGTCGTCGATCGTGAACGTCCACGTCGTCTGCGCATCCTTCTGGAAGGCGTAGCCCGGCTTCGCGGTGGCGGTCACGGTGATGACCCCGCTCGCCTCGACCGTGTTCCAATCGATCTTCTCGGTATCACCGGGAAGGTTCGGCACCTCGTTGTCGGGGCCACAGGCGTCGGAGAATGTGGGCTCACCCTCGACCGGGATCTTGACGAGCGGCTTCACGCAGTCTTCGTACTGCAGCAGGCTCTGATCGCCCTGGGCGGGAACGTGGATGACCTTGCCGTGCTTCAGGTAGCTGAAGGCGGGATAGATGTCGCCGTTGTTCTGGTGAGCATCGTGACCAGCACTGAAGAAGGCCTCGACAGCCGTCTCGATGCGCTCGTAGGGGTGAGTCTCGCTGCCGGTCGCGTGGCAGAACTCGATCTTCTTGACGACCGGGCCGGTCTGGGCGCAGTCGCCTTCGAGTGCCGTCGTGAGTCTGCCATCGGATCCCTTGTCGGATCCGGGCCAGGTCGTGTAGGCGTAGACCCACGGTCCATAGCCCTGCGTGTCACCGGCGAGGTGCTCGGTGCCGAGCTCGATCGTGGCGTTGCCGTTCGTGGAAATCGGGCCGCGATCCAGGTTCGCCGCGCTCGTCGGCGTGCCGTCGAAGTCGGTGTCGCCGACACGCCACTTCGTCGTGCCCGTCTTGTTGTTCGGCACGTTCGTGAGCTTCAGCGTGTAGGTCACGTCGTACTCACCGGTGGCCGTGTTGCACACGGCGCTGGCCTTGAGGTCGCCGGTGTGCGCACTGGCAGGGGCGGCGAGGCCCACGAGAGCGAGGCCGGCTCCGAGCACCAGGGCGGTGATGGCGGCGGCTGCGCGGCGGAACAGGGTTGGCGACGTGGATCGCTTCCTCGCTCCAGTGTCGCCGTGGGCAGCGGGCGCAGAAGCGGCGCGGGGCTTGCTCATTCGGGTGTCTCTCCATTGGTCGTGCCGGCGCGCGGCGAACCATTGGGAGGACTCCGTCGCGCCTGGAGGGCGCAAGACCGCGGGCACGCGCGGGTGAGGCGCGCTCGACGGGGATCGGGTACTCGGGTGGTGCGGTGGGGCGGGTTCGCGTAGCCGGGGGGCTGGCAGTCTCACCAGTATGGCGTGCCAATCGTCCCGGTGTCCTCCTATTTTCACAATTGGGGAACATTGTCCCCCTTTCTGGGGACCGACAACTGAGGGGACCCGGCGAACCGGGCCCCCTCAGCCGAGCGTCAGATCGTCGGGTGTCAGCCCTGAACGCGACGTGTGCGACGCAGCACGAGCAGGCCGCCACCCGCGGCGGCGGGCGGAGCAGCTGCACAGTCAGGCGTCGCGGGCGGGTAGCTGAGTGCCACGTCGAGCTCGGGGTTCACCTCGAGCGTGGCGGTGTTGGGGCGCGCGGTGTCAGCAGCTGTCGAAGAAGCGGCGCCGCGGATGCTCCGCGTCCCGGTTGTCGACGACCGCCGAGGCGACGAGCCGGGGGTCGCTCTCGGCGTAGGCGAGCACGTCGGCGGCATCCACGGGATCGCCGTCGAGCGCGATGCGGAAGTCCCAGAGGCCCGCGAGCCGCTCGCGAAGCACGAAACGCCCGTCGATCACGAGGATCGCGTCATCCGGGCCCGTCAGCCACTTCGGCTCGACCCACGCATCGCGCGCCGGGTCGAACACCCGCGTGACGAACGCGGTCGATCCGCCGAGTCGGAACGGCTCGACGAGCACGCGGCGCAGCGCCGACTCGTCGAAGCCGTACCGGAGGTATCGTGTCGGCGTGTCGTCGCCGAAGTCGCCCTGCGCGGCGCGTGAGCGGTGGAAGTCCTCCATGCTCGCCCGGAACACGGCGTGATCGCGCTCGGCGAGCACCGCGGCGAGGTCGTCGGCGAAGCGGGTCTTGCCGCTCTGCAGCGGTCCGTCGATCGCGACGATCATACGGCCGCGACCGTAGTGCTGCAGGATCTCGTCGGCGAGCGCACGCAGGAACGTGATCCGGGGCGTCGTGACAAGCCGCATGGTGCGAGCCTAACGCGACGCCCTGCGCCCCGTCATAGGCTGAACGGATGCCCCGCGCCGACGCCCAGACGATCGCCGCCAGCCTCGTCGCCTGGTTCGCGGATGCCGCGCGGCCGCTCCCCTGGCGAGCCGCCGATGTGTCGCCGTGGGCCGTGCTCGTGAGCGAGTTCATGCTCCAGCAGACGCAGGTCGCCCGCGTGGTCCCGCGTTGGGAGGCGTGGATCCGCCGCTGGCCCACGCCGTCCGCGCTCGCCGCCGAGCCGCCGTCGGAGGCGGTGCGGGCGTGGGACCGGCTCGGGTACCCCCGGCGTGCGCTGTGGCTGCACCGGGCCGCGGTCGAGATCGTCGAGCGGCACGGCGGCGAGGTCCCTGCCGATCTCGACGCGCTGCTCGCGCTGCAGGGCGTCGGCCCGTACACCGCCCGGGCGGTGGCCGCCTTCGCGTTCGGCGCGCGGCATCCGGTGGTCGACACCAACACGCGGCGGGTCATCGCCCGCGCGGTCGCCGGTCAGGGTGAGCCGGGCCCGCCCTCGACGGCCCGCGACCTCGGCGCGATGGCCGCCCTGCTCCCCCACGACGACGTCGAGGCTCGCGCGTTCAACGCCGCGGCGATGGAACTCGGGGCGACGGTGTGCACGGCGCGCACGCCGCAGTGCGACGACTGCCCGATCGCCGGAGCGTGCGCCTGGCGTGCCGCCGGCTACCCGCCGTACGACGGTGCCCGCAAGGCGACGCAGGCGCGCTTCGAGGGATCGGACCGACAGGTTCGCGGGCTCGTCATGCGGGAGCTGCGCGGGGCGCATCGACCCGTGATGAGGGCTGAGCTCGCTGCGCTCTGGGCGGATGCCGCACAACTCGACCGCGCCGTCGCCGGCCTCGTCGCCGACGGGCTCGCGGTCTCCGACGGCGAGGGCTTCCACCTCCCCGAGGCGTGAGGCGGAACCGCTGCACTCGGGAACCCGCCCGGTCGCGACGGCCACGTGAACGAGCGCGAGCGGATGCCCCGAGCCAGGGGCCCGGGGCATCCGCCCTCTTCTCCGTTCGAGACTCAGGCGGAGAGTCGTTCGAGCTCGCGTTCACGGTCGGCCGCGTCGACCTCGTTGAGGTCGAGGCCGCGGGTCTCGCGGGCGGCCCAGACCGCGACCAGCGTGACGATGCAGGCGATCATCACGTAGATCGCGATCGGCACGCTCGAGCCGTACTGCGAGAGCAGGGCGGTCGCGATGATCGGGGCGAGCGAGCCCGCGAAGATCGACGTGACCTGGTAGCCGAGCGAGACGCCCGAGTAGCGCATGCGCGTCGGGAACATCTCGGCCATGATCGCCGGCTGGCTCGCGTACATCGCGGCGTGGAAGACGAGGCCGATGGAGATCACGGCCCAGATCACGACCGGCTGGGCGGTGCTCATGAGCGGGAAGGCGAAGAAGCCCCACGTCGCACCGAGGATCGCGCCGGCCGCGTAGACGGGACGACGGCCGATGCGGTCGGTGAGCCGTCCGAAGAGCGGGATCACCGCGAAGTGGACGAGGTGGGCGCCGATGAGGAGGAGGAGCGTGTTCGTCGTGCCCTCCTTCACGACCTGCGTGAGGTACACGATCGAGAACGTGACGACGATGTAGTAGAGGATGTTCTCCCCCACCCTGAGGCCCATCGCGGTGATGACGCCGCGCGGGTACCGCCGCAGCACCTCGAACACGCCGTAGGACGCCGCCTTCGCGGCTTCACGCTCGGCCTGCACCTTGAGGAAGATCGGGGCGTCGGTGATCTTGGTGCGGATGTACCAGCCGATGAGCACGATCACCGCGGACAGCCAGAACGCGACGCGCCAGCCCCAGCTGAGGAACGCCTCCTGCGTGAGGGTCGCCGACAGCGTGAAGAGCACGAGGGTCGCGAGCAGGTTGCCGACCGGCACCGCCGCCTGGGGCCAGCTCGCCCAGAAGCCGCGCGAACGCGCCGGGCTGTGCTCGGCGACGAGGAGCACGGCGCCGCCCCATTCGCCGCCGATGGCGAAGCCTTGGAGGAACCGCAGGAAGACGAGGAGCAGCGGCGCGACGAGGCCGATCTGCGCGTACGTCGGCAGGCAGCCCATGAGGAACGTGGCGACGCCGACCAGGATGATGCTCAGCTGCAGGAGCCGCTTGCGGCCGTACTTGTCGCCGAAGTGACCGAACACGATGCCACCCAGGGGGCGCGCGACGAAGCCGACGGCGTAGGTCAGGAAGGCGGCGATGATCCCGCTCAGCGGGTCATCCGATGGCGGGAAGAAGACGGTGCCGAAGACGAGCGTGGCCGCCGAGGCGTAGAGGAAGAACTCGTACCACTCGACGACGGTGCCGGCCATCGAGGCTGTGACGACTCGTCGGAGTCCGGTGGGCGGCGCGGCGGTCGTCTCCGCCTCGCCAACGGGGGTCTGGGTCATCCGATGCTCCTTTGCATACGTCGGCGCGTTCGCGCCTCGCCTGAGTATGGCTGCACTCATCCGTGCAGCCAATATCGAAAGCTGCAAGAGGAATGTGCAATTATGCACAGATGCCGTCTTCGTCCTGCCTGACCCCGCATCCGCCGAGCGCCGACGACCTGCTCGTGCTGCTCGCCGTCGCCCGCGGTGGCCGGTACACGGCCGCCGCCGCGGAGCTCGGCTTGAACCACACGACGATCGCCCGGCGCATCAGTGCGCTCGAGGACGCCCTCGGTGGCCGGGTGCTCGCACGCGGCGCCGCCGGCTGGGTGCTCACCCCCTTGGGCGAGCACGCCATCTCGGCAGCTGAAGCGGTCGAACGGGCGATCGAGGCGCTCTCACCCGAGGAGCCGCGGCTCGCCGGCGTCGTGCGCCTCTCGGCGACCGACGGCTTCAGCGGGTACATCGCCGCACCCGCGATCGTGGCCGTGCGTCGCGCCCACCCCGACGTGTCGCTCGAGATCGTTGCCGCCACCCGGCGAGCGGCGGCGCAGCGCGTGGGCGTCGACCTCGAGGTGGTGGTGGGCCGACCGCACGTGCACCGCGCCGAGGCGGTGCACCTCGCCGACTACGCGCTCGGCCTGTATGCGAGCCGGTCCTTCCTCGAACGGAATGGCACGCCCGCGTCGACGCGCGAGCTCGCGCGCGGTCCGCTCGTCTACTTCATCGAGTCGATGCTGCAGGTCGACGCGCTCGACGAGGCACGGCGCTCGACGCGGGGCATGGTCGACGCCGTCTCGAGCACGAACGTCTACGTGCACGTCGACGCGACGCGCGCCGGAGCGGGGTTCGGGCTGCTGCCGGCGTTCCTCGCGGATCCGCACGACGATCTCGTGCGCCTGTTCCCCGACGAGATCGACGAGCGACTCCCCTACTGGCTCGTCTGCCGGCCCGAGGCGCTCCGCCAACCGACCGTGCTCGCCTTCATCGAAGCGTTGCGTGCACGCATCGCCGCCGTCGCCGGCGAGCTCGCCGGCGTGCCGACGCGCTCGTGAGGCGTGTCAGCGTGCGTCGCCGGGTGCTGCTTCGTCGAGATCGAGGTCGTCGTCGGATGCCTCGGGTTCGCCGACCGGCGCCGTGGCCGGCGTCGCCGGCGGCTCGTCGTCGAACTCGTCGAGCTCATCGAACTCGCGCGGCTTCACGTACGGATCGGCCTCGCCCGCATACTCAGCCGTCGACGCGAGCGCCGCGGTCTGGGCGTCGCGCGTTCGCGCTTCCTGGAGGAGCGCACCGATGTGCTGGGCGTTCTCGGGGATCGCGTCGGCGATGAACTCGAGCGACGGGGTGAGTCGAGCCGTGATGTTGCGGCCGACCTCGCTGCGGAGCATCCCGGTCGCCGCCTTCAGGGCCTTGGCCGAGTCCTCGCGCTCCTCATCGGTGCCGTACACCGTGTAGAAGATGCTCGCGTGCTGCAGGTCGCCCGTGACGCGCACGTCGGTGATCGTCACGAACCCGAGCCTCGGGTCGCGCAGCCCCTTGTCGAGCCGCTTGGCGACGATCTCCTTGATGCGGTCGGCCATCTTCCTGGCCCGTGCCGGATCAGCCATATTCCTCTACCTCCCCTTCCCCTCGATCGAATGCGCGTGTGCGACATCCGCTTGAAGGGGCTCCCGGATCTTCTCTTCAGGTGAATCGGGGTGAAGGGGCCCCCGTCTCTTCACCTGAAGGGAAGATCCGGGAGCCCCGACCACGATCAGACCCGCGGCTTCTCGCGCATTTCGATCGTCTCGATCTCATCGCCGAGCTGGATGTCGTTGAACTTGCCGAGGCCGATGCCGGCCTCGAAGTCCGTACGAACCTCGGTGACGTCGTCCTTGAAGCGACGCAGCGACTCGATCGCGAGGTTGTCGCCGACGACGACGCCATCGCGGATGACGCGCGCCTTGGCGTTTCGCGTGATCGTTCCCGACCGCACGATGACACCGGCGATGTTGCCGAACTTCGAGGAGCGGAACACCTCGCGGATCTCGGCGACACCCGACTGCACCTCTTCGAACTCGGGCTTGAGCATGCCCTTGAGCGAGTTCTCGATGTCGTCGATCGCGTTGTAGATGACCGAGTAGAAGCGCACGTCGACACCCTCACGGGCGGCACGCTCACGCGCCTTCACGTCGGGGCGGACGTTGAACCCGATGACGATCGCGTTGTCGATCGTCGCGAGGTCGATGTCGCTCTCGGTGACGGCGCCCACACCGCGGTGGAGGATGCGCAGCTGCACGCTGTCGTCGACCTCGATCTTCATGAGCGACTCCTCGAGCGCCTCGACGGCACCCGACACGTCACCCTTGATGATGAGGTTGAGCGCTTCGACCTTGCCCTCTTCGAGAGCACGGGTGAAGTCCTCGAGCGAGATGCGCTTGCGCGCCTTCGCGAGCTGGGCGTTGCGCTGGGCTGCTTCACGCTTCTCGGCGATCTGACGCGCAGTGCGGTCGTCTTCGGTGACGAGGAAGGTGTCGCCGGCGCGCGGAACGCTCGACAGGCCCTGGACCTGCACCGGACGTGCCGGCGTGGCCTCGGGCACGGCGTCGCCGTTCTCGTCGGCCATCGCACGCACTCGGCCGTAGGCCGTGCCCGCGACGATCGCGTCGCCGACGCGCAGCGTTCCCGACTGGATGAGCACGGTCGCAACCGCACCGCGACCCTTGTCGAGCTTCGCCTCGATGGCGACTCCTCGCGCATCCTTGTTGGGATTCGCACGCAGGTCGAGACCGGCGTCGGCGGTGAGGAGCACTGCGTCGAGCAGGTCCTGGATGCCGATGTTCTCGCGAGCCGACACGTCGACGAACATGACGTCGCCGCCGTACTCCTCGGCGACGAGGCCGAACTCGGTGAGCTGCTGGCGCACCTTGGCGGGATTGGCGTCGGGCTTGTCGATCTTGTTGACCGCGACGACGATCGGCACGTTGGCCGACTGTGCGTGGTTCAGCGCCTCGACCGTCTGCGGCATGATGCCGTCGTCGGCCGCGACGACCAGGATCGCGATGTCGGTCACCTGCGCACCACGTGCACGCATGGCGGTGAACGCCTCGTGACCCGGGGTGTCGATGAAGGTGATCGCGCGCTCGCGGCCCTCGTGCTCGGTGTGCACCTGGTACGCACCGATGTGCTGCGTGATGCCGCCGGCCTCGCCCGCGACGACGTTCGCGTTGCGGATCGCGTCGAGGAGTCGGGTCTTACCGTGATCGACGTGACCCATGACGGTGACCACCGGGGGTCGCTGCTCGAGTTCCTCGTCGGTCTCGTCCTCGAGTTCCTGGTCGAGGTCGATGTCGAAGCCCTCGAGGAGCTCGCGGTCTTCGTCTTCGGGCGAGACGACCTGGATCTTGTAGCCGAGCTCTTCGCCGAGCACCTGGAAGGTGGCCTCGTCGAGCGACTCGGTCGCCGTCGCCATCTCACCGAGGTGGAACAGCACCGTCACGAGCGAACCGGGGTTCGCGTCGATCTTGTCGGCGAAGTCGGAGATCGAGGCGCCGCGGCGGAGTCGGATGACGGTGTTGCCGTCGCCACGGGGAACGCTCACACCGCCGAGCGACGGGGCCTCCCGCATCTCGAACTCTTGCCGCTTCGTGCGCTTCGACTTGCGGGCCTTGCTCTTGCCGCCACCACGACCGAACGCGCCGGCCGTGCCGCCGCCGGGGCCACGGCCACGGCCGCCGCCACCAGCGGGACGCGGGCCGCCGAAGCCGCCACCGGGTGCACCGCCGCCCGGGCGCTGGAATCCGCCACCGGCACCGCCGGGACGAGCTCCTGCACCGGCGCCTGCGCCACCGGGACGCTGGAAGCCGCCGCCGGGGCGACCGCCTGCACCGGCCGGACGCGGAGCGCCGGGGCGCGGCGAACCGGGACGCGGGGCCTGCGGGCGCGGGATGTTGCCGGGGCTCGGGCGCTGGCCCATGCCCTGTGCGCTGGTGAAGGGGTTGTTGCCCGGGCGCGGCTGGGCCGGGCGCGAGCCCATGCCCTGCGAGCTCGAGAACGGGTTGTTGCCGGGGCGCGGCGTGCCTCCCGCGCCAGGGCGCGGAGCGCCGGGACGCGGGGCGGAACCGGCGGGCTTCGGAGCACCCGTGGGCTTCACGACGTCGGTCTCGGCCGAGGCTGCCGCGGGGGCATCCGTCGACTTCTCGGCTGCGGCCTGGGCCGCCTTCTCCTCAGCCTGCGCCTGGCGCTCGGCCACCGTCAGCGGAACTTCGGCGACGGGTGCCGCTTCGGAAGCCTCAGCGGGCGCGGGAGCCTCGGGCTCGGGAGCGCGCTTCGGGGCCGGCTTGGGGCCGGGCTTCATGCCCGGCTTGGCGGCTGCGGCGGGCGCAGCGGTGGCCGCGGCGGCGGGCGCGGCGGACGCGGCCGCACCAGCGGCCTCGAGCGCGGCCTTCAGCCGGCGGGCGACGGGTGGTTCGATGGACGACGAGGGTCCCTTGACGTACTCGCCCATCTCCTTGAGCTTCTCAAGGGCGATCTTGCTGTCGACACCGAGTTCTGATGCGATCTCGTGTACGCGTGGTTTGGCAGCCACTTTTCTCCTGTTCCGGGCCCGACCCCGGACAGGGGCGGACCATCAATGACGGACGGGTCTCATTTCGAGCCGCTCATGAGTTGTCCATTAGCCGTTCAGCCTGTTCTCTACGTTGCTGGTGTCCACCTCGCCACGGATGCGGAGTGCGCGTCCGAAGGCGCGTCGCCGCACGGCGAGCCGGTAGCACTCGAGCGTCGGATGCAACCACGCACCCCTGCCCGGAAGCACGGCCGAAGCATCTGCGACGACGTGGGAATTCTGGGAGACGACCCTCAGAAGTGAGGAGCGTGGGGCGCGCGAACGGCATCCGATGCACGTTCTGACGGGTTCCATCTTACACTCTGCGCTGTTCGCCCGCCGACGCAGGCCGGTCGGGTCAGTTCGACTCGAGGACCGAGTCGGGCTGGATGTCGATCTTCGCGCCCGTGAGCTTGGCAGCGAGGCGGGCGTTCTGGCCCTCCTTGCCGATCGCGAGCGAGAGCTGGTAGTCGGGGACGAGGGCACGAACCGCACGGGTCGCCTCGTCGATGACGAAGGCCTTCGTGACCTTGGCGGGAGACAGCGCGCTCGCCACGAAGGTCGCGAGGTCGTCGGAGTAGTCGACGATGTCGATCTTCTCGGCGCCGAGTTCGGCCGTGACGGCCCGCACGCGCTGGCCGAGCTCGCCGATCGCGGCGCCCTTCGCGTTGATGCCGGGCTGGTTCGCGCGCACGGCGATCTTCGTGCGGTGGCCGGCCTCGCGAGCGAGGGAGACGATCTCGACGACGCCGGATGCGATCTCGGGAACCTCGAGGGCGAACAGCTTGCGCACGAGTGCCGGGTGCGTGCGGGAGACCGTGATCGACGGCCCCTTCTGCCCCTTCGCCACGCTCGTCACGTAGACCCGGATGCGCTGGCCGTGAAGGTACTCCTCACCGGGCACCTGCTCTTCGGGCGGCAGGATCGCCTCGACCGTGCCGAGGTCGATGTGCACCATGCGCGGGTTCGGGCCCTGCTGGATGATACCCGCGACGATGTCGCCCTCGCGACCGCGGAACTCGCCGAGCACCGCGTCGTCGGCGAGGTCGCGCAGGCGCTGGTTGATGACCTGCTTCGCAGCGAACGCGGCGATGCGGCCGAAATCACTCGGGCTGTCCTCGGCCTCGCCGATGACGTTGCCCTCTTCGTCGAGTTCGGGAACGTACACCGACACGTGACCGGTCTTGCGATCGAGGTGCGCACGCGCCCCGTTCGGGTTCGCGTGGCCGTGCTGGCCGGGATTGGTGTGCTTCAGGTAGGCCATCAGAATGGCCTGCTCGATGATCTCCACCAGTTCGTCGAACGGGATCTCTTTCTCGCGCTCCATCATGCGGAGCACACTGAGGTCGATATCCATTGCCGGCCTCCTCTATTCAGCTCTCATGCCGCGTACCCCTCGGTGCGGACAACTCTCTACGGTACCGGATGCGGGGGCAAGCTTCATGCGAGACCGCCGAAGTGGACGGGGCCGAACATGCGGGTGGGCGGATGCCGCGGCATCCGCCCACCCGCAGTGCTGCGCTCAGGCGCGCCAGACCTGCACGACCGACGGCCGCGGGGCCGCCACGAGTCCGGTCTCGGGGCGATGCGCGGGCACGTAATCGGGGAAGTGGGAGGTCGGCGTGGCGACCGAGCCGTTCTCGCCAGGGTGCTGCACGGCGACGTAGACCATGCCCTCCTGGTCGTGGATGACCGGGCCGCACGTCTCGCCCTCGCGCGGGACGGAGAGGAACTGCTGCACGTGGCCGCGCTCGGGACCCTCGAGCGGCACCTTGAAGAGGCCGTCGTTGAAGCCGATCTTGCTCGGCGCGCCGTCGGTCGAGATCCAGAGGTTGCCCTCGGAGTCGAACGCGACGTTGTCTGGGCATGAGATCGGCGACACGAGCTCCTTCGGGAAGCCGGCGAAGTAGGTGTTCTGGTCGACGGCGGGGTCACCGCAGAGCAGCAGGATGTTCCAGCCGAAGGTGCTGCCGGACTGCCCGGCGGTCTCGGTCATCTCGATGATGTGCCCGTTGCGGTTGCCCGTGACCGGGTTCGCCTCATCGACGTTCGCGAGCGTGCGCGACGAGTTGTTCGTGAGCGCGAGGTAGACCTTGCGCGTCTTCGGGTTGGGCTCGACGTCCTCGGGACGGTCCATCTTCGTCGCACCGACGGCGTCGGCCGCGAGGCGCGCGAAGACGAGCACCTCCTCCGTCGTCATGCCGGGCACGACGCTCTCGCCGTTCCTCGTGAGCGGGATCCACTCGCCGGTTCCGTCGAACTGCCCGTCAGCCGGGAGTGCGCCCGAGCCGGTGACCTCGGCAGCGGGCGAGTTGCCCGTGAACCGTGCGACGTACAAGTCGCCCTCGCTCAGCAGGTCGAGGTTGCTGCGCCGGGCCTTCGCCGACTTGCCGGGGGTGAACGTGCCCTTCGACACGAACTTGTACAGGTAGTCGTTCGCCTGGTCGTCGCCCATGTACGCGACCGCGTGGCCGTCCTCGGCGATGATGACGTTGGCGCCCTCGTGCTTGAACCGGCCCATGGCCGAGTGCTTGCGCGGCGTGGAGCTCGGGTCCTGCGGGTCGATCTCGACGATCCAGCCGAAGCGGTTGGGCTCGTTCAGATAGCCGGCGTCATGTGCGTCGAAGCGAGGGTCGATGCGCTCGAACGTGTAGGTCGAAGCACTGCTCGGCGTGGCGCGGTAGCGCTTCTGGCCCGCGGTGTCGGCGGCCCACGCGAAGTACCCGTCGAAGTTCTCCTCACCCGAGAGCACCGTGCCCCACGGGGTCGTGCCGCCGGCGCAGTTGCCGAGCGTGCCCTTGACCCAGCGGCCCTCGGGGTCGGCGGCGGTCTTCATGAGGTCGGTGCCGGCGGCGGGGCCGGTCACCTCGAACACGGTGTCGGCGGTGATGCGGCGGTTGCGGCGGCCGTCGACGAGGTAGCGCCACGGCTGGCCCAGTTTGCTACGGCGGAGCTCGACGACCGAGAAGCCGTGCGCGGCCTTGTAGATCGCGGCCCGTCGGTCGAGCTCGGCGGGATCGCTGCTCGGCGTGAACATCAGGCCGGGGTTCACGTACTCGTGGTTCGCCGCGAGCACCGCGGTGCGGCCGCTCTGGTCGGCGAGGATGTCGATGTAGTCGACGTTGTAGCCGAACTGCCCGGCCTGCGCCTCGACGGTCTGGTGGTCGAAGTCGAGCGCGGGCACACCCGAGAAGAGCGGGTCGCCCCAGCGGATGATCGGCGCCCACGTGTAGCCCGCCGGCACGTTGAAGTCGTCGACGACACCGGGCACCGGCGCGATGGCGTCGAATGGCAGGCCGCTGCCACGTCCGAAGGCGGCTCCCCCGGGTGCTGCCGTCGCCGAGCCGGCCGGCGCCACGGCCGCGAGTGCGATGCCGACGGCGCCCGCCGCGCCGAGGCCCAGCAGCGCGCGCCGCGTCAGCGCGGCCGAGGCGATGTCGCGGAAGTGGGGATTCGCGGAGGTGTTGCACTCGGGGCCGAGGCAGGCGTTTCCGCACTTGAAGTGGCAGGTCACGGGCGAGCGCTTGCCCCGCACGTGGTCGGCCATCGGAAACAGCTGGATGTCGGTGATCGTCACGGATCGGTCCTCACGCTCGTGGTCGGGATTCCACTTGCACAGTGCTCGTGGAATCCGTCGCGGCGCATGATGCGGCGTGAACGAGGGGTGAACGCGCGTCGAATCGTGGGGGTCGCGGCCGCGAGCGCGGCCGGGACATCCGCTCACCGGCGTCAGGCGAGCGCGGCGACGACCCCGTCGATCGGCACCTGCGTGCGCTCGCCCGTGGCGCGATCCCAGACCTCGACGATGCCGTCGACGACGCCGCGTCCGGCGATCACGATCTTCGGGATGCCGATGAGTTCGGCGTCGCCGAACTTCACGCCGGGCGAGACCTTCGGGCGATCGTCGTAGAGCACGTCGTATCCGGATGCCTCGAGCGCGCCCACGACCGCCTCGGCGGCTTCGAACACCGCCGCGTCCTTGCCGGCGGCGAGCACGTGCACGTCGAACGGCGCGACCGCCGCAGGCCAGATCAAGCCCTTGTCGTCGTTGTTGTCTTCGGCGATGATCGCGAGGATGCGGGTGACGCCGATGCCGTAGGAGCCCATGGTGACCGTGGCGAGTTTGCCGTTCTCGTCGAGCACCTTGAGGCCGAGCGCCTCGGCGAAGAAGCGACCGAGTTGGAAAACGTGGCCGATCTCCATGCCCCGGGCCAGTTCTACCGGGCCGGAGCCGTCGGGCGCGGGGTCGCCGGCGCGCACGCTCGCCGCCTCGACGGTGCCGTCGGCGACGAAGTCACGGCCCGCGACGAGTCCGAAGACGTGCCGCTGATCGGCGTTCGCCCCGGTGATCCACTCGGTGCCATCGACCACGCGAGGGTCGACGAGATAGCGGATGCCAGTGGCCGACTCTTCTCCGAGCACGGCACCGTCGGCCGACCACGGGCCGATGTAACCCTTCACGAGACCGGGGTGCTTCGCGAAGTCCGCCTCAGTGGCGGGCTCCGCCTCGCCGGGCGCGAACGCCACCTCGACGCGCTTCATCTCGACATCGCGGTCGCCCGGCAGGCCGATGACGACGACCTCGCGAGTGCCGTCGGGCTGCACGACGGCGAGCACGACGTTCTTCAGCGTGTCGGCTGCGGTCCAGGGGCGGCCGTCGGGACGCGGGTACTCGGCATTGGCGAGCTCGACGAGGGTCGCGATCGTCGGCGTGTTCGGCGAGTCGAGCACCACGGGCGCGGGCAGACCGTCGAACGGGATCGGCTCGGGCACGATCGTCTCGAACGCTTCGACGTTCGCTGCGTAGCCACCGGCCGAGCGCACGAAGGTGTCTTCGCCGACCGGCGTCGGGTGCAGGAACTCCTCGCTCCGCGCGCCGCCCATGAGCCCGTTGTCGGCATTCACGATGACGTACTCGAGGCCGAGCCGCATGAAGATGCGCTCGTAGGCGTCGCGTTGGGACTGGTAGCTCGCGTCGAGACCCTCGTCGGAGACGTCGAACGAGTACGCGTCCTTCATGGTGAACTCGCGGCCGCGCAGGAGGCCGGCGCGAGGACGTGCCTCGTCGCGGTACTTGTCTTGAATCTGGTAGATCGACAGCGGCAGGTCTTTGTACGAGTTGCAGAGATCTTTCACGAGCAGCGTGAACGCCTCTTCGTGTGTCGGTGCGAGCAGGTAGTCGGCACCCTTTCGATCCTTCAGACGGAAGATGCCGTCGCCGTAGGTCTCCCACCGGCCCGAGGCCTCATACGGCTCGCGCGGCAGCAGCGCGGGGAAGTGCACCTCGTGCGCACCCGCATTCGTCATCTCTTCACGAATGATCGCCTCGATCTTCGCCTTGACCCGCAGGCCGAGCGGCAGCCACGCGAAGACGCCTGGCGCCTGGCGGCGGATGTAGCCGGCGCGAACGAGCAGGCGGTGGCTCGTGACCTCGGCGTCGGCCGGGTCTTCGCGGAGGGTGCGGAGGAAGTAGTTCGAAAGGCGTGTGGGCACCCGATGATTCTAATTGCGCGTCCCGCCTAGGCTTGGCGCATGTCACCGCGCCGGTCACGCATCGCGGCGTCCGCCGCGCAGAGCGAGCTCGCCGTGGCGCTCGCCGAGCTCCGCACGTCGCTCGACCTGCCCACCGGGTTCCCGCCCGACGTGCTCGCCGAGGCGGATGCTGCGGCATCCGCCTCACCGCCGCCGACGGTCGACCGCCGCGACATCCCGTTCGTCACGATCGACCCCGCAGGGTCGATGGATCTCGACCAGGCACTGCACATCGCCCGGCGCCCCGGCGGCTTCCTCGTGCACTACGCGATCGCGGATGTCCCGGGCTTCGTGCTCGCGGGCGGGGCCGTCGATCGCGAGGCTCGCGAGCGCGGGCAGACGCTCTACGCCGCCGACGGGCGGGTGCCGATGCATCCTCCCGTGCTCAGCGAAGACCGGGTCTCGCTCCTTCCGGGCGTCGACCGCACCGCCTACGTCTGGTCGTTCGAACTCGACGAGACCGGCGCCATCGGTCGAACCGGGCTCGAGCGAGCCCACGTCCGGTCGCGTGAGCAGCTCAGCTACGACGAGGCCCAGACCCGCATCGATGCCGCCGACGGCGAACCGCTCGCGTTGCTCCGCGAGGTCGGGCTCGCCCGCATCGATCAGGAACGTGCGCGCGGCGGCGCGAGCCTCAACTCACCCGAGGAGGAGATCGTCCGTTCCGACGGCGGCTACGCGCTGAAGCGACGACACCTCCTCCCGGTCGAGGCGTGGAACGCGCAGCTCTCGCTCATGACGGGCATGGCCGCCGCCGCCGTCATGGTCGAGGCCCGGATCGGAATCCTGCGCACCATGCCCAAGCCGACCCCCGAGCGCATCGCGGCGTTCCGCACACAGACCGAGGCCCTCGGCCGGCCGTGGCCGGAATCGGTGACCTACGGCGAGTACCTGCGCGGCCTCGATCACGACGGCCCGGCAGCGCTCGCGGTGCTGCAGGCGGCCGGCGGGCTCTTTCGCGGGGCGGGCTACGAGGCGATGGACGGCGACGTGCCCGCCGACCCCGAGCAATCGGCGCTCGCCGCGCCGTACGCGCACGTCACCGCGCCGCTGCGCCGCCTCGTCGACCGCTGGGGACTCGTCGTGTGCGAAGCGCTCGTCGCGGGTCGAGAGGTGCCGGCGTGGGCACGAGACTCGCTCCACGAGCTTCCGGCACTCATGGGTGCGTCGTCGCAGCGGGCGAGCCGCCTCGACGCGGCATCCGTCGCACTCGTCGAAGCCGCCGTGCTCTCCGACCGGGTGGGCGAGCGATTCACCGCCACGGTGCTCGAGCTCCGCGGCGACAACGCGATCATCCAGCTCACCGAACCGGCCGTGACGGCCACATGCCCCGCGACGCCCGCTGCCCGCGCGGGCGCGCGGCTCGAGGTGGTGCTCGAGCACGCCGACATCCGGGCGGGCGAGGTGCGGTTCCGCGCGGCCCGACCCTGAAGCGCCGCGGCCCGCGGCGGCTACCGCTCACGGTTCGGCCGGTCAAGCCCCTGACAGGGGCGTGATCCCTCTCTACGGTGGAGACACGACGCGAGCGAGGGAGCCTGGCATGACGATCACCGCCGATGCTCGACCCGGCGCCACACCGACCCCTGCAGCGAGTACCGCGAGCCCGATGCGCCCGATGGCGCTGCCGAGCCCGCGCGGTCCGGTCACGGAGGCGCTCGTCGCCCAGCTCACGGGTCCGGAGCATGCGCCGGTCGGCGAACTCGCCGTTGCGGCGACGGAGGCGCTCGCGGCATCCGATGACGTGATCGGCGACGACGACCTGCAACTGGCGCTCTTTCTCACGTACGAACTGCACTACGGCGGCCTCGAGGGCGTGCCCGACACGTGGGAGTGGGACCCGCGCCTGCTCGCCGTGCGCGGGCCGATCGAGCGGGAGTTCGAGGACGCGCTGCGCCACTCGGTGCCCCAGCCGATCGCGACCCGCGACGTGCCCGAGGCGCTGTTCGCCCTCGTCGGAGCCGACGACGGGCCGAGCCTGTCGGCGTTCGTCGAACGAGAGGCCACGTCCGAGCAGGTGCTCGAGATACTCGCGTGCCGCACGATCTACACGCTGAAGGAGGCGGACCCGCACAGCTGGGCCATCCCCCGGCTGCATGGGGCGGCGAAATCCGCCCTCGTCGAGATCCAGGCCGACGAGTACGGCGGTGGCCGCGCCGAGCGACTTCACGCCACGATCTTCGCGAACGCACTGCGCGGCGCTGGGCTCGATGATCGCTACGGCGCCTACGCCGACCACGTGCCCGTCACCGTCTACGCATCGATGAACCTGATGTCCTTCTTCGGACTGCATCGGCGCCTCCGCGGTGCGATCGTCGGTCACCTCGCCGCCTACGAGATGACCTCGTCGCTCCCCTGCCGCGCGTACGCGAACGGGCTGCGCCGGCTCGGCTTCGGCGAGGACGTCACCGACTACTTCGTCGAGCACGTCGAGGCCGACGCGGTGCACGAGCAGCTCGCCGCGCGTGATCTCGCCGGCTCCCTCGCCCGTGACGAACCGCAGGTCGCGAAGGACATCCTCTTCGGTGCTGCGGCGTGCCTCACGCTCGACGGCCGCCTCTGGGGTGGCTTGCGCGAACGGTTCGAGCGGGGCGAGTCAGCGCTGAGGATGCCGCTGGCATGAGCGCCGAGGCATCCGCCCGCCCCGTGTCGATCACGGCCTGTCCCGACGGACCGCTGCTCGTTCGCGGCGACCTCGCGCTGTTCGACGACGACGGCGAGCCCGTGCAGCCGAACCGTCGCACGTTCGCACTCTGCCGCTGCGGCGCGTCCGCCATCCGCCCGTTCTGCGACGGCTCGCACAAGCTCGTCGGGTTCCGAACGAGCCCGCCGGCCCGAACGCCGGCTGTCACGTTCGACGAGGCGCCATGACCATCCTCACCGACCACCGGATGCGCAGCGCCCTGCAGGAACATCGTCGCGAGTTCATCGATCACCTCGCCGAGTGGGTGCGCATCCCCTCGATCGCCGGCGACCCCGACCACGTCGACGACCTTCCCCGCTCGGCGAACGCTCTCGCCGGTCTCTGCCGCGCGGTCGGGTTTCCACGCGCGGAGGTGTGGCAGCAGGGCGAGACGTCAACGGTGTTCGCCGAATGGCCGGCGGATGCCACTGCCCCAACTGTCCTCGTCTACAGCCATCATGACGTGCGCGCCGTGATCGGCGAATCCTGGAACGAGACCCAGCCGTTCACCCCGATCGAACGCGACGGATGCCTCTTCGGCCGCGGGGCTTCCGATGCGAAGGCGCAGGTCATCGCGCACCTGTGGGGGCTTCGCGCCCTGCTCGGCGATGGTCGCTCCGCACCACCGGTCACCGTGAAACTCCTCGTCGACGGCGAGGAGGAAACCGGCTCGCCGAACCTCGCGGAGCTCATGGAGGCGCGCGCCGACGACCTCACGTGCGACCTCATCGTGTACTCGGACACGACCCTCCTCGACCCCGAACGCCCCGCCCTGACCACGAGCGTCCGGGGCATGATCGGCGCCGAGCTCACAGTGCTCGGGCCGGCGCACGACGTGCACAGCGGCGCGGTGTCCGGGCCGGCACCCAACCCTGTGGTCGATCTGGCGCGGCTCATCTCCCGACTCCACGACGAGGACGGTCGCATCACCCTGCCCGGCTTCTACGACGCCGTCACGACGCCGACGGCCGAGCAGAGCCAGCAGTACTCGGCACTCGAGGTCGATGACGCCTGGTGGCTCGCGGAGTCCGACACGATGCGGGTCACCGGAGAGCACGGATACTCGATCCCCGAACTGCTCTGGGCCCGGCCTGCGCTGGAGGTGATCAGCATCAAGGGCGGCGATCTCGACGACCTGCCCCGAGCGGTCATCCCGGCGTCGGCGACCGCCTCGCTCAGCATCCGGCTCGTCGACGGCCAGTCGCCGGAGGCGGTCGCCGGGCAGCTGGAACGCTGGGTCGAGGCCGAGGCCGACGCACGCGGCATCCGGACCGAGCTCTCGATCGCCCGGAAGACCGCCGAAGCGCCCTACCGCACGCCCGCTCATCCCGCCGTGGAAGCACTCGACGAGGCGATGCGAATCGGGTTCGGCGTCGACTTCGTCGGGCGTATGGGCAACGCGGGCGGCGGTCCGGCGGAGCTCCTCGCCCGCACCCTCGACGCACCGCTCGTGTTCTTCGGCACGGGACTCGTGAGCGACCGGTGGCACGACTCCGACGAGCGCGTTCGACTCGACGTGCTCGAGAAGGGCGCGGCCACCCTCGCCGCATTCTGGCCGCGGCTCGCGGAGGCGATGCGCGACGAGCAACAGCCGACAGGTTCAACCACTCATCGAGAAGAGGAGATGCCCGTGTCCGATGCTGAGATCACCCCGTCCGAACCCGACCCGACGCCCGACGGCCGCGCGAACACGCACGGCGATCGGCCGAGCGCCGGTGACCTGCCCCTGCCGGAAGAGATCCCCGCGGGCGACGAGATGGTCGAGGCGGACACCGCTTCCGGCGGCGCCCCCGAACCCGCGGGCAGTGGCGGCGATGACTGAGCGCGACGGTCGACTCGACGACGAGCGCAGCCACGAACCCCGAGAACGGCGTTGCCGACCGCTGACGCGCCGCCGCGGTTCAGTCGCCGTCGACGTCCTCTTCGTCCTCCATGGCGAACGCCTCGACGTCGTCGGCTGCGGCCGTCGCGGCGTCGTCGGTGCCCTCATGCAGGGTGCCCATGCCGTCGGGGTATCCCGCCTGGTCGGGGTACTCGAACTCGGTGCCGTCTCCGCTCATCACGGACCCCCTCTCGCGCGGATGCCGCGTCGGGGCATCCGATGCCGCCCACCATACTCGCGGGCGGCGCGGGCCACTACGGGGTGAGCACCTGGGGTGAGCCGACGGGCGCGTCGGCGCCCATCTCGTCGGCGATGCGGTTCGCCTCTTCGATGAGGGTCGCCACGATCTCGGACTCGGGCACGGTCTTGATGACCTCGCCCTTCACGAAGATCTGGCCCTTGCCGTTTCCGGATGCCACGCCGAGGTCGGCCTCGCGCGCCTCGCCGGGCCCGTTCACGACGCAGCCCATGACGGCGACGCGAAGCGGCACGGTCATGCCCTCGAGTCCGTCGGTGACGTCGTTCGCGAGCTTGTAGACGTCGACCTGGGCGCGCCCGCATGAGGGGCACGACACGATCTCGAGCTTGCGTTCACGCAGGTTCAGCGACTGCAGGATCTGCAGCCCGACCTTGACCTCCTCGACCGGCGGAGCGGAGAGCGAGACGCGGATGGTGTCGCCGATGCCCTCGCCGAGGAGGATGCCGAACGCCGTCGCGCTCTTGATCGTGCCCTGGAAGCTCGGGCCCGCCTCGGTGACGCCGAGGTGCAGGGGCCAGTCGCCGCGCTCGGCGAGCATGCGGTAGGCCTTCACCATGACGATCGGGTCGTTGTGCTTCACCGAGATCTTGAAGTCGTGGAAGTCGTGCTCCTCGAAGAGGCTCGCCTCCCAGACCGCCGACTCGACGAGCGCCTCGGGCGTGGCCTTGCCGTACTTCTGGAGCAGGCGCGGGTCGAGCGAGCCGGCGTTCACGCCGATGCGGATCGAGACGTCGGCCTCTTTCGCGCGCCGCGCGATCTCGGCGACCTGGTCGTCGAACTTGCGGATGTTTCCCGGGTTCACGCGCACCGCGGCGCATCCGGCGTCGATCGCGGCGTAGACGTAGTTCGGCTGGAAGTGGATGTCGGCGATGACGGGGATCTGGCTCTTCTTCGCGATGATCGGCAGCGCCTCGGCGTCGTCGCGACTGGGCACGGCCACGCGAACGATGTCGCAGCCCGATGCCGTGAGTTCGGCGATCTGCTGCAGGGTCGCGTTGATGTTCGTCGTCGGCGTCGTCGTCATCGACTGGACGCTCACCTGGGCGTCGCCGCCGACGAGCACCTTGCCCACCTTGATCTGGCGTGACTTGCGTCGCGGGGCCAGGACCTCAGGGACTTTGGGCATTCCGAGATTCACAGCAGGCACGACTCGAGTCTACTTCCGCCGGAGTGCTCAACGGCTGGGAAGCGGATGTCAGGCGCAGCGTCAGCGGTCGCGAGTACGGGTGGACTCCTCGGTCGTGCCCGCGTCATCCGTGTCGACGTCGGAGTGCTCGAGCCGGATCTTGCGGCCGAGCTCGATGTCCTCCTTCTGCTTCATCGCGGCCTTCTCGCTCTTGCGCGTGTCACGCGGTGGGAGTTGGATGTCCTCCTCGGCCTCGATGCCCGCCTGCAGCTGTCGTCCGCGCTCGAGTTCGGCGTCGAACTCGGCGCCGAAGAGCAGCGCGGAGTTGGCCAGCCAGAGCCAGAGGAGGAAGACGATCACGCCACCGAACGAGCCGTAGGTGCGGTCGTAGTTCGAGAAGTTCGCGACGTAGAGCGCGAAGCCCGCCGACACGATGACGAGCGCCACGATCGCGACGACGGCGCCGACGCTGATCCAGCGGAACCTCGGCTGCTTCGCGTTCGGCGTCGCGTAGTAGAGGATCGCGATGGCCAGGATGACGGCAAAGGCCAGCACGGGCCACTTGGCGATCTCCCAGACGACCTCAACGGCTTCGCCCACGCCCAGCGCATCGCCGAGCGCCTCGGTCACCGGTCCCGAGATCACGAGGATCACCGCGATCACGACGACGAGCACCAGGGTGACGATGGTCACGATGAGCTGCATGGGCCGCAGCTTCCAGAACGGACGTCCCTCGTCGATCTCATAGATCTGGTTCATCGCCCGGCTGAACGCGCCGACGTAGCCCGAGGCCGACCAGATCGCGAGCAGGAGGCCCGTGACGAACCCGAGCCCGGCTGCCGGCGAGGTGCTGAAGTCCTCGAGCGGCTCACGGATGACGTCAAGCGCCTCGCCCGGGGCAACCTGCTGCAGGATCCCGAACAACGAGTCGATCGCACGCTCGCCCTGGCCGACGAGCGCGAGCAGAGAGGCGAGTGCGAGCAGGCCCGGGAAGAGGGCCAGGACGCCGTAGTAGGTGAGCGAGGCGGCGCGGTCGGGGCACTGGTCGTCGATGAACTCGCGGAAGCTCTTCCGCAGCACGTACTTCCACGAACGCTTCGTCACCTCGCGGGGCGAGTCGGGTTTGCGCTCGTCGTCGGGTTCCGGCGCGTCCGCCAGGTTCGTGCTGGCTCCGTCTTCGGCCACGATGCCCTCCTCGATACCGGATGCCTCGAGGTGACCGCTGCGCACGGCGTCGACGACCGACCTCGACCGGACGACTCTCGCCGGTGCTCCAGTCTTCGGCCGGAACTCGATTCATCCCACCCCCTGCCATTCGGGGGAACCGGGAGTTATAGTGCGGCTCTCGCCGTGCACGCGCGCCGCCCTCGGGGGCGGGACGTCAGGCGCAGCCGTACGCGACCGGTTCGGGCGCGACGATCTTCGTGACGCCGGCCACCTTCTCGCCGGTGTACGCACCGGATTCGTCGATCACAAGCTCCGAGAGCGCGACGCCGATCTTCACCGGACCTGATTCGCGTTCGATCTCGATGACGTCGACGGCGGGACCCATGCAGCTCCACAGCGCCGGATCGAGCTCGGCGCTGATGGCGGCGTGGGTCACGCCCACCGTGATGCCCGTGTCCGTCGTCAACGTGATGCCGAGCGACTCGGGGGCCTCGAAGATCACCGCGAAACGGGGCCACACCAGGTTGTTGAGATCGGCGTTCACCCGCTGTTCCTCGTCGTAGAAGCGCTCCTGCAGCGCCGCCCCACCCCACCGATGTATCACGCCGTCGGGAAAGTGATTGCCGCCCAAGTACTCCTCGTCGACCGGCGGTTCGCCGAACACGTTCGTGAGCACGGCCACGGCGCCGGGAGCCGACATGTAGTCGATGGTCGCCACGACAGACCCGGTCAGGTCTCGCAGCTCGAGGCGATCGGCTCGAGCCACGAGAGCGGTGACACTCGCCAGCGGGTCCTCAGATTCCGTTGGGGTGGGGTCGACGGCGGTCGGGCTCGGGGCGGCGGTCGTCGGGGTGCCGGTCGGCGACATCGCCGAGCCCGACATGCAGCCCGAGAGCAGCAGGACTCCGGCCACGGTCGCGATCCAAGCCGTGAACCGGCTCGTGCTCAGTTGTGCCATGGTTCGTCCCCCTCCGAGATACCCGTGCGCAATGGTCGCACCTGATGGTGGCCGTTCGCGTCGTGCGCGGGGTCACGATTTCATATCGGAGTCTTTCGTCCGCTTCCGGGCCCGAGTCTCGCGCCCGAACTCCCCGACCTCTGCAGTGCCGACGTGCGCGAGCAGCGCGTGGCGGAAGACGTCGGGGTGCTCGAGGTGCGGCGAGTGGCCGCAGTCCTCGAGCTCGAGCTCGGTGAACCGTCCGCCCGCGTCGCGGTAGCGGGTGAGCACGGCTCGCGTCTGAGCGATCATCGGCTGCGGCGGGGCCACGTCGTCGCCCGGCCAGCCGGGGATGATGCCCGCCGTCCCGAGCTGGTTCAGGTCGAAGAACGACGCGTCGCCGACGATGGCGTCGTGCACGCCGTGGATCCAGAGCACCGGCGGCTTCGGATCGACGTCGACGATGCCGGTGGCGTCGAACACCGTCGGCGCCATGGTGTTGAGCACGCCCCGGCCGCCCGGCGCGAACCCGGGCCAGTGCTCGGACACGGTCGAATCGCCGGGATAGTTGTCGAGCCCCGTCGCAGTCGTGAGCATCGACTCCACCCAGAGGTCTTCAAGGTCCGAGACGAACCCGGGCGCCACGTAGCTCGACCGGAAGACGGCGCGCGGTGAGCCGGGCTCGTCACTGCGGTCGCCCGCCGCGAGTCTCGTCACGAAGTCGGGGTTCACTCCCCCGCCGCCGGTGCCTGCGGCGTCGGGGACGAGCAGAGTCCCGTCGAGCGCGGTACCGCCGAACCCGTACGGCGAGACCGTCGCCACGAGCGTGAGGCTCGCCACGAGCTCGGGCCGGTCGAGCAGCAGTTGCATGGCGACCCCGCCGCCCATGCTCCAGCCGACGACGTGCACCGCGCCGGGCGTGAGGGCGTCGATGACGGATGCCACGTCGTCGGAGAAGTCGCGTACGCCGCGCGTCGCGTCGACGGGAAGCACGTCGGTGTCGCCGAACCCCCGCAAGTCGATCGCGAGCGGGCGCACATGGCTCGGAAGCTCGAGCATGAGCGGTTGCCAGAACAGCGACGACGAGACGTTGCCGTGGAGGAATACGACCGTGGTCGTCGCGGCATCCGACGGTCGCTCGAGCACGTTCGCCGTGAGGCGCTGCGTCTTCACCTGGAACGTCTGGATGCCCGGGAGGATCGTGTCGATCATGCTCTTCCTTCAGTCGGTGAGCAGCGGCGGCTGGGTGGCCGCGACGACCTCGTCGATGGTGAGGCCCGGCGCGAGCTCGACGAGCCGGAGGCCATCCGGGGTCACGTCGATGACGGCGAGATCGGTGATGATGCGGTCGACGACGCCCTTGCCCGTGAGCGGCAGGGAGCACTCGTTGACGATCTTCGGCGAGCCGTCGCGTGCGACGTGCTCCATGAGCACGATGCGGTGCTTGGCGCCGTGCACGAGGTCCATCGCGCCGCCCGGGCCCTTCACCATCTTGCCGGGGATCATCCAGTTGGCGAGGTCGCCCGTGGCCGACACCTGCATGGCGCCGAGGATGGCCGCATCGATCTTGCCGCCGCGGATCATGCCGAAGCTCGTGGCCGAGTCGAAGTACGCGGCGCCGGGGAGCACCGTCACGGTCTCCTTGCCCGCGTTGATCAGGTCGGGATCGACCTCGGCCTCGGTCGGGTACGGTCCGACGCCGAGGATGCCGTTCTCGGACTGGAGGAGGATCGTGACCCCTTCGGGCACGTAGTTCGGCACGAGCGTGGGCAGGCCGATGCCGAGGTTGACGTAGGAGCCGTCGGCGAGCTCGCGCGCGGCGCGCGCGGCCATCTCGAAACGTGTGAGTGCCATCTCAGTTCCCCTCTCGCACGGTGCGACGTTCGATGCGCTTCTCGATGTCGGCGCCGACGACCACGATGCGGTCGACGTAGATGCCGGGCAGGTGCACGGCGTCGGGGTCGAGCTCGCCCGGCTCGACGAGTTCCTCGACCTGCGCGATGCAGATGCGGCCGGCCATGGCCGCGAGGGGCGAGAAGTTGCGGGCCGACTTGTCGAAGACCAGGTTGCCGTACCGGTCGCCCTTCAGGGCGTGCACGAGGGCGAAATCGGTCGTGATCGCCTCTTCGAGCACGAACTCGCGCGGTGTGCCCGCGAACTCGAAGGTCTGCACGGGCTTCACCGGGCTCGCCACCGCGATCGTGCCATCGGGGTGGTAGCGGCGCGGCAGGCCGCCCTCGGCGACCTGCGTGCCGACGCCGGTCTGCGTGAAGAACGCGGCGATGCCGCTGCCGCCGGCCCGCAGCTTCTCGGCGAGCGTCCCCTGCGGAGTCAGCTCGAGCTCGAGCTCCCCCGAGAGGTACTGCCGCTCGAACTCCTTGTTCTCGCCGACGTACGACGAGGTCATCTTCGCGATGCGTTGCTTCGCGAGCAGCACGCCGAGGCCCCAGTCGTCGACGCCGCAGTTGTTCGAGACGACGGAGAGCCCGTCGACCCCCGAGTCGAGCAGTGCCTGGATGAGCACCATCGGGATGCCGCAGAGACCGAACCCGCCGACGGCGAGGCTTGCTCCTGCGGGGATGTCGGCGACCGCCTCTTGAGCGGACCCGACGACTTTGTCGAGTGTCACGATGCACCTTCCTGTGTGTCGACGGCCCCGAGTCGGGCACGGATCACAGGGATCACGCTACCGGCGCCGGCCGCCGTCATGACGATCGTGTAGTGATTGACGTCGGCGACGTCATGGACGACGAGCTGCGGCATCCGCTCGGCCCACTCGGCGACGAGCGCCTCTGGGTAGAGCGGCGCTTCGTCTTGGAGGCCGCGCGGGGCGCGGAAGAAGTCGACGGGGCCAGGCGCGGCGAGCAGGGCCTCGGCGTAGCCGCCCGCGCCGTCGAGCTCGACCGCGTTGACCGCGACCGCGTCGGCCGACGCGCTGCTGCGCAGCTCGGGTGCCGAGCCCTGGAGGTCGTAGTCGACGTACGCCTCGATCGCGTCGTTCCAGTACGGGCCCAGCGCCGGATGCCGCCGCCAGAAGTCCCGGTAGGCCGCACGATCGGCGAACGTCATGGAGAGCCGCTCGAGCGCTGGGCCGAGGAGCACCGCGGGCAGCTCCTCGGGCGCGACGCCGTCGGGGTTCGGCACGGGGATGCCGCCGTCGACGAGCACGAGCCCCGCAACCCGGTCGGGATGCCGTTCGGCGAAGGTCACCGAGACGAACGCGCCCATCGAATGACCGACGACGAGGGCTCGTGCCACCCCGAGCGCGTCGAGCGCGGCCGCGAGGTCGTCGGCGTGCTGCTCCAGGCCGTACGGGGCGGGCAGGGTGTTGCTCCGCCCGCGGCCCCGCAGGTCGGGCGCGATCACGCGGCGCTCGGGCAGCGCCTCGGCGAACAGGTCCCAGTTGCGGTGGCTGGCGGTGATGCCGTGCACGGCGAGCACCGGGGTGCCGGCGGCATCCGGATTCCACTGGCCGCCCGCGAGCGACCCGTCGGCGACGGGTGCGGTGAAGGTCGAGTAGCTCATCTGGCGCTCCAGCCGCCGTCCATCGTGTAGCTCGCGCCCGTCACCATGCCGGCGTCGGGGCCGGCGAGCCAGACGGCGAGGCTCGCGACCTCTGCGGGTTCCACGAGCCGCTTGATCGCGGACTCGGTCAGCATGATCTTCGGCAGGACCTCCGCCTCGGGGATGCCGTGCACGCGCGCCTGGTCGGCGATCTGCTTCTCGACGAGCGGCGTGCGCACGTACCCGGGGTCGAGGCAGTTCGAGGTGACGCCGTGCGGTCCGCCCTCGAGCGCCGTGACCTTCGAGAGGCCCTCGAGCCCGTGCTTGGCCGCGACGTAGGCGGACTTGAACGGCGACGCGCGGATGCCGTGCACGCTCGAGATGTTGATCACCCGGCCGAACCCCTTCGCATACATGCCGGGCAGGGCCGCCCGGATGAGGAGGAACGGCGACTCGAGCATGAGTCGGAGGATGAGCGCGAACCGCTCGGGGTCGAACTCCTCGATGGGGCTGACGTGCTGGATCCCCGCGTTGTTCACGAGGATGTCCGCGTCGAGCGAGAGGTCGGCGAGGGCGGCCGTGTCGCCGAGGTCCACCTGCCAGGCGTCGCCGCCGAGCTCCGCCGCCACGCGTGATGCGGCCTCGCCGTTGAGGTCGGCGATGACGACGTGGGCCCCGGCCGCCGCGAGCGCACGCGCACATGCCTCGCCGATGCCGCTCGCACCCCCGGTGACGACCGCGCGTCGCCCGCTGAGATCGGTCACGATTCCTCCTTCTCCCCCGCGCTCTCGCGTCGGTCTCGTACCAGTTCCGGGCGCCCGAGCGCTCCGGAGATGAAGCGCATCATCTCGTCGAGCACGTGCGGCGGCACCTCGCGGGTGCCGCTCGCGGTGGGGTCGGCGTCGTTGCCCGGAGCAGCGTCGCCGTCGCCCCAGAGCACCCAGCGCATGCCGATCATCTCGCCGATCCCCATGAGCGCCCATGCGGCGACCGTCGGGTCGATGTCGCCGATCTCGCCGTCGGCGCTCGCCTCACGGAGTCCGTCGATGTAGCCCTCGACGATTCGCGTGTAATGCATGCGCAGCGCCTCGGGCGAGACGAGCTCGGCCTCGCGCACGACGCGGTAGAGGGCCGGATGCTCCGCCGTGAAGCGGAAGAAAGCGGCGAAGCCGGCCCGCTCGGCCTCGATGCGGCTGGATGCACCGCGGGTGCCTTCGCTCATCGCCTGCCGCACCCGGTGGTTGAGGTCTTCGACGAGCTCGTCGAACAGGTCGAGCTTCGTGTCGAAGTAGAGGTAGAAGGTGCCCTGGCCGACGCCGGCGTGGTCGGTGATGCGCGAGACGGATGCCTCGTGGTACCCGTGCTTCGAGAACACGTGCTCCGCGGCCTCGAGCAGGCGTCGCCGCGTCTTCTCGCCGCGGGCGGTGCGGGGCTGGGCGCTCATCGGCGGTCCTCCGTTCGGGCAGCCGGGGTGTGCGCGGCCTGCGCGGCGAATGCCGCCGCCCGTTCGACGAGGTGTCGACGCACCACCTTGCCGGCGGTCGACCTCGGCAGCTCGTCGATGAAGTACACGTCGCGGGGCACTTTGAACCGGGCGAGGAAGTCACGGGCGAACGACTCGAGCTCTGCGGCATCCGTCACCCGGCCGCGACGCACGACCACCCACGCGACGCCGGCCTCGCCCCAGCGCTCGTCGGGCACCCCGACGACGGCGACATCGGCGACGGCCGGATGTGCCATGAGCACCGATTCGACCTCGGCGGGGGCGACGCCCTCTCCCCCTGAGATGTAGATGTCCTTGATGCGGTCGACGATCGTGAAGAACCCGTCGGCGTCGCGCCGGACGAGGTCACCGGTGTGCAGCCAACCGTCGTGGAGGGCCGCTGCCGTGGCCGCGTCGTCGCGGAAGTACCCGGCGAACACCGACGGCCCGTGCACGAGCAGCTCACCCTCGGCGGCGGCGTCGAGGTGCTCGCCGGAAACGGGGTCCGCCACCGCGACGTCGACGTGCGGATACGGCTTGCCCGCTGAGCCGGCGCGGCTCCGGGCGTGCTCGTCGGGCAGGCACAGCACGTTCGGCGAGGCCTCGGTGAGCCCGTACCCCTGCGTCAAGGCCACGCCGCGAGCGTGCCAGGTGCGCAGCAGCGCGGGCGGCATCGGCGCTCCGCCGACGATCGCGTGCTCGAGGCTCGACAGGTCCGTGCCGTCGAAGTCGGGATGCTGCGCGAGGAAGAGGTAGTTCGCGGGCACGCCCATCATGGTCGTGATGCGCCGCTCCTGGATGAGATGCAGCACTCGGCCGGGGTCGAAGGTGCGCTCGAGCACGACGGTCGCACCCGTCCACCAGGCGAGCAGCGGCTGGATGTTCCAACCGCCGACGTGGTACTGCGGCATGACCGCGAGCACCGTGTCGGTCGCGCGCAGCTCGACGATGCGCGAGAACGCGAGGTTCGTCCAGAAGCAGTTCGCGTGCGTGAGCACGGCGCCCTTCGGTGTCGCGGTCGTGCCCGATGTGAAGATGATGAGCAGCGCGTCGTCGTCGGCGACCTCGATGCGGCCGGATGGCCCAGGCAGCACGTCGCGCGACGGCGCCGGCACCTCGGCCTCGACGCCGTGGGCCCCGATCGCCGCGGTCGGCACGCGGCGCGCGAGCCGCGCGAGCGTCGCCTTCGCGAGCGACTCGAACTCCGTCTCGACGAGGAGCAGCGCGGGCTCGGCGATCTCGAGCTGCGCGGAGAGCTCCCGCGGCGCCAGTCGCCACGAGAGCGGCACGAGCACGAGCCCTGCCTTCGCGCAGGCGAAGAACAGCACCACGTGATCGGCGCTGTTGCCGGTGAGCGTGGCGATGCGGTCGCCGATGGCGTAGCCGGCCGCGCGGAACGCCGCGGCAAGCCGCTCGGCGCGAGCGTCGAGCTCGCGGTAGGTGACGACGACGCCGCGATCGTCGATCGCGGTGCGGTCGGGCGTCGCGCGGGCGCGGTCGCCGGTCCAGCGCCCGAGCGTGTGCAGGCCGTCAGGCATCGGCGGTCTCCTCCGCTTCGGCCGGGTGCTGCTTCCGGCCCGAACGGATGCGCTGCGGGATCCCCGCGATCCCCCCGGGCAGGAACAGCACCACGAGGATGAAGAGCGTTCCCAGAATGAACAACGGCTCGGACAGCGGCACGCGGAGCACGGGAGGCAGCCCCGCGATGAAGTCGGAGCCCGCGAGCGCCGTGAGTCGCTGGTCGAGCAGTGTGTAGACGATACCGCCGACGATCGCCCCCCAGCGATACCCCACTCCGCCGAGCACGACGATGACGAGCAGCGTGAGCGTGAAGTCGGCCGTCGCGATGCGCGGCGACGCGCCCGACTGGAGGAGGAGGTAGCCCATGCCCGCGACCGCCGCGAGCGCGGAAGCCACGATGAAGACGAGCAGCTTCACCCCGTACGGGCGGATGCCGATGACGCGCACCCGCAGCTCGTTCTCGCGCGTGGCCTCGGCGACGCGTCCGGCACGACTCTGCTCGACCCAGAGCACCACGAGGTACACGAACACGAGCACGCCGAGCGCGACCCAGTAGAGGTTGCGCGTGTTCAGCACGCCGACGAGGGCCGCAGGCACGTTCGTGATGTCGAGCGAGAGCCCTTCGTCGCCACCGGTCGCGCTGCCCGGGTTGCGCCGGATCAGCACCGAGCCGGCCTGGGCGAACGCGAGCGTCACCATTGCGAAGGAGATGCCCGTGACCCGCAGTGCCAGCGCGCCGACGGTCGCGGCGAGCACGATGCCCGCGATGAGCGTCACCGCGATCGAGCCGACGAAGATGAGTCCGCTCGGCCACTCGGCCGGTGCGAACGCGTCGAGGGTCATGCCGAGCCCGTACGCGCCGGCCGCGAAGAACAGCGCGTGCCCGAACGACAGCAGCCCGGCGAGGCCGAACATCATGCGGTAGCTCAGCGCGAGCGCCGCGATGAGCATCGCGTAGGCGAGCAGCTGCAGGGTGCCCGGGGTATAGGTCGGGCCGGGCAGCACGCCCGGGATGTCGATCGCGAGCAGCGGGAGGATCGCGAGCAGTACGACGAGCGCGATGCCGGCGACCGTGAGCCACAGCGATCGGCGAGCGGATGCCGCGCCGCGAGTCGATGCCGGAGCATCCGTCAGTGCCTGGTTCATGCGACCTTCCCCATGAGTCCGCGCGGGCGAACGAGCAGCACCGCGGCGAGCGCGACCACGACGACGAGGTCGCCCGTGCCCCCGAGGTAGAAGTTGGCGAATTGCTGCAGCACCGCCACGAGCACCGACGCGATCGCGGCGCCGGTGAGCGAGCCCAGGCCACCGATGACCGTCACGATGAAGGCGAAGATGAGCAGCGTCGACCCGAGATGGGCCGAGACGTAGCCGTAGTACACCGACGCGAGCACGCCGCCGAGGCCGGCCGCCGCGCCGCCGATCGCGAAGACGAGGGTGAACGAGCGGCGCACGTCGATGCCGAGGGCGGTGACCATCGAGCGGTTCTCGACGCCGGCTCGGATGATGAGGCCGTAGCGGGTCTTGCGGAGGAAGAGCACGATGCCGCCGAGCACGAGGAGCGCGCAGGCGATGAGGAGGAACCGGTCGTTCGGGATCTTCGCTCCGAGGATCTCGGTGGTCTGCTCGAGCCACGCGGGGTTCTCGGTGTAGATCGGGTCGGTGCCCCAGATGCCCTCGAAGAGCGCGACGCTCGCGAGTGCGAGGCCGACCGTGACGAGCGCCTGCTCGATGTGCCGTTCGTACAGCCGCCGAATGAGGAGGTACTCGGTGAGGGCGGCGACGACCGCGCCGACGGCGATGCCGACGAGCGCCGAGATCGCGAGGCCCCACCAGGTTCCGTCTGAGACGCGGCGGCCGACCTCCCAGCCGAGGAAGGCCGAGATCGTGAGGAACGAGCCGTGCGCGAAGTTCAGCACGCCCATGAGGCCGTAGATGAGCGAGAGGCCGCTCGCGACGAGGAAGTAGAGCGCGCCGAGGCCGAGGCCCGTGATCACCAGGAGTATGACGGTGCTCATCGGGTGCTCCCCTCAGCCGTGTCGTGGGGGTCTGCCGCGTCGTGAGGATCTGCCGCGTCGTGCACGCCGAGGTAGCGCTGGATGCGCGCCTCGTCGTCGAGGAGCTCGGCGGCGTCACCCGCGAAGACGATCCGGCCGCCCGAGAGCACGACGACGCGCTCGGCGAGCCGGCGGATGACGTGCAGGTTCTGCTCGACGAGGAGGATCGGGACGGTTCGCGCCGCTTCGGCGAGCGCGGTGGCCACCTCGTCGACGATGCGCGGGGCGAGCCCCTTGGTCGGCTCGTCGACGAGCAGGAGCCGGTTCTCGTTGATGAGGGCCCGGGCGAGGGAGACCATCTGCTGCTGCCCTCCGGAGAGCGTGCCTGCTCGTTGCGCACGGCGTTCGAGAAGATCGGGGAAGAGCTGCTCGACGAGGTCGCGTCGAGGATGGTCGTCGCGTTCGGCGAGGCGGAGGTTCTCGGCCACGGTGAGCGAGCCGAACACCTCGCGGTCCTCCGGCACGTAGCCGACACCCTGTTGCACGATGCGGTGGGTCGGCATGCGGTCGATGCGGACTCCGCCGAGGGTCACGTCACCGGTTCGCTCGATGAGGCCGAGGATCGACTTGATCGTCGAGGTCTTGCCCACGCCGTTGCGGCCGAGGAGGGCGGTCACGCCGACCGCCGGCACCTCGAAGGAGACGTCCTCGACGACCTGCTGGCCGGCGATGCGACCTGAGAGGCGCGAGACCGTGAGGATCGGCGCGGCCGACTGCTGCTCGCTCACACCGCCTCCCCGAGGTACGCGGACTGCACGGTGGGGTTCGCCATGACGGCCTCCGGGGTGTCGACGGCGAGGAGCTCGCCGTGGTGCATGACGGCCACGCGGTCGACGAGCCCGAGCACGACCTCCATGTGGTGCTCGACCATGAGCACCGTGCGGCCGCCGCGATGCAGTCCGCGGATCACGTCGGTGATCGCCGGCACGTCGCCGGAGGAGACCCCCGCCATCGGCTCGTCGAGGAGGATCACCTTCGGGTCCATGGCGATGAGCATGGCGATCTCGAGCTTGCGCTTCTCGCCGTGGGCGAGGCCCGACGCGTCGGCGTCGGCGCGCTCGGCGAGCCCGACCTCGGCGAGGCACTCGAGGGCACGCCCGGTCGCGGCATCCGACCGTCGGGGAATCCGGAAGACGGATGCCGCGCCGCCGGCGTGCGCCTGCGCGGCGAGCCGCACGTTCTCGAGCACGCTGAGCGCGGGGAACAGGCTCGACGTCTGGAAGGTGCGACCGAGGCCGGCCGCGGCCCGACGGTGGATCGGAGTGTTCGTGACGTCGGCGCCATCGAGTCGCACTCGTCCTTCGGTGGGCCGAGCGACGCCGGAGATGACGTTGAAGAGCGTCGTCTTGCCTGCGCCGTTCGGCCCGATGACGCCGAGCATCTCGCCCGGCGCGACCTCGAGCGAGACGTCGTGGAGGATGCGCGCACCCCCGATGCGGAGGCCGATGTGCTCGAGGCTGAGCACCGCGTGGTCGGTCATGGTCGCCTTACTGCGTCGGGTGGTGGTGGGTGCGGGCGGCGGCCGCGGTTCTCCGCGGCCGCCGCACTCGGAGTCGCTACTCGCCGGCGACCGGCGGGGCGACGGTCTCGGCGTCGACCGTGTCGACGAGCTCGGGCACCCAGGTTCCGCCGTCTTCGACGAGCTTCGCCTGGTACATCGGCTGGATCATCGCGTGGTCCTCTTCGCGCACGGTGATCTCGCCCTTCACGGAGTCGAACGTCCAGCCCTCGAGCGCGTCGATCATGCCGTCGACCGTGTCGCCGCCCTCGCGGATGGCCTGCACGATCATCTGCGCGGCGACGAACCCGTCGGGCGAGAACAGGTCGGGGGTCGCGCCGGCCGCCTCGAGCGACTCGATCATCGCAGCCTCGACCTCGGTGCCCGCCGCGCCGCCGAAGTAGTGGTTCAGGAACGAGATGTCGCTCGACGCGTCGCCGTAGGCGCCGTAGGTCGCGACGTCGCCGAGCCCGGTGACGACCGGAACGGCGTCGAACACGCCCTGCTGCGCCAGCGAGGTCCACATGGCGCCGGATGACGCGCCCGCCCAGGCGACGAACACGAGGTCGGGCGCCGCGGCGATGAGCTGCTGTGCGAACGGAGTGAACTCGGTCGCATCCTCGGCGACGAGCACGCCCTCGACGGTCGCGCCCTGGCCGCCGAGCACGGCCTGGACGCCGGCGAGGTTGCCCTGGCCGAAGGCGGTGTCCTGCGCGAAGACGACGACCTTCTTGCCGGCGGGGTCGCCGATGAACGTACCGGCCGTCGCGACGTCCTGGTAGGTCTGGCGACCCGAGCGGAACGTGTACTCGTTGACGCCCGTGATGGCGTCGGCGGCCGCCGGGCCCGAGATGTAGAGGATCTGGTTCTGCGCGGCCTGCTCGGCGAGCGCGGTGGCGATGCCCGACGCCGCGGTGCCCGCGAGGATCTGGTAGCCCTGCCCGATGAAGTCCTTCGCCTTCGAGACGGCGGTGTCGGGGTTGCCCTGGTCGTCGGCCCATTCGATCTCGAGCTCGCGTCCGTCGACGGTGCCGGTGCCGTCGGTGGCGTAGTCGAGTCCGGCTTCGAAGCCGGCCGTGTACGCGGCGCCGTAGGCGGCGAGCGGGCCGGTCTGGCTCGTCATCATCGCGACCTTGACCGGCGCACCGGCATCCGTCGCCCCGGCGTCGCCGCCGGCAGCCGTGGTGGGTGCGCACCCGACCAGTGCGATGGTCGCGGCGGCAATGACGGCCGTCGCCAGGTACTTCTTCGTAACCCGCATGTGAATGCCTCTCAACGGTGAATGGCTGGACGTGTGTGGTGCGAACCTGACAGCTGGTTCAGGTCTCAGGTAAGTACAATAGGCTCAGAGCCACAACGCTCGCAACCCGAACGAAGGAGTCCAGGTCATGAGCATCCCCGACGTCGTCATCATCGCCGGCGCGCGCACCCCGTTCGCCCGCATCAACGGCAACCTCGCGGGCCAGTCGGCGGTCGAGCTCGGCACGATCGCGATCCGCGGCGCACTCGAACGCGCCGGGGTCGCCGCCGACGACATCGACGCCGTGATCATGGGCCAGGTGCTGCAGGCCGGCGCCGGCCAGAACCCCGCCAAGCAATCCGCCGTCGCCGCGGGCATCCCTTGGCGCGTCCCCGCGACGACCGTCAACAAGGTCTGCCTGTCGGGCCTCGTCGCCATCACGGATGCCGCGCGGCTCATCCGCCTCGGTGAGGCATCCGTCGTCGTGGCCGGCGGCCAGGAATCCATGACGAACGCCCCGCACCTGCTGCCGGGGTCACGCCACGGCCAGGCATACGGCAACTGGGACCTCGTCGACCACGCGGCCAACGACGGACTCACCGACGCGTTCGACCGCGAGTCGATGGGCGCCTCGACCGAGCGGTTCAACGCCCGCTACGAACTCGGGCGCACCGAACAAGACGAGATCGCCGCCGCCTCCCACGTGCGCGCCGGCCAGGCCCAGACCTCCGGCGTCTTCGCCGACGAGATCGTGCCCGTCGAGGTCCCCCAGCGCAAGGGTGACCCCGTCATCGTCGACCAAGACCAAGGGGTTCGCCCCGACTCCACCGTCGAGGTGCTCGCGAAGCTCCGTCCGGCGTTCGCCGCCGAGGGCACGATCACGGCGGGCAACTCGTCGCCACTCTCCGACGGTGCCGCCGCGGTCGTCGTCGCGAGCCGCGAGTGGGCCGAAGAGCGTGGGCTTCCGTGGCTCGCGATCGTCGGCGCCGCCGGCCAGGTCGCCGGTCCCGACAACTCGCTGCACTCGCAGCCCGCCAACGCGATCGCCGCCGCCCTCGAGAAGGCCGGCGGCAGCGCCGACGAGCTCGACCTCGTCGAGATCAACGAGGCATTCGCCGCGGTGTCGCTCGCGTCGACGCGAGAACTCGGCATCTCGTCCGACGTCGTCAACGTGCACGGCGGGGCGATCGCGCTCGGCCACCCGATCGGCGCCTCCGGCGCGCGACTCGCATTGCACGCCGCGCTCGAGCTCTCACGTCGCGGCGGTGGCCGCGCGGCCGTCGCCCTCTGCGGCGGCGGCGGCCAGGGCGAGGCACTCCTGCTCTCCCGCTGAACGAGCACGCGACACTCCGCGCTGTGGCAACATGTCACCACGGCGCGGGGTGTTCCGCGTGTACGCGAAAGGAGCGTGGTGAGCGAGACGACGACCGGTGACGGGCAGGCGGCGGCACCCGGACGCCCACCGCTCGACCACCGCCTGCGGCGCATGACGGGGCGCGATCCGAACGAGGCGCATCGCTCGGCCACGCCGCTCGAGCTGCTCTTCGACCTCACGTTCGTGGTCGCGTTCAGCGCGGCCGGTGCGCAGACAGCACACCTGCTCGAACTCGGCCATTGGATGCCGGCGATCGGCGGATTCCTGTTCGCCGTCTTCGCGATCTGGTGGGCGTGGATCAACTACTCGTGGCTCGCCTCGGCGTACGACAACGACGACATCTTCTTCCGCGTCGCCACGATGGTCGAGATGCTCGGCGTGCTGGTGCTGGCGCTCGGTCTGCCTGCGCTGTTCCACTCGCTCGACGAGGGCGAGTACGTCGACAACGGTGTGGTGGTTGCAGGGTACGTCGTCATGCGCGTGGCAACGATCGCGCTCTGGCTGCGCGTCGCCAAGCACGACGCCGCGCGTCGACGCACCGCGCTCACCTACGCCGTCGCGGTCGCCGTGATCCAGCTCGGCTGGATCGTGCTCATCTTCGTCAACCTGCCGCTCGGCCCCACGCTCGCGTTGACGGCGGTCCTCGTCGCGCTCGAGCTCCTGGGGCCCTATGTCGCCGAGCACGGCCGCGAGGGCGGCACCCCGTGGCACGCCCACCACATCGCCGAGCGCTACGGACTGCTCGTGATCATCACTCTGGGCGAGATCATCCTCGGCACGATCCTCGCGATCTCGGCCGTGATCGACGCGCAGGACTGGTCGCTGGAAACCATCGCCGTGGCCTTCGGCGGCACCGCCCTCGCGTTCGGCCTGTGGTGGGTGTACTTCACCATGCCGTCGGGCAAGGTGCTGCACCGCTTCCGCGAGCGGGGGTTCGTGTGGGGCTACCTCCACTACTTCATCTTCGTCGGGCTGGCAGGCGCCGGCGCGGGCCTGCACGTGGCCGCCTACGAGATCGAGGGCGTCGCCCACATCGGCATCGTGCAGGCGCTCCTGACCGTCGTGGTTCCGGTGGGCATCTTCATGGTCGCGCTGTTCACGATCTACTCACTGCTGCTTCGGCAGTTCGATCCGTTCCACATCTGGCTCTTCATCGGCAGCATCGCCGTGCTGGTGCTCGCAGTGGTCGCCGTGGCCGCCGGAGCGAGCTTCGGCGTCGGCATCCTGATCACTGCGGCATCGCCCTTCGTCGTCGTGGTCGGCTACGAGACGGTCGGCCATCGGCACCAGGCGGCCGCGCTCGAGCGAGCGTTCGCGTCCTGAGCGGCACGGCACGGCACGCCACGCGCAGCGGCGGGGACGGATGCCGCAGCATCCGGCCCCGCCCCTCCGAGCTAGGCGTTCGGCCGGTTCGCGCGGAGCACCTCGAGGCGAGCACGGTACTCGGTCTCGTCGATGTCGCCCTTGGCGAACCGCTCCGCCAGCGTCGACTCGGCGCTCGCGCCGCGTGCCCACGGCGGGCCGTACGAGCCGTTGGGACCGCCCTGCGCCCAGTACGCGTGGCGACGACGGCTGACGAGGAAGATGATCAGGCCGATGACGAGGATCCAGAAGATCGGGATGAGGAAGAAGGCCCATCCGAAGCCGGCCGCCCAGGGGCCGGAGTGGGCGACCGCGGTGGTCGCGAGGGTGGCGAGCATGATTGTCCTTTGATCGTGTGATCGTGGCGGCCGCGGATCGGGCCGTCGATTCGAGTCTCGCGATCGCGGGGCATCCGCGAATCCGCCCGGCGGAGTCACCTGGGCTGCTCCCCCGGGAGCATCGTGACCCCGGCAGCTCCTGCCGTGGTGCCGGGTGCTACTGCCAGCCGGGCGCGACGAGGCCCGACTCGTAGGCGACGACCACGAGGTGCACTCGGTCGCGCGCGTGCAGCTTCGACATGATGCGCGAGACGTGCGTCTTCGCGGTGAGCGGGCTGAGCACCAGTCGCGAGGCGATCTCGTCGTTCGTGAGCCCGAGCCCGACGAGTCGCAGCACCTCGCGCTCGCGCTCGGTCAAGGCCGAGAGGCGGGCTTCGTCGGGCGCGTCGCGAAGCCCGACAGCCATGCGCTCGAGCAGACGCTTCGTGACGCCGGGCGAGAGCAGTGCCTCGCCGCTCGCGACGACGTGCACCGCGCGGATGAGGTCGACGGGCTCGGTGTCCTTCACGAGGAATCCGCTCGCGCCGGCGCGCACCGCGCGGGCGACGTACTCGTCGAGCTCGAAGGTCGTGACGATGACGACGTGCACGCCTGCAAGCGCAGGGTCGGCCGCGATCTGCTCGGTCGCCCACAGGCCGTCGCCACCGGGCATCCGGATGTCCATGAGCACCACGTCGACCGGCTCACGGCGGACGAGCGCGAGGAGCTCCTCACCGCTCGACGCCTCGCCGACGACGTGGAGGTCGTCTTCGGCCTCGAGGAGCGCCCGGAACCCGGCACGCACGAGATGCTGGTCGTCGGCGAGCGCCACGCGGATCATTCCGCGCCTCCCCACGGCAGGCGCACCGAGACGCGGGTGCCGCCCAGCGGCGACTCGCCGACCGCCACGGAACCGCCGAGGAGCGAGGCCCGCTCGCGCATGCCCAGGATGCCGCTCCCCTCCGCACCGCGCACGCCCGCGCCGTCGTCGTCGACAGTGAGCACGAACTCGTCGCCGGCATGCTCCACCGTCACGACCGCGCGAGACGCGGCCGCATGCCGCACGACGTTCGTGAGCGCCTCCTGCGCGATGCGGTAGCCGGCGAACTGCACCGCCCGTCGCGGCGGGACGTCGAGGCGGTCGACGAGTTCGGCCTCGAACCCGGGCGAACCCACCCCGGCCACGAGCCGCGGCAGCTCCGCGAGCTCCGCCTGCGGAACGAGCGGCGCCTCGCCGTCACGGATCACGCCGAGCACGCTGCGCACCTCCTCGAGCGCGGTCTTGCTCGTCTCCTTGATGCTTCCGAGTGCCGTTCGGGCCTGTTCCGGGTCCCGGTCCATGAGGTGCAGCCCGACGCTCGCCTGGACGTTGATCTGTGACAGGGCGTGCCCGATCACGTCGTGCAGCTCACGGGCGATGCGCACGCGCTCGCGCTGCTCGGCGGTCTGGCGGCGCCGCAGGACCTCGGCGCGGTACGACGCCACGCGGGCGCGACGCACCCGTACGAAGGAGCCGATGCCGAAGCACGCAGCCAGCACGAGCGTCGTGAAGGCGATGCGGAACGGATGCCACGACACGCCGATGACCGCACCGAGCGCGATGGCCGCCACCCAGGCGACCACCACCGATGCGGCCGCCCAGACGACCGCGCCGCGGGCGACGGCGAGCACGATCGCGAACGCCAACGCGACGTACGGCGGCCCGAGGTCGGGGGTGAGCAGGAGGTCGGCGAGCGCGGCTGCCGCGATCACGGCGACCGTCGGCCCGGGATAGCGCCTCGCGCCGAGCAGCGCGAGGGGGCCTGCAGCCGCCAGGACGACCTGCAGCAGCCCGGCCGGCCATCCGACGTGCTGCCAGGCCGCGATGCCGATCGCCGCCGGAACCTGCACGAGGAGGCTGATGACGACCGGGGCGAGGAGCACGAATGCGGCCGGGGGGCGGGGGAACCGCTCAGCGCGGCCGTCCCACGGCGGCACGGGCGTTGCTTCCCACGGTGGCACGGGCATTCCCCGATCGTAACGCCGCCGCGATCGCCGCCCATCGGCCGGGCGAAGGCTCATCGACTACTCCCGCGGGAGTACGGCATCAGAACAGGGCGATCGGCTTCACGATGTCGGCGTAGATGAGGAGCAGGCTCATGCCGCCGAGCACCACGACGACCGCGAGGGTCAGCGGCATCAGCTTCGCGAGGTCGACCGGACCCGGGTCGGGCCGGCGCGCGAGCCTCGCGAACCCGCGCCGGATCGCTTCCCACAGCGCACCCGCGATGTGTCCGCCGTCGAGCGGAAGAAGCGGGATCAGGTTGAAGACGAAGAGGGCGATGTTCAGTGACGCGAGGATGCCGATGAGTCCCGCGGCCTTGTCGATGACCGGGATCTCGTCGATCGCGGCGATCTCGCCCGCGACCCGCCCGACGCCGACGACGGAGATGGGACCGTTGGGGTCGCGCTCGCCGGGGCCGAATGCGGCATTGGCCACGTCGACCATGCGCTGCGGCAGGTTCAGGATGATGCCCGCGACGGCGGCGACGTTCTCACCGACGGCGGGGAACACGGCCGTCACCGGCTGGGCGACGCGCTCGGTCGCCGCCGCGATGCCGACGAAGCCCGCCTCGACCGTGAGCGGCTCGCCCGAGGCATCCGTCACCGCCTCGCCGTTCTCGAGCGCGTACCGCTCGCTGAGGGCCGGGGTGATGGTGAGCGCGATCTCTGCACCGTCGCGGTCGACGACCATCGCGAGCTCTTCGTTCGGGTGCGCCCGGATGATCTCGGTCGATTGCTGCCAGCTCTCGATCGCGACGCCGTCGATCGAGACGATGCGGTCGCCGGGCCGCACGCCGGCCTCGGCGCCCGGCGCGGCCGGGTCTCCGGGCGCGCACACCTGGCGCTCGCTCGTGGCGGGCAGCACGCACTCGTTGACCGACCCGACGGTCGTCGAGCTCTGCGGCACCCCGAAGCCGACGAAGAGCACGCCGAGCAGCGCGACCGCCAGCACGAGGTTCATGAGCGGCCCGCCGATCATGATGATGATGCGCTTCCACACCGGCAGGCGGTAGAAGGCCCGGTGCTCGTCACCCGGCGTGATGGACTCGGTGCTCGAGTCGCGCGCGTCCTGCACGAGCCCCTGGAAGAACCCGGTGCTGTCGCTGCGCACCCGCTCGCCCTTGGCGGGCGGGAACATGCCGATCATCGAGATGTACCCGCCGAGCGGGATGGCCTTCACGCCGTACTCGGTCTCGCCCTTGCGCCGCGACCAGAGCGTCGGGCCGAAGCCGATCATGTACTGGGTGACCTTCACGCCGAACAGCTTCGCGGGCACGAGGTGGCCGATCTCGTGCAGGCCGATCGACAGGGCGAGGCCGATGACGATGACGACCACGCCGATGATGAAGGGAAGCACGGAATCCACGGCTGCAAGCGTAGTGCCGATGGCTTTGAGCGGGCTGTGCTCCTGCTCGGCTGTGACCGCCGCTTGCCGGCCGCTATTCGGCAGCCGACGTGCGGGCGATTCGGGTGCTCGCCGCCCGGCGAGCGGATGCCTCGGCGTCGGCGAGCGAGGCGACCGAGAGCGACCGGTCGGATGCCTCGTGCGACTCGACGACCGCGCGCACCGTGTCGACGATGTCGAGGAATCCGATGCGGCCGGCGTGGAACGCCGCCACGGCCTCCTCGTTCGCCGCGTTGAAGACGGCGGGGTACTCGCCGCCGGCGCGGCCGACCTGCTTGGCGAGGGCCACGGCGGGGAACGCGTCGCCGTCGAGCGGTTCGAACGTCCAGCTCTGCGCCGTGGTCCAGTCGAGCGGCGTGCCGGCCGCCGCCACGCGGTTCGGCCAGTCGAGCCCCAGCGAGATGGGCAGGCGCATGTCGGGCGGCGACGCCTGCGCGATCGTCGAGCCGTCGACGAACTCGACCATCGAGTGCACGATCGACTGGGGATGCACCACGACCTCGATGCGGTCGTATTCGACGTCGAAGAGCAGGTGCGCCTCGATGACCTCGAGGCCCTTGTTCACGAGGGTCGCGGAGTTGGTCGTGACGACGAGTCCCATGTCCCAGGTGGGATGCGCGAGCGCTTCAGCGGGCGTGACCGTCGTGAGGTCTTCGCGTCGCCGCCCACGGAACGGGCCGCCCGATGCCGTGAGCACGAGCCGGCGCACCTCGTCGTCGGTGCCGGAGCGCAACGCCTGCGCGAGCGCGGAGTGCTCGGAGTCGACCGGCACGATCTGCCCCGGCTGGGCGAGCCGCGTGACGAGATCGCCGCCGACGATGAGCGACTCCTTGTTGGCGAGCGCGAGGGTGGTGCCGCGCTCGAGGGTCGCGATCGTCGGCGCGAGGCCGACCGAGCCGGTGATGCCGTTCAGCACCACGTCGGCGTCGACGCTGCGCACGAGTTGCACGGCCTCGTCGATGCCCACCGCGGTGTGCTCGACACCGAACTCGGCCGCTTGCGTGTCGACCACTGCCCGATTCGATCCCACCCCGAGGCCCACGACCTCGAAGCGCCGGGGATTGGCACGGATGACGTCGAGGGCCTGCGTGCCGATCGAGCCGGATGAGCCGAGGATGATGACGCTGCGCACGCCTCCACCCTATGGCTGGACGACCGGCTCAGGAGAGGATCGCGACGGAGGCGGCGCGATTGCCGGGCACCGGCACGTCGTGGAACCGCACGGCACGCCACCCCGAGCCGAACTCCGGCACCGAGCGCGCGATGCGGCCGATGCCGCCGTCGTCACCGGGGATCGTGAGGGCGAGCCGCGAAGGCTCGATGAAGTCGGTGTGCCCGACCGCCCGGAGCAGCGCCGTCTTCCGCGCCCACAACGTCGCCCGCACGAGGGGACGGCGCGCGGGATCGAGCTCGTCGAGGGCGGCGCGCTCGCTCGCGTGGAACGCCGCCTCGTCCATGAGGACGCCGCCGTCGAGCGTGGTCGATTCGACGCCGACGCCCAGTGGATGCCGCGTCGCCGTGGCCGCGACGACCGCATCGGCGGCGACCGCCACGTCGGCGTACCACTGCCCACCCGAGGGTGTCGTCGGGTACGCGATCGCCGGTCGGCCGTGCCGCGCACCGCACACCGCACACGCGTGCTCGAGCTCGACGTCGTCGGCGGGAACTCCCGCGGCATGGCCGACGAGGCCTCTGAGCACTGCGTCGACCGCCGGGAGCCGCCGACCGCCGGCGTGCACGAACACGCTGGCTCCGGAGCCCTCGAGCACGATGAGCTCACCATCGGCCGTGACATCCATGAGCCCCATCTTCCACCATGCCCACACCGCATCGAGCAGCGACGCCCGCCCGAGGATATTCCCGCTCGCGCATGCCTCCCCACGTACTGTCGGATGGTGAGTGAGATCGAGGCCGACGCCGTCCCCGCCGCCGTTCAGCAGGGTCCGTTGTACCGCATCGTGCGCGGCATCCTCCGCCCGCTCGTGCGCGTCGTGTACCGGCCGACCATCACCGGCGCCGAGCACGTTCCCCCGCGCGGACCCGTGATCATCGCCTCGAACCACCTCTCGTTCGTCGACAGCATCGTGATCCCGCTCGCCTCGCCGCGGCCCGTGCAGTTCCTCGCGAAGTCGCACTACTTCACCGGCACCGGCCCGAAGGGCTGGGTGTCGCGTACCTTCTTCGGCGCGATCGGTGCGGTGGGCGTCGAACGCGGCGCCGGCGCCGCGGCGCAGGAGGCCCTCGATGCCGGCCGTCGCATCCTCGACTCCGGCAACGCGTTCGCCCTCTACCCCGAGGGCACCCGCTCGCTCGACGGGCGGCTCTACCGTGGTCGCACCGGTGTGGCGTGGCTCGCCCTCACGACCGGGGCGAGGGTCGTGCCGGTGGGGCTCATCGGCACCGAGGAGATCCAGCCGGTCGGCGCGAAGCTGCCGCGGGTGCGGCCGGTGACGGTACGGTTCGGGGAACCGCTCGACGTGAGCCGACATGGCTCCCCGACCTCGGGGCGAGCGCGGCGGGCCGCGACCGATGAGATCATGGCGGCGATCCACGCGCTGAGCGGGCAGGAGCTCGCCGAGCGGTACAACGAGACGCCGCCGCACGGCGCGTTCGCCAAGCTCGCCGACCGGGTCGCGCCGCGCGAGCGGATCTGACGCGATTCCCAGCCGCCAGCCGATCGCGACCGGTATCGTCGCTTCGATGAGCATCGCGAAGGCCGCCGTCGTGATCGCGAGCGCCGTGGCCACGGTGCTCGTGCTCGCCGGCTGCGCCGCGCCGGCGGATGTGGCGCGGGTCTCCGGCTCCGCGTCGGTCACGACCGTCACCGACCGGCCCGAGCCCCCGACGACCGAGTTCGACCCCGGTCTCATCGTGAGCGATGACTCGTTCTACGACAGCTCGGCGATGGGCGAACAGGAGATCCAGGCCTTCCTCGAGGGCGTCGACTGCCGCCCGAAGGGCCGAGTGCCGTGTCTCGCCGATTACTCGGAGAGCACGGTCACCCAGCCAGCCGCCGGGCCCGGGCACTGCGCCGAGTACCGCGGCAGCGTCCGTGAACGCGCGAGCCGCATCATCGCCAAGGCCGCGGCCGCCTGCGGCGTCAGCCCGCGCACACTGCTCGTGCTGCTCCAGAAGGAGCAGTCGCTCATCACCGCGCCGAGCGAGTCGGGTTACCTCCGCGCGATGGGCTACGGATGCCCCGACACCGCCGACTGCGACACCGACTACTTCGGCTTCTTCAACCAGGTCTACAACGCCGCGTGGCAGTTCCGGCAGTACACCGAGGAGCCCGATCGGCAGTACCGAGTCGGACCGGTCGACGTGCAGTTCCATCCGGATGCCGCGTGCGGGGTCTCGAGCGTCGAGATCGAGAACCAGGCCACCGCGAACCTCTACAACTACACGCCCTACCAGCCGAACGCGGCCACGATCGCCGATCCGCGGGCCGGCGACGCCTGCTCCGCGTTCGGCAACCTGAACTTCTGGCGCATCTGGCACCGTTGGTTCGGCGATCCGCTCGACGAGCGCTATCCGGGCTTCCTGCCCCCGTGCAGCCGGCTCGTCGGCGGCCACGCCTGCCCGCTTCCCGAGCCGACCCTGCCCACCATCGCCGGCTACTGATCAGCGGGTCGGGGCTGCCGCCACGACGGCCTCCGCGTCATGGTGCACGGGAAATGCCACCGATGCGGCGATGAAGCACTTCTCGGATGCCTCGGCGTGCAGTGACTCGGCGAGCTCGAGCATCGAGGCATCCGCCACCTCGACCCGTGGCCGGAGCGTGGCCTCGGTGAACGCCCCGCCCCCGCGCCCGTCTTCGACCATCGTGCCGGTCGCACGATCGGTGTAGCCGCGCACGACGACGCCGTGGTTGGTCGCGACGTGGAGGTAGGCGAGCATGTGGCACTCGCTGAGCGCAGCGAGCAGGAGCTCCTCGGGATTCCAGCGCTCGCGATCACCGTGGAAGGTGCGGTCGCTCGACGCCTCGATGAGGTGCGTCTTGCCGGCCGCGCGTACGACGTGCTGCCGACCGTAGGCGCGGTAGCCCGACGTGCCGGTGCCGCGGTCGCCTTGCCATTCGACCTCGACCTCGTAGTGGTGTTCGCCGAGCATGGCTCCTCCGATCGCGATGCGGGACGTGTCATCCGATTCTCCCCTGAGTCCCGCCCCGGCGGAGCCCGGCGGCGGCGAGACTCCCCGCCGGCGGCGATATGGTGGAGGCACCATGACTGACACCCACATCTCCGCCCTGACACCCGCCGCCCCGGTGTACTCCGTGACGCAGGAGCGCAAGGTCGTGACCGCCATCCCCGGTCCGAAGTCCGAGCAGCTGCACGCGAGGCGATCCAAGGTCGTCTCGGCCGGCGTCTCGTCGGCGTTGCCCGTCTACATCGAGCGCGCCAACGGCGGGATCCTCGTCGACGTCGACGGCAACCAGTTCATCGACCTCGGCGCCGGCATCGGCGTGACGACCGTGGGGCACACCGAGGAGCGGGTCGTCGCCGCGGCGGCGAGCCAGCTGCAAGACGTCATCCACACGCTCTTCACGATCACGCCCTACGAGGAGTACGTGCGCGTCGCCGAGCTCCTCGCGCTCCACACGCCTGGCAACTGGGAGAAGAAGTCGGTGCTCGTGAACTCGGGCGCGGAGGCCGTCGAGAACGGCGTCAAGATCGCCCGCAAGTACACCGGCCGTCGCGCCGTCGCGGTGCTCGACCACGCGTACCACGGCCGCACGAACCTCACGATGGCCATGAACTACAAGGCCCATCCCTATGCCACCGGCTATGGCCCGCTCGCCGGCGACGTGTACCACGCGCCGAGCTCCTACCCCTATCACGACGGCCTGTCGGGCGCCGACGCGGCGGCACGCACGATCGCCTACCTCGAGAAGGTGGTGGGGGCATCCGACCTCGCGTGCCTCGTGGTCGAGCCGATCCAGGGCGAGGGCGGGTTCATGGTCCCCGCCGACGGCTTCCTGCCGACGCTCCAGTCGTGGTGCAGCGAGCACGGCGTCGTGATGATCGCCGACGAGATCCAGAGCGGCATGGCCCGCACGGGCCGCTACTACGCGAGCGAGCACTTCGGGTGGGAACCCGACGTCGTGCTCTCCGCGAAGGGCATCGCGGGCGGGCTCCCCCTCGCCGCGGTCACCGGCCGTGCCGAGATCATGGATGCCTCGCAGCCCGGCGGCCTCGGCGGCACCTTCGGCGGCAACCCGGTCGCCTGCGCCGCGGCGATCGCCGTCTTCGAGTCGATCGAGCAGAACGGCCTCCTCGCCGAGGCCGAGCGCATCGAGGCGACCCTGAAGGCCGGCCTCGAGCGGCTCAAGCAGCGCTACGACACCATCGGCGAGATCCGCGGCAAGGGGGCCATGGTCGCGATCGAGCTCGTGCAGCCGGGCACCGGCGACACCACGAAGGCGCCGAACGCCGAAGCGGTCACCGCACTCGTCGCCTACGCGGCGCAACACGGTGTGCTGGTCCTCAGCGCCGGCACCTACGGCAACGTGCTGCGGTTCCTCCCGAGCCTCGCGGTGAGCGACGCCCTGCTCGAAGACGGCCTCCGCGTGCTCGACGACGGCTTCGCGGCCCTCGGTTGAGTCGTGGCCGGTACTTTCTCCGTCGCTGACGCCGTCGAGCTCGCCGTGGTCGAACGCAGTGGTTTCACCGAGTCCCGGCACGCCGGTTCCGCCGTCGTGCTCTCCCCCGAAGGCGAGGTGCTGCGCGCGCTCGGCGACGTGGCGACCCCCGTCTTCCCCCGATCCTGCATGAAGCCGTTCCAGGCGGTCGCCGTCATGACCTCGGGGGTCACGCTCCGCGGCGAAGACGCGGCGATCGCCACCGCGAGCCACTCCGGCACGGCGGCACACGTCGCACTCGTGCGGCGTCTCCTCGAGCGAGAGTCCCTGACCAGCTCGGCGCTCGGGTGCCCGCCGGCCGCGCCGTCCGACCAGGTCTCGCGCGACGAGCTCATCCGCTCGGGCGCCCCCCGTGATCGCGTCTACATGAACTGCTCCGGCAAGCATGCGGCGATGCTCCTGGCGTGCGTGGCGAACGACTGGCCGCTCGATGGCTACCTCGACCCTGAGCATCCGCTGCAGAAGCGCGTGCTCGACGTCGTGCAGCGGTTCACCGGTGAGCGTCCGGCCGCGACGGCGGTCGACGGCTGCGGAGCGCCCGTGCACGCCGTCAGCCTCACGGCGCTGGCGCGCGGCATCCAGAAGATCACCACGGCCGCCGCCGGTTCGCCGTTCGCGCTCTACCGCGAGGCTGCGGCGCTCACCGAGGCCGTTCGCGAGCACCCGTGGGCGGTCGGCGGCCCCGGCCAGCCCGACACGGTCGCGATCGAACGCCTCGGCGTCTTCGCGAAGGTCGGCGCCGAGGGAGTCATGGTCATGACGGCGCGCAACGGCACGACGACCGCGGTCAAGGTGCTCGACGGGTCGTCCCGTGCGTCCACGATCATCGCGCTCCGGCTCCTCGCCGGCGCCGGCGCGGTCGAGCACGACGCGATCGACGCGGTGCAGACCGAACTGGACCTCTGGGTGATGGGCGGCGAGCGTCGCGTCGGCGAGATCCGCGCCACCATCTGATCCCGCCCACGCGGAAACCCGCGCGGAATGACGGATGCCTCGGCGAGACGGATCCCGCCGCGGCCTCCGCGTGCCCGCCCTGGCTTCGGTCAGCCGAGCTTCGCGAGCCGCTTCGCGCGCGCGGCGCGCGAGACCTGGGCGACGATCACGAGTGCGATCGCGAAGAGGAACACCGCCGAGGCGATGACGTTCGCCTCGGCCGGAATGCCGCGCGACGCCGAGATGTACACGTATTTCGGGAACGTGGACACCGACCCCGAGTTGAAGTTCGTGATGATGAAGTCGTCGAAGCTGAGCGCGAACGACAGGAGCGCCGCCGCGATGATGCCCGGCGTCAGGAGCGGGAAGGTGACTCGCCAGAACACCTGGGCGGGACTGCCGTAGAGGTCGCGGCCCGCCTCCTCGAGTGCCGGATCGAGGCTCGCGACCCGCGCCTTGACCGTGACGACGACGAAGCTGATGCAGAACATCGTGTGCGCCAGGATGATCGTCGTCATGTCCTTCGCGACCCCGACCGCGAGGAACTGCGCGGCGAGCCCGGCACCGAGCACGACCTCGGGCGTGGCCATCGGCAGGAACAGGAGCAGGCTGATCGCCGAGCGCGCCCGGAATCGGTACCGCACGAGCGCGAGCGCGATCATCGTGCCGAGCGTCGTCGCGATGACCGTGGCGACCAGTCCGATGACGATGCTGTTGCCGAACGCCTCGCAGACCGCTCCGCCCTCGACGCTGCAGACGTTCAGCCACTTGTCGAGCGTGAACCCGCGCCAGGCGATGTTCGACTTGATGGAGTCGTTGAACGAGAAGACGAAGGTGTAGACGATCGGGATCAGCAGGAAGACGAAGGCCATGATCGCGTAGGCCGGCAGAAGCCAATCGCCGAGGCCGAGTCGCCGCTGGCGGGGCAGCCGGCGGGGTGCGCCCGCATCCTCCTGCTGCTCGCTCTCGGAGAAGCCGCCGAGCACCGCCGCTGCCTGCACTTCGCCGCTCACAGGAGGTCCTCCGTTCCGGATCGCTTCACGTAGATGCCGACGAGCACGAGGATCGCCGCCATCAGGATGATCGAGAGCGCAGCGGCCGCTGGATAGTTCAGCAGCACGAGGAAGTTCGCCTCGATCGCGTTGCCCATCATCTGTGTCTCGGTTCCGCCGAGGAAGTCCCGGCTGGCGTTCACGTAGTCTCCGGCGGCCGGGATGAACGTGAGCAGCGTTCCGGCGACGATGCCGGGCATCGACAAGGGAACGGTGACCTTGCGGAAGACCGTGAACGGGCTCGCATAGAGATCGCTGCCGGCTTCGAGATAACGCAGGTCGAGTCGCTCGAGGGTCGTGTACAGCGGCAGGGTCATGAACGGGATGAAGTTGTAGGTCAGGCCGAAGATGACGGCGAACGGGGTGCCGGTGAAATGGGCGTCGGGCGCCATCAGCGACAACGCCTTCAGCGACGTGATCACGAAGGACTCGTCGGAGAGGAGCTGCTTCCACGCGAGGGTGCGCAAGAGGAAGCTGATGAAGAACGGAGCGATGACCAGGACGAGCATGAGGCCCTGGAGCAGCGGCCATCGCCGCGCCTTCACGCCGATGAAGTACGCGAGCGGATAGCTGAACGCGAGCGCGAACACCGTGGCCGCGAGCGCATAGCCGAACGAGCGCACGATGTGCGGCCAGTAGTCGTTCATGACCGCGACGTAGTTCTGCCAGTTGAAGGCGTAGTCGTACTGGCCGATGTCGCCGAACTCGCGCGGCACCTGGAGTGAGGTGAGCACGAGCGAGACGAGTGGGGTCAGGAAGAAGAGGACGAGGTAGAGGATGCCGGGCAGGAGCAGGAACAGCGCGATGCGGCTCTTCCTCATCGGTGCCCGTGTCTGGCCCTCCGCCGTCGCGAACGCTGCGAAGGCCAAGTCAGTGCTCCTCGAGCTCCGCGACGAGAGCCTCCCGCCGCTGCGCGGCGATGGAGGTCGTCGAATCGTCGGCCGGGAAGCGGACGGCCTCCGACGGGGCGTCGTCGAGCCCGAAACCGTGCGCGACATCCCAGCTCACCCAGACCTCATCACCATCGGACGCCACCGGCCCCGAGCCGATGTTCTGGGCGAAGACGGTCATGGTGCCGATCCCCGGCACCGCCACGATGTACTGGGTGCTCACGCCGGAGAAGGAGACGTCGATCACGCGACCAGGCCCGAGCATGTTCCGTTCGCTCGATTCGACCGGAGCCTCCCGGTGGAGGGCCACCTTCTCGGGGCGGACGCCGATCGTCACCTGACCCGTGTGGCGCTGTGCGCGTCGAGTGGGCACGATGAGACGCATGCCGGCCGCGTCGACGGTGATCGCGGTATCGGTGGTGCCGACCACCTCGCCCGTGAACAGGTTGGATTGCCCGAGGAAGTTCGCCACGAACGCGGTGCGCGGCAACTCGTAGAGCTCGGCGGGCGCGCCCATCTGCTCGATCGCACCCTTGTTCATGACCGCCACGGTGTCGGCCATCGTCATGGCCTCCTCCTGGTCGTGCGTGACGTGCAGGAACGTCAGCCCGACCTCCTCCTGGATGGTCTTGAGCTCGAGCTGCATCTGGCGACGCAGCTTCAGGTCGAGCGCGCCGAGCGGCTCATCGAGCAGCAGCAGCGCTGGCCGGTTCACGATCGCGCGGGCGAGGGCGACGCGCTGCTGCTGTCCGCCGGAGAGCTGCGCGGGCCGACGCTGGGCGAGGTGATCGAGTTCGACGAGCCGGAGCGCCTCGTGGGCACGCCCCTCGGCGTCGGTGATCCTGCGTCGTTTCAGCCCGAACGACACGTTGTCGATGATCGACATGTGCGGGAAGAGCGCGTAACTCTGGAAGACGGTGTTCACCGGGCGCTCATGCGCCTTCGTCGAGGTGACGTCGGTACCGCCGATGAGGATGCGACCCTGCGTCGGCTCCTCGAGCCCCGCGACGAGCCGGAGCGTCGTCGTCTTGCCGCAGCCAGACGGCCCGAGGAGCGCGAAGAAGGAGCCGGCGGGGATCGTGAGGTCGAGCTCCTCGATCGCCGTGAAACCTGGGAACCGCTTGTGGATGCCGACCAACTCGAGATCGGCGCCGCGCTCGGCGAACTCGCGAACCGCCATGCTCACGACCCCAGCAGGATCTTCTGGAACTCCGCCTGGTACTTCTGCTCTTCGGCACCGTCGAGGGAGCGGAAGACGAACGCGTTAGAGAGCGTCTGCTCGTTGGGGAAGATCAGCTGGTTCTCGGCGAGCTCGGGATCGATCGCCGCGGCCGCCTCCTGCGCGCCGACGACCGGAGTGATGAAGTTGACCCACGCTGCCACCTCGGCGGCGACCTCAGGCTCGTAGTAGTAGTTCATGAGCGCCTCGGCGTTGGCCTTGCGTGGCGAGCCGATCGGTACGAGGAAGTTGTCGTTCCACAGTGTGCCGCCAGCGGTCGGGATCGCGAACTCCCACTTGTCGCCCGCCTCGGCGTTGATGACCGTGATGTCGCCCGACCAGCAGATCGCTGCCAGCGTGTCTTCGCTCTTCAGGTCTTCGAGGTAGGAGTTTCCCTTGATGTTGCGAACCTGGCCGTCGGAGACCTGCTTCTGGAGCAGCTCGATCGCTTCGTTGTACTCCTCGTCGCCCCACTTGCCGGAGATGTCGACGCCGTTCTCGAGCATGAGGAGACCCATCGTGTCGCGCATCTCGGAGAGCACGCCCACACGGCCCTTGAGCTCGGCGTTCCAGAGGTCGGAGACCGAGGCGAGGCCGCCGGGCACCGCTTCCTTGTTCCAGCAGATGCCGGCGAAGCCGCCCTGCCAGGGCAGCGACATCTTGCGGCCCGGGTCGAAGTCGACGTCTTGCAGGGAAGGAGTGAGGTTCTTGACGTTCGGGATGTTGCCGAGGTCGAGCTCCTGCGCGTACCCGAAGCGGATCCAGCGCGCGATCATCCAGTCGGTGAGGCACACGGTGTCAGCACCGATGTCCTGCCCGAGGGCGAGCTGGTCCTTCACCTTGCCGTAGTACGTGTTGTTGTCGTCGACGGCGACCTCGTAGTTGACCGCGATGCCGGTCTGCTCCTCGAACGCCTCGAGCGTCGGGTAGTTGCCCGCCTCGTCTTCGTCGATGTACGCGGCCCAATTCGCCCAGTTCAGCGTCTTGTCGGTCGAGGATGCGTCGGCGGCGGGGGTCGGCTTCGACTGACCGCCTCCGGTCGAGCACGCGGCGAGGGCGAGTGCCGCCGCGCCGCCGCCCGCGCCCGCGAGCAGGGTTCGTCGGTTCACCTGCGCCCGGCGTGCCTGCGCGATGAGGGATCGGATCATCGGGTCCTGCGGAAGTGGCCGTCGGCTCACGGGGGACTCCATTCGGGTCGAAGGCTCGTTCGGGGGTGGGAAGATATTGCCACACTGCCGGGCGACTTTCACCTGAAAATGTCCAAATCGTTAATTTCTGCACACGTTGCGTACGGATTCAGCACGAGTCTGGGTCATATGGCGCGGTTTCAGTTGTGGACGACCCCGACGGGCCAGAGTGCACGACCGGGCGGCTCTCCCGGATGCACGACCCAGCACTGCCGCAGGCCGCCGTCGTCGAGCAGCGGTGGCAGTGTCCGATCGCGAACGAGCGCGCGGTACTCGGCCGCACCGCCGTGCACGACGACGACCGCATCTTCGCGGATCGCGGCCGCGACACTCCAGTTCGACGCCCACGCGTCGGCGTCGCCGACCAGCACGAGAGCGGGTTCTCCGCACGCCGCGGACGACTCGAGGGCGAGCCGAGCGGCGGCCTCACCGCCCGGCGCAAGCAGCACCGGGGCGTGGCCGAGCGACCGCAACGTGTCAGCGTCGGCACGTGGCCTCGCCGACGCGACGGCATGCACCCGCCCTGCGACCAGCTCGAGCCGCGGCACGACCCTGGTCGGGGTCGCGGACCAGGTCGGTGCGGTGACGAGCTGAACGCGACGCCCTCGCCACTGGCCTGCGCCGGGAAGCTCGCTCGCGCGCCACAGCTCGCCCGCTCCCCCGGCCTGCACGAGATCGGACCTTGTCGGATGCCGCAGCAGCACCCGATCGCCGAAGGCGTCTCGCATCGCCTGACTGAGCCCGTGCGGCTGCGAGGTCGCGGCAGCGACAGCAAGACCACGTGCTCGCCCCTCACGCAGGATCGCCTCGAGCGACTCGAGGATCGCATGCCGGTACTCGTCGGGCCAGGATCGGAAGCGTGTGTCGAGGTCGTCGATGACGACGAGGCGCGGCAGCGACGTGCCGTGACGCACGCCGTCGAGCATCTCGGCCATGGTGTCCCAGACCTCACTTCGAGGGCCGTCGAGCATGACGACCGACCCTCGGCCGTGCAGGGCCGCCATGGCGTCGGCCACCGCCGTGAGGGCGGTGCTCCGACCACTGCCCGGCATGCCGAGCACGAGGAGGTGCCCATCGGAGTCGGGCGACCAGCTGACGAAGCCGCGACGCTGGAGCTCTGGCTCGTCGACGACGCCGAACACGATCGCCTGCAGGTCGGCCGACCCGGCCGCGTCGGCGAACCCGGCGAGCTCGGCGGCGGTGATCCGGCGTGGAAGCGGGTCGAGCCACGGGCGACGCGATCGGGGCACATGGGAGTGACGGGAGCCGGCCGCGCGGATCGCGGCCGCGTCGGCGATCGCGGACTGGAACGGCACGGGACATCCGTCGCCGCGGTCGACCACGCCCCGCCCGGGCGAGTCCGGACGGATCCTGGCAGCGGCCGGAGTGCCGACGACGGCGATGCTGTCGGCGCGCTGCACGACGCGGAGTGAGACGCGGATGGCGCAGTTCGCGACGACCTGTTCGCGCACGACGCCGTTCGGTCGCTGCGACGCGAGCACGAGGTGCACGCCGAGCGACCGCCCGCGCGCCGCGATGTCGGCGATGACGGCACCGAGGTCGGGAAAGCGCTCGATCATCGCCTGGAACTCGTCGACGACGATGACGAGACGGGCGAGCTGCATGGTGGGATCGAGCTCGGCGATGTCACGTGCACCCTCGCGGAGGAGCACCGACTCACGATGACGGAGCTCAGCCCGCAGGCTCATGACGGCGCGCTCGGCCTCGGCCTCGTCGAGATCGGTGACGATGCCCGTCACATGCGGAAGGGCCCTGATCGGCTCGAACGCCGCGCCGCCCTTGAAATCGACCAGCAGGAAGGAGACCCGATCGGGTCGATGCGCGAGTGCGAGCGCCGTGATCCACGCGAGGAGGAACTCGCTCTTGCCGCTCCCGGTCGTACCGGCGACGAGCGCATGGGGACCGTCGCGGACGAGATCGATCTCGAGCGGCCCGCCGGTCACGGCCCCGACGGCCGCCGTGAGGGTCGACCGCGAGAGAGACGGGATGGTCGGCTGCTCCAGGTCTCCGAGCCGCACCCGCGGCGGCAGGATGCCCGCGGCGCCGAGCCCTGCGCGATCGGCTGCCCGGGCTGCCTCGGCCGCCCACTGGAGCGCCTCTGCCTCGCCGAGCAGGTCGGGAACGAAGGCGAGCTCTGGTGCATCCCCAGGCCGATGGACGGTGGCCACGGCGGGCCCGTCGAGTCGGACCACGGTGCGCAGACCGGGTGGCAGCGACGAGGCATGCGGGGCGACCGCCACCAGGCATGCGACATCGTTGCGTCGATCATCGGGTTCGCCGGCGGATGCCACTGCCGACGACATCGCCCCCGCGAGCGCCTCGACGACGCGCAGGACGCGGTGCCCGCCGTCTGCGCTGAGGACGTGCGGCAATCGCGCCCCCCAGCGCCATGCCGCACCCTCCGGCAGCTCGACGGTGAGCGCACCGGGGATCGCGTGATTCGCACCCTGCACGACCACGGCCCGCGCAGCCGCACGAGCGATCGGGAGGGCACCGACGAATCCGATGCCGCCCTCGGGATCGGCGAGCACCGGTGCGTCGTCGAGCCGCGCGGCGCGCTCGAGGACGGCGCGGTCGGTCGCGCCGACCGGCGCGCCGTCGACACGGAGCGCACTGGGCGCCGCCCCGCGACCGAGCACGATCGCTGGAACGGTGCCATCGCGCCAGTGCGGGGCGAACGCGCTGTCGACGAGCAGCCTGGCCGACGGGGACCGTCGCCAGGCCGCGGCGCGCTCGCGCGCGTGACGCGCGTCGATCTCGCCATGGAGATCGTCGAGCCGCACGGCGCGCTCGTGCTCGGCGCGGCGACGCTGCCGCCTCGACAGCCGCCTGGCGTCGAACACCGACGCCACCGCGACGATCGGGCCGAGTGCCGCGAACATGAGCGAGAACATCGAGCCGGTCACCGCCCAGAGCCCGAGCGCACCGATGACGGGTGCGAGGGTCGCCAGGAGGGGGAATCCGGCCCGTGCGGGCTCGGGCGGGGAAGGCGGCAGCGCGAGCGGCGGTTCGGGGTGCGGCGGAACCGCTTCGAGACGATGCACCGTGACATCCGATCATCACCGTGCCGCGCTGGGTCGCCGAGACTCGTTGGACGTGACGCATCCCGCCGCGCATACATCTGTCGAGGAGGAGTCGCATGATCGCGCCCGACCTCGAGGCCGACGAGGCCGGACCGGGTCGTCAGTCGACGGTGAAGAACTGCTCGGCGAGCTCCACTCGGCTGCCGCGCGGCACGAGGTACCGACGCCCCGGCTCGCACCGCAATGCGCCGTCGTCGGGACGCCGCACGATCGTGCCGTTGCCCGAGAACCGGTCGGAAACCCAGAGGACCCCATCGTGTTCGCCGAACTCGAGATGGGTCTTGGACACCGACAGCGTCTGGTCGGCGATCTGCACGAGATGATCGAACACCTCGCCCGGTTGCGGCATCGGCCGCCTGCCGATGAGTCCGGCCCCGAAGACCGTTCGCGTCTCACCCGTGCTGAATCGGAGCACGAATCGCGCCGACGCGACCACGGGAGTCTGCTCCGGGCTGTCGACCGGTGCCTCACCGGCTGCCCGCTCGCGACCTGCCGGGTCGCCGATCGCGGTCGCCGCACGGAATCCGTCGACGGGGATGCTGATCACGCCGCTGCTCTGCCGCGCGGGGCGTTCGATCGCCGTCGTGTCGCCGGGCCGCGGGTCGGGGCGCCTGCGGGACTCGGGTGTCGCACTCGTGGAGCTGCCGCATTCGCCGCAGAACATCGCCCCCGCGGGCAGTTCCGCCCCGCAGATCCGACATGTCACGAACGCTCTCCCTTCCGGCTCACAGCGTACCCGCCGAGAGAGGTGAGGGAGACCGCTGCGCGCAGCCGCTCCCCGTCGGGTGCGGGGCGCACCGAGGCGCTCCTGGAGCTCGTCGACGGCGTCCCAGACGCGAAGATCGTCGCCGTCGTCGGGTCCGTCGGGCGCGAATGCGGCCCGGTCGACGACGGATGCGAGCACGAGCGGTGCGAGCCCACCCACCGTCGCCGCCTGCTCCGCCCGCGTCGCCGCCGGCTTGATCGGGTAGCCGAAATCGGCTGCGGAATCTGCGAACTCCTGCCAACCGCCCTCGATGCGCTCGGCTGCGGTCGCCGCGTTGCGTCGTAACCGGCGTCGCCTGAGCTTCGCGACGATGATCGCCAGGAACGGACTCGTGAGCACGGCGAGCCCCAAGAGCACGAATCCGGTGACGCTGAGCGCCCCGAACAGCACCTGCAACCAGGCATCGGCACCACCGTCGCCTTCATCGGGCGGCACGTCGGGATCGGCGGCGAGATCGTCGACGGGGGTGCGCTCGGCTGGCGGCGGCAACGCCGACTGGGGCCTCGAGACGATCGTCGGCTGGTCGGGTTCCCGGTCGGGAATCGGGCGGGGCTCCGGGTTGGGATCGATCGAGATCCACTCGCCCTTGGAGGTCTGCACCTCGATCCACGCCTGCCGGTCGCCGCTCCTGAACACCACGGAACCATCGCCGGATGTCGCATCTCCTGTGACGTCATCGGCTCCGCCGGCGACCTCCTCGTCGGCCGGCTGCACGTACCCCACGACCACGCGAGCCGGGAACCCGATCTCCCTCGCCATCAGGGCCGCCGCGGCGGCGTACTGTTCGCCGTCGCCGACCATCGGGCGTTCGGTCGCGAGTTCGTCCAGCCGATCGAGCGAGTGCCCCGACCGGCTCGGCGCGGCGTCGTCGAGGCCGTGGCTGACGTAGCCCTCGCGGTGGAAGCCGTTGATGACCCCCGCGAGGCGTTCGCCGGGAGCATCCGTCGCGGGTGCCCACGCGTCGAGCAGCTTCGCGAGCTGCTCCGGCAACTCGGGGGCCGGCGGCAAGACGCTCGTGCCGGGGCGCAGCGAGCCGAGGAGGACCGGATCGGTCGGCACCTTCGCCACAGCGCGATACTCGTCACCAGACTCCAGACCGCCCTGCACGGCCGCGGTGCCAGTGGCATCGTTGTAGAAGAACTCCTCCGCCAGCATCGCCGACCGCGGGCCATTGAACTCGATCTGCTCGAGCCGTCCGACCCCGGGCACCCAGATATCGTCGTACCCGAGCACCGAGACGTCGAGCTCGATCGACTCGCCGGGAGCCTCCGACTGGTCGAGCCGATACGGAACCCGGCTGAACTGGCCTGACGCGGCAGCGCCGTCGGCACCGCCCACGGCGTACACGATGCCGTCATAGCTGTCGAGCACGGCGATGCGGATACCTGATCCCACAGGCAGTCCGCGCACCTCGAACATCGGCACGTCCTCGACGTCGGCATCGAAGGCGGCGCGGAAGCCGGCGAGCGGGCTGTCGTGCGCCCGCGGTTCGAACGGCGGCTGCAGCTCGGCGCGGAGGACATTGCGATGCGGCGTCGGCATGGCCAGCGATGCCGCCGTCGAGCAGACGAGCGCGATCGCGACGAGCGCGGCCGCCCCGAGCACTCGCCGCGCGTCGGTCAACGCCGCCTCGACGCGACGGCCGCTCGTGATGGCCCGACGATTGGCGATCGACACGCGCACGAGCCACGCGACCGCGGTCACGAGGAAGGCCAGGCCCGCCTCGATCGAGAGCGTGTCGTGCACCACTCCGAAGCCGATGCCGGCGACCAGCAGCAGCGCGGGAGGGAAGACGGCAGTGGCGGGATACCTGCTCCGGAGCGCGATGGTGACGGCAGCCGTCGCAGCGATGAGACCGAGTAGGAACGGTGGCACGAGCAGCGTCTGGAAGGACCCGACGGGGACCGCGATGGTCACGAGCTGCTTCCACGAGAGCGCTGCGGCCGATACGAGCTCGACGAGGCCCGCCGGTGTCGGCAGGATGCCGGCGATCGCTCGTCCGGGCACCGCCGCAGGTACACCCAGCACAAGGTATGCACCGAACATCGTGACGACGACCGCCCAGGCCGGGAGTCGGAACCGAGCGCCGGCCACCCCCATCGCGGTGCCTGCGATGATCGCCACCACGGCGGCGACGATGAAGGCCGGACTCTCGTAGATCGGCCACCACGGGATCATCGCGGCGGCGAGCATGGCCACGACGAGCACCACGGTGATGGCCGTCGGCCAGAACCGACGCGCCCCCGCCGCGCTCCGGGTGTTCACGCGACCGACGCCGATCTCGCGAGCATCGCGCGCAGGTCTTCGAGGTACCCGATGCCGAAGACGGTGAGGCCGGCGATCGTGCGAGCCGACGGCTCGCCCTCGGGCGCGCATTGCACCGCGATCGCCTCGATGCCCATCGGCAACCTCGTCACGGCAGCACGAAGCGGGGTGACGCCGCGCGCGGTTCCGGTGACGAGGAACGCGAGCGACACGCCGGCGAGCGACTCGGCCGCCGCGCGTGCGACGTCGGGCAGCATCGCCGACCGGTCGTCGATCTCGACGAGGCAGAGGGCGTCGAGCAGGCGATCACGGGAGACGGTCGGCAGCTCGCGCATCGCGCCGCCGTGGGTGGGCGCGCCGGGGCGGAGGCGGCCGGACACGACGAATGAGACGGTGCGGGCGTCGCGGATCGCGCGCGCCCCCACCGAGGCGGCGGCGCTCACGGCGAGCTCGAACTCCGCGGCATCCGCATACGCACCCGGCTCGAGGTCGAGGATGATCATCAGCCGGCTGCGCCGCGTCTCCTCGAACTGGCGCACCATGAAGGTGCCGGTCTTGGCCGAGCTCTTCCAGTGGATGAATCGCCGGTCGTCACCGGGCACGTACTCGCGCAGGGCATGGAAGGCGATGTCGCTCGCGGTGAGGTCACGAGTGGGCGAACCCTCGAGGTCGCGGATGAACCCCGTGCTGAGTGCGGTGATCGGCACGGTACGCGGATGCACGTGCAGCTCGGCCGTCTCGGACCAGACGATCTCCCGACGCATCAGCCCGATCGGGTCGGCGCGCACGGTGCGCGCCGGGCCCACCGGCACGATTCCGCGCCGCTCGGTCGGGATGGGGAACTGCTCGTCGAAGGCGCCGCCGCGTGGCAACCCTGGCAGCACCCGTTCGACGACGCGCATGCCCACCGGCAACTCGAGCTGGACCCCGGCGAACCGGCGGCGACCCGGGTTCGCGGCGATGAGGCGAGCCTCTGCGGGCTCGCCGACCACGACCCGCGCGGCGGGCAGCACGAGGCGGATTGTGCCGGCGCCACGGCCGATGAGCCACACGGATGCCGCGGCCACGAGCACCGCGAGACCCCATCCGAGCGCGATGAGCTCGAGCCAGCCCCACCCGTAGCCCGCGGTGAGCGAGACGACCGCGGCCGCGACGAAGGCCCACCCGAGAGGCGTGACGACGCCCCGAACGGCCCGCGCCCATTCGAGGACCACAGCCCAACCGGCGGCCGCCCACGCGACGGCACGCCCGATGACGACCGCGAGCAGGCCCTCTCTCTTGGCGTCCTCGGGAATCGATGTGCGGGTCCGGGTGAGGGTCACACCGCCTGCCTGGTCGAGGGTGGCGGCGTCTCGATCAGCACCTGCGCGATCATGTTCGAGGCGGTGACGCCGTCGAACTCGGCCTCGGGGTCGAGGATGAGGCGGTGCGCGAGCACGGGCTCGGCGAGCGCCTTCACGTCGTCGGGCACGACATAGTGCCGGCCGCGGCCGGCCGCGTGCGTCTTCGCCGCGCGGATCAGCGCGAGCGCGCCGCGCACGCTGACGCCGAGACGCACCTCGCGGGCGGTGCGGGTCGCGTCGACGAGGCGTGAGACGTAGTCGTGGATCGTGGGGTCGACGTACACGGTGCGGGCCAGCGCCGCCATGTCGACGATCTCCTCGGGTG